>CAYGNH010000001.1:0-333455 GCA_964351315.1 uncultured Pseudobdellovibrionaceae bacterium
ATTGAACCGTGACATCCCTATTGCCACCTACACTTACGAAGTAGACTTAAAAGGAACCAAAAAAGAGTCAGAAGTTTTAGCCGCCGAAGTCGAAAACCAACTTTTTATTCACGAAAATCAAAAAGAGTTTTTGTGGAAGTTCCCGACCCCTAACAAAGGCGAAGTGAATCAACATTATCTGAGCCACCAAGCCAAAGATAAAAACTACTTTTTTTCGCAGCGGATTTTTAGGGCCCATCACAGCGCCGTGTCTGGAGCCTTAGCGCTTTCAACAAGCCCGACGCTTGATGTGGTCCCGGGATACAACTTTTGGGCCGAGCACTGGTTTGAACAAATTTGGGACAAATCAAAGTATTCATACCAGCGCTGGGGAATTTCAGCCAATATTTATGAAACCATCGAAGGTTTTAAACCAAAAAAAGATTTCCCCGAAAAAATTTCAGTGCTACCGATCAACTTCGACTTGATGTTTCGCCTTAGCCAAGGCGTGCGCCCCGTGCAAAGCAGTTTTGGCCTTGGTCTACGCTATTTGCAGTTCAAATTATTTCGTAGTCTCAGTACCGACATCGAAACTCGGTTGCTGGGCATTGGCGGCTTTTGGCATACAGCTCCGCAAAAAATTATCGATGATATCTTTAATATCGTACCGTTTTTTCGCTACCCAAAATGGATGGAAATTTCTTTTTATTACTATCCGCTGTTGCTTGGGCCTGAAAAACTGGGGTTTTCATTCTCCTGGCAAGCCAGAGGCCGAATGTTTATTTCAAAAAGCTGGTTTCTGGATGCTTCTTTCAATGTGAATGCCGTGCAATTTGTTCGATCGACCCCGCAGCTCGTCGGAAGCACCGAGCAAAACAATTTCGGGATCGGAACTGCTCACGGCACTATTGGCCTGGGGTGCTTCTTTAACTAACCCATTACCTTTTTCACGCTTTCGATCACATGTTGAACATGCTGATCAGGCATGTCGGCATAAAGCGGCAGGCTCAACACTTCTTCGCAAACGGTTTCGGTCACAGTCATCGCCTGCTTGGGCTTAAATTTTTCTAGGGCCGGTTGTTCGTGCATGCCTTTGGGGTAATGGATCGAAGTGGGTACACCTAAATCCGCCAAGGCTTTTTGCACTTGATCGCGGTTTTTGAAACGAAGAGTGTATTGAGCAAAAACAGAATCTCGGTCGTCGCGAATCACCGGAGTCACGACTCCTTCAACACTAGAAAGGGCTTGGCTGTATTCGGATGCAATTCTTTGTCGCTGCTCCACTTCCCAAGGGTAACGGTCTAATTTAGCCAAAATTACGGCCGCCTGGATCGTATCCATGCGGCAGTTAAAACCGAGACGGGTGTGGTGGTAGCGCCCCGACTGTCCGTGAACGCGCACCTCGGCCATGGCTTGATATTGATCTTCGGTTTGGCAAAAAACAGCGCCACCATCACCGTAACAACCCAAGGGCTTGGCCGGGAAGAAGCTGGTGCACGAGTAGTCGCTGACGTTGCCGCTAACTTTGCCTTTATAGCGAGCCCCGAAGCTCTGTGCCGCGTCTTCCATCACCACAATGTTATGTTTTTTACCTATAGCATTCAGTTCATCCATATCGGCGATCTGCCCATATAAGGAAACCGGCAAGATGCCTCGAGTCTTATTTGTGATCAAGGCTTCCACTTTCGAAACATCCATATTGAAACTGTCTTCTTCGATATCCACAAAAATCGGCACAGCCCCAATCAGGGCCACCACCTCGGCGGTGGCAAAAAACGAAAACGCAGGAACAATAATTTCATCACCGGCTTCGACTCCATGAGCCAACAACGCCATCAACAAAGCGTCAGTTCCACTGGCAGCCGTCAGGCAATAAGGGGCACCCACATACTCGGCCAAACGTTTTTCACACTCTTCAATTTCAGGGCCCAGAATATACTGCCCACCACGGAGGACTTTTTGAATCAAATCCTGCAATTGGGGTTCAATGGCTTTCTGCTGAATGGTCAAGTCGAGATAAGGTATGTTCATGTCTATGTCCTCCGGTCAGTAATGGAACGCATGGCCTGTTTATACGCATAAGCTGTTGGTTAGACAAAAGAATTTTGACACACCACACGCATCTTTTCTCCCAGTCTAGCCATCCCCCTTTTAATTGCATAAAATCAGGCCTCAAGGAGTTTTTATGACCTACCTGCTTAAACAGCTTTTCCAACTGGTAAAGCTTTTAAACTCAGAAACCGGAACCAACCAAATCGCCTGGGGAATCGCTTTTGGCTTTGTACTTGGAATGACCCCCGCTTTTTCTCTGCAAACCATTCTCGTTTTCTTGATTCTGCTTTTTTTTCGGGTCCAGATTGGGGCGGCTTTTGTGGCGGCTTTTTTCTTCAAGTTTATGGCCTACCTTATGGATCCCTTATTCCATTCCGTTGGCGATTCGGTACTGAGAAGCGAAAGCCTAAAACCCCTTTTCACCAGCCTTTACAATATGCCCATTGTACCTTGGACTCGCTTTTATAATACGATCGTAATGGGCTCAGGAGTGCTGTCGCTGATTCTGACCCCTGTGGTTTTTTTTGCCAGCCTCTACCTAGTGAAAAAGTACCGCAAAAACGTCTATGAGAAATTCAAACAATCCAAATTCTTTAAGGCTGTTAAAGCCACTGGATTTTACAAATGGTACGTAAAGTACGACGAGTTTTATGGCTAAAGAAAAAAAAGTTAAAAAGAAAGGTCCGATTCGAATTGAAGCCATTCTCCCGCTGACAATACTCATTGTCCTTTTCGGTTTCTATTTTAAATATTACTTCGATGCCCATCTTCGCTACGGCCTGCAGTTTGGCGCCACCCAAGCCAATGGGGCTGAAGTCAATATTGGAGCCGTTCGCACCAGCTTCCTTGAACCCTCAATTAGCATACTCAACATTCAGGTGACTGATAAAAAAAATCCAGAGTTCAATATTGTGCAAATCGGGAAAATCCGCCTGAAATTGCTTTGGGATGGGTTGTTGCGAGGCAAGTTTGTTATACCCGAGTCTTCAATATTGGAAATCCAGACTCAATCAAAAAGAAAACGACCCGGCCGAGTTTTGCCACCAGAAGCCCAATCCTCGCAGGCCAAAGGCGAGGTCGCCAAAGCCGCCGAGAAAACCATTAACCAGTTAAAAGACAAAAACGAAAAAAACCTTTTGTCTGACGTGTTTGCGGTTGCCGGCGGAACCGACGTCAAAGATCAGTTGAAAAATTTAGAAAATCAAATTCAAAGCCAAAAGAAAGTCAAAGCGCTTGAGCAAGAACTAAAAGGCAAAGAACAAGAGTGGAAAAAGAAAATCGACGAACTCCCTGATGAAAGCGAGCTCAAACAGCTTGTGAAAAAAGTGGAAGGACTAAAAATCGATACCAAAAACCCCAAAGCCATAAGCGAGTCCTTAAAAAAGGTAGACCAAGTCTACAAAGAGGCACGTTCTAAATACAAAAATATCGAAGCCGCAAAAAAAGCTCTTGATGCCGATATGAAAAAATACAAGGCCGAGTACAAGAGCCTTGAAAAGATGGTGCAAGACGACATTGACGGTATCACAGAAAAACTGAATATCCCGTCTTTGGATCCCAAGGAAATCAATAAGATGCTTTTGGGCAACCTGATTGCTTCTCAATTGGGTGGACTCTATAAGTACAAAGACATTGCTCGCCAATACATCCCGCCGCCAAAGTCTGCTGAGGAAAGAAAGAAAGAAAAGCAAAAACAGATGCTCACCCCTATGGAAAGAGCAAACGGCGTCAATTTTCGCTTTCCAATCACCGTGAGCTACCCGCGTTTTTGGCTAAAGAAGGCGACGATTTCTTCGAAATCCGATCAAGGCCAAGCCGGCGACCTCGAGGGAACCCTGAAAAATTTAACCAACAACCCCAAGCATATTGGAATCCCAACCACTTTGGATTTTAAAGGCGGGTTCCCTCACCAAAAGATTTTGGACGTGGTTGGCAACATAACGATCGATCACACAACAGAAGTCCCCATCGAAAAAGGGTCATTCAAAGTTGGGTCTTTCCCCATAGAAAAAAACACTCTGACCAAATCCAAAGATGTTGAGCTGGGGTACAATAAAGCCAACGGCTCGAGCCAAATTGATTTTCTAATGAAAAACCAATCGATAGAAATTGCCAGCCAATCCCTGTTTAGCCAGGTTGAATACTACTCTCAGGCGACGGACCCCAATGTGGCTCGCATCCTAACAGGAGTCACTCAGGGGCTTTCAAATTTAACTTTGAATGTCCGAGCCAAAGGAAGTTGGGATGATCTGTCTCTTCATATCAACTCGAACCTTGGCCAAAAGATTTCAGATGCGATCAAGGGACAAATCTCGGCTGAGATCACTCGAGCCCGCAAACAGGTGGAAGGCCATGTGCGTGGCCTAGTCGATACAGAAAAGGGTAAGTTACAAAGTCAGTTGGGTGGCATCGAAGACAAACTAGGCGTCTCCTTAAAAAGCCGCGAGGATGCGATCAAGTCTATCGAAAAAGCCGTCGACAAAAAGAAGAAAGACGCTAAAAAACAAGGAACCAAAGAACTTGAAAAGAAAGCCAAAGATCTCCTTAAAGGGATCAAGCTCTAAAGTTTGATGCAATGAGCTTAGAACCCACCTACGTTTTAGGCCTCTCGGCTTTTTTTCATGATAGCGCGGCTGCCCTGCTCAAAGACGGGGAGATCATAGCCGCCGCGCAGGAAGAACGCTTTACTCGCATCAAACATGACAGTGCTTTTCCCAAGAAGGCGATCGAGTACTGTCTAAGTGCTGGTGGTATTTCAGCCAGCGATCTCTGTTCGGTGGCCTACTACGAAAAACCTCTACTTAAATTTGATCGTTTGATTTCTTCCTACCTGCATGATGCCCCTAGAGGCCTAAGCTCTTTTTTAAAGGCTGTTCCCCTATGGCTGGATAAAAAGTTTTTTATTGAGCGAGAAATTGACCAGGGTCTTAACAACCAATACTCCGGACCGATCGGGTTCTGCACCCATCATCAGTCTCACGCCGCCAGCGCCTTTTTCCCCTCCCCTTTTCAAGAGGCCGCCATCATCACCTTTGATGGCGTGGGCGAATGGAGTTCGACCACTTGGGGAGAAGGCAAAAACAACAAAATTGACCTGCACCACGAAATTCAGTTCCCCCACAGCCTGGGACTTCTTTACAGCGCCTTCACCTACTTCACGGGCTTTCGAGTCAACTCCGGGGAGTATAAACTCATGGGGCTAGCGCCCTACGGGGAACCCAAGCACTACCGTAAAATTGTGGACAACATCATTGAGATTAAAGACGACGGCTCTTTCCGTCTGAATTTAGAGTATTTTAATTATGTCTCCGGACTTCAAATGACCTCGACAAAGATGAACCAGTTGTTTGGACGTCCTCCCAGAGCCAGTGAATCTCCCATCACTCAGGATGACATGGACATTGCGGCCTCAATTCAAAAAGTCACAGAAGAGATAATGTTAAAAATCTCATCCCATGTGAAACAGCAGACGGGTCACAAATATTTATGCCTAGCCGGTGGCGTCGCCCTCAACTGCGTTGGCAACGGAAAGATAATCAAAGAAAAGATTTTTGAAAATATTTGGATCCAACCCGCAGCTGGAGATGCCGGTGGCGCCCTGGGTGCCGCCCTGTTCGACTGGCATCAGGTAAAAGACAACAAACGCCAATTGACCTCGGGCCAGGACTTACAAAAGGGATCACTCCTTGGGCCATCCTACACCAACGAATTTATCAAAGACTACCTAGACAGCGCCAATGCTAACTATGACTACTTCGAAGACAGCGAGCTCTTTGACTTCATTGCGACCGAAATTTCCTCTGGTAAAGTCGTTGGATTTGTTCAAGGGAGAATGGAGTTTGGCCCAAGAGCCCTCGGCTCTCGAAGTATTTTAGGAGATGCACGTTCGCCTAAAATCCAAGAACTTATGAACTTGAAAATAAAGTTTAGAGAGTCCTTCCGTCCATTTGCTCCCAGTTGCCTCGAAGAAGACGTGACTGACTTTTTTGAACTCAACAGTCCAAGCCCCTATATGCTGATCGTGGCTCCCGTTAAAGAATCTCGCAGAATCTCCCCATCGAAAGAACAAGTCGACCTGCTGGGCCTGGCAAAACTCAAAATGAATCGATCTGACTTACCCGCGATAACCCATGTCGATGGTTCGGCAAGGGTTCAAACCGTCAGCGAAGCCAACCACCCCAGATACCACAAGTTACTGAAATCAGTGAAGAAAATCAGCAGAGAAGGAATTGTTGTCAACACCTCGTTTAATATCCGAGGCGAGCCGATCGTCATGTCTCCCAGTGATGCCTACCGGTGTTTCATGTATACAGAAATGGACATCTTAGTGATGGAAAACTATGTATGTTTAAAAGAAAAACAGCCACAATGGGAAAGCGCTGAAAATTACAAACAGCAATTTAAATTGGACTGAGAGGAAAACAATGGCCAGGCAAAGTGTTCTTAAACAACTGCTAGTAATGATAAAAACCCACAAATCCTATTGGCTTTTCCCGATCATCGCGGTTTTTGTGGCGCTGATTCTGTTAACAGTGCTGGCCTCTTTTGGTGGTGGTGCGACAGCCCCATTTATCTATACACTGTTTTAAGGACGGTGCCTCTGTGATGAACCACTTTAGTTTTACTCCATCGAAGAAACAACTGTCTGACTTTTCTCAGGGAATGATTTTTATCTCGATGGTTCTGACTTTTGTATCCTGGTATTTTCAAGGCAACAATGGCTCTGTTAGTGCCCGAACCATCCTGGGCCTGGGTAGCGCCCTCGTCGTGTTTTTCATCTTTTGTAGGCTCATGGTCCCACAAGCCGCAAAACCTGTTTACATTATCTGGGTGGGTAGCTCGAAGTTGGCCTCGTTGATCATTGGCCCCATTCTTTTGACTCTTATCTTTTTAGGGGTGATTTTCCCTATTGGAATTCTATCAAGATCATTCGGAAAAGTCTGGCTGCAAACAGACAAGCGAGACAGCTACTGGCAGCCCCTCCCCCCATTCAGAAAACAGGATTACAAAAGACTCTTCTAACCTACGCCATCACCTTCAATAAAGATTAGGGCTTTCTATAAAAACACTAGTTCTCTCTACCCGCCAACATTTTAAAGAAAGCGATAGCACTAGGCGTGGCCCAGTCTTGGATACCAATAATTTTCTTTTTTAACAGACCCTGATCATCAAAGATAAAGCCCTCGGGAAGTCGATCGACACCAAAGGCTTTACTCAATTTTTTGTTTTCATCCATGGTCAGGATCATATTATCGCGAAACCCTTTAAAGGCTCCGACGAACTCTTTTACGTCCTGCTCGGACTCATCATGAGAAATCGCCACTAGAACCACCTTGTCTGGAAACTCATCAAGCAGCTTTATCAACGAAGGAAACTCCTCTACACAAGGTTCACACCATGTCGCCCAAAAACTAAGGACCACTATTTTTCCTTTTAAAGAGGCCATCGAAACTTGCTCGCCCTTTAAAGTTTTCATGACAAGGTCTTCGTTCTGGTAAAGACCTTTGTTTTCGAGATCATCAAGAATTTTGTAGGAGTCTGGCAAATCTTGAGCCTGGAAGGTGTTGGACTTCACGTAAAGCACGCCGCCCCCAATCGACAGGGCTAACACTAACAACAATCCCATCACTTTTTTCATCCTTACTCCTTACATAAAAAAAGGTCTCTTTAAGGAGACCTTTGTATGGATAATTTTGCTGCGCGAAAAGGAACGGCGTACCTTTAAAAGGGAACGGCGTACCTTATTTGCGGTTGGTGCGGCGAGAGGCGTTTTGCATTTGGCGAACGCGCTTTCTTTTTGCCAGAGCCTGCTTCTCAGCCTGAGAGGCCATATAAGTCGCTTTTTCTTCAGCCGTCATATCTTTAATCACTTGTTTCTTTTTACCGTCTTTGGTTTTTACCTTAAAGGTTTTGCCATCGTTGGTTTTAGCCGGGTCGTAATCGACAAACTCAATAAAGGCCATAGGCGCACCGTCGCCGGCTCTAGCCCCCAACTTAAGAATTCGAGTGTAACCACCAGGACGCTCTTTAAAACGCACTGACAAGTCATTAACGATCTTATGAACGGTCTCTTTATTTGGAAACTTGGACATCAAAGTTCGAGTCGCTCCCAAGTCACCTTTGCGACCGGCGGTGATGGCTCGTTCAACGTGACGTCGTAACTCTTTCGCCTTTGGAACGGTGGTTTTGATTCTTTCGTGCTCAACAAGAGAACCCACGAGACCACGAATTAAAGCCTTTCTGGCATTTGGCGATCTTGAAAAATGTTTTACCTGCGCTCTATGTCTCATTTCCTACTCCTAAAACAGTTTCTACTCTTTAGGCCCGATCGGAGTGGAGCCTAAAGCAAAAAATTCACTAAAAATTATCGTTGGTGTCACCGGGCTGAGCTTCTGGCTCCACGGCGCGAACAGGGGTCGCATTTGGATCCCAGTTTGGTGGTGGCCAGCCTTCGATCTTCATTCCAAGTCCAAGACCCATTTCAGTCAGAATTTCTTTGATTTCATTCAAAGACTTTCTACCGAAGTTTTTCGTTTTTAACATTTCTGCTTCCGAACGAACAACCAACTCACCGATGTGACGGATGTTAGCGTTTTTCAAACAGTTGGCACTACGAACAGAAAGCTCCAAGTCATCCACCGAGCGAAAAAGATTTTCGTTAAGTTGAGTGTTCTTCTGCTCGGGCTTCTCTTCAACAGGAGCCACATCTTCATCAAAGTTGATGAAAACTTGCATTTGCTCTTTCATAATTTTAGCAGCCAAAGCCACCGACTCTTCGGGACGAACCGAACCATCGGTCCAAACTTCCAAAGTCAAAGCATCGTAATCGGTTCTTTGACCCACACGAGCGGCTGAAACGTTGTAGTTAACACGAGTGATCGGAGAATAAAGAGCATCCATGGCAATCGTTCCGATGCCTAGAGCGTCTTTTTCTTGCTCTTCAGCAGGAACGTACCCACGACCAAAAGTCACTTGGATCTGAGCATTGAAAATCCCATTGTCACCCAAAGTGGCAATATGGTGCTCAGGGTTCAAGACTTCAATTTTGTCGTTGGTCTGAATGTCAGCGGCTGTGACTTTCCCAGGACCTTGCTTCATGATGGTCAAAGTTTGCGGCTCAGCCGTGTGCTGAGTAAAACGCACTTCTTTAAGGTTCAAAATAATATCAGTCACATCCTCAATCACGTCTGGCATAGCAGAAAATTCATGAAGGACATTTTCAATTTTTACAGCTGAAACAGCCGATCCCATCATTGAACTCAGGAGAACACGTCTCATGGAGTTACCCAAAGTGATCCCGTAACCTTTTTCTAAAGGCCGAATAGAGAATTTTCCAAAACGATGAGAGAGAGACTCTCTTTCGGTTTCGAAAGCTTTTGGTTTAATGAGGTCGTGCCAAAATTTATAATAATGTTCTTGCATCAGGGGCTTCTCCTACCAATTAAATTAGATTCTACGACGTTTAGGGGGACGGCAACCATTGTGAGGAACCGGAGTAATATCACGCATGGAGTTCACTCGAAGACCAGCATTCGCAAGAGCGCGAATGGCTGGCTCACGACCAGCACCAGGGCCTTTCAAAAAGACATCCACTGATTTAACACCCATTTCGGCGGCTTTTTTAGCAGCGTCTTCGGCTGTCATTTGGGCTGCGAATGGAGTGCCTCGTCGACTTCCCTTGAAACCAACAGCTCCAGAGCTCGACCAACAAAGTGTGTTTCCTGCGGGATCAGAAATAGTCACAATCGTATTTCCAAAACCTGCTTGAACCATACATTTACCGTTTGGAACATTCTTTTTAATTTTTTTCTTAGTGACTTTTTTAACAACTTTTTTCGCCATCTCAACCTACTCCTTAAACTGCTTTTTTCTTGTTAGCGACAGTTTTCTTTGGACCTTTACGTGTGCGAGCATTTTGCTTTGTCGACTGACCACGAACGGGAAGTCCTTTACGATGACGAAGTCCACGATAACAACCAAGATCCATTAATCGTTTGATCGACATGGACACTTCACGACGAAGATCCCCTTCAACTTTGTAGTTTTCTTCGATCAAGTCACGAAGACGGGCCACATCAGCATCCGTTAACTCGTGAGTTCTTTTGCTGGGTTCATAGCCCATCAATTTAACTAAATCTTTAGCTCTCTTTGGACCAATCCCATAAAGGTAGGTTAAAGAAATTTCTAAACGTTTATTACTCGGAAGATCAACACCTGAGATACGAGCCATTATCCTTGCCTTTGTTTATGTTTAGGGTTTTCACAGATCACTCGAATGACCCCTTTTCTCTTAATCACTTTACAGTTTTTGCACATGGGCTTTACTGATGCACGAACCTTCATTTTACTACCTCGTTCAAGTCCAAAACATTAATATAAGTTATTGATTTTTATCACCTTTTTGCAACCTGCTCCGCTTTTTAAAAGGTCAAAAACTTGATAAAAATCAGCTCTTTATGAGTCACGGACCGCAAAACTTAACACCTGCCCCCCAACATCGTCCAGCATTAAATACCCAAAAAACCAAGATTTTTTTAAAACAAAATGACCCTTCATGGACCCTATTTTTACCCCGACAAAGACTCTGAAGCCGACCAAAACTTCTTGGGCTTTGCCCTCTCTAAGTCCCTCTGATCCGATCTCAGCACTTAAGACTCGATCTCCTTGACAACTCAAACCCCCTGTCAATGGAGCCGAGGTGATCGAGGACATCCCTTAAATCAGTGCCTAGAAAAAATCAGGCCCCTTCCGAGAATTTTTTTCATTAAAGATAGGGCTGAAAACGAGCGAAAACATCTTTGGGGTCGCCCTGCCCGTCGATCTCAACAAAAAGACCTTTCTTTTGGTAATAGTCCTTAAGAGGCTCAGTATTTTTTGAGTAGGCCTCAAGGCGCGTAGAGATCACATCTTCTGAGTCATCCTTGCGCTGGTAAGTTTCTCCACCACAGGCATCGCATTTTCCAGGCACCGCAGTTGGATTGGCCTCGATGTGGTAAACCGTTCCACAATTTTTGCACAACCGACGACCAGTCAGGCGCTTGGTTAAAATTTCATGGGGAACTTCAAGAAACAAAGCATGATTAATGGGGCTCACGCCCATTTCAGTCACCAGCTCGCCCAAAGCTTCCGCCTGATTTGATGTTCTAGGGAAGCCATCAAAAATGAAATTGCCATCCGGCTGTTTTAGCAAAACCTCTTTCACTAAACCAATGGTCACGCTGTCCGGAACTAAATTTCCCGAGTCCACATAGGATTTGGCTTCAAGGCCTAGCGGCGATTCATTTTTCATGGCGGCACGGAACAGATCGCCGGTGCTGACGTGGGTCAACTTTCCGTCTTCGATCATTTTCTTGGCTTGGGTTCCTTTACCGGCCCCGGGAGGTCCAAATAAGACGATACTCAAAACTGAACCCTTTTACTTCTTGGACGTCGCTGAGCTTTGTATATTGCTTCGTAACGATAGCTGTTTACTTTCTCGATCATTTGAATAGCAACACCCACCAAGATCAGTAAGCTTGTGCCACCGAAATAAAACGGAACGTTCAATCGAGCAATTAAAATGGTTGGAAGAATACAAACGACACTTAAGTAGATCGCTCCCGCCACATTCACTCGCTCCATAACTTTAGCAATGTAGTTGGCCGTGCTTTTCCCAGCGCGGATCCCAGGAATAAACTTCCCGGATTTTTTTAAATTGTCAGAGATCTCCTGAGGAGGAAACACAATTTCCGTATAGAAAAAACAGAAGAAAACAATCAAAGCAACAAACAGAATGTTGTAAAGTCCGCCACCGGTTGGGCTCAAAGGATTCATGTAATCTTGTACAACTTGAACCCAAGCTGCATCGGAAAAACTAGAAATCGTTGCCGGCATCATAAGAATCGAGCTAGCAAAAATGGGCGGAATGACTCCTGATGGATTCAATTTAATTGGAAAGAAACTTCCCATCATCTGACCTTTACCGCCACCCTTTGCGGAGACATGCACCGGCAAACGTCTTTGCGAGACTTCAAAAAAGATGATGAAGGCCACGGTTCCCACCATAAAACTGAGCAACATAAGAGCCAGCAAACCGTTGATTTGCCCGTTGGTCACCAATGTCCAAAGACCCATGGCTCCGCTTGGGATTCCGGCAGCAATACCAGCATAAATAATCAAACTAGCGCCTTGCCCAATACCAAATTCGTCAATTTGCTCTCCGAGCCACATGATAAAACAGGTACCAGCCACCAGCGTAATAACTGTCATAATTTGAAATGAAACAGCCCCCACTTGCGGATAGTATAAAGCTTCTCCGGCAGGACCACTTTGACCCATTAACCAGCTGGAGATGGCGTAACCTTGGACTGTGGCCAAAACCACCGTTGACCAACGCGTGTATTGAGTGATTTTTCTTTGCCCGTGCTGTCCCTCTTTTTTAAGAGCTTCAAGATAAGGAATTGTAGCGGTCAATAGCTGAAAAATAATCGACGCCGAAATGTAAGGCATGATCCCGAGGGCAAAAACACTAAATTGGTTAAGAGCTCCACCCGTGAAGGTGTTGAACAAACCAAAAAGGCCGCCTTGGTTTTCAAAAAAACCTTTAACGACTTCGCTGTTGATCCCAGGAGTTGGAACATGCACTCCCAAACGGTAAATAAGTAAACAAAACAATGTGAACAAGAGTTTTTTGCGAAGATCTTCATTTTGCAAAAGACTCTCTGTTTGTGCTGCTGCCGACGCTGATGCTGCCACTTTTTACCTCTATTAGGAGATGAGTTCTACTTTTCCACCTGCTTTTTCAATTTCTGTTTTAGCGGCTTCACTAAACTTGTGGGCCTTCACAGTGAGGGACTTATCTAACTTCCCTTTGGCCAGGATTTTAAGTTTCTCTTTTTTCTTAAGATAACCCATTCCTACCAAAGTTTCTGGAGACACTTCACCGTCAAAATTGTTCAGCTGTTGGAGATTGATGATAACATAGTTGTTCTTGAACTGAGTGTTTTTAAATCCAAACTTAGGAAGGCGTCTTTGCAAAGGCATCTGGCCGCCTTCAAAACCCCAACGAATGGCTCCACCTGATCTGGCTTTTTGACCTTTGTGGCCTTTTCCAGCGGTTCCGCCCCAGCCCGAAGCATCGCCTCGTCCGATTCTTTTCTTCTTATGCGTCGCACCTTTATTGGGTGCCAATTCTGATAACAAACTCATCTTATTTCTCCACTTTCACATCTAGAAGATGCTGAACTTTCAAAATTTGACCTCGTGTCGCAGGATGATCGGGCACAACAACTTCTGATTCGCGCTTTTTCAAACCAAGACAACGAACGGCGTCCTTTTGGCGCTGAGTGCATCCGATCAGACTTTTCTTTAATTTCACTCTAAATTGTTTAGCCATTTCTCTATCCTCAAATCGTTCTTACTTATGTGTCGTTAAAAATTCTTTTCCCTGAAGCTGAGACAAGCCATTCAGAGTGGCACGAACGGCATTATTGGCGTTTCGCGTACCCACACATTTGGTCAAAATGTCTTTCACTCCCACGGACTCTAAAATCGCCCGAACAGGACCACCGGCAATAACACCGGTACCAGGAGCTGCGGGGCGCATAATCACCTGGGCCGCTCCAAACTCACCCACCACTTCATGGGCAATCGTTCTTCCCTCAACAAGGGGAAAATCAACAAAACCTTTTTTAGCACTTCGAGAAGCTTTACCAAT
The DNA here is from genome assembly GCA_964351315.1 of uncultured Pseudobdellovibrionaceae bacterium. Classification (GTDB taxonomy): domain Bacteria; phylum Bdellovibrionota; class Bdellovibrionia; order Bdellovibrionales; family JAGQZY01; genus JAGQZY01. The sequence goes on from CAYGNH010000001.1 coordinate 13,727, forward strand.
GGCTTCCGGAACTTCACCGGCTTTTCCCATTCCAAAGCCTACGCTTCCTGCTCCGTTTCCAACCACAACAAGGGCTGAGAAAGAAAATCGACGTCCACCCTTTACAACCTTGGCGACTCGTCTAATGGAAACTACTCTTTCTTCATATTCTGGTGTTTCTTGCATTGCCATATCTCCTAAACCTGTAATCCACCGTCACGTGCACCCTCAGCAACAGATTGGACGCGTCCGTGATAAATGTAACCACTGCGATCAAATACGGCTTTGGTGATATTTTTCTCTTTTGCTCTTTCAGCGATCAATTTTCCAACTTGAGCCGCGGCTTCCTTACCCTTGCCATTGATTTTATCGGCGAGTGTTGAGGCGCTAACGATCGTTTGGCCAGTGGCATCATCCACCATTTGTGCATAAACGTTCTTCGAACTTTTAAACACACAAAGGCGAGGACGAACATCCGTACCCCAGACCTTTTTTCGGATCTTCAACTTCTTTTTCATTCGGAGCTTCATGCGGTTGCTCCATTTTCGCTTTATCGTAACTCTCATATCAGACCTCGTTATTTACCTGCCGACTTTCCTTCTTTACGTCGGATCACTTCATCACTGTATCGAATTCCTTTACCCAAAAAAGGCTCCGGTGGACGATAATTTCTAATTTTTGCAGCCACTTGCCCAACTTGTTCTTTGCTGGCTCCAGTGATGTGAACCGTGGTTTGCTTATCAACTTTGATTTCAATACCGTTAGGGATTGGAAACTTCACCGGATGAGAAAAACCAATGGACAGCTCCAGGGTGTTCCCTGAAACAGACGACCGGTAACCAACACCGTTAAGAATCAAGGTTTTAGTAAAACCCTCGGTCACTCCGGTTACAGCATTTTGCACCAATGAACGATACAAACCGTGAAGAGATCGCGCTTTTTGCGTCTCTTCTGTCCGCTCAACGATGACTTTGCCATCTTCAATTCTGGCCTTCACTTGCGGCAACATTTTAACAGTCTGAGTGGACTTGCCACCCTTAACAATCACTTCATTATCAGCAGTGACTGAAACTGTTACTTTGCTATCAAATTCGACTGGGTACTTTCCAATTCGCGACATTTTTTACCTACCAAACAACACAGAGTAGTTCGCCACCAAGATTTTGTTCTTTGGCCTGACCACCACTCAAAATTCCTTTACTTGTACTTAAAATCGACAAACCGTACCCGGCACGAATATTAGGAATATCTTTCGACTTCACATACTCACGACGACTGGGCTTGCTGTATCTTTGCAAGCGACCAATGCAGCCTTTACCTTCTTCATCATACTTGAGGTAAACACGCATCATTCCCTGCTTACTGTCTTTAACAACTTTAAAATTAGAAATATATTTTTGCTCTTGAAGAACTTTTGCAATACCAGCACGCATATTTGAAGCAGGAACGTCCACTTTTTCGTGACGAGCGGCCTGGGCATTACGAATTCGAGTTAAAAAATCACCTATAGTATCCACAACTCTCTCCTTACCAGCTGGACTTTGTTACGCCAGGGATCATCCCTCTGCTGGCTAAACTTCTAAAACAAATACGACACATCTGAAATTTTCTTAAAAAACCACGAGGACGACCGCAACACTTACAACGGTTTACCTGACGCACCTTAAACTTCGGTTTTTTCTGTGCCTTAACAATCATTGCTAAACGAGCCATTTTTTCTCCTACTTCTTAAATGGAAAGCCAAAGCCATCTAGCAAAGCTTTCCCCTGTGCATCGTCTTTTGCAGATGTACAAATCGTAATATTCATTCCGCGAACCTTATCTACTTTATCGTAGTTAATCTCGGGGAAAACAATCTGCTCTTTCAAACCCATATTATAGTTACCACGCCCGTCAAAACCTTTTGGGGGCATCCCTCTAAAGTCACGAACTCGAGGCAGAGCCACTGAAACCAAGCGATCCATAAAAGACCACATCTTTTCACGACGAAGAGTCACGGTCACTCCCAAAGGCATTCCTTCACGCAACTTAAAGTTGGCTAAAGATTTTTTTGCCTTGGTGATTACAGCTTTTTGCCCCGAAATGGCGGTCATTTCTTCAGCGGCCACATTCAAAACCTTAGAGTTTTGAACGGCATCAGGAAGACAGTTGCTGATCACGATTTTTTCAATCCGTGGAACTTCCATTACATTGGAAAGACCTAGCGATTTCATGATCGCTGGAGCCACTTCCTTTTCATACTTTTCTTGTAAACGGTTCACCTTACCACCTCGTCCAATCACAACACTTCAGGAGCCAAAGAGATAATTTTAACGAATTGCTTCGCTCTTAACTCTCTAGCCACCGGGCCAAAAATACGCGTTCCGACAGGCTCTTTGTTTTGGTTCACCAAAACAGCCGCGTTGTCGTCAAAACGGATGTACGATCCGTCTGCTCTGCGAATTTGTTTTTTTGTTCTTACAATCACAGCCTTAGCAACTTCACCTTTCTTCACCTTAGAAGTGGGAAGAGCCGACTTAATGGAAACGACAACGATGTCGCCCACTGAGGCTGTTCTTCTTTTAGAGCCGCCAATAACCTTGATACACTGAACCTCTTTGGCTCCAGAGTTATCGGCCACTCGCATGCGAGTTTGCATCTGAATCATCGGGCCACCCCAACTTTCGCTGACTCTACGATTTCAGCAATTTTCCAACGCTTCGTCTTACTTAAAGCTCGCGTCTCAACAATGCGAACGGTGTCTCCCGTCTTTGCTTTGTTGTCGTCATTATGAGCTGTAAATACAGACGTACGACGGACATATTTTTTGTATTTTGGATGCTTAACCACCCGATAGATTTGAACTTTAACCGTTTTATCCATCTTGTCGCTAATCACTTGTCCAACGACTTCGTTTCTTCTACCACGGGAATTTTGAGTTGTTTCAGTTGACATATCCTACCTCAATTCGCTTTCGTACTGGCTGTTAAAGCGGTGCGAAGTCTGGCAACATCTTTTCTCATGTCTCGAATTTGAATGGGATTCGTCAACTGCCCCATAGCGTTCTTCATTTTCGCTTCGAACATGCCTTGCTTCGTTTCGCGCAATTTCTTGTGCAACTCAACAGTGGTTAAATTTTTAATATCATCATACTTACTCATATTAGGCCTCAACTTCTCTTGAGATAAACTTCGTCTTAAAAGGCATTTTAGAACCAGCGAGTCGGAAAGCTTCTTGAGCCTGTTCACGAGACACACCGTTGATTTCAAAAAGGACCTGTCCAGGACGCACGACCGCGGCCCAATATTCTGGGCTTCCTTTTCCTTTACCCATTCGAACCTCAGCCGGTTTCTTTGAAATGGGTTTATGAGGGAAAACTCGAATCCAGACTTTTCCACCACGCTTAACAGAGCGACTGATCGCAATACGTGCCGCTTCGATTTGTCGGGATGTCATCCAAGCATCACCTTGAGCTTGCAAACCATAATCTCCAAAGCTCACATCGCAGCCACGGGTTGCATAACCCTTGCGGCGCCCTTTATGCTGCCTTCTCCATTTGACTCTTTTAGGACTTAACACGGTTTGCCTCCTCAACTTCCTTCTGCGAAAGAACGTCGCCCTTATAAATCCAAACTTTCAACCCAATGATTCCATAGGTTGTTGCGGCTTCTGCCGTTCCATAATCAATATCTGCACGCAAGGTATGAAGTGGGACCGATTTTTCGTTGTACCACTCGGTTCTTGCGATCTCAGCGCCGTCCAAACGACCCGAAACTTGTACTTTAATTCCTCGCACACCACCACGAATGGCAGAGGCTAGGGCTTTCTTAAGAGCTCGTCTCCAAGAAATACGTTTTTCCAACTGAATGGCAATATTCTCGGCCACCAACTGGGCGTCGACATCAGGTTTACGAACCTCTTGGATGTTGACGCGAACTTCATTGGGGGTCATTTTTTGAAGCTCATCACGAAGAGAGTCGATTCCAGCCCCCTTCTTTCCAATAACAACGCCTGGACGAGCGGTTGAGATAATCACTTTCAACTTGTTAGCAGCTCTTTCCATTTCGATTTTTGCGACACCAGCGTGCTTCAATTTTTTCTTAAGATGGTCTCTAAGCTTCAGATCTTCATGCAATTGATCGGCGTATAATTTGCCTTGAGCAAACCAACGGCTTTCCCAAGTTCTAATGACTCCAACTCTTAAACCAATAGGATTAACCTTCTGACCCATGAATACTACCTTTCATCCAAAACGAGGCTAATGTGGCTCGATTTCTTTTTAATAACAAAGGCACGACCTTGTGCTCGAGGTTGATACCTTTTCATGAAAGGTCCTTTGTCCACCATAATCTCTTTAATGTACAAATTGTCGATATCGATCACCTGTTTTTGATCAGCATTAGCAACCGCTGATTCAACAAGCTTTTTGATCATCGCCGAAGGCTTTTTGTTATCGAAGCTAAGGATACGAATGGCGTCATTCACCATTTTTCCACGCACCATATCAGCGACAATCCGAGCTTTCTGATCGCCAATTCTTGCATTTTTTAAACTTGCTTTCACTTCCATGATCTACCTACTTTTTCTTCTTATCAGCGTGACCGTGGAAAGTTCGCGAATTTGCAAACTCACCCAACTTGTGTCCAATCATGTTTTCATTTACGTACACAGGAACAAATTTACGTCCGTTGTGTACAGCCAAAGTCAATCCAATCATCTCAGGAAGGATGGTCGAGCGTCGTGACCAAGTCTTGATCGCTTTTTTGTCTCCACCTTCACTGGCCACAATCACCTTTTTCATTAAGTGATCGTCTACAAAGGGTCCTTTTTTCATTGAGCGTGCCACTAAATCGACTCCTTACTTCTTCTTATTGCTTTTGCGACGTTTAATAATAAAACGGTCGGTTGCTTTATTGTTACGAGTACGATGACCTTTACAAGGTTGGCCCCAAGGTGTGGTTGGGTGATTCCCTTTACCACGCCCTTCTCCACCACCCATAGGGTGATCGACTGGGTTCATCGCCATACCACGCACAGAAGGACGCTTGCCCTTCCAACGAGAACGACCCGCTTTTCCGATTGTTACGTTTTCATTGTCAGTGTTACCCACTTGGCCAACAGTGGCTCGACAAGTCGACAAGACTTCGCGAACCTCACCAGAAGGCATTTTGACCTGAGCCATTTTACCAACACGGCCAACTAAAGTGGCGGCTGTTCCAGCTCCACGACAGATTTGACCACCCTTTCCTGGGCGCATTTCAATATTATGAATAATTGTACCCACCGGAAGCTCAGACAAAAGCAGGCTGTTACCTGGTTTGATATCGGCTTTGGCTGATGACATTACTGTGTCACCCACATTCAACCCAACCGGAGCCAAAATATAGCTTTTGTGCCCATCAGCATAGAAAAGCAAAGCAATCCGACAAGTTCTGTTCGGATCGTACTCGATGGCGACGACTTTAGCTGGTATCTCCAACTTGTTACGAAGGAAATCAATTTGACGATATTTACGCTTGTGACCACCACCCTGATGGCGAATCGTAATGCGTCCGTAGTTGTTACGGGCGGCATTTTTCTTTAAAGACTTCGTGAGTGACTTTTCGGGTTTCGATTTAGTGATCTCACTAAAGTCAAAACCGGTCATTCCACGGCGCCCAGGGCTGGTTGGGCTGTACTTCTTAATACCCATCTTTAAGCTCCCTCAAAAATTGAAATTTTCTGACCTTTTACCAACTTAACAAAAGCTTTCTTTTTGTATTTTGGTGGTCCAAATCTAGCCTGCTTCTTTAGCCAGCGCGTTCGGTAAATCAATGTGCGAACATCTGTTACTTTCACATCAAAGGCTTTTTCAACAGCTTCACGGACTTCGGTTTTCGTTGCTGACTTTGTCACCTCAAATACATAGGTGTCATAATCTCCGTAGGCTGATGACTTTTCTGTCAAAAGTGGTCGCTTAATCACTTCTATCATCACTGCACCCCACACTTTTGAGCCACTTTGCTCAACGAAGACTGGTTGAAAATAACCGCATCGTATTTAAGCAAATCATAAACGTTAAGACCTTCCACTGAGTTGTAACGAACCTTAGGAATGTTACGGGAAGCTCTGGCGAACATGGCATCTTGGTTTTCATCAATAAGAAGAACTTTCTTTAAATCAAAGTTCTTAAGACGCTCGGCCAATTCCTTGGTTTTACCGTCTTTTGAGGCCATGTCGCTAACTACGAACATTCGGCCCTCTTTAGCAAGATAAGAAATCGCTGAACGGAGACCTAACTGCTTCAACTTTTTATTTACACTAAAAGAGTAATCTCTAGGGTGAGGGCCGTGAGCCACTGAACCACCACGAAGAAGCATAGAAGCACGAGACCCTTGTCGCGCATTTCCTGTCCCTTTTTGTTTGTAGGGCTTAATGCTACTGGCACGAACATCTCCACGGTTTTTGGTGTCGTGAGTTCCTGCTCGACGACTGGCCAACTGCCAGCGCACGAGAGTGTGAAGGACATCCTTGCGAACCTCCTCATTCACTAGTTTCTCGGGAACTTCAACGTCTCCGGTTTTTTTCTTTTTCCAATCGTAAACATCAAATTTTGCCATCACGATCACCCTTGCTTCTGCATTCTAACGAGACCATTGCGAGCTCCTGGAACCGGACCTTTTACAAGGATCAATCCCTCTGCGGCTTGCACATCGACAATCTCTACATTTTTAACTGTTACATTGGCGTCACCAAAATGCCCTGGCATTTTACGACCAGGCATTACTCGACCAGGAAAAGTACAGTTACCAATAGATCCGGGTTGACGATGGAACGTAGAACCGTGGGCAGCAGGACCACCACCAAAGTTGTAACGTTTCATGACTCCAGCGAATCCTCGTCCTTTTGACTTAGCTGTTATTTTTATTTTCTGACCTTTTTCGAAAGTGGACGCATCCACTAACTGGCCAACGGTTACACCTTCAGGAAGTTCTTGGCGAATCTCACGTGTGAAGCGAGCCGCTTTTTTAGAACCAACCGCTTTAAGGTGCCCTTGTTCAGCTTTGCTTAATGCTTTTTCTTTTTTATCAAGAAGAGCAATTTGCACACCTGAATAGTTATCGTTTTCTTGAGTTTTGACCTGAGTGACGGTCCAAGGCTTAACTTTTAAAACAGTGACTGGAACTTGGATACCAGCTTCCGTGTAAACAGAGGCCATACCGACTTTGAAACCAAACATGCCATTGAGAGCGACTGTGTTGCTCGGGGTGGCTTCTTGAGTGGTTTCTTCATTATTCTCAGCGGAAGCCTGGGTCTGTTCTTCGGTGACCGCCTCTTCCGGTTTATTTTCTTCGCTCATCTCTCTTACCTCTATTCAGCAGAAAGTTTAATTTCAACATCAACACCCGCAGACAAGTCCAACTTCATCAGTTGATCAATAGTTTGCTGAGTGGGTTCCAAAATATCTAAAAGTCTTTTGTGTGTTCGAATCTCAAATTGTTCACGAGATTTTTTATCGACGTGAGGAGACCGAAGGATCGTATACTTGTTCTTACGGGTCGGAAGTGGAATTGGTCCGGCAATCCGAGCCCCTGTACGGCGAGCCGTATCGACAATCTCTCGGGTGGATTGATCCAAGAGTTTATGGTCGAAGGCTTTTAATCGAATACGAATTTTTTGACTCTGCATTTTTGAACGCCTCTTCAAATCTTTAAAATAACTAGTGAAAACTGAATAATTAATCTCTTAAAACAGGCCACTAGCACACGTTTTATCAATATAGACCGGCGAGTATGCATTCTAGGGGCGTCTTTTGTCAAAGGCCTTTTTCGGATTTTTTCGAGATATTTCGGAGACTTTCTTGCGAGCGTCAAAGCTTGCTGGGGACCTCTTTTCTATCTTTTTTTCAGACAGAGTCAATGCCGATCTTCAAGCTCAGATCCGCCCTCTTCGACTAGGCGAAAGGACTCGAACCCGAATTTTCCATTACCCGGACCATGCCAAGGACGTCTCGACGCCCCCGTCGCAATCGAGTGAATCTTTTTAGATTATTATCAAATTGCTGTAATTACTAGGTAAATTGAGCACTCATCGGAACATACGCTGATCGGGCCGCTCCGACCTGGGCGAACTCAGAGCCAAGAATGGGGCCGCAAAACCTAAGCCCGAAGCCTTCCTCACAAAGTCTGGAGAAGATTGGCTTCCCTACAAACACCCGTGAAAATTTTGCCTGTCAACTTTTGGACCGATTGAAGAAATTCAGAATTCCGTCACCTAACCTTTGCTAGATCGGGCTTCAAGCTCTTGAGTCGGAGATGAGGATTTCACTCCTTTTTCAAAATATAAACGGAATCCGGGCTTAGATGCGACCCATTTTTTCGAGCAACTCTTTTTGTGTGCGAGCTGGCATCATAGCGTACTCTTTAAATTTCATGATGAAAGTGCCCCGCCCCTGAGTCAAAGATCGAAGGTCTGTGGCATAACCAAAAAGCTCAGCCAGTGGCGCTTCAGCTTCGATGGCCTGCAAGTGACCTCTAGCATTCGTCGAAATAACTTTTCCGCGGCGAGAGTTAATGTCGCCAATCACTGTACCGAGAAAGTCTTCGGGACAAACCACCTCTAAAAAGAACATGGGTTCGATCAGTTCGCAGGCGGCCTTTTGCAAGGCATCGCGAAGAGCCATGGAAGCCGCAATTTGAAAGGCAGGAATGGCTGCCGTCTCTTCCTCAAATTCAATTTTGTTTATCGTGGCTTTGACTCCAAGGACTCCATAACCAGCGATCACGCCGTTTTCTAATGACTCGGCGACACCTTTGATCGCTGCTTGCTTGAATTCGGAAGTTAAACGTTTGTCCTCGACAGTGAGTAAAACTTGATTGGGCGAAGAGCCCTCCAACTTCTCTAAAGCTAAACCAATGGTGGCGGCTTGGACTTTTCCGGCCACTTCTCTTTCAAAGGATTTTTGTGAGGAGGCAGACTTACCAATGGTTTCACGGTAAGAAACTTGCGGTTTACCCACATTGGCATCAACCTTAAATTCTCTTTTGAGGCGATCCACCAGGATTTCCAAGTGAAGCTCACCCATACCGCTCAATAGCAGTTGCCCGGTTTCGTTGTCGGTACGTAAGGCACTCGATGGGTCTTCTTGAATCAGTCGATGCAAGCTGTCCATCATTTTTTTCTGCTGGGCCGTGGACTTCGCTTCGATCACGACCGCAATCACCGGATCAGGAAATTCAATGGCTTCAAGAATCACTGGCATCGAAGCATCACAAAGGGTGTCTCCCGTTCCCGTAAACTTAAGCCCAATAACGGCACCGATGTCTCCCGCTTTCAGTTCTTTTATTTCTTCACGAGAATTCGCGTGCATGCGGACCAACTTTTGAATTCTTTCTTTCTTCTCTTGTCGTGTGTTTTGCAACTGTGTGCCCACTTTCACCACACCCGAGTAAACTCGAACATAAGTCAGTGAACCGGCGAACGGATCACTGGCAATCTTAAAAGCCATGGCCACGGTCTTGGATTTAAAATCTGTTTTACAAACAATTTCTTTGTCCGGCTTTTTAGCATCGACTCCGACAATGTCCGGTCGATCCAAAGGACTGGGCAAATAAGCTATGACAGCATCAAGCAAAAGCTGCACACCCTTGTTCTTAAAAGCCGAACCACAAAAAACTGGAGTGATTGCCATTTTTAAAGTCGCATCTCGCAGGGCTTTAGTGATCATTTCGGAGGTGATGGTTTCTCCACCCAAGTAGGCTTCGGCCAAGTCATCACTTTGGTCAGCCAGGGCTTCAATCATTTGTTCCCGGGCTAATTCGTATTCATCTTGCAAGTCACTGGGAATATCGCGAAGTTCATATTTCGCGTCCTTATCGTCGCCATCCCAAATCATAGCTTTGCCAATAACAAGGTCGACGACTCCGGCAAACTCATCCTCAGCCCCAATGGGAATCTGAGTTTTTATTGGGTTGCCAGCCAATTTTTCTCGAATCGATTCCACTGACATATCAAAATCAGCGCCCACACGATCCATTTTATTAATGAAGCAGATTCGCGGAACTCCATAACGGTCGGCTTGTCGCCAAACGGTTTCGGATTGAGGCTCGACTCCGCTGACAGCATCAAACACAGCTACAGCTCCATCCAAAACGCGCAAGGATCTTTCGACCTCGATGGTAAAATCCACATGCCCAGGAGTATCGATGATATTGATCCGGTGATCATTCCAAAAAGTGGTGGTTGCAGCCGAGGTGATCGTGATGCCTCGCTCTTGCTCTTGCTCCATCCAATCCATGGTGGCGTCCCCATCATGGACCTCGCCGATTTTGTAGTTCTTCCCTGAATAATAGAGAATTCTTTCGGTTGTAGTGGTTTTCCCGGCATCAATATGGGCCATAATCCCAATATTACGGGTGAACTGAAGTTCTTCGACTTTTTCTGGATCGGCAGCAGACATGCTCCCGTTTTTATTACAATTCACCGAGCCTGGCCATGAAAATCATGGAATATAGAATCTTTCCGGAAGGAAACAGACTTATGGATTGAAATTTCTGATTCTATTGCGCCTGAAGGGAGGGCCTAAACGTAAAAAAGCCGAACTGTTCGTAAGAATAAAAATTCGGCTTTTTGTTTTTTTGAAATTACCAGTTGTAGTGAGAGAAGGCTCGGTTGGCTTCGGCCATACGGTGTACGTCTTCTTTCTTTTTGAAGGCGTTACCCCGGTTGTTGTAAGCATCCATAAGCTCACCGGCGATTCGCGTGGCCATGTCTTTTTCTCCACGAGAACGGGAGTTGGAACACAACCAACGAAGGGCCAAGGTCACGCGACGTGATGGTCGAACATCAACAGGCACTTGGTAAGTGGCTCCACCGACGCGACGAGAACGGACTTCCAATTGGGGTTTAATGTTTTCTACGGCTTTTTTGAAGACAGCCAGAGGCTCTTCGTCTTGAATTTTTTCTTTGATTTGATCAAGAGATTTGTAAACTAGGGCCTGCGCTACACTCTTTTTGCCATCCAACATGATCTTGTTGACGAATTTAGCCAGAAGAACATCATTGTAAATAGGGTCCGGAGCGACTTCTCTTTTATAATTACCTTTACGACGAGACATGAATTACCTTCTTCTTAGCTTTTAGGTCTTTTGGCGCCATACTTAGAACGGCTACGGATACGATTGGAAACACCTTGGGTATCGAGAACACCACGTACGATGTGGTAACGACAACCAGGAAGATCTTTGACTCGACCACCACGGATTAGAACAACACTGTGCTCTTGAAGGTTGTGGCCAATTCCAGGAATATAAGAAATAACTTCATAACCATTGGAGAGACGAACCTTGGCAACTTTTCTTAGGGCTGAGTTCGGCTTCTTTGGAGTGGTTGTATAAACACGAGTGCAAACACCACGTTTCTGAGGACATTTGGTTAGGGCCGGAGAACTGCTTCTCTGCTTCTTCATCTTTCGTTCACTACGAATCAACTGGTTAATCGTCGGCATTTTGCTCCTACACTTCGTTTAAGGCGGCAAAACTATAAAATTCCCGCCTTTTCGTCAAGTCAATTGTCGTTCCAGGGCTCAAACAGCCCCTGGATCTTTTACACGGTTGTCTGGGTGGCTCCCGCTGTTCCGCCTATACCAGGCAAAGTAGCTGAATCATCGATTTCATCCTCATCGACCAGAATTCCCCATTTTTTATAGGTTGATAATCCGGTTCCCGCTGGGATCAATCGACCCATAATAATATTCTCTTTTAAGCCAATCAAATGGTCTGTTTTCGAGTGAACAGCCGCATTGGTTAGAACCTTGGTGGTTTCTTGGAAAGAGGCCGCTGAGATCCAGCTCTCTGTGCTCAATGAAACCTTGGTGATTCCTAAAAGAAGGGGCTCACAAACAGCGAGCTGTCCGCCTTCTTTTCCAGCGCGTTCATTTTCTTCAGCAAACACGTACTTTTCAACCTGCTCACCAGCCAACAAACGAGTGTCTCCCGGATCAATAACAGTCACCTTACGAAGCATCTGTCGAACAATAGTTTCGATATGCTTATCGTTGATCGCCACACCCTGAAGTCGGTAAACTTCTTGAATCTCTTCAACCAAATAATGGGCCAATTCTTTTTCACCCAAAACTTTAAGAACGTCATGTGGGTTAGTGGGTCCGTCCATCAAAGCTTCACCGGCTTTTACATACTCGCCTTCACGAACCGCAACGTGCTTTCCTTTTGGAATCAAGTATTCCATTTGTTCGCCGACATCGGGAGTCACGATCACACGTTGTTTTCCTTTAACGTCTTTTCCGAAAGTCACATAACCATCAATTTCAGAAACAATGGCCGCTTCTTTTGGAGTTCGGGCCTCAAACAATTCAGCCACACGAGGTAGACCTCCGGTGATATCTTTTGTTTTTGAAGTCTCTCTGTGAATCTTGGCAACAATATCACCTGAGTGAATGGATGCGCCATCGTTCGCCATCAATTGGGCTCCAACAGGAACAACATAACGAGCTGGGATATCACGACCTGGGAGTTTCAAAGGCTCGCCATCGGGACCCATGATGTATACAGTTGGTTTGTTACCATCGACACTTTTGCTTTCAGTGATAACCTTGGTCGCAAATCCAGTCACTGGATCCACTTGCTCAGCCACCGTGGCCCCTTCAACGATACCATCAAATTTAACAGTTCCGGTCACATCAGCAACAATAGGGTTCGAGTAAGGATCCCACTCAGCTAACTTGGTTCCGCGAACCACTTTGTCGCCTTCTTTACCATTTAGAATGGTTCCATAAACAAGTTTAAAAGCTTCTTTCTCTCGACCGTTTTCGTCGGTGATCAAAACTTGACCGGTACGGTTAAGAACAACAAGTTTACCTTCTTTATTCTCAACAAACTGAACACCGTCTAGTTTAATAACACCATCGTATCGAGCCGTATGGACAGATTGTTCCACCGCACGAGAAGCTGTACCACCTAAGTGGAAGGTTCTCATCGTCAACTGCGTACCGGGCTCCCCGATCGACTGGGCCGCGATAATTCCGACAGCTTCTCCCAAGTTAACAATGTTTCCTCGAGACAGGTCACGACCGTAGCACCCCACACAAACACCACGACGGGCTTTACATGTTAAGACGGAACGAACCATGATTTTTTCAATGGCTGAGTTGTCGATGCGCTCCAAATGATCTTCAACCACTTGCTCCCCGGCAGCGATCACAACAGTGTCATCCGCAGGATCGATCACATCTTCAAGAACAATACGACCAAGAACACGGTCGCCCATGGGGTGAATCACTTCACCACCTTCAATAATAGGACGAACCTCAAGACCATCGGTTGAACCACAATCCTCTTCGACAACAACAACGTCTTGGGCCACATCGACAAGTCGACGAGTCAAATAACCAGAGTTGGCTGTTTTCAAAGCGGTATCGGCAAGACCTTTTCGAGCTCCGTGAGTCGAAATAAAGTACTGAAGAACTGAAAGTCCCTCACGGAAGTTCGCCGTGATCGGAGTTTCGATAATTTCGCCGTTTGGTTTCGCCATCAGACCGCGCATTCCAGCCAGCTGTCTTAGCTGAGCGGCAGAACCTCGAGCTCCAGAATCGGCCATGATAAAAATTGAGTTGAATGAATCATCGGTGATCGTTTCTCCGTTAACTTCGAAATCACTTTTCTCAATTTTAACCTGCATTTGCTTGGCCACTTTGTCACCAGTTTGAGCCCAAATATCCACAACCTTGTTGTAGCGCTCACCGTCAGTAATTAAACCTTCGTCGTATTGAGCTTGGATCTCTTTAACCTGCTCATCAGCATGCTCTAGAAGTTGAACTTTTGATTCAGGAATAATCATGTCATCAAGACAGATCGAAATACCAGCGCGAGTGGAGTAATGAAAACCGGTGGTCATCAAACGATCCGCCATGATGGCCGTTGCTTTGGCTCCAGCTAAACGAAAACATTTATCGATCAGTTTAGCGATCTGTTTCTTGGTCATCGTTTGGTTGACTTCTTCAAAGGGAACTTCACGAGGGATGATGTCACTCAACAGTGAACGGCCCACGGAAGTTTCTTGAAGCACCCCATTGATCCGCACTTTACAAGCGGCCTGTAAATCAACAGTTCCAGCTTCATAGGCGAAAATCACTTCAGAAGTACTAGTAAAAGTTCGGCCTGTACCTCTGGCACCAGGGCGCACACGAGTCATCCAATACAAACCTAAAACGATATCTTGAGTCGGGTTGATGATCGGCTTACCAGAGGCTGGTGACAAAATGTTATTCGTCGACATCATCAAAACGCGGGCTTCCACTTGAGCTTCAACTGACAAAGGCACATGCACAGCCATTTGATCTCCGTCAAAGTCAGCGTTAAAGGCTGTACAAACAAGTGGATGCAACTGGATGGCTTTTCCTTCGTGCAGAACAGGCTCAAAAGCTTGAATTCCAAGTCTGTGCAAAGTTGGAGCTCGGTTAAGCATCACAGGATGCTCACGAACCACGTCAGCCAAGATATCCCAAACTTCCACGGTTTCTTGCTCAACCATGCGCTTAGCTTGCTTGATCGTAGATGTGAAACCCTGCTCTTCTAATTTATTATAAATAAAGGGTTTAAAAAGCTCGAGGGCCATCTTTTTTGGAAGTCCACACTGGTGCAACTTCAAAGTGGGACCCACAACGATCACAGATCGTCCAGAGTAATCCACACGTTTACCCAAAAGGTTTTGTCGAAAACGTCCTTGCTTCCCTTTAAGCATATCGCTCAAGGAACGAAGGGGACGCTTGTTGGGGCCGGTGAAAGTTTTGCCTCTTCGACCGTTGTCGAGAAGGGCATCCACAGACTCTTGCAACATTCTCTTTTCGTTGCGAATAATAATATCAGGAGCGTTCAGCTCTTGTAATCTTTTCAGACGATTGTTTCGGTTGATCACACGGCGGTAAAGGTCATTCAAGTCAGAGGTCGCAAAACGTCCACCATCCAAAGGAACCAACGGACGAAGATCCGGTGGAATCACAGGCAAGCAATCCAGCATCACCCACTCGGGTTTATTGATGGAGCCCTGGAAGGCTTCAACAATCTTCAATCTTTTAGTTAGTTTTTTAGTTCCAGCTTCTGATTTGGTTTCTTTCAGCTCCATACGGAGTTTTTTGGAAAGGTAATCCGGATCAACTTTGCGTAGAATCTCACGAACCGCTTCACCACCCATTCCGGCTTTAAAGTTAGGTCCAAATTCATTCAGAGCATTTTGGTAAGCTTCTTCGGTCAGAACCGCTCCTTCAGTGAGGTCGGTTTCCATCGGATCGGTCACAATGTAGGCTTCACAGTAAAGAACTTTTTCAACTTCTTTTAAAGTCAAATCGATTAAGTTACCAATACGAGAAGGCAAGGAGCGGAGGAACCAAATGTGCGCCACAGGAGTCGCCAATTCAATATGCCCCATGCGCTCACGTCGCACTTTTGACTGAGTGACTTCAACACCACACTTTTCGCAGACAACCCCACGGTACTTCATACGTTTGTACTTACCGCAGAGACATTCGTAGTCCTTAACTGGTCCAAAAATTTTAGCACAAAAAAGACCGTCTCTTTCGGGCTTAAAAGTCCGATAGTTAATGGTCTCAGGCTTTTTTACTTCCCCATGAGACCAAGATCGAATCATTTCAGGCGAAGCGATCGAAATTCGAACAGCATCGAAACTTAATGGATCTTTTGGTTTGTCAAAAAAGTTCAGCAAATCTTTCAAGGTAATCTCCTCTTCAGCTCAGTCTAAAAGGATATTTTAAATTGAGCCTCATTCCTTTTTTTAAAATTCAAATCTTCCAATGAGCAAAAAATTATTGCTCAATAAAATCTTCCTCAATACCAATGGCGTCGTCGTCTCCGTCAGACAAAATTCCTGACTCGACAAGCTCTACATTCAGACCCAAGCTCTGCAATTCTTTAACTAGAACGTTAAAGGATTCAGGCAGTCCAGGCTCAAGAATGTTTTCACCTTTCACAATGCTTTCATACATGCGAGTTCGACCAGCGACGTCGTCCGACTTCACGGTCAAGAACTCTTGCAGAGAGTAAGCGGCACCATAAGCTTCAATCGCCCAGACCTCCATCTCTCCGAGACGCTGACCACCAAATTGAGCTTTACCACCCAAAGGCTGCTGCGAAACAAGTGAGTATGGACCAATCGAACGGGCATGAATTTTCTCTTCAACCAAATGGTGAAGTTTCAACATGTACATGATTCCGACCGTCACAGGGTTTTCAAAAGCTTCCCCGGTGCGACCATCAAAAAGAACCATCTGCCCAGACGTTGGCATGTGAGCTTTCTTCAACAGATCTTTAACTTGAGATTCTTTGGCTCCGTCAAATACGGGTGAAGCCAAATGAACTCCTTTGTCGACCGCTTTAATCATCTTCTTCAAAGATGCTTCATCGGCGGAATCAATTTGACGAGACAGTTCAGGATCATCAAAAGTATCCTTCATAGCTTGACGAGCATTGGCTTCGTTCCAGTTGTCCAGCTGCTCTTGAAGTTGCACACCCAAGTATCGGGCCGCTAGACCCAAGTGGATTTCCAGAACCTGTCCGATATTCATCCGCGAGGGTACCCCAAGAGGGTTCAAAACCATATCGACGGGCGTTCCGTCCGCCAAATACGGCATACTTTCAGCTGGAAGAATTTTTGAGACAACCCCTTTGTTTCCGTGGCGTCCGGCAAATTTATCTCCAACCTGAAGCTTACGTTTAATAGCGACGTAAACCTTGACCATTTTGATCACACCAGGAGGCAACTCATCACCTTTAGTCAAACGATCCACTTTTTCATCGAAAACCATTTTAATGGCATCCATCTGGTTGCGGGCTTTATCCACAACTCGTGAAACTTGGTACTCAACTTCCGACTCAAGCGGAATATAAGAAAGAAGTTCGAAAGCAATCGACTCGAGATCGTCAGCTGCAATGGACTGACCTTTTTCTAAAAGTTTTTCCGAACCATCTTCGTTCAGAAGAGCGCCCGTCGTCTTTTTGCCAACAAGAATCTTCTTTAAGTCCTCGATGGCATTGTTACGAATAACGTTTTTCTCGACATCAAAGTCTTTCTCGATTTTCTTTTTCTTTTGCTCGATAATAGTCTGTAAACGAACGTCACGATCCACACCCTCGCGGCTATA
Organism: uncultured Pseudobdellovibrionaceae bacterium; assembly: GCA_964351315.1. Classification (GTDB taxonomy): domain Bacteria; phylum Bdellovibrionota; class Bdellovibrionia; order Bdellovibrionales; family JAGQZY01; genus JAGQZY01. The sequence goes on from CAYGNH010000001.1 coordinate 30,834, forward strand.
AACCTGAGCGTCAATCACTGTTCCAGAAACACCCGACGGCACACGCAACGAGGTGTCTTTTACATCACCCGCTTTTTCACCAAAGATCGCTCTCAAGAGTTTCTCTTCAGGAGACAGCTGGGTTTCCCCTTTAGGAGTCACCTTACCGACCAGAATATTTCCGGGGCGCACTTCAGCCCCGATTCGGATAACACCCGACTCGTCCAGATCTTTCAGAGCTTCTTCACCAACGTTGGCAATGTCGCGCGTGATTTCTTCTTTACCCAGTTTAGTATCGCGGGCCACACACTCGAACTCTTCAACGTGAATAGACGTGTATACATCATCACGAATCAAGCGTTCTGAAATAAGGATGGAGTCCTCAAAGTTGTAACCCATCCAAGGTGTAAACGCGACCAGGATGTTCTGACCAATAGCCAGTTCACCAAACTCTGTGGAAGGACCATCACCAATAATATCGTTTTTCTTTACGCGATCGCCTTTTTCAACAATAGGTTTTTGGTTGAAACATGTGTTTTGGTTGGTTCTTTGGTATTTTGTTAAGTTGTAAATATCAACGTTGGCGCCAAGACCTCCGCCTTTAGCCAGGCGTCGAACAACGATTCGAGAGGCATCAACCTCTTCGACAATCCCGTCGTTCATCGCCACCACAGAGGTTCCTGAGTCACGGGCGACTAGCTTTTCAACGCCCGTTCCAACAAGAGGAGAGTGTGAACGCAAGCAAGGAACCGCCTGACGTTGCATGTTCGATCCCATCAAGGCTCTGTTCGCATCATCGTGCTCCAAAAATGGAATCAAGGACGCTGCAATAGAAACCAACTGCGAAGGAGAAACATCCATATAGGACACCTTCTCGGTGGGAGTCATTTGGTATTCACCATTACGACGAGTGGTTAACTGGTCCACTTTTAAAGACTCAGCACCCTCTCGAGTCGCCGGAGCGATATAATGGTCAGTTTCTTGAAGAGCCGAAAGGTAGATTACATCACCATCAGTTTCTTTTTCTTCCACTTTTACGTAAGGCGTTTCGATAAATCCATGGTTGTTGATCCGAGCGTAGGTAGCTAATGAAGCAATCAAACCAATGTTCGGTCCCTCTGGAGTTTCAATAGGACAAATACGACCATAATGCGTAGGATGGACGTCACGAACTTCGAAACCGGCTCGAGAGCGTTCAAGACCACCTGGGCCCAACGCAGAAAGACGACGTTTATGAGTAATTTCAGAAAGCGGATTGGTTTGATCCATAAATTGTGACAATTGAGAAGAACCAAAGAATTCTTTAACCACAGCGTTTACTGGCTTCGCATTGACAAGATCGTGAGGCATCATGGTCTCGACATCTTGCAAGCTCATTCTTTCGCGAATGGCTCTTTCCATGCGAACCAATCCGATGCGGTATTGGTTTTCTAGCAACTCACCGACTGAACGCACTCGACGGTTACCCAAATGATCGATATCGTCGACATTGCCTTTGCCGTTACGCAAGTTCACAAGAGTGCGAACCACTTCCATGATGTCTTTTTCTGTTAAAGTTCGATGTTCAACCGGACACTCTTCAAAAGGAATGTTAAAGCGGTGATTGATTTTCAATCGACCCACTTCAGAGAGGTCATAAGTCTCGGCATCGAAGAACAAACGGTTAAAGAAATTCGTAGCAGCCTCAATGGTTGGGGGCTCGCCGGGTCTTTGTCTTTTGTATATTTCGATGATGGCTTCTTCTTTGGTCTCCACTTTGTCGACCAATAGAGTGTTACGCAAATAAGGTCCGACAGCGTATCCGTCAAAGAATATAAGACTGATCGATTTAAGCTTCATGGCGTGAACAGACTCAAGAACCTCAGGCGTGACCTCGGTGTTGGTGTCGGCAATGATCTCACCCGTGGATTCGTTGACGATAGGAGACGCCACAACTTTACCCATTAGGTCGTCAGCCGTTAGCTTAAGCTGGTCAATTCCCAACTCTTTCACCTTGCGAACAGCGGCACGGGTGATCCGACGACCAGCCTTAACAATGGCCTCACCGGTTTTGGGGTCAACGATGTCGACAATGGCTCTTTGCCCTGTCACTTTTTCTACGTCGAAGGGGCGAAGGTATTCACCATTTTTGCCGACTTTGACGTCATCGATGTCATGATAATATTCAAGAATTTGCTGGGTGTCGTAACCAAGGGCTTTCAATACAATGGTGGCTGGTAATTTACGACGACGGTCAATTCGGACATGCAGCAGATCTTTTTGGTCAAATTCGAAATCCAACCATGATCCACGGTAAGGAATCACTCGAGCCGAGTAGATGTACTTACCACTTGTGGAGCCTTTTCCAGAGTCGTGATCAAAGAAAACCCCTGGAGAACGGTGAAGCTGAGAAACAACAACTCGCTCGGTTCCGTTAACAATGAAAGAACCATTTTTAGTCATCAACGGGATTTCCCCAAGATAGACCTCTTGTTCTTTTACATCTCGGATACTGCGAGCTTCGGTTTCTTCATCCACATCAAAAACGATCAGACGAAGGGTCACCTTAACAGGTGAAGCATAGGTCATTCCTCGCTGACGGCACTCTTCCACATCGTACTTGGGCGGCTCGAGAACATAGCTCACAAACTCCAAACTGGATGTGTTGTTAAAATCGCTGATGGGGAAGACTGATTTAAAGACTCCATTGAGTCCATCTTCACCACGACGGTCTGAATCTACATTTTTCTGTAAAAAAGCCTCGTAAGAGCTTTTTTGCATTTCAATCAGATTTGGAATATCGATAGCGACATTATTCTGAGAAAATGATTTCCGTAAACGGATATTCGAAGCGGTCACCGGACTGGTTGCCATTCGCTCTCCCTCTTTCATTTGATCTTCGCCCTATTGGGGTCGATCCTCAATTTTTAAGCTAGGGTCCTTTGCGCATGAGTACCCGCACTTAAATCCACAATTAATCCACAAGCACATAAAGGGAAGGCTCTAACGAGACCTTCCCTTAATCTTTTAACTTCTTGAGTCGAAACTCAGATTGTTACTTAACTTCAACTTTAGCACCAGCTTTTTCTAGAGCTTCCTTAATTTTATCGGCTTCTTCTTTAGGAACTCCTTCTTTAACTGGCTTTGGTGCACCTTCAACTAGATCTTTTGCTTCTTTCAAGCCAAGACCAGTGATTCCACGCACTTCTTTAATAACGTTGATCTTTTTGTCTCCAGCAGAGGCAAGGATCACGTCAAATTCAGTTTTCTCTTCAGCAGCGGCCACAGCACCACCACCACCAGCAGCGACAGCTACAGGAGCAGCGGCAGAAACGCCCCACTTGTCTTCAAGTTCTTTCACAAGATCAGCAATTTCCATTACTGACATATTTGATAGAAAATCTATTACTTCGTCTTTATTTAATGCCATTTTTTACTCCATATATTTTTAGAAAATTAAGTTTAAGTTTATTTATTCGCCTTTTGTGTCTTTATAGGCGTTCATCACATTCAAGAAGCCACTTGGTACGGCATTCATGACGCGAACCGCGTTGGTCGCTGGTGCCATAAATACGCTAAGCAACTTAGCTCTAAGCTCATCTTTACCAGGCAGTGTGGCAAGATACGTGATCCTGCCGGCATCCAACTTTTGGCCTTCCATCACCCCAGTTTTTACTTTGAGAGCTTCAACGACTTTACTGAACTCAGTGAGAGCTTTAGCAGAGGCCGAGGCATCTTCGTATGCAAAAACAAAGGCATTCGTACCAACGAACTCCCCTTCCAAGGCCTGATCCGTTTCCGGATGGTTTTTTAAGGCTAGCTTGGCTAAGGTGTTTCGAACCACTTTCATTTCAGCATCAACATTACGAAGGCCTTTGCGCAAGTCTGTCACTTGCTCAACGTCCATCCCGTTGAAATCAACAAGAAAAGTGGCTTTAGCACGAGAAAGGTTGTCAGATAGCTGGCTTATTCGCTCGGCTTTTTGCGCGCGTGTTAGCATTGGCAATCCTCCTTTCAGTCCCGTTTTGGCGAATCAGAAATTTTGCGGAGGCCTGTCCAGCTCGCAGAGCCTTAGGGCTTTTCCAACAATCTCAATCGGCTCTTGTTTAAGCCCCCACACGGAGCACCGATAGTCTTCGATCGCGATTAATCCATGGAGGCCCACCAGTTTTTGGGTGAGCTACCAAAGATTAATTTATTTTGAAGCTGCTTGTATCCACAGAAACACCAGGTCCCATAGTGGATGAAACGTCAACCTTTCTAAAGTAAACACCCTTTGATGATGAGGGCTTGGCTTTGGAAAGAGCGTGTATCAAACTCATGAAGTTGTCTTGAAGCTTTTCGGCTCCCATAGACTTTTTGCCAATTCCAGCATGCACAATTCCGGCTTTTTCAACGCGGAAAGAGCACTTTCCTTTTTTCTCGGCCGTCACAGCGTCACCAACGTTCATAGTGACAGTTCCAACCTTAGGGTTTGGCATTAAGCCTCTTGGACCTAAAACCTTAGCCACTTTAGAAACCGTCGCCATCATATCAGGAGTGGCAATGGCTTTATCAAAATCTAACCATCCGCCTTGAATTTTCTCGACGAGATCATCGGCTCCAACAAAGTCAGCTCCTGCATCTTGAGCTTCTTTTTCTTTTGGTCCACGAGCGAAAACCAACACGCGAACGTTTTTGCCTACACCATGAGGTAAAGACACAGAACCACGAACCTGCTGATCACTTTGTTTCGGGTCAACACCAAGACGAACTGCCACATCAACGTTTTCGTCAAATTTTGCGGTTGAAGTTTCAGTCACAAGCTTGAAGGCATCTGAGATGCTATGCTTTGATGTCCGGTCTACTTTTTCTTTATTTGCTTTAGTTCTTTTTGATAGCTTAGCCATGATTTTATCCTTTACCCGACTTCGATGCCCATGCTTTTGCATGTTCCGATAACTTGGTTCATTGCACTTTCAACCGTGACACAATTCAAGTCTGGCAATTTGGTTTCCGCAATTTTTCTAACTTCATCCATTTTAATTTTTGCCACTTTGTCTTTTTGAGGCATCTTAGAACCGCTTTTCAATTTGCAGGATTCTTTAATCAAAACAGAAGTCGGAGGCGTTTTTGTTATGAACGTGAACGAACGATCTTGATAAACAGTGATGACAACAGGAATGATCGTGTTACCAGCTTGTTGCGTTTTTGCATTGAACTGTTTGCAAAAATCCATGATATTAACACCATGTTGACCAAGAGCCGGTCCAACGGGAGGGGCTGGGTTCGCTTTACCAGCAGGAATTTGCAGCTTAATCATTCCGGTGACTTTTTTAGCCATTTTAGAACTCCAATTTTTTTCGACAATGAAATGACCGATATAGTCGATAAAGGCCAGTGGATCAAGGGCCATTTAGGGAAAATCTTATATTTTACAGAAACTTGTGGGATTCGGCGGACTGCTCTTTCCCCCTTCCATAGGGGGTTTCGTTCAATGCGTCATTTCTAATAAGGGATTTTAATACTTAGAGGGGCTCGGTAAGATTTGCTCGAACTTAGAGTGTGATAATTTTGAGCTGAGGGAGACTTTGATGCAAAACATACTGGTGACTGGTGGCGCTGGGTATATCGGCAGTCATACCTGCAAGGCTCTTTATCGGGCCGGCTACCAGCCGATCACCTACGACAATCTGTGCCGGGGGTTTCGGAAATCTGTGAAATGGGGCCCCTTGATCGAGGGAGACCTACATGACTTTGAAAAACTGAAGCGAGTCCTTCAAGACGAAAGTATTTCGGCTGTGGTCCACTTTGCTGCCTACGCCTATGTAAAAGAATCCATTGAAAAACCACAGATGTATTTTCACAACAACGTTGAGGGCAGCATCCTGTTAATTGAAGCCATGATTGCAGCCGGCGTTAAAAATATCGTCTTTTCAAGCACTTGTGCCACTTACGGAGAGTCTGAAGCCAGTAAGATTAATGAGAACCACCCCCAGCGACCGATCAACCCCTATGGACTTTCCAAGTGGATGGTTGAACGCATTTTGGAGAAATACCAAGCTCACAGTCATATCCGTATTTGTGGACTCCGCTATTTCAACGTGGCTGGGGCTGACTCTGACCTTGAAATTGGCGAGTCCCATGACCCCGAACCCCACCTGATCCCTTGCCTAATTGAAAAGGCTGTTAACGATCATCCCATGACTATCAATGGCGATGACTACCCGACCCCTGACGGGACATGCGTTCGCGATTTTACCCACGTCTCCGATCTGGCCGACGCCCACGTTTTAGCCCTGAGAAATCTTTTGGCTGCGGAAAATAAACACCATTTTTACAATCTAGGAACAAGCCAGGGACACTCACTGAAAGAAATTGGCCGAGCGATTGCCCAAGCTCTGGGAAAATCCGAAAATTTTCAGATTAAACCACGCCGCCCCGGTGACCCCGCCAGGCTGGTCGCTGATGCCCAGACTTTTCAAACTGAATTTCAATGGGCTCCTCAACAGTCGGATCTTGAAACATTAATCGAGAGCGCCATTCAGTGGTCGATAAAAAAAAGCTAAGTTTTTAGGACTCCGACTCCTCGGCGTATCAAGAGTTTCCGGACAAAAAAATCAATGGAACCGCCTTCTTTTTCACAAAAACTGACGCTTTCTAATTTTCCGCATCTCACTTGTATGACAAAAATCTAAACGAAGAAATCAGGGGCTTTTGTTTTTAAGCTTTCTGCAACCTCTGGTTCTACACCATTCAAACTGACTTTGGTGGCTCCCATCGGCCTAGCCAATAAGCCTTCAGCAAGAATCTGCAACTCGGCTTCGGATAAAGGAACTTTCTGGTGGGTCTGCCCGTTCATCAGATGCCTCTCGCTGGGACTAGTCCCCCAATCAAAAAAATAGGGGCCCGCTTGCGTGATGTAGTTGTAGGTGTATATCGGCACTTTTTTCATGAAAATCTGCCAGTCGTTTTTTTTAACTACTTCCATCTCGCTTTGAAAAAGCGTGACAAATGCATCGGCTGCGAATTTTACTGACGCTTCAGGTGGGTTGACATCGCTGTGCAATGTGTAGTCATCGAAAATGAGAACCCCCCCCTCTTTCAATAGCTCCCAACTTAAAGTGAGGTCCATCATGGCCCCTCGTCCTCGGTGATCGCCATCCAAATAAATGATGTCGAAACTGTTGATTGGTAAATCTCGCAAAAGCAATTGCGACGGCCCTTTTAGTAGTTTGGCTCGCCCCTCAAATCCAGAAAGGCTGATGTTGGCTTCAACCTGCTCTTTAGGAGCGAAGTGAAAATAGTCTACACCGGTGGCTTTTGCTTTATTGCCAGTTAAAACATTCTGAAACATCCATATCAAAGACCGTCCCTCAAACACTCCAATTTCCAGATAGTGAATATTCGGTTTATCGGCAAAGGGCTGAAGAACCTCAAGCCAGTTGCCTTCCTTTCCTGAAAACCAGTCTTCGGTAAACTTTGCCTCTTTTATTTGAACATCATTGATTTTTTTTCGGAAAAACATAGACTCCCCTGCAGATTGAAAATGCTACTTCAGATATAGTTTCAAGGCAAAATAACAATTGCAGAAACGACCATCCCTCTTAACTAAGAAGAGCAAGCTGGTTGCTATTTTTGGAGGAATTTTTGGTAAAATTGCCTTAATTTTTTTCGACTTGAATGAAATCGAGTTCGACTGGTGTTGGGCGGCCAAAAATAGAGACCGAGACCTTAACCTTGGCTTTCTCGTCGTTGATTTCCTCGACCGTGCCGTTGAAGTTGGCGAAAGGTCCATCGATCACGGTGACTGATTCTCCGACTTCAAAGGTTACATGAGGACGCGGCTTCTCGGTGCCTTCGACCATCTGCTTAGTGACTTTCTCCACTTCGTGCTCTGGAACAGGCTGGGGAGATTGACCACCTATAAAGCCTGTCACTTTAGAAGCACTTTTAACCAAATGCCAAGTGGTGTCGGTCATGACCATGTTTACAAAAATGTATCCAGGAAAGAACTTACGGGCACGGGTTTGCTTTTTTCCTTTGATCAGTTGCACAACGTTTTCCGAAGGAACCAGGATGTCGCCAAAGTACTCTTGCATATTTTTTGTGGAGATTCGCTCTTCGATCGCCGTTTTAGCAACGTTTTCGCAGCTGGTTTGAGTATTGACGATGTACCATTTTTTTTCTAGTTCCATCTTGGCCTCCTTAGCTCAACTCTATGATGAATTGAATCACCTGACTTGAGAAAAAATCGAAAAGTCCAAGGAGAACCCCAGACAAGAGCATAAAAATGCAAACAAAAATGGTCATGGCAGTGGTGTCTTTTTTAGAAGGCCAAACCACTTTGCTGACTTCGACAATCACTTCTTGTGCCCAAGTTTTTACTTTTTTCGAAGAATACATGTAAATCAGAAAGGCCACACCGCAACCCACTGGAAGTAAGTTGGTGATCAAGTCGGTGTCCATTACTCGAGCGTAGGCTCCAAACGAACTGGAAAGAAGAGTGTTCAGTACTTGAACAGTGTAACCCACCAAAAAGGCACCACAGACAAAACTGACAAACATGATTTTACCAATGAGTTTTTCCATACACTCTTATCCTTTAAAAGATCACCGATCTTTTCTTTTAAATGGCAGGGCAGGAGGGACTCGAACCCCCAACCAACGGATTTGGAGTCCGTTACTCTACCAATTGAGCCACTACCCTATTGCCAAACTTTTATGACAAGGGCTTTTTTCGGGATCGCTGGGTCACCAAGAACTGGGCCATAGGCTTCGCTCTTGCGCCTCGAAAAAAGCCATTCTCATCAAAATTCACCAAAATGGCTAGCATTCTTTACTAACAAAAAAAGGCCCCCATGACTAGAGGCCTTTTTGCAAAATTGTAGTAATTTCTATCAATTACTCAACAATCTCAGTGACAACACCGGCGCCAACAGTACGGCCACCTTCGCGAATCGCGAATTTCAGACCTTTTTCCATGGCGATTGGGCAGATGAGCTCAACGTTCATTTCAATTTGGTCACCAGGCATTACCATCTCGGTTCCCTCTTTCAAAGAGCAAACACCGGTCACATCAGTTGTACGGAAGTAAAACTGAGGACGGTAGTTTGTAAAAAATGGAGTGTGACGTCCACCTTCTTCTTTAGTCAGGATATAAGATTCACATTTGAATTTGGCGTGAGGAGTGATGGTTCCTGGCTTGGCAAGAACTTGACCACGCTCAACGTCTTCTTTCTTAGTACCACGAAGTAGACAACCAGCGTTGTCTCCAGCCATACCTTCATCAAGAAGCTTACGGAACATTTCGATTCCGGTTACGGTTGTTTTAGTTGTTGGTCTGATTCCGACGATTTCAACTTCTTCACCCACTTTAACGATTCCGCGCTCGATACGGCCAGTAACAACAGTACCACGACCTGAGATAGAGAAAACGTCCTCGATTGGCATCAAGAAAGCTTTATCAACATCACGCTCAGGCTCAGGAACTGTGGCATCCACAGCGTCCATCAATTTCATGATGGCTTGAGTGCCCATTTCGCCTTCGTCGCCTTCAAGGGCTTTCAAAGCAGAACCGCGGATAATTGGGATATCATCGCCAGGGAATTCGTATTTGCTTAGAAGTTCACGGATTTCCAACTCAACAAGCTCAAGAAGCTCTTCGTCGTCAACTTGGTCACATTTGTTCATGAAAACAACAAGTGCTGGAACTCCAACCTGACGAGCCAAAAGGATGTGCTCGCGAGTTTGAGGCATAGGTCCATCAGCCGCAGAAACCACAAGGATTCCTCCGTCCATTTGGGCCGCACCGGTGATCATGTTTTTCACATAATCCGCGTGTCCAGGACAATCCACGTGAGCGTAGTGGCGATTGGCCGTTTCGTACTCAACGTGAGCTGTAGAGATCGTAATTCCACGCTCTCTTTCTTCAGGGGCTTTGTCGATCATGTCGTAATCCATGGCCGTAGCTCCACCGACCGCCGCAAGGGTCTTTGTAATCGCAGCCGTCAATGTCGTTTTACCATGGTCAACGTGGCCAACTGTTCCAATATTCACATGGGGTTTTCCCCGCTCAAATTTCTCTTTAGCCATTCAAAGCCTCCTGAAAATTATTTAATTTGTAATTCATGTTTAATTAAACGCCTTTATCTTTGTAATCAATAAAAAAATCTATTGGCTAGCCCATAAAATGGTGCTGATGGAGAGAATCGAACTCTCGACCTCACCCTTACCAAGGGTGTGCTCTACCACTGAGCCACATCAGCAGAATTCTCTCCAAAGAGATTTTTAAAAAATTTGGAGCGGGAGACGGGTCTCGAACCCGCAACATTCAGCTTGGAAGGCTGACACTCTACCAATTGAGTTACTCCCGCTCGTAACAATCCACCCATAAAAATGGTGGAGGAGAGAGGATTCGAACCTCTGAAGGCTAAGCCAGCAGATTTACAGTCTGCCCTCGTTGACCGCTTGAGTACTCCTCCTCGAACCAATAAGACTCTATTACTTAGAGCTTCAAGGCAAATTGTTTGATCGATCTAGCTTATATTTCGACTCAAGTTATGGAACTCATTGTCAAAAATGGTGCTGAATGAGGGACTTGAACCCCCAACCTACTGATTACAAATCAGTTGCTCTACCAATTGAGCTAATTCAGCCAGACTATTTCAATCAGAATGAGGGGTTTAAAAAAATCGCCCCTTTAAGTCAATATTAAAAGGTCTTTAGCGCCTAAATATAACGGTGTCGGGTGTACTCGTAGGCGCAAAGAGCAAAGGCCACCGAAGCGTTGTAGCTTGAACCGGTGTCGACCTGGGGAATGCTTACGAATTGATCACAAAAGCTTTCGGTGGAGGACCGAATGCCTTTGCCTTCGCCGCCTACGACCAAAACGGTTTTCCCGCCTGGTTTTTGCTGGGGCAGCAGAATATCACCGTTTTCGCGCAAACCATGAACCCAATAACCGTAGTCCTTGAACCACTGCAGCTGCGAGCCAAAATGGCAGGATTCCACCGGAACGTGCTCAACCCCACCCGAGGCGACCTTGCAAACCACGGGTGTCAAATCCACCCGTCGATTTTTGGGGATAAAAACCCCGTCGATATTGAGGAGCCAACTGGTGCGCAGAATGGCTCCCATATTGTGAGGATCGGTGATGCCGTCCAAGAAAACCACCAGGCTCTCTTCTTTTTCAGCCTTCTTATCATCCCAGCGAGGACGGTCTTTCATTTGCACCGCCACGCCTTGGTGACCTTCGGCTAAAACATTGAAAAATTTTTTTCCTTTGGTTTTCGGCTTAATCTTTTTTTGGGCGCAGAGCTGAGCCAAAGGTTCTAAGTCTCGGTCTTTGCCTTCCATAAAAATCACTTCAGAGACCCAGCTGGGGTGGACTTTGATGGCTTCCTCACAAGAGTGCAGACCGACGACTGTTCTGGATTCGGCGGACCCGCGGCTCAAAACGCACTCTCTAAAAGTTCTTTGGATTTACTTAAGGCTTCTTCAACGGAGACTTTGTATTTGTCTTTGCTTTTACGCACGAAAAGTTCGATTTCGTTGTTATCAAAACCCCGTTTGCCGGCCACGACCCGAATCGGAAACCCCAACAGGTCGGCATCTTTAAATTTGATGCCGGGGCGCTCTTTGCGATCGTCAACAAAAACTTCGAAGCCCATTTTTTCAAGAGAGGACTGGAAGACGTTCAGCCAAGCCACAACCGCTTCATCTTCGGGGTCTAACAAACAAACATGAACATGAAAAGGCGCCACACTTTTGGGCCAGGACATACCATCAGCATCGTGGCTTTGTTCGATAATGGCTTGCAAACTGCGAGTAACACCAATCCCATAACAACCCATCTCAACGGCTTGGGACTTTCCGTCTTCGTCTAAATACTTGAGCCCCATAGGGTCTGAGTATTTAGTCCCTAAATAAAAAATATGGCCGACTTCGATCCCGCGCTTGGCTGCCAAAGCTTTTCCGCATTCCGGGCAAGGGTCGCCACTTTCGACTTGCGAAAGATCGCCGTCCATAGTGACTTTGAAATCACGTTCTGGCACCACATTTTTCAAATGGAAATCATTTTTGTTGGCACCGACGATAAAAGAATTCAACTGATTTAGAGCTGGGTCTTTAATGATTATGGTTTCGATACCGACAGGGCCGCAGCTACCGGGGCTAGCGCCAGTGAGCTTGCGAACTTCGTCGTCACTCAAGGGTTCCACGTCGGACGTGGCCTCCAAAAGAGTTTTAGCTTTGATCAAATTCACTTCGCGGTTACCAGGGAGGAGAAGAGTGGCCTCTTTCCATTTGCCTTTTTTATCTTGGTACTTCACAAAAAAGGTTTTGACCAACTCGGCGGCAGGAATTTTTAGAGATTTTTCAAGGTCCTCAATGGTGCTAAGACCGGGGGTGGCAAACTCTTGCATGGCCTCGTCAGCCCAAACCGAAGTGGTCTCGGGTAAAACCAAGGGTGCAACTTCGGAGTTGGCTGAGTAACCACAAGACTCGCAGATCAAAACGTGATCCATCCCATGTTCAGCCACTACTTGAAATTCGTTAGAAAGGTTACCACCGATGGCGCCAGAGTCGGCTTTCACAACAGTGTAATCCACACCTAAACGTTTAAAAATAGCATGGTAGGCGCGCTTCATTGCTTCGTAGGACTGCAAAGCGCTGTCGCGGTCTAAATCAAATGAGTACGCGTCTTTCATAATGAACTCGCGCCCACGCATCAAACCAAAACGCGGTCGAATTTCATCCCGGTACTTGGTTTGAATTTGATAGGCATTGGTGGGTAAATCACGGTAGCTTTTAAGATCGTTGCGCATAAAGTCCACAACCACCTCTTCATGGGTGGCTCCCAAGCAAAAATCGTGATCGTTTTTATTCTTAAACTTAAGAAGCTCGCCCATTTTCGGCCAACGCCCCGACTCTTTCCATAAGGCTGCCGGCTGCACCATGGGCATTAAGATTTCGTGGCAACCTTCGGCGGCCAATTCCTCTCGAAGGATTTGCTCGAACTTGCGGATCGACCTTAAAAATAAAAACCCATAGGAAAAAATCCCAGGCGCAATTTTTTTGATCATACCGCCACGAACAAAAAGGCGGTGACTTTCCATTTCGGCATCGGCCGGATTTTCGCGCAGGGTTTTTAGGGTGATTTGTGACCATCTCATTTTGATATTCCTCGACGATATTTTTAACCGCTAAGTTATCAATTTCACAAGAGAGTCTCAATCAAAGAATGGCCTCTTAAGAAAAAAGACGATTCGACTTTATTTTTGTGTTTCAAAAGGGGCATTTTTTAAAGATTTCTTCAATCAAAACCGATAGATAAACGTGGTCACGTGGGTCGAAAAAGTAAGCTTTAGAACTCTAGATTTGCCTGGATTTTGTAAAAAAAATCAGACTCGCGTCCTCTTTTCATTTTTATTCTTCATTCTGTTTTTACCCTTTTCAGTTTTCGGTCAAGTTGAAACCAACTTTTCGGCTGGCGGTGCGGTTCGTGTTGGAGACTCAACAACTGTCTGTGCTCCTGCCATCGAAGGCGCCATCCGTTTTGACGCCGATGGGGCCGACACTCTGGATTATTGCGACGGCGCTAATTGGTTAAGCCTTCTAACAAGCTCAGTGGGAGGCGCCATCGTCAACAACGGCAACAGCTTCGCCGCCCCCATGATCATTGGAACCAATGACACCCAAGAACTTAGGTTTGAAACCAACGGCACCACCCGGGTCACCATTGATACCTCAGGGAATGTTGGAATTGGAACAACTACTCCGACTGAGATTCTGCAAATAAATGGAAATATTCGCATGAACGCCTCGGGCTATCCCCAAAGAGGGGTATACTTTGGCAACAATGGTGGAAATCCTAGCATTTATAGCACGGGTAGCACCGCGCCCGCTTGGACAAACGTAATTGAAAACGACAATGTACGAATTAAGTTAGACACAGATCCCGGTGGTTCCGACTGGTTTGATGTAGTTGACAACAGTAATAACAGACTGTTTTTTATTTCTGAACCGACAGGGTTTACTGGAGTGGGAGATGCCTCTCCGGATGCGCATTTTGAAATATCAGCAAATGGGACATCAGGGGGCTCCATCTTTTTGGTTAGTTCCGATGATAATAACGACGGAGACCTGTTAACCGTTCTAGAAAGCGGGCATGTTGGAATCGGAACGACAGCACCAGCCGTAGAACTGGACGTCAACACTGGAACTATCAACGCCGCTAGTATTTGTGATGAAAACAACGCCAACTGTTTGGATCTTTCAGCCGGAGTGGGTGGCAGTGGTGACTTCATGGCGGATGGTACGGTTCCTATGACGGGGGCTTTTGAGGCTGCTGATGGTAGCGCTGCGGCCCCTTCAATAACTTTTGCCAATGATACTAACTCTGGTTTTTATCTTTCCGGCGGCAATAGTATCGGAATTACCGTGAACGGAGTCAATCACGGCGCCATGACAAATTCTTCATGGGAACTCTACAGGAAAATTCGAACCTCCAATTGCAGTGTTACCGAACCTTGTTTTTCTTTTTCTGGAGATAACGACACCGGAATGTTTCGCTCTGGCACAGATGAACTTGGATTTTCCACCAATGCGATAGAACGTATGGTCATCGACGCTTCTGGAAATGTTGGTATAGGAAGCACATCCCCAGCCCATGCACTGGATGTGGTCGGTAACATTCAATATACGGGCTCTTTGATCGATGCTTCGGATCGTCGCCTGAAACGTGATGTTGCATCCCTAGAAAACCCCTTGGATACGATTACCGAAATTGAGGGTGTGTCTTTTATTATGAAAGACGACCCCGACGAGCAGGTGGAATACGGGGTTATTGCACAGCAAGTGGAAGAAGTGCTACCCGAACTGGTGCACACTAAAAATGACGAGATGGGCTCCAAGGCTGTCAATTATATCGGTTTTATTGGCTGGATCATAGAAGGCGTAAAAGAATTAAACAACAAATGTGAAGCCACCAAAGAAGATTTGCAAAAAATCAGCGCTCTTTCGCTACAGAACAAACGTGACATTGCAAGCTTGAAAGAAATGTCAGGCAGGAAAGAGCAAAGAATTGAGGCTTTGGAATCAGAAAATCAAAAGCTCAAGAAGGAACTGAAGTCGATTCGTGAGCTCTTGATGAAACACAACATTCAATAGAATCGTTGGAATTAATAAATTAGTAAGCTTGTAAATAATTGTCAGGAATTGAGTCCCCTACAATCACTCGCACCGAGCTGGGGTCTGCCAATACACCTGAGGTGCGTCCACCAATATCACGCATGGTGAGGTTCAGCTGTTCGGAAACTCCAAAGCGGGTTCGAATACAACCAGCCGAAGCAGGCCCACCCAAATCGCTGTAGTTCCCTGGACTGGTGGCGTGAATAAAAATATGTCCGTTGATTTGCATCGCATAATAAAGAGCGGCTCCGGAATAAAGGCTAGAAACCCGTCCGGCATGGGCCAACTCTTGCACTGTGAAAAAACCATTCGGAGTCCACTTGCCGGGTCTAGCTGTGGAGACACGAGCCCAAGGCTGTGGGTTTTCTTGGTCTCGACCGGCATCGTTCAAATAGATCTGCTGACCATCGATAAAAGCATAGATGCGTTGTGAGGCTTTTGAAACCATCACGCACATGGCGCGGCTTAGACAGTCTTGGAATTCTGCGTCTCCAGGCTCACTGGTGATTTTGGCCGCTTGGTGAACCGTGGCGTCGCTCGAGGCCACCGACTGTTGCTGGTCCCAACCATAAAACCAAGCCAATTCAGAGGTATCAAGGGATTCTAAAACTTCGTCTCCAGCCATTTCGCTGGACAACCCCAAAAGAGCTTTGTAGGATTTTTTTTGTGCGTCTGTCAGCTCGGGATTGGCTTCTACTTGCTCCATAAAACGAACGGCCTCTCCAGGGTTTTGCTGGAAGTACTGGGCCGGTGAGCCTTCTCCAAAAGTAAGTCCCTCAGCCTGCGCTATTAGACTTGTAAAAATTGTTACTAGTAAAACACTCATGATTTTCAACACATTCGATCCCATCGATCCCTCCGTAAATTTCTATAAGGGGCTTATAGCGAACTTTTTACGGACTAGTTATTAATTTCAAAGAGCCGTGAAATATCTCCAAAAATCGTCAACGAGGTAAACACTTTTAACGGAACGAGAGCACCATTTTGATCTGACCTGAGCATGAAATCTGCAATAGGGGCTAAATCTGTCACCCTCAGCAAGAATTCTTCTTGAGACCTGAGCGATTTCAGATAAATTGGCGTCATGAAGTTACGTAAAGCCGTTTATGCTGGAAGTTTCGATCCATTGACTAATGGCCATGTCTGGGTGATCCAGCGGGCTGTGCACCTGTTTGATGAATTGACTATTGCGATTGGAGTCAACCCTTCAAAAGATTACTTTCTAACAGCAGAAGAAAGAAAGTCCCATATCCAGTCTTTGATTGATGATCAAGAAAACTGGACCGATTGTAAAGTGGATGTGGCGATCATTGAGAACCAATTTCTTGCCAAGTTTGCGGCCACCAAGCAAGCCTCTTGTTTAATCCGAGGGATTCGTTCGGAAGCTGACTTTAGCTACGAATACGCAATGGCCCAGGCCAACCGAGCTCTAGCTCCCTCCATTGAAAGCATTTATTTAATGCCCCCCCCTCACCTGGCGATGGTGAGCTCCTCGCTGGTAAAAAGTATGATCGGTCCGGAAGGTTGGCAAGATTTGGTGAAAGACTATCTGCCAGACTCGGTCTACCAGACGATCGTTTCGAAGCACAGTTAATTTCAAAATATTTTTGTCTCATTAAGACTGGGTTTAGAAATCCCCAAAGGGATATAAAAATCAAAAATGGTTGGACCGCTCTCGCGGCCCGACCAACAAACGTTTTTTAGTCTTTTTTGTAAGAAGTGCAAGAAACCTTAACTTGAGCAGAAGCTCCTGCTTTAACCCAGTCCCCTGATCCGGTTACAACGTAAGAGCCGTCTCCACTAGAAAAGTTAATAGAATACGCTTTTCGAACCACACGGCGGTTTGAAGTTGGATTGCAAATTCTTGGAAGAAGTTGTTTAAGTTTTTTGTCAGTTTTAAGGTCTTGTAAGAACTGATCCACTTTCATTTGAACTTCAGCCATGCTGTTACCACGAATGGTCGCCACAGTTGTTGTTTTTTCTTTTGCAAAAGCAGTTGAACACATCACCATTGCAGCAATCATAATTATTTTTTTCATACTTATCTCCCCTTTGGTTATTTAAAGTAACTAGGCTGTTGAATAGAGACTCCTGGCCATGGGGTCAAAGGTTCTAGAATTAACTTTCGTCACACCCTTGTGGATATCGACCGAATTTCCAAGGAAACTGGGAGCCTCCTAAAGCCGGAAACCTGATGCGTTTTAAACATTTACGGGGAAACAACGGGTCGAGCTTTGACTTTAATTGAATTCAAAAGCTGATTTCGTCAATCCCCTACCCGCATGACCATGGTTGTGCAGACAGCTAGGTCGACGCAAAACTAACTTTGAAAAAATAGGCACCCGAACACGACCTAAAAGGATCTGCGGTTGCCATTTTTTTAGAAAATATGTAGGTTCAAATTCATATGAACAATACTGAAGACTTCGAAATCGCAATGTTCCCGATCCCCAATATGGTGACTTTTCCGAAAGCGACCGTTCCCCTGCACGTGTTTGAGCCGCGTTATCGCAAGCTGATTCAGGATTGTATGGAGCAAAACCGCAGGATTGGCGTCTGTCACATTGTCCAGACTTTGCACAAAGCGGAAAAAAAGACCACTCTTGAGGACAAACTTAAAAGCAACCAAGATACCTACGAGCCACAGGCGATTTTTTCAGCAGGGTTTTGTGAACTGAAAGAAA
Source organism: uncultured Pseudobdellovibrionaceae bacterium (assembly GCA_964351315.1). GTDB lineage: Bacteria > Bdellovibrionota > Bdellovibrionia > Bdellovibrionales > JAGQZY01 > JAGQZY01. The sequence continues at coordinate 48,647 of CAYGNH010000001.1, forward strand.
CGACTGAAGATGGGCGCTACATGGTTGAAGTCTATATGGATGGCCGCTATGAGCTGCAAGAGCGGATTCAAGAAGTCCCCTATCAACTTTACCGATGTCGAGCCTACCAAGACCAAGGCGGTGACGAAACTGCCGCTAAAGTTAAAAGAGAAGCTATTGACCGGTTTTTAATGAAGTTTGCCGACCAAAAGGATAGCGAAAAAATCAAAGAAATGATCGAAGCCGAAAGCTGGCAGGACCTTTCAATGCAGGATTACAGCTTTCATCTTTTTAATATGCTTCATTTTGATGCCGAGATTTCTCAAACCATTTTAGAAATGCGTTCCAGCACCGAGCGTCTCGAGTTCGCCTGCAAAATTCTTAATATCGATTGAGTACCAACCCCTAGTTCTTAGGAAAAGGGACTTGGTAGCGGTTAGGATTCTAGCTCTATTCCGAAGGACTTTATTTTTCGGTGGAGGTAAGAGCGCTCGAGGCCGATGGCTTCAGCGGTTTTCGAGATATTGCCATTGTTCTCGTTGATTTTCTTGATGATGTATTCTTTCTCAAACATCGAGCGGGCTTCTCTAAAGCTTCCGGCATCCGTGTAAACCGAACCAGCATCCTTTTGATTGAGTCCGGCAAAAGTTAAGTCATGAACATCGACCACGTCCTCTTCGGTGAGAATATAAATACGCTCTACAAAGTTTTTGATTTCTCGGACATTCCCTGGCCAATCATGCTTCACAAGTTCTTTTATAGCTTTGGCTGAAAATTTCTTTTCAGGATAGCCACCACTGAGACAAGATTTTTCTGAGAAATGATAAATCAGTGGCTCGATGTCTTCGCGTCGGTCGCGCACGGGAGGAATATCAAAGGGCACAACGTGCAGACGATAATAAAGATCTTCACGAAACTGACCTTTACTGACTAGCTCTTGTAAATCAAAAGTGGTGGCAGCGATGACTCGAACGTCGAGCTCTAATTGGCGACTGCCACCGACCCTTTGAATTTTGTGATCCTCTAAATATTTAACTAACTTGGCTTGCACCGACATCGGTAGTTTTTCAACATCATCCAGAAACAAAGTGCCTTTGTCGGCGTGATCAAAAGCCCCTTTGCGCTCGTCGCCATTGCCAATGACGGCCCCTTGTTCGTAACCGAACAACTCGCCTTCAATAAGATCTTCGGTATTGTGGGCACATTTGAAATCAACAAACGACTGCCCGGCACGTGGGCTGAGGTAGTGAATATTCATGGCGACAAGCTCTTTACCAACGCCTTGTTCACCTTTGACCAGAACCCACGAGTTGGTGGGAGCGATACGAGAAATCAATTCTTTAATTTTCTTGGCTTCATTGGAGTTACCAATAATCGCCATATTTTGCCGGAGCTTATTAAGCAGTGACTTTTTCTCGGTGCGGATGGTGCGCACATCAATGAGGTTTTTAAGAAGGATTGAAATCTTATCCATAGAAATGGGTTTCTCAACGAAATCCCAAGCTCCCAGTTTCGTGGCTTCAACGGCGGTTTCGATAGTTCCATGCCCTGACATCATAATCACATCGGGGCTACTGGGGTGAGGCGAAATTTCACGCATCAGGTCCATGCCGTCGCGGTCTCCAGGCATCCAAATATCCAAAAGAAGAATGTCGGGTTGAAAACGCTCGATTTTTTGCAAACCAACCTCGGCATTCTCGGCCGAATCCACAATAAAACCTTCATCAGCCAAAGAGGCACAGAGAACCTCGCGGATTGGCGCTTCATCATCAATGACCAAAATCTTTTCTTTTTTATATTCCAAAAGGACTCCTGGTTGGCTTTCTTTCTACACCAGGGTCCCGGCCTTGCAAAGTCCTTTATGCCCCACTGGTTAGCCGCGACTGTAGGGAATTTCGATACGAGCGATAAGGCCGACCGGATCATTGCGCCGCAATTTAACGTAGCCTCCGTGGTCTTCCACGATTTTCTTGACGATGGTCAACCCCAACCCAGAGCCCCCTGGACGCTTCGAGTAATAAGGCTCGAACATTCGACGCATCTCTTCATCAGAGACATGCTTGCCATTATCAATCACGCTCAAAGTGACCAGATTGTTGGTCTCGTCAGACTCCACTTCGATACGAATTTCGGGAGTTTCGGTTTCATGGGTCGCATTGACGGCATTCTCTACTAGGTTGAAAACCGCCCGCTTCAACTGCTCGGGATCGAAATAGCAAGGCTTTAAATGGTTATCTAAACTTCCAACAAATCGAATGTTGCGATGGGCCTGCTCGTAAAAAGTGATAACTTTTTCGATCATCTGATTGAGATCCCCAAGGCGAGCGTGGGTTTCTGGCAACCGAGCAAATTGACTGAACTCGTTGATCAAGTATTTCAATGAGTCGGTCTGCTCAATAATCATATTGGTGCAAGTTGTGAAGGCTGGGTCATCAATGTCTTTTGAAAACTTTTTCTGCAAACGCTGAGCTGATAACTTTATTGGAGTCAGTGGATTCTTCACTTCGTGAGCAATTCGACGGGCCACTTCTTTCCAAGCCGCTGCTCTTTGCCCTTGTACGATATCGGTTAAATCATCGAAGGCCACCACCTTACCGAGGTCTTCACCACGGTCGTTGTACAAAGTGGAAATTTTTAGCATGGATGGGATGCTTGTGTTTTTGCGGTCAATGATAATTTCTTTTTCGATAGTGTTAAGACGGTGAGTTTTCATCTTGCTGACCATTTGCCGATACAGTCGATAGTATTTTTCGTCCAAAACCTCTTGCGCATTTTTATTTATGTACTCTTTGGTGTTGATTTGAAGTAGATCGGAAGCCTTTTCGTTGATCATGGTGATGCGATCATTCGAATCCAAAGATATAACACCGGTGTTTACGTTAGACAGCACCACGTGCATATAGCGCCGACGCTGATCAAGTTCTTGCAACGTCGCTTTTAAGCTTTCATTGGCTTCGCTGGTTTCGCTACGGTACCTCTCGAGTGCATCGACCATGGCATTGAAATGCTTCGCCAGTGTGGTGACTTCGGTTTCACCGGAGTCCAGCTTAACTTTTTGATAGTTTCCTTCAGCAATTTTCTGGGTGGCCTTCCCCAAAGTATCCAACGAAAAAGATAGATGTTTAGAAATATAAACACCAAACCAAACCGAGCAAAACAAAATCATCAGGGTCATTAAAATTAAAACGATGACGTAGATGGACTTCAGCGGATACTCCAAGGGGTTCACCCCTTTCATCTCTTCGTAAGCTAAAGACACATCGTTCATTTTAGAAATAACGGAGACAGGGATAAAGGTTGAAACCGCGACTAACCCCATTTTATCGCCAAGAGGGACCATCACTCGCACCAGATTACCCTGGTTTAAAGTTTCAATGGAACTCTTTTCAAGATCATCAGTGATCACGCGCTTAAGCACATCCACCGAGGGCGGCGGGATAATCGGAACCGTCGCATCTTCGACGATGGCAATCAGACGTTCACTCTCGAGGTTCGGGTAGTACTCGACAGCGTCCAAGCTTTGCTCTTTCCGAAAGCTTTCTAAAACAAACCTTTGTGCCTCGACATCATTGGCTCCTTTCAATCGATCGGCCAAAATAAAGGCAGCATTGAAGTTCTTCTTTTTTGCCGTTGAGTAGTACTCGTCCTGAATCACCACCGCACTTTTTAAAACGTTCTGCATTTTATCGCTAAACCAACGGTCAAAACTAGAGTTAATGTAAAATAGCGAAATCACAAACATTAAGGCCGTTGGCACCAAACTGAAGACAAGAAATGTGGCAATCAAACGGGACTTCAGAGAGTTACCAATCCAACCGGTGCGATTATCAACGAAGGCCTTAAACAGGTTTCGCAAAATAAAGAACGATAGAAGTAAAAGAAGAATGAGGTTAAAGTTGATTAAGCCAAAAAAGAAAATGGACTGGTTCAAAGGCAACTGCTCGCCAAAACTGAAAATCTTGATTTCAAACCAAGCAAGAATGCAAAAAACAATAGCGAGAAAGATAGACAGAGTGATTTCTCTGTTTTTCTTTCGCGCCTCTAACTTTTTAATTTTCATGGATTATAGTTTATTGATGGATTCCACCACTTGCAACATATCTAATACGACTTGCGCGGCTTCCTCACCCTTATTACCCTTTGCTCCGCCACAGCGAGCTTCAGCCTGGCCACGGTTTTCCGTGGTTAAGACGCCAAAGGCCACAGGCTTATTGTACTGCAACTGAAGCTCCGAGCAGCCGCGCTCAACTGCGTTACACACATAATCGTAGTGGCTGGTTTCTCCACGAATCACGATACCAAGGGCTACCACGCCATCACAATCCGTTTTCTCAAGCAGGTTTTTAACCGCCAAAGGGATCTCGACTGCACCAGGGACATAAACTCGAGCATAGGGCTGCAGATCGTTTTTGGTTAAACATTCGATGGCGCCAGCCTCCAGCTTTTTAGTCAACTGTTCGTTAAACATGGCAGTCACAATGGCAATATTCTTTTTAACACCCAATCCGGGTTTGGCTTCGATGAAATTCATTTTAATTCATGACCCTTTCAGCTTTATCGATTTCGGATGAAGCGTTTTCACCCGCAGAGGTGACCGAGACTATTTCTAAGCCAAAGCCTTTAAGGCCTATGTTATGAGGTTGCATTCGAGATACCAAATTGATTTTACCGACTCCCAAAGCACGCAGGATTTGAGCACCTATCCCGTACTCCCGCGGGTCCATTTTGCGAGCCTTTGGTTTTTTACCAAAGGCTTTGATTTGATCGGCAATAATCGATTGCATGCCTTCTTTGCGAAGATAGACAAAAACACCACAGTCGTGTTTGCTCATCTGCTCGAGAATTCCATGGATGCGAGCTCCCGAATCGTAGGCGCCTCCGTGAAAGACGTCTCCCAAAACGTTTTCAACCTGAACTCGTACAAACGTTGGTACGTCTTTTTGGATATGGCCTTTTTGAATGACAATGTTTTCTGAGTTGTCCAAAACATTTTTAAAAACCTTAACACGGAAATCCTCACAATAAGGATTGGGAATTGGCTCATCGGCCACTTCTCGGATAAAGGTTTCGTTTTCTAGACGATAGGAGATCAGTGCCTCGATGGTTCCAATTTTTAAACCAAATTTTTCAGCAAACTCTTTGAGGTCCGGAAGGCGAGCCATGGTGCCATCTTCTTTCATGATCTCGCAAATAACAGCAGCCGCATTAAGCCCTGCCAGTTTGGCAAGATCGACGCTGCCTTCGGTATGACCCGCACGCTTTAAAACTCCCCCATTTTGAGCGCGAATGGGGAAAACATGCCCAGGCATAATCACGTCATTAGGTTCAGCACTGGGGCTAGCTGCCACTCGAATGGTATGGGCGCGATCGGCCGCTGAGATTCCGGTAGAGACTCCTTTTGAGGCTTCAATACTCACCGTAAAAGCGGTTTTATTTGGAGAGTTGTTAATGCGGTTACCGACCATCAAAGGGATACCCAACTTTTCGATCTGATCGGCTGTTAAGGCTAAGCAGATCAAGCCACGAGCTTCTTTGGCCATAAAGTTAATCAGTTCGGGGGTAACGAAGTCCGCCGCCAGAACAATGTCGCCTTCGTTTTCGCGATCCTCATCGTCCACCAAAATGACCATTTTTCCGTTACGAATATCTTCAATTAACTCGCGCGCACTATGCATTGATTGCTCCTTGGGATTTCAACAGCCCCTTCATGTAGTAGTCGGTTTCTAAATTCACGCTTTGCCCCGCTTGCAAGAGTTCGAAATTGGTTTTGCGTAGAGTCTCTGGCACCAAGCAAACTTGAAACACGCCTTTATCGATCCAGTTGACCGTCAATGAAACGCCGTTCAATGCCACACTGGATTTCTCCCACACTTGCTGGCTTTGTTTTTCAGGAAGCTCGAAATCTAAAAGCAAACACTCTCCGGCTTTTTCTGTTTTCACCACTTTGGTTTGGGTATCAACATGCCCTGAAACCAAATGGCCGTGGATTCGGTCGCCAAACTTAAGGGAGCGTTCTAGATTTAACACTTGGCCTTCAAGATCTTGCGGCTGCCAGCCAGTGATTTGTAAAGTTTCGAATCCGATGGTGAAGGTCATCGTCTCGGAATCAAAGTTTTCAACCGTCAAGCACACACCGTTGCAGGCAACCGAGTCGCCCACACTAAGGTCATCGAAACCTTGCGGACGTTTAACGATAATTTGCACAGCTTGGTCTTTAGCAACAACTTGCACAATGGGTGATTTGTCTTCAATGATTCCGGTGAACAAAGAGGGGCCCTCCAACAGCCTGAATTTGCAGGGAGAATAGGGTTTTTGATTCCCATTGTCAATAAGCGTCGAAAAGCTTTTAATAAATGATTTCAGCTACTTAAAGCTCAGTCCCAGAGAAAGTTGGCCAAAGAAGGGATATCAACTGCACAATGCCCCCCAGAATTGGGCCTCCACTCGGTGACTGCGGCCGTCGCGCGCAGCCCCTGCACGAACTTGTCGACCCCTTCGAACAAGCCAAATTTATCGTGAGTTCCAGCCGTAATATAAAACTTTTGGTGCCTTTGAAACTGAACTGTTCGAATTTTTTCAAGTGGACTGAACTTCAACCACTCGTCACTGTTGGCAAAAGTTTGTCGCCCCAAGCCGATGATTGTGGCAACAGAAGCCGGGTGAGCTCCGGTTCGTACTGTGAAGTCCACAACCTTTTGCCAACGATCGTAGGGAGACAAAGCAAAAATCGGAGGACACAGGGCCGCCACTTTTGAAAAATGCTGATTCATGTCTAGAGAAATCGTCAACGCGTTAAGAGCTCCCATCGAGTTACCAAGCAACATGCGTTGCTTGGGTTGACCTAACTGGGACTCGATTACGGGAAAAACTTCAGTTCGAAAACGCTCCATTAGACCGGTGTTGGGTTTACTCATTTTTTTGGTCACTAACCATGTGCCCCCAAACGAAACCGTAATCACCAGAGGAATTTTTCGATTCTGTTTCTGCCAGTGCTGTTGCAACAGGCCTGTGTAATGACGGCCCTCGTACCAAAAGTTTTCATTCCCGCCTTTTCCATGTAAGACATACAGAAAACTTTTTGAATCCGTATTTGGCCCCTTGTGCACGCAATAGATCCAGTCCGTGCCGCCTTGGTTGCAAGTTTTTATGGGAGGGTTGAATGTAATTTGAGCTCGACCATAACTGCGCTTCAACAAAGATTTGTAAGTCACAAATCCCGCCAGCAGAATCACATAAGTGTAGAACAGAAATTTTATGGCTTTTTTCATGCCATAAGTTTAACCAACTTTAAGGGGAATGCAACGAGGGCCTAAGAAAATTCTAGGCCCAAATCATGCCCTTTGACCTTAATAGTGTCACCCTTGTTGATTTCGCCAGACAGTAGCTTTTTAGACAGCACGTTAACGATTTCTTTTTGAATTACACGTTTTAAGGGACGAGCACCAAAAGTCGGATCGTAGCCTTTTTTACCCAAATACTCGATGGCGCCATCGTCCAACTCGATATGGATCTCTTGTTCAGCCAACCTTTTAACAAATCGGTTCAATTGGATTTTTACAATGCCATTCAAGTTTTCTTGGCTGAGCTTTTTGAAGACGACGCGTTCGTCGATTCGGTTTAAAAATTCAGGTCTGAAATAGTCACCCAGAGTTTCATCGATCTTTCTCTCAATCTCTTCATCTGTCAGTTTCTCATCCATAATGTATTCTGAGCCGACGTTGGAGGTCATTATGATGATTGTGTTTTTGAAATCAACAGTGCGCCCCTGCCCGTCTGTTAAACGACCTTCGTCAAAGACTTGTAAGAGAACGTTGAAGACGTCTTTGTGGGCTTTCTCCACTTCGTCTAAAAGAATAACAGAGTAAGGACGACGACGAACAGCTTCGGTCAGCTGGCCGCCTTCTTCATACCCAACGTACCCAGGGGGCGCTCCGATCAGACGCGACACCGAATGTTTTTCCATATACTCGCTCATATCGATGCGAACGATACTATCTTCACTGTCAAACATAAATTCGGCCAAGGCCTTAACAACCTCGGTTTTCCCAACCCCGGTTGGCCCCAAAAATAAAAAGGCTCCAATGGGTTTATTGGGGTCTGACAAAGCCGAGCGAGAGCGCCGAATCGCATCGGATACCACCTCTAGGGCTTTGTCCTGTCCGACCACTCGACCCGCTAAAAGTTTTTCCATCTCTAGAAGTTTGACGGTCTCACTCTTAATCATTTTTTCAACAGGGATTCCTGTCCATATCGAAACCACTTGAGAAATAAGTTCGGGGTCAACGATCTCTCGCAGCAAGCGATTATCGTCATCTTTTTGCTCTTTCTCGGCAGACACCTGATCAAGGGCTTCTAATTCTTTCTCGAGATTCGGAAGGTCACCGTACTTAAGCTTGGCCGCCGCCTCAAGATTTCCTTCGCGCTCAGCAATTTCAATTTGAGCGCGAGTCTCTTCGATTCGTTTTTTAACTTCCTTTAAACCTTCAATTCCTTGGCGCTCTTTTTTCCACTGCGTCTCAAGAGTTTCGAGATGACCTTGTAGATGTTTGATCTCAGTTTCCAGCTCACCCAAGCGCTTCGAGTTACCCTCTTCATTTTTTAAGGCCTGCTCTTCAATCTGCAACTGCATGATGTCCCGTTGCACTTGATCGATTTCGACAGGGACCGATTTAATCTCCATACTGAGTTTACTAGCCGCCTCATCGACAAGATCGATGGCCTTGTCCGGAAGAAAGCGATTGGAAATGTAGCGGTCGGACAATTGTGCTGCCGCCACCAAGGCGGCATCGGTGATTTTAACACCATGGTGAACTTCGTACTTGTCTTTCAATCCCCGCAAAATGGTAATGGTGTCGGCCACCGAGGGCTCGCCGACGTGAACTGTTTGAAAGCGTCTTTCAAGAGCTTTGTCTTTTTCAATATACTGTCGGTACTCATCTAAAGTGGTGGCACCAATACAGCGCAACTCACCTCTCGCCAAAGCTGGCTTTAAAAGTTGCCCAGCATCCATGGCGCCATCCGTTTTGCCGGCACCCACTAGGGTATGAAGTTCGTCGATAAACAAGATGATTTCGCCATTGGCACTTTGCACCTCTTTGATGACACCTTTCAAACGTTCTTCGAACTCTCCACGGTATTTGGCCCCGGCCACCAAAGCCCCCAGATCAAGGCTAAGAATGCGCTTATCATTTAAAACCTCGGGTACATCTTTTGAAACTATTCTCAGCGCCAAACCTTCAGCGATAGCCGTTTTACCCACACCTGGTTCACCAATAAGTACGGGGTTGTTTTTCTTGCGACGGGCTAGCACTTGAATGGTGCGACGGATTTCTTCGTTGCGCCCAATCACCGGGTCAAGTTTTCCTTCGGCCGCTAGTTTCGTTAGGTCTCTCGTGTATTTTTCTAGAACTTTATATTCACCATCAGGATTCTCACTTTGAATGGTTTCGCCACCTCGAATCTCAGTGTAGGCTTTCATCAATTTTTTTTCGTCGAGATCCACCTTTTTATAAATTTCGTTAAGCTCTCTATCCCCCATCTTCAAAGAACAAACAAAAAAGTGTTCAACCGAAATAAAACCGTCGCCCAGCTCTCCGGCCAAGCCTTCACTAAATTTAAAAAGAGATTGTAATCTTTGGCTCGCCATCAAGTTCGGTTTACCGGCGGTCACTTTGGGCATGGCGTCCATGCGTCCTTTAAAGGCTTTAATCAGCTGAGCTCGGTCAACCCCCACCGCTTTTAACAAATCCGAAACACGATGGGTGGGCTCTGAAAACAACTGCAACAAAAGGTGCTCGGGCTCTACCGAGGGGTGAGCCAGGCTCTCTGCCAATTTAGCCGCTTTCTGCATGGTTTGTTTTGCTGGAACTGTCATTTTTTCTATATCATTCATGGTGACCTCAAAGTGGTTTACTTATTCAACCTATGTTCTTAAGATGTGGTCATTTTCGGAGTTGTCAATGTCGCAAAAAGGCCAAAATAACGGAGCTTTCACCCCAAAAAGAATTCGCCGAAGCATCAAGTTGGATCGAGTTCAGGCTTCTGATTTCAACAACTTACCGATGATCTATGCCTGTGAGCACTGCTCTTTTTTTGCATCCGAAACAAAGCTTTGCATGATGGGAATGCCCACCGCTCCTCACCTTTTGGAAGAGCAATTGAAACGCTTTAATCTGACTGGCCACATGGCCTTTTGCCGCTTTCAAGAGATTGATTGATGAGTGGTGATTTAACCCTGATTCTGCTTATCCTTTGCGCGGTAGGCGCCTTGGCTATTGGCCTTGCCATTTTTTACCTGCGTCGGCCTCGACTTGAAGAGGCTGAAGGTTTTTACTTCCAAAGCCAACAGGGCCCTATTTTTTATAAAAAGTATGGCGCAAAAGGACCTGTGGTTCTGTTGATTCACGGATTAGGCGCCTCAACCTATTGTTGGCGCAATATTGCTCCGGACCTGGCTGTAAAATACCAAGTCATCGCCATCGACTTATGGGGTTTTGGGCACAGTTCTAAGCAATTGAAGACACCTATGACACTGGATTCACAGGTCGAATTGATTCAAGCTTTAATGAAAAGCCTGGGTGTGCAAAAGTACAATGTGGTTGGACACTCGATGGGGGCCCAGATCGGTCTTTGGCTAAAACATATAGACAACCACGTGGACAAGTGTGTGGCGGTGACACCTGCGGCCGACCCCAAGCTTGTAGCCAGTTGGCTTAAAAGATTCGCTTGGGTTGCCAAATTGACCCCCTTTGTTTTAACCGGGGCGACCATTAAACGAGTTTTAAAGAATTCTTTAGAGAACCCTTCCTTTGTGACCGAAGACATGGTCCAGTCCTATTTTGAGCCTTACATCGATCCTACGGCACACCGAACTTTTGCGGCGGCCTTGGATGTGATTCGTGATCCCAGAGTTCGAGATCACCTTAAAGAATTGGACAACTCGGATCTAACCTTCCTTTTTGCGGCCCATGACAAGTTGGTTTCTCCAAAACTAATGGCAAATATCAAAAGCCAATTGTCTTCCAGTCGAGTCGTGACCCATCCTTGGTCGGGGCATTTACCCATGGAAGATGACCCCCATTGGTTGGTCGAGCAGCTGTTTTTGACATTGGATCGCTAATTTTTTATTAAATCGACGTAAGAATTGTTGGTTTATTGCCACTCTTTTTCAGGACCTTCCTATTGAAATCAAGACTTCCGCCTTAGGACTTCAATCCAGAAACTCAACAAAAAGTCCTATTCAGGACTGAGGTCTCGTCAAGAGAACGTCACAGCTCCCGAATAGTGGGGTGTTAAAAGTGACAAAAAGTTTTGAAAAAAACGGGAGGAACAATATGTCCATGCGAGTAGCAACAAATATGGCAGCGATCAATTCTCATCGAACGATGGGGAGAAACACTCTTGCTATCCAAAATAGTTTTGAGAAACTGTCTTCAGGAAGTCGAATTAATAAAGCCGCCGACGACGCCGCCGGTCTAGCGATCTCTGAGAACTTCAGAGCTCAAATCCGATCGGCCCATCAGGCAAAAAGAAATACGAATGATGCGATCTCATTGGTTCAAACGGCTGAAGGTGGTTTGAATGAAATTGGAAACATCGTTATTCGTCTTCGCGAGTTGGGAATCCAAGCGGCTTCTGACACAGTAGACGGCGATCAAAGATCTTTTATTAATGCTGAGGTGACTCAGTTAAAAGACGAATTGCAACGTATTGCTCAAACAACAAAATGGGGAACAACCAATCTTCTAGATGGTTCAACGCCTCAGTTTGATTTTCAAGTCGGAATTTTCAATAACGATGCAACCGACAGAATCAGTTGGGACGGATCATCAAACGTGGCCACCATCGACGCTCTCGGTTTGGACTCATTGGACTTTACAGACAAAGTCGGAGCTCAAACTGGTCTTGAGAACCTTGATGTTGCCCAAGTTGAAGTGAACAGAATTCGCGCCAACATCGGTGCTGTTCAAAACCGTTTTACCAGCACAGTTTCGAACTTGTCGAGCATGGAAGAGAACCTTTCTGCTGCGAACAGCCGAATTCGAGACACTGATCTTGCTGAAGAAACAGCAAAATTAACAAGCAACCAAGTTCTAATGCAGGCAAATACGGCAACGCTGGCCCAGGCCAATCAGAACAACAAACTAGCATTGCAACTACTAGGATAACTTTATTGCCCGTTTCAGGAGGGATCATGGGGGTCCCTCCTGTTTTTATTGCAGGCAATAAACAAGTCCATCTGTTCGATTCGAGCCCCCTTTCTTATAGTCCACGGTCTGTGGCGGGCGCGTTAAATCGGTTTCTTTTTGACAATTTTACCCACCTATCGAAAATATCCTTTGCGCTATTGTAAATACGACGGGGATTTGTCCATTATGGCTAAGAAAAAGAAAAAAACGACACGCAAAAAAGTGATTAAAAAAAAGGCACCTGCTCGCAACAAGAAAGCGAAAAAGAAGAAGGCACCGGCCCGTAAAAAAGCCAAAAAAAAGGTGACTCGCAAGAAAGCCAAGAAAAAAGTGGCTCGTAAAACCTCGAAAAAGAAAAAAACCAAAAAGAAAGCGGCTAAAAAGAAGACGACTAAAAAGAAAGCCAAGAAAAAGGCGAAAAAGAAAGTCGCAAAAAAGACAACCAAGAAAAAAGCTAAAAAGAAAGTCGCGAAAAAGAAAGTCGCAAAAAAAACAAAGCCCGTTAAAAAGGCCACAAAGAAAAAAGCCGAAAAAGAAGTGGCTAAGGCCAATGATGAGGCCGCCACTGGTACTCTGGCCAAGCCTGCTGTCCCTTCGTTTGAAGACATTTTGTCTTCAGACGCCGATGGAAAACCCATATTGGGAGCCAACCCTTTTAAAATTGACGATGACAAAGACAAACAACGCTCATTCTTTGAGGATGACGATGACCTCAGCGACATCGAAGAACTCCGCGGCGACATGGATAGCCTAGGCACCTCGGACAACTCCGATGGCATCGAAGAAGCCGAAGAAGACGATCCAGAAGACGACGATCTTTTCGACGACCCAGAACTAAACCCCTTCGACGACCTCGACGATGACAGCGACCTCGATGAAGATGATGAGGGATCGTACTTCTAGGCCACACTCCCAAAAGTGGCTTCTGAAGCCTAAAATAAGGGATTAGTGCCACCAGATCCCTTATTTTAACTAAAAAATACCTGAAAAAATTGCACTTACTAAAGTAATTTCAATATCTTAGAGTCTGATTCAATAAAAACCGTTTGACCCTATTACGCCTCCAAGTTATCCGTACCCTACGTTTTTAAACGTGGGGACAAAACCTTACAAAAGGATCATTTATGTTAAAAAAAACCATGGGATTGTTGGCGTCTGTTTTATTATTCGTACCCAACGCTTTCGCTAAAAGCTACGAGTTAGATTCAAGATCGGTTGAACTCAACAATGACTTTCTAGGCTCTTTAGACGAAGATCAACGCACCTATCTTGAAGAGCAACTAGGCAAAACTAAATACTCTGATTTGTCCGAAGAAGACTCTGAGTTTCTATTCATTGACATGGATGAAGTTGAGATGGCAGAGAGTTCGGGGCCAGATGACCATACCACTCAAACATTCCCAGAACTTTGAGATAAAAAATGAACCAGCTGGGGGACACCCATAACTTCGGTCAATCCGTCCAGCTTTCAGAAAATTGGGTAAAAAAACCAAGGCCACTCTTTTGGGAGTGGCTTTTTCTTTCTATGGCCAGTCCATTGCGCCAGCTATCCCAAACTGGCGAGAGACTGTCACCAGAAGCGGATCCATTTACATTCTTCCCTGATCTCAAATTCAATTTTGAAGACGTTGCACGATTAAAATCTTCGGGGAAAGTAGAATTCTGCAAGCAAACAAGCGCTGCAAAGATTGAGGGAAGCTTGTTAGCTAAGGGCTTTGGCCATTGCCTAGCTCAAGCATTGTTTTGGGGGATCACAGATCTACATTTTGAAAATATCGCGTTTGCAGAAGTTAGCAAAAGTAAACAACCCTTGATTTTCCCTATAGATATTGAAACCATCTTCTATCGACAAAACTTACTGTCACAATCGTCAATGCTAAAAAGCAGCAAAAATCAAAGAATCGCCGTTGGCGCCCGACAACTCTTGGATTTACGATTGAATGTGGCTGAAATAATTGACTCCTTTCTAAAAGCCACGCTGTTCTTTCAAGAGAACCGAATTAAGATAAGCACTGTTCTAACGGCACTACAAATTCAGCAATACCCAATTCGTTGTATACTTAAGCCCACCTATCAGTATTTCTCTTTTTTAAAAACAGGAACCACTGACATTGAATTCTTTTCGGAAGAGATTGTTCAGATGAAAAGAGGAGACATCCCTTATTTCTATACCTATCTAGGAACAGGAAAAATACTCTTCCTCACTGAACATGCCGAAGCTCAGCTTGCACAACCTTGGGACAAAGCTTTTAGGAGACAGTCAATGTCACCCCCATCTTTAGACAAAGTGAAGGAGCCTTTAAAAAACGAGAATGTCTACAACTCAGCTTTGCAGATTGCGAGAACGTTTGCGCCGAGTGAAAATAAAAAGTACTTTTTTAAAGAAACCAAGATTGAATATAAAAATGATGATATTTTTTTAAACACAAGTGGACATATTAAAATAAAATGCAAAAGACTTCGACCTATCTCTTAAGTTTACTATTTCTATTTTCGAATCCATGCGATGGTTCAGAGTCGCAAATTCGCATTGCTGTACCTACTAAACTGAATAATGTCGATCCAGTTCTAATGTGGAATACAAGCGAAATGATTTTAGTTGCATCATATTGTCGACCACTAACTAAAATTGATGTTAATGGAGAAATTACAGGAGAACTCGTAAAGAGATGGAAAATTTCAAAGGACTTTAGAGAATATACCTTTTATCTTCGTGACTCTATCAAATTCCACGATGGTTCAATTTTAACCTCAAGAGACGTCGTTAATTCAATTTCGAGACACTACTGGCAAAAATACGATTCAGGTTACCGGCACCATTTGGCTTTTTTTACCGGGACTAGCAAAAAAATCAAGTCAGGTGAATTTATTAAATCTTTCGAGATCGTTGGACCGAAAATATTTAAAATTAAAACCCAGAGACCCTATTTGCCGTTGCTTTCAATGCTGTCACAAACTGGATTGTGTATTGTGAAAAAAGACTTCCCGTACGTAGGCTCAGGACCAATGACAGTAGAAAAGCACACAAGCGGAAATGGCTGGCTATTAAAAAGATTCAAAGACTACTCAGGTGAAAAAAGTAAAGCCAAAGAAATCTACGTCTACTCAGAATATAATGCAGAAAAAGCCCAATCAATGATAAAAAGTGGAACATTAGACCTGGCGATTGGTAGCCTCTTTACCGACACTGGAAATATCCCAATAGAACCCGATAATTTATTCGGATTTGTCTCGATCAATCACTTTCTGATCAACGTAAAACACCAAGCCTTTACAAAACAGAAAGCACGAAAAGCGATTGGCCAGCTTCTCCAGTACTTGGCTTGGAAAAAGGAAAATGTCCCTTGGACTCAAAATAAATCCCCATCGCTGGTACCCACGGGTTTCTTTTCTAACGCTGTTAAAAATGAGAATCTTGAGTATTCAAAAATATTGGATAATCTCAACCGTATACAGTTCGACCTGAAACAACCCATTGAAATAGCCTTAATCAATAAACACTTTTCAGATAGTTTTTTTATCGAGTTGGATCAAACTTTGAAGGATTTAAAAATACCTTTTAAGCTCAGGAAGATTGAGGCACAAGAGTGGTATCCTATACTCAAAGCTGGATCTTACTCCATTACCCACTACCCAATGCAACCCTCTTTTTACGACCCCGATGGAATGTTTATAAGCCTGAAAAATCTTTTCCCAAAAGAAGAGCAATACCTTTTTGAAGAGATGTCTCAATTTCGCAACTTAACTTCAAAGAATAAAAGGATCCATGGTTACATCGATGGGTTGCGAAAAATTCAAGATACCTGGATTATTGTCCCCGCCTATCGAAAATTGGCACCTTATCTTAAATCAAATAAATTAGTCTTGCCAAAGACAAGTTTTAGAAATCAGTTTGAAGCCTGGAATATATCAAAAACCAAATAAGGACTAAAATGAAACAACGTAGTATTTTTATTCTTTTTTTATCTAATCTTGTTCTTTCTTGCACATCAGTCCCCAGCCTTGAAAGCCTTAAAAACGATGACAAGTATCTTTGGCTAGAAACTCGCGCAAACTCTCAGGTCGACCAGTGGATTCAAAAGCAAAATAGTGAAACTAAATCGCGACTGACTTCGCACGTAGCCTTTCAAAAAAAATTAAAAACTATAACAGAATTAGTTTCTAAAAAATCGGCACTCCCAAATTTCGAAGTGATAGGGCGCCACTTATATTCACTATACCATCCTAATCCAAAATCCCATGGCATTTGGAAACGAACATCTTTAGATAACCCCGAAATAGATTTTTCAAAATGGGAAACCGTCCTGGATATAGGAAAATTGAACAAGAAACGAAAAAAGAACTATTCACTTGGAGGAGTAAGTTGCTTGAGACCCCTGCAGCAACTTTGCCTTCTTTCGCTAGCAATAGATGGAGGAGACACCAAAGATGTTTTTGAATTTGACCTAAAAACAAAACAGTTTGTTATCGATGGTTTTAGTTTAATTGGCGGAAAAACTACGTTCAGCTGGGTCGATGAAAATACACTTTTGGCCTCGGCCGATTTCGGAAAAGAGACCTTGTTAAGTTCTGGTTTTGGTAGTCAGCTTCGGTTCGTTCGCAGAAAAGGAGGTCCAGATAGTGAACCAATAGTGAAAGCTCCCAAAGACTTTCTTGGAATCTTCTTAAATAGCTTTGAATCATTGGAAGGCACACCAGTTTCGATTGCGACACCATTTTACTCTGAGACTAATTCAGAAAACTGGATAATAGAGAAGGAGAAAGTTGTTAAAGTACCTGTCCCAAGCGGAACCTCCATCAAGGGCATCTTCCAAGGGGATATTGTGGCTACCCTCAAAAGCGAGTGGAATGTGGGTGGTAAAATTTTTTATCCAGGAGATGTCGTTGCCTTTTCAAAGTATGGAATACTAAACAACAGTAGAGTTGAAAAAATCCATTTGATTTTTAGACCCTCAAAAAAACAAAGCACTGGATCCTTTATTGTCGCATCAAAAAACTTTTTAGCAATCGAAACTATTGAAAATGTTCAGTCGAATATTGTCTATTTCAAAAAAACTGGAAATAAATATATCGTTCAACCAAGTAATTTAAAAAATATCCTAAACTCTAGAATTTACGACTACAGTTTTAGCAAGGATCTCTTTTTTGTTAAATCTGAAAACTTTACTACACCCCCCAATATTCTATTATTCAATCCCAAAACCTCAACGAGTAAGACTATTTTCCAAGAAAACTCTCTGTTCAATTCTAAAAACGTGGTGACAGAACAAAAGTGGGTAAAAAGCGTAGACGGAACACTTGTCCCTTACTATTTAGTTGGAAAAAAGAAATCTCTCCAATCAAATAATGCTAAAGTTTTTTTACAAGGATATGGCGGCTATGGGTACAACATGTTTCCAAAGTATGACGCTATCTACGGTAAGTTATGGCTTGAAAAGGGAGGGGTTCTGGCGGTGGCTAACGTTAGAGGTGGAGGTGAATTTGGGCCCCATTGGTATCTAGATGGAATTAAAGAAAAGAAAATTAATTCCATCAATGATTTCTTAGCCGTTTCGAAATCAATTCTCGATTCGAACTTAACCACAGAGAAACATTTAGGAATCTACAGTGGCAGCGCAGGTGGAGTTCTAGTAGGAGGTGCAATGGTTTTGAAACCAGAGTATTTTAAAGCCGTAGCGGCGGTTATCCCGGTCCTGGATCTACTTCGAAACAACGAGCTATCTAAAGGTGGTAATTGGAGAGGCGAATATGGAGACCCATCAGATCCAAAATACCGAAAAGCTATTCTAGAGTACTCCCCTTACTACAATCTAAAAGCCAACATTGACTATCCCAGCTTTTTTAGTTTTGCGACGACGACTGACGAACGGGCGCATCCGGCTCACGCCCGTAAGATGGTTGCAAAAATGCAAGATTTAGATAACGACAATGTCTACTACTACGAAAACTCGGAAGGGGGCCATAAAGGGTCTTCCAATAATGAACAGCGGGCTTTTTGGAAAGCTTTGCTTATGGAATTTTTTACGCAAGAGTTAGGTTTGGATGAAACAAAATAGATCGCTAGCCTCTAAAGTACACCGACCTATTTTGGTGTTGAGCCTTGCTTGTTTTTTACTGTTTGAAGCGACTTCATACATGGTCATTCACCGTCTCGTGTTTGATTCTATAGAAGAGCAAGCCGAGGCAACGATTGATATTTTTACCAGTTCGGTTCGTGACGACATTCTAAATGGATTTGATACTGAAGTCTTTCGCAAGTGTCAGTCAGTTTTACGAAATACTTTAGTGACCGCGATTAAGGTCAATGGCTTAGATAATCGCAATATCTGTGATGAATTTAAGGTAGATGGATTAAAAGGCTTCCCTCTAACTCGCGAAGTTTACTTTAATCCACAAGATAAAATCGTGGCAGGAACCGTTGATATTCGCTTTCAAAGCACCCTGGCCGGCTCCATTGTGCGTCGAATCCTTGGTTTACTAGTTCTAACAGTGCTTTTACTACTGACTGGATATTGGATTGTCAGCAACTATTTGGTTCGCAAAGAAACCCGAAAGTTTACAGAATTAGCAACTATGTTGACCGAAAGTGACATCAACACTCTAGAACAGTGCACCTCCCACTTTCAGGGCGAACAAACCCAAGAGCTTCGTGAACTTTGTCTGGGCGTTGAAAAGTTATCTAAAAACTGGCGCGCCTACCAAGAAGAGCTTGTTCGCAATGAAAAGTTAAAAGCCGTGAACGAATCATCGCGCTTGCTCGCCCATGATATTAAAAGCCCACTCGGAGCTATTAAAACGGTCGCTCAAATGCTTGAGTCTAAACCACAAATGTCGAAAGAGCTTTTAAACAAAGGGTTAGCCAGAATCGAAAAGATGCTGGCCGATATTTTAAAAAATGACGAACGATCCGAAATCATAAATTCATTGGTTGAATCTGATATCAATGCTTTTTTCGAAGGCCTTGGTCGAGATCTAGCGCCCATGTACCAAGACATGATCGACGTTCAGTTCGAAAACCGGATCAGAAAACCAACGACCTTAAGAATCGATAGAGACCAGGTCGAACGCGGAGTCCGCAATCTTGTGAAAAACGCCGCTGAAGCCACCGGAGCTGAGGGACGCATCAAAATTGTCCTAAGTAAAACGGATAGTCACATCGAAATCACTGTTGAAGACGATGGCCCCGGGCTTCCTGATTCGATCGCTACAGATTTTGGCAAAGGTCCATTAAAAAGTACTAAATCAGGAGGAACGGGTCTCGGCATCTATCAGGTGCAACAAACGATGGATTCGCACAAAGGAACCCTCCACGTCACAACATCAAATTCAGGAACAAAAATAAGTTTAAAGTTTAAAGTTTAAAGTTTTCTAACTCTTTTTACCAGTCCGACTATAAAACCCAACATCAATTTAGATTTAAGCGGCGCATTCCACCACATTACTATTGCACCGACCCGTCCGGATCGATGAGGGTGGGCGCTGTTTGAAAGAGGCGGGCTTCGACTTCGTCGATGGGGGCTGGGACTATTACGCAGTAATCGAAGTTTTCTTCTAGGCGGTAAGATTGACCGGGATTCAGTCTTTCGGTCAATCTTCGACGCCGCAATCGCCAGCCTGTTAATTCATAGTAACAAACCAAGACATCGGCCACTCGGTAGGCCTCGTGAGTGACACTTTCATCCCTTGGGTCAAGGAAATCGAAACTGGGCAAACGGGATTTTCTATGAACATTCTGATTGATATAGTCGTCAATGCTGAGAGAATGACCCTGCTCGCCGGTTAAGTAGATATGGGGCCCTAAGTCGCCGGCATAAACCTGCAAGACAACCGGGTAACCCACCTCTCCCAATTGGGATCGCAGGTCCTCAAACGAGTGGAAAGCGGCATTGGCCGAAACGGAAAACAATAAAAGAAAAAGAGATACGTACTTCATGCCCCTACCCTTCGCAAAAAGTGGGCCCGTCAGATCGTCTTTATTTAACTTAGGCAAAGCCTTGGGCCAAATGCCAATTATTGTTAGACACCTGCCCAAACAGAAAATGAATCCAAGTAAATTTATTACCTAGGAGCCTCCAGAGCGTCCATTACAACTGAAGCGGTCATGTCACCGGTGACATTGACGACAGTTCTTAGCATGTCGAGGATGCGATCGACCGCAATGATCAGGCCGGTGCCCTCCAGGGGGATACCTACACTTTGCAGGATCGAGGCAAGGATCACTATCCCAACCCCTGGGGTGCCCGGAGAACCGATGGAGGCGCCGACTGCGGTCATCCCCACCAAAATCAACTGCCCCGCAGACAGATCGATGCCGTAGGCCTGAGCCAAGAACATGGTGGCCACCATTTGGTACATGGCCGTTCCATCCATGTTGATGGTGGAGCCTAAGGGGATAATAAACTGAGCGATCGAACCTTTGACTCCTAAGTCATCTTCTGAAGTTTTTAGCGACAGGGGCATGACCGCCGCTGACGACGAAGTCGAAAAGGCCAGTAGCTGTAAGCTGAAAATGGATTTTAAAAACTGAAAAGGATTTCGTTTAGCTATAAAAGTAACGAGCAATAGGTAAAACAAGATGACCACAAGCAACCCCACCATAACAGTCAGCATATAGAATCCAAGACCAAACAGAGCCTGTGTCCCCACCGAGCAAATCATGGAGGTGGTCAAGCCAAACACAGCGATGGGGGCCAAAATCATGCTCCACTTGACCACGGTCATGCATACCTCTTGAATGGATTCCATTAATCGCAATAAGGGGCGAGCCATGTCGGCTTTCATAGAGATTAAGGCTACACCGACGATTAAAGAAAAAATCACCACTTGCAACATTTGGCCTTCGCTAAAAGCACTAAAGGGATTTTGCGGAAACAGCCCCAGGATTTGATCCTTAAGACTGCCGCCGACGCGAACGTCGACGTTGCCAACAGCAGCTTCAGAACCCGCAACTTGGGTGTCCATATAGCTCCCTGGCTTTAAAACTGAGGCCACTAGAAAACCCAAAAATAAAGACACAATAGTGGTTCCCAAAAAATAAACAGCAATGCGCAGTCCTAAACTTTTAAGCTGCTCAACATCTTCACTAGAGGCCACACCCAGCATGACCGAAGCAGCAATTAAGGGAAGAACAATCATCTGGATGATTCGTAAAAACAAATAACCGGGAAAAGCCACCCATTCTGAAATGGTCTCGACCCATTTCGCCTCGATTGGAATTGGACCCTGGGTTAAAAGTAGTCCAACCACGATACCCATAGCAAAGCCAAACATCACTTTGGCCCATAGTTGTTGACGCAAAAGATCCTGCAGACTGCTACTGACTAATTTTAATGACCTTGGGTTCAATGCAACCAGGGTTTCGGCGATAAAGCTCATATGTGGGTCTTAACTCGACCCACCCCCAAAGAGAAGGCTTTATTGCGATTTCTTTGAATCAGGTATCGCTGCATGGACGGGGAGAATACAATTTTCCCTGAGAGTTTTCAGGGTGTTAGTTTATCAAAACTGGACCCTCTCGTTGATCCAGACCTTTAAATTCCTGTTCGATTTCTAAGGCAATTCGGCTTACCATTAAGTGACGACGTCACCCACGGAGGTTGGCTATGGAATTGAATACAGACTCTTTTGAATTTGGTCAGAAGTTTGCGCCTTTTGATGAGCTGGAAGGTGATGCCTCATTGGAAGATCCCATCTACTATGTGGACACCCAGCCGGTAACCATCGATGACGAAGATCTTGATCTGGCGTTTTTCTTAGTCCCCGACCCCCATGGCTATTCTATGATCGCCATTATTTTGGGAGAGCCTGAGGTTAGCGGGTTCGATCTTTTTCATGCGGATGACACCGAGGAAATTATTCAAGATTGTCTGGCGGATACTTTAGGAGACCTTTCAATGTCTGTCGCCTTGTCCGAGGATGGGATGCAAGGCTCAAACTACCTCCACATGGATATCTTTAATGACCTCGCCGAGTGGTTTATCGAGCGCTTCGAAAACCTACCCGAGCTGGACATTTAAGCTCTTTGCTTTTTTAGGTGTGAGTGGTTCGGATCTTCACTTCACTCCGTAAGGTTTTGTTGACAGGACATTTTTCCGCTATTTCTAAAATTCTCTGCTTTTCTTCTTCTGTGAAACCGCCCTCGATCTTTATATTTTTGTGAATCACATCGACCTTGCCTTTTTCGGTTTCACAGTCTTCACAATTGCGTGCATCAATCTTTTCATGACTTAAAGTCACTTCCACATTCTGCAAGTCGTAGCCTTTGTGGTTGCAGTACATCTTCATGGTCATAGATGTGCAGCCACCAAGGGCACCCAAAAGCATTTGGTATGGGGTCATTCCTTGGTTGTCACCTTTCACACTGATCGGCTCATCAATTACCAAGTGATGATCTTGAGTGATGACCTCATTGGTAAATTGGGTTCCCGGGCGACTTTTTACCATCACTTGTCCGGAAGCCACGTTGACTTTGCTGGTTTCGTGCTTTTTACCTTCCACAAACTTTCCTACCCAGGCTCCGATGATTCGAGCGGCGTATTCAGCATCAGAGCGCTTTATCAATAGGTGATCGGCCATATCCAAACTGACAAAACTTTTTGGGTGTTTAGCCGCCATAAAAATTTCAGAGGCGTGATCGATCGACACCGTATTGTCTATTGGTGAATGCATGATTAACAGGGCTTTTTTAAAGTTTCTAACATTATCTAAAATTGTAGCCTGTTGAATATCATCGATAAACTGTTTCTTGATGGTGAACTCTCGCCCGACCAATTTTACTTTGGCCGAGCCTTTCTCGTTGATTTCGGCCAAATCATTTTCGAATAAATGCGCGACATGATCCACCGAACTGGGCGCGGCCAAAGTGACCACGGCCTTGATCTCAGGAAGTTGTGCTGCTGCCTTAAGTACGGCTGCCCCACCCAAACTGTGACCAATTAATATTTGCGGAGCTTGGTAAGTTTCTTTTAAATGATTAAAAGCCGAAATAAGGTCTTGAACGTTAGAAGAAAAGTTGGTGTTAGCAAAGTCACCATCGCTGTTACCCAGTCCGGTAAAGTCGAAACGCAACACGGCCAACCCAGCTTCGGTGAGCTTACGAGAAATCACACTGGCGGCAATGATGTCTTTTGAACAGGTAAAACAATGGGCAAATAGAGCAAAGGCCTGGGGCGCACCCGACGGCATTTCTAAACGCCCAGAAAGCTGCTCGCCTTGTTGGTTCTTAAAGTCAAACTTCATAATCACCTCACTAAAGGATCACTTTAGCGGTAAACTCCTCCGGATCCAAGTTCGGCGGCGGCATGATGCCCTTTTTTAGTTTACAGAGATTGAGGTTCGACCGACTGCGATTTTCTAGCGACCCATTTTTCGCTCAGGATTTCGGCGGCGACCAACAGGGCCATAAAACTGAACCCCCAAATAAGCTTGTTACTATAGCGATGCTCCGGCCGCGAAAGAAAGCCGATAGAAAGACTATTTAGCAGGTAGGCTACGCTAAAGTAGAAAAGACATTTTAATTGAAGGACGCTTAATCGTCCTTGTTTTATTAAAAGCATCAAAAAAAGAAGACTAACCAAAGAGACGTACCAAAAAAGTTGGTAGACACTTTGCGAGTAAGACTCTATTTTTTCGCGACTGAATAAATGGGGATTCACATAGCGACCAAGAGCTTTGTCGCCACCACTGACTCCCACAACCTGCATGGTAGGTGGATCTCGAAAGACGGCCTGCATCGGTCTTGCAAATTGCAAAATCTGCTCACCACTTCGGTACAGACCTTTAAAGAAGTAGCTCCAGATTAAACGAGACTTTATTATTTCCTGGTTGACCTTGACGATACTGGGGAGAGTCTTCAAACCCGGTCCGATCTGATTGGGATTTCGTCCGTCGTTCCAAATCGAAAAAAGTTTCGCTCGATCTTTACAAAAAACTAAGTCAGCCTCTGGACAAACTTTATCAAAGTGGACTTCTGAGATTGAAAACGCCACGAAACGAGAGAATACAAAATAATGAGCCGATTCCTCAAAGCTTTGCTTCGGGAAGAAAAACAAAAAACGAACAGCAAAAATGGTTATAAGTGTTAGTGCACCCGCCACGACTTGTTTTCGATAGTCTTTTGCAAAATGAAAGATAACTATCGGCAAAAGACAGATCACGTTCGAATAGTGCATGGCTACAAACAGGCATGCGAACAGCAAAAAGCTTCGGCGCCGCATTTTAGTTTTAGCGTAAAAGAACCCAAGGGAAGAAAAAATGGCTAAGACACTAAAAATGTCTGGCATTAGAAAATTTCCGACTGCCACCAAAGGAGTTAACAGTAAAAGTGACCCCACGATCAAATAGATCCTGCGACTGAAGTTTTTGCAAAACAATCGAGCAAAGGCCAAAAGAAAGAGGGCGACCACAAAGTTTTGAAAAACTATGGCACCCGAGAAACCAAAAACTTCAATCGGAAGCCGCATAAACAGACTGTAGGTTAAAGGACGCCATGTAATCTGGGCTGGCTGGGTCAAGTTAAAGGCATTGTAGACGTAGTAAGCCGAATCGTAATAGGTCAGTGGAAACTGATTGATCAAGGTTGGCAGGCTCCACAGAAAAGCCAAAATAAGAGAAACCAGGGCATCCAGCGCCATTGGAACTTTTATAATGCCCAGACTTAGTTTACTCATCTCTACATTGTCTTACAGGGGCTCTTTGAACTCAATTTTCCGGTAAAAAAGGCTATAAAGTCCCTCTATAGGCCTTGTCGGCAACAAGCCTTTCTTGGTATGAAGGTCCAGTTCACAGAAAGGAGCCCCAATGAAATCCCTGATTTTTTTGATTGCCCAAATCTTTGCCTCGTCTGCTTACGCCGACAATTTGTCCTGTAAAAACATGGACGCGGCCTTTCCGGACGACACTTTAGAGTTCTATCAAGAAGGAGCAACCACATACGCCTATTACTTTGACGGAGACTCTAATTTTGATTTGCCTTGTGAGACGACGGCTCTTGATGGCTACCATTGTGAGGATGGAAGTTTGTCGGTGTCTATGGATGAATCGGGATTCACCACCGTCGAACGCAGTGATGGTTCTGAAATTGAGTTCAATTGCTTCTAGAAAGACGAAAGTGAGTCTTAAAGACTACTTGTATTTTCAGAACCCACCGACCGAACGCCATCACAATTTTTGCCGGCCCCACACTGGCATTTTAGCAAATTTACAGAATTTTCAGTCCATGTGATTTCATCAAACTCTAAAGGGACATCATTAAGTTTGTCGGCCTCTCGATCCACTGGGGGTTCAGTTTGGCTTTTTTCCTTTAGCTTTTGGACAATGGCTTTTTTGTACTCCTCTAACTTTTTCTCGTCGATGGCGAGAACTTTAGGGCAGTCCAATGAATCTGTTTGTTTCACTCTTTGATAATAAGTCTGCAGCTCAGCAAAAACCGCTGGGTCTTCCTTCGGTACCGGCGGGATTGTCGAGTCTTGGGCTCCAACAACGGGGCCACCCAAAATAAGGCTAGTGGCTAATAAAGTTAAAACTGATCGAGTCAATTCAACTCCCATGAGAATGTTTTAAGTGACCTGGTCTGAGCCAAGGTCCGTGTTTTTATTTTAGTCAAAAATCTTCACAATTCAAGCGACCTTCTCTTTTCTCTCGATTAAAAAAAAGGGTCTTCGAAAAGACCCTTTTGGAAAATCTAACTTGTACCAGCCTTAAGCCTTTTTCGGTTTGCTATGAATCGCAAACTTTTCGAACTCACCATACTCGTGCAGTTTGTTGTAGAGTGTCTTGATGGTGATTCCCAACGCGTTGGCGGCTTGGGTTTTATTCCCTTCAAAATAGTTCAGCGCTTTAATTATATGGCGCTTTTCTAACTCGTACAGAGTCATTGAAGGATCGTACTCATCCATCGAGATGCGGTTCTCGGGGTTCACAATCGAGTTGGGAAGATCACTACCGACAATGATTTCGCCATCGGCCAGAATTTGCAAACGCTCGCAAAGATTTTGCAGTTCACGGATGTTTCCCGGCCAGTCGTACTTCATTAGTATTTGCATGGCCTCTTCACTCATTTTGCGTCCGCGATTTAAAATGCGAGACGTGTTTTTAGCCAGAAAATGCTCGACCAACAACGGAATGTCTTCCTTGCGGCGACGCAAAGGCGGTGCGTGAACCGTGATCGTGTTGATTCGATAGTAAAGGTCCTCACGAAAGGTTCCTTTCATCACTTCGGCATCCAACTCACGATTGGTGGCCGAAATCAGGCGAATATCAACCTTGATGGGCTCTTTACCACCGACGCGGTAAACTTCTCCTTCTTGGATGAAGCGCAATAGCTTGGCTTGCATTCCTGGACTTAACTCGCCGATCTCATCTAAAAAGAGAGTTCCACCAGAAGCCATTTCGGCCAAACCAATTTTCTTCGCATAAGCACCAGTGAAGGCGCCTTTTTCGTGACCAAAAAGTTCGCTTTCAAGAAGAGTCTCGCGAAGAGCTCCACAGTTGATTGCGACAAAGGGCTTGTCACGGCGTTGGCTTTTAGAGTGGATGGCGTGGGCTAGAAGCTCCTTACCAGTACCACTCTCACCTAAAATCAGCACAGAAGCGTTGCTTGGAGCCACACGGTCAACCATTCTCATGACCTGTTTCATGAGGTCTGATTTGTGAATGACCTTGTTTCCAGCTAATATTGGGTTAGAGGCTCCACCAGTGATGGGGCTACCCGGGAATGTTGTATTTGACATACGTACCACCTCGTTTGTTTCTATTTGATACAACGTATCATTTTGACACGGAGTATATGTGCAGCGCGTAAAAAATGCAAGAAAAAATTCAAAAACTTGCACTTTTTCCAATGAAAACGAAAATAGAGGCATTTCAGGAATTCTTGATTTGGGAGAATACCTATGCAAATACCTGGAATATCTCGATTTCCAGTCTGCTCTCTCCCCACACAGTCTCCGAGCCTATAGCACAGATGTACTGCAAGTTTTTCAACTGGATTCTTTATATATTGTTTCTGGTCCCAAAATCAATGGGGAATGCGACTATTTTGTGCAATCTAACGAAAACCAAACAATCATCATGAGTTACGAGGACTGGACTGCTCGAGGTCTAGAAAAGCTACGATCCTGGGATGATATCTCAGTAAAGTCCCGAAAACGAAAGATCTCGAGCCTCAATGGGTTCCTCAATTGGTTGCGTAGCTATCACGGCATAGATCTAGGATTGAAGGTAGAAGCCCCCCGGGGCGTACACCGCAAGCTCCCCCATTTTTTGTCGATGGACGAGTGTATGGGAATTTTGAGTCATCTCAACTCCCCACCCCTCACCGATTTAAAGCAGGTTCAAAAAAAGCTGTTCACTCTACTGTACGGCTGCGGCCTACGGATTTCCGAAGCCTGCGAGGTGAAGTGGGAGAATTTTAGTTTTTCGCAAAGAACTTTGAAGGTCCGAGGCAAAGGCAACAAGGAAAGACTGGTCGTTATTCCCAAAAGTGTTTCACGATACTTACAAAGCTTGGATCGCAAAGGCCCATATATTTGGGGCGACAAAGCCCTACCCACTCGTACCGCCTATCAAAGAGTCAAAGACATGGGGAAGGCCGCTGACCTGATCAAACCCTTACACCCACACGCCCTTCGCCACAGCTACGCTACCCATTTGCTAAGCAGTGGGTCGGACTTACGAGTTTTACAACAGCTTCTCGGTCACCAAAGCTTAGCTGCCACCGAACTTTACACCCACCTAGATATGGATCAACTGGCCAACACCATGGAAAGCCATCATCCTTTGTCGAACGAAGACACCTAATTTTTTTCTTTTGGATCACTTGCCGCACCCCTGCCTTTCATTTAGATTCACAAACAGCGGCCAAAAGCGAGTTCCGCAGCGCGAAAGGTCAAAGGCCTTTCCTACAGAGGACTTGTCTAAGACTTTTGGGTGCTGTTTGTGAATCTAAATGAAAGGCAAAGGGTCCCAGAGCTTTATGAAGAAGGTTGTTTTTTTTGATCGAGACGGAACTCTCATCGTCGATAAAATTTATTTGAACGATCCTGATCAAATTCAATACTTGCCAGGCGTCTTCGAAGGCCTTCGTCTGCTAAGGGATCAAGGCTTTGAGTTTATCGTTGTCACCAACCAATCCGGTGTTCCTCGCGGGCTAGTCGATGTTAAGAACCTGGATCAAATTCATCGCAACATTCGCGAGGACCTGGCTCGAGCCGGCGTTGATATTCTTAGTTTTTACTATGCGCCCTTTGCGGTGAACTCGAATCACCCCATGCGCAAACCCGGCCCTGGTATGCTGGAAGCTGGGATTAAAGATCATGGTGTAGACCGAACGATTTCTTGGATGGTTGGCGACCGTATGACCGATGTTGAAGCCGGGCACCGCGCCCAAATGAAAAGTATTTTCCTTTACGGAACCGAAGATCCTGGTCTCTCCGAATTTGATGATGCCGAATACTACGCACAAAGCTTTCTTGAACTAGCCCAGCACATTTGTACGCAAGACAGAGTCTTAAGCTCCTAGCCGAACCAATTTGCGACAGGCCCATTTGCCCGAAGACTCCCCCGATCGCCCCCCTACTTTTGGCGTCTCATGTTGGCGCAAATACTGGATTTTTTTTAAGTTTCTCGACTACAAACCGATAAATTCTAGGTAGAACAACATTAAATTCGAGGAGCCTATGGTTCGTTTATTGATAATCTCCGCCGCCTTTTTCTTTGCTAGCAATGCGATGGCCGCTGACTGTGGTGTTTTTAAAGTCGTTAAAGGCAAAGTGAATTATAAAGAAAAGGGTAAAGATAAGTTCAAACCTGCTCGCAAAAACAGAAAGGTTTGCCAAGGTTATACAGTAAAAACGGAAGCTGATGGTCGCGCCAAAATTGAAATGGCCGATAAAAACGAAATCAATGTCTCTCCAGATACTGAACTGATTATCGAGTCCTACCAATCCAACCAAAAAGCGGTCTTGAATGTGATCAATGGTAAAGTACGCTCGGACGTTAAACAGAAATACAACGACACCAAACAAAGTCACTATCGAGTTAAAACCAAGTCAGCAGTGGCCGGAGTCCGTGGTACCGAGTTCTTGGCCAGTTACAATCAAGCCACCAACGAAGCTCGCGTCGTTACCTTTGAAGGTGAAGTGGCGGTTGGTCAGTTTAATGGTGAAAACTTCGTGCCGAAAGTCACCGTCAAACCAGGCCAGTTCACCTCGAACAGTCCTGGCACCGATCCTCACCCCGCCAAGGATGTTCCACCCGCAGAGTTTGCGCAAATGGATCAGGAGTCGAGAGTGGATGATTCCGGTGCTAACAAGCAACCCGCCAGTACCAACCAACAAGAGAAAAAACCGAGAGATGACAAAAGCGATAAACAAGAACCCAAAGCCGATAAAGAGCCAGGAGATAAAAAAACTCCTACAAGTCGCAGCAAAGGCCCCAGCGCAAAAGGTCCTGGAGCCCCAGGTCCTAATGATGGCGGCATCGCCGAAAATGGTGATGGTTCCGATGGTATCTTAGGTAACGGCAACCCCGGTGAAGAGCTAGAGGCTGACTCTGGTGGCGATCGGGACATTGCCTCGATTGATGGAGGAGACGGTGGAATGGACAACCTACTTCCCCCTCCGGACTTGAGTGAAGGCCCCTCGATTGATGACTTTATGGATGAGAGACCCAAATTTGACGTGGTCAATACGGGCGATGTTTTCAATCAGCCGGTCAATCCAGTGGATAATAATATCATTCAAGATGGCGTGATTAATACCACCAACACTGTGAATGTCATTATCCAACCTTGCTTGCCTGGACAGTGTGCCGGCAATCCTGCTAACTAGAATGCTTCTAGTTAAAACATTTTAAAAACAACGCCTGCGACTTTCGTCGTGGGCTTTTTTTTGCTCAAATATTACACTCCATAAATTGGTCTTTTGCCCATTCTTAGCAAACCGAGCGTTGTCTTAACCTATTGAACACCTTAGACTAATCAAAAGATTAAATAAGGACAGCCCAGATGAAACAACTTGTTTTGATCACCCTAATTATTGGACTTTCGCAAACTTCTTTTGCTAAGAAAAGTCGATTTAAAATCTTTAAAGAGAATAGTGAGAAGCGAGCTGTCATTGTTAACTCTCGTCCGGTTTCGTTCTTTTATGAAAAGGTTTCTTGGAACCAACAACCAACCGACATCGAGTCCGGCTATGTTTATCTTAGAAATAAAGACAACGGTAAAATCTACGAATTGAATTTGGTCGAAACAGCTCCGAACTCAGGAGTCTTTAGCGTCGACTTTCCGGTAGGCGTTCTTGAGTCAACGAATCTTGCCGCCGAAGTCTACTCGGCCCCACAGTCAATGCTAAGGGGGGACAATCGAGTCGACTTGATGAAAGACTTCATTGAAGATGGATCGGTGAAACGAAAGCCCTTTCTACTAAGGGTTTTACGTGGCAAGGGTCAAATCGTTGATATCTTTGACGACAAAGAGGCGGCATTTGCTGCTTATAACAAGTATCGAAAAGAAATGGGACTCGATCCAGAACAAGCCGAAAGCCAAAGTATCATCGAAGTGGCGAACCAACAAAAAGTGGAAAAGAAAAAAATTATTGATACATCCACCCTCCAATCTCTGTTTTTAGCAAACGAGAATGACATGCAAGCCAACAACGCGAAAAATGCTGAGCTTCGCGAGGTCGTGCGCAATATCGAAGAAAAGCGTCGTAAAGGAGTAAAGGAAAACGCCAAGACTTGGTCCACATCGATCACTCGAAGCAATGCAGACAAAGCTAAAGACAAAATCAAAGAGGGTGTTACCGCTATCAAAGCCAGTGATTTTAAAAAATCAATGGACGACTTTTACCAGGCCTCCGACCTAGCTCCCGCTGAAGAGAATATTTATGAACAATACGGAGTCAGTCTTTTTCGAAATAAGAAATTCAATCAATCGATTGTGGTCCTTGACCTTTCTGCCCCGTCTCAGAATCGAGTCGGAGAAAAGTTTTTCTATATGGGGATGTCTTTTTACCAGTTAAAAGATTACGAAAACGCTGTCACCAATTTCGATAAAGTGATGCAGGCTAAAGACCCCTCATTTGCTGCAACTGCGGCATTTTACAAAGGTTCGGCTTTAATGGAAATGAAAGAGTTTGATAAGTCTAAAGAGGCTTTTCAATTTGTTTTGGACAACTCTAAAAACCCAGAAATGGACAAAAAAGCTGAAAAGTTCATCGAGTATGGTTTAGACCGCAAAGCCCTTGAGAAAAAACGATCCAATTGGTGGAGTGTCGGCGGAGTTCTAGGACTGATGTACGACTCCAATATAATCCTGGCTGACGATCAGCTCTTGGGGGCTAACGATGTTACTGATGAAAAAGGTTGGCGGATTTTAGCGCAAGTGGCGCCAAAGTTTCGCCCTTACTACTCGCAGTCGGACGAAATCAACATTGCTTTGAATGTTACAACATTGAAAAGCTTTGATGAAGGCTTTGCCAGTAACTCGGTGGCAGAAGCCGCTGACCCCTTAGTCTTGGCAGCCAGCGTGCCCTGGACCCACCGCGGAACTCTTGGTGGCAAAGGATACTTCTTCGATTTAATCCCCGGTTACGAAACTATCATCATGGACTTAGATGGCACCGGAAATGCCACAATTTCAAACTCCATAAAAATGAATTTCAACAACACCCTGGTTATCAATCGGAATTGGATTGCTAAGGGAGATTGGTCCTTTGCCTCAGTGGATTCTAATATCTTGGGTGATGAAAACGGAGCTGACGCCTTCAGTGCCGGGCTTAGACTTTCTAGCATTTTTATTTTAAACAAAGATTTAGAAAGATATTTGATTCCCGAGTTCTCATACAGAATCAACGATGCTGAAACCTCACCTTATGCATTCAATAGGATCGACCTAGGACTTACTTTCACGACCGCTCTTTGGTCCTCTTTTGTATGGAACAGCAGACTGGGCTACTATCTTTCGAACTACGAAAGCACCCGAACCGATAACAACTACACAGTATCAACCGGGGTCACTCGTCGGATTAACTTGAACTGGAACTGGGGCTTGATTGGGTCTTACATCATTAACGACTCGACGACCAACCGCTACAACAAGTATAATTTTATGACCACATTTGCCTTTAACTACTGATGAGTCGTCGGCACAGTTACAAAATCACCCTCGCGAAGAAGGCGTTGGGTTAAATGATTAAGATAGACGTACTCGTCATCAGTTAAGTCGATCTGTCGGTGCAAGCTCACTGGCTTTAACACAAACTCAATGGTATCATCATCTAAGGCCAGAAAGCCCAAATAATAAAGATATTTCAATTCGAACTGCAGACGAAGCAAATGGGGCTGGTCCGTTGTCTCTAAGCTGTGCAAGGAGTTTCCCAAAAGATCAAAAAGACTTTTGTTATCAGGTAATCCCTCGTAGGTGGCCTTAGCGATCAACTTTACAAAATGAAAAGCCATTTCTAACTTTCGGTAGTCTTGGCGAAGACCGGCAAAACCTTTAATCACCTTGGCTTCCTGTACATACAGATACCCTGATTTGGCTTGGGTATAATAGATCTCCACAAAATTCAAAGGCTCTAAAACACCCCCGCTAAAACGACGTCGACTGTTACGAGCATTCTTAGCGGTTAAAACCAGTCGTTCTCCTTCTTTACTGAGAACATCTAAAATCAAATCCGCATCTTTAAAGGGCTTAGCCCGCAGATTGATAAATCTACCAGACGGCATAATAGAAAACCAAAATTCCTACAGAAAAAATATTCGATAGAATCATACTGATACTAGGCGCCGATACGATGGGATCAAAGTTCAAGCGTCCAATTAACAAGGGCAACCCCATGG
This sequence comes from uncultured Pseudobdellovibrionaceae bacterium, assembly GCA_964351315.1. Classification (GTDB taxonomy): domain Bacteria; phylum Bdellovibrionota; class Bdellovibrionia; order Bdellovibrionales; family JAGQZY01; genus JAGQZY01. Next base: position 81,655 of record CAYGNH010000001.1, read on the forward strand.
ACACCAACATAGAAGCAAGCATTTGCAGGGCCAACACCGCCGTCAACACCACTGGGATGTGCATCCACTCGCCTGTTACAAAAATACCCACTAAAAATAACAAGCTGGTTAGAAAAGTTAAACTCAGCCCCACTGCAAATTCCTTTTTTAAATCAGCCCAAGACCGTAAAGTGGTAATGGAGTGGGTTCTTATGAAAGTCACGATCATAGTCACAGTCTGACTACTGACCGTAGAAACTATAAAAAACCCCAGGGGCAATAGACAAATGGCGTTGCGAAGTTCGTTATCTAACTCAAAGGGCCTCAGTGTTGTCCACAGGATGAAAAAACAAAAAGCTCCACCCCCAAAGGCAAACAATAACCACGGAATGCGCGCCTTCATATGGGTCCAATAGGACTCTTCCAGATTCGCACCACCCATCCCCATGGCTTGAATGTCTTCATTGGCTTCTTCACGAATCACATCAATCACGTCATCGACTGTGATGACTCCGACCAGATCATTGTTATCATCGGTAACCGGCAAAGATAAAAAGTCGTATTTCTCAACAATTCGCGCCACTTCATTTTGATCCGTTTCAATATTTACCGAAATCACATCCGTAGACATAATCTCTTTCAAAACATCCTGGGGCCTGGACAATAACAATTGCTTAAGGCTTAAAACCCCTACCAACCGCTGAGTATCGTTGATCACATAAATATAAAAAGAGATAAGGTCTTCATCCATGGATTGGATTTTTTCGATGGATTGTTTGACAGTGAAGGATTCATCGATGGTCAAAAATTCCGAGCTCATCAGACCACCGGCAGAGTCTTCCGGATAGCTCATCAGTTCTTCCACTTCTTGTAGCTCGTCGCGATTGAGACCACTCAGGATGTTTTGAGCCATATCGTCGGGAAGGTGCCCTAACAAATCAGCCGCATCATCGCTGTCCATAAAACCAAGAAGCTTTTGCAGCTTACCCACTTCGTAGACATGGGCGATTTCTAACTGAAATTTTTTGCTTAGATGGCTAAGAATTTCAGCCTGGCGCTCAGGGTCCGAGACCAGTTGAAACACCGAAATTCGCGACTCTGTGCTCAGAATCTCTAAAACACTGGCCACATCGGCATCATGGGTTTTGTTGATCATGCGACGCACATTGCGCTCGGCACCCCGTCGCAACAACTTGGTAATACTGTTGGCTAACATTTTAGTCTTCTGGTCCACGCTTAAGCCTCTCTCTTTTTATATAACACAAAAAGAAGACCACCGAGTAGACCCACTAAAAATTGAACGGCTTGAAAAAAGGTGATGGTTAATACTCCGAACTCGCCTTCTCCGGCCACCTTGTCGAACAAATATAAAAAGGCAGCCTGCCCGACCCCGACTCCAGCCGGAGAGATGGGCAGAATGGTCGCCAGAAAGCCAAAAGGAAAAATTAACAGCAAGACCCAAACTGGAATGTCCACGTTCAAATAGAAAATTAAGAAGGCTCCCATGCCGATCACAGCTCCTTGCGAAACCAAGCTTAGGAAAAAGGGAAGAATCACTTTCTTGGGTTTTTGAAAAAAGAAAAACAAGGGGTGCAACACTTTCTCGAGCATGGGGTGAGAGCGCAACAGCTCATCGATTTTATCCTTAGGACTGAGCAAGAGAAACAAGACTAAAAAAACAAATCCCCCCAAAATCGTTACACTGAGAGAAAAAAAACTGGTCTGCAGGTTTGACTCTAACTGAGAGGAAAAGAGCACTCCAGTGACCCCAGAATAGAGTAAGAGAGCCAACATCCCAAAAATACGATCGACAAGGATGCTCCAACCAATGAAGACCTTCTTCCCCTTGTTGTCTCGCATCAGATAGCCAGCCTTAACCACGTCGCCACCAACCCCACCGGGCATGAAAAAATTGAAAAAGATTCCGATAAGGGAGAGGCGAAAAGTCTGCCAGTAGGTGATTTTCACCTGCTCAAACTGCAATAGGATCTGCCAACGTTTTGAGTTCACCAACAGAACCCCCAGGAACATGACAATGCCAACCACCCAAACTCCAGGCGCACTGATCTTGCGCAAAGCCTGCAAATCAAAGCGTCCTGAGGCAATGAGCCAATAGATTAACCCCCCGGCCAAAGCCACCTTTATAATCGGCATCAGCCATTGCTTAAGACGTATTTCCTTGCTAACCATATTCCCTGTATCTAAACTTTTGATTCGACTCTTGCCAAGGTAAAGATTATGGAAATTGCTGTAGTAGGAACAGGTTACGTGGGATTAGTAGCCGGTGTCTGTTTTGCTGACGTGGGTCATAAGGTCACCTGCGTGGACAACAATCCAGAGAAAATCAATGCCCTCAATGATGGCAAAATTCCCATTTTTGAACCCGGCCTTGAAGACATTTTGCGATCAGCGAAAAGTCGAATCTCATTCACCATGGACCTCAAGCAAGCCCTGGATCGCTCAGAGGTTGTCTTTATTGCGGTGGGCACCCCTGAAACTGCCGATGGCAGCGCCGATATGGGTCCTACCTTCAGTGTTCTGGAGGGCATTTGTAAAAACGCCACCGCCCCGAAAATTGTGGTTCTAAAAAGTACCGTCCCTGTAGGAACCAACAAAAAAATTCAAAAATACATCGACGTCCATAGCGAGCATGCCCACGAGGTGGTTAACAACCCCGAATTCCTTAAAGAGGGAGCCGCCATTGATGACTTCTTGCGTCCGGACCGAGTCGTCATTGGCTGTAAATCTGAACACGCTCAAAAAGTAATGGGAAAAATTTACGGCCCCTTCGTACGCAATGGACACCCCATTCTATATATGTCCAACACCGCCGCCGAACTGACCAAATACGCGGCCAACTCTTTCTTATCTGTTAAAATCTCATTCGCCAATGAACTGGCTGCCCTAGCCGACAAGGTTGGCGCTGACATTGATGAAGTGCGGGCCGGATTCACCTCTGACAGTCGCATCAATCCTTCTTTTTTCTACCCAGGGTCGGGCTATGGAGGCAGTTGCTTCCCCAAAGATGTGCAGGCACTAATCCACACCGCGGAAGATTTTGGCGTGACCATGAACATTGTAAAAGCTGCTGACTCGGTGAATGACCAACAGAAAACCGTGATCTTTGATAAAGTCATGCAAAAGTATGGTGATATCAAAGGTAAAACCTTTGCGCTTTGGGGTTTAGCCTTCAAGCCTAGAACCGATGATGTGCGCGAAGCTCCAGCCAAGTATCTGATTGAAAAACTGAATGCGGCCGGAGCCAGCGTGGTCGCCTTTGACCCGATCGCCAACGAAACAGCAAAGAAACACTTTGCTGGGTCTTTCACGATCGCCGACTCGGCCAACGCCGCCTGCGACGGCGCGGATGCCCTGTTGATTGTTACAGAATGGAATGAGTTTAGAAACCCTGACTTTGCAGTCATTGGATCGAGCCTAAAAGAAAAAGTTATTTTTGACGGGCGCAATGCTTTGAACCCAAAAGATGTTCAAAAGTATGGGTTTGAATATTACTGCGTGGGTCGTCAATCCCTTTTTAACGAGGCCTAGATGAAAATTTTAGTAGCCGGCGGCGCTGGTTTTATTGGTAGCCACCTTGTTGATCAACTTTTGCACGAGGGACACATCGTTCATGCATTGGATAACTTAATTACGGGTCGTAAGGAAAACATCTCCCATCTAAAAAACAACGAAAAGTTTCAATTTATTGAAATGGATATCTCTGAAGAAGTTCCCAATCAAACCTACGACCGCATTTACAACCTCGCTTCCCCTGCCTCTCCGGTGGACTTTGACAAAATCCCTCTTGAAATATTAATGGTAGGCTCGATTGGGCATAAAAATCTTTTGGACTTGGCGACGAAAACCAAGGCTCGAATTTTATTTGCTAGCACCAGTGAGGTTTATGGCGATCCCCTGGTGAACCCTCAGCCTGAGGATTACTTTGGCAATGTCAACTGTCGAGGTGCACGCTCTTGTTACGACGAAGCCAAGCGTTTTGGAGAAGCCTTGACCGCAAATTACCAACGAATGGGGAACGCCGAGACACGTACAATTCGAATCTTCAATACCTACGGTCCGCGTATGGCCCCCAAAGATGGCCGAGTTATCCCTAATTTCTTTATGCAAGCCTTACAAAACAAAAAACTTTCGGTTTATGGTGATGGTCAACAGACCCGCAGCCTCTGCTATGTCTCTGACATGGTGGATGGAATGATCAAACTGATGGAAAGTGATATCTCAGACCCCATCAATGTCGGCAACACCAACGAGATGACAGTCTTGCAAATTGGCGAAATCATCAATGAATTAACCGGAAGTACCGCCGGTTTTGATTATCACGAACTGCCAGAAAATGACCCCAAATTGAGACGCCCCGACACCACCAAAGCCCAACAGCTTTTGGGGTGGCAGGCGAAAGTGGAAGCCACGACGGGCCTAAAAGAAACCATGGAATACTTTAAAACTTTTTTATAGATCCTTTGCCAATCGACTCTTTTCAACCATGATTGCGCTGCTTAAAACTCTGTTTGAAAAGACTATTAGGATACGGCTTTAAGACTGAGTCATTTACTGTGACAGTTTTTCTAACTGCAGCAGACAGTCTTTAAAAACTTGGGCGAAAGCCGTACTGACGACACAACCATCAATAATAACCGTCCCTTGCAACTGCTCTCTCGGTAATCCCAATTTTTCGGCTTGGCTGAACCAGGTTTCATTTTGCCAGCGACACAAACTGGGTGTCTCAAACTTGTTATCCCCGCCCAGAGGGGTCGCTTCAACCGACAGGGTTTTTTTTAACAAATCCATCATCGCGGCTCCGTCGTGTTCAGGCAAAAAAACCACGGACCGATCATAAATACGACGGGCATTTTTATCGCGAAACCAGGGTTTGGCGCTCGAAGGCAAAGACGCTTCAAATTGGGTGATCTCAGGTTGAAAAACGTCGGTTTTAGAGTCCAGACACTTGACCACGTGAACTAGGTCGTTTTCAATACTCCAAGGCAGCTGCGAGACTGTTAATATTGGCAACGTCACTTTTTCTCCAGCAAAAACAAGGGCATAGTTTTGATCAAGAGAGACAATAATAATGTCGTATTCACTGAGGTTTTTTACAAAAGTTTTATTCACTCCAAACAAATGATGGGCCAAGTGAATTCGATAGATTTTTTTGTCTTGTACACTCTTCAAAGTTTCAATGTGGTTATAAAGCTCTCCGGTTAGGGCATCATCCAAATCGTGGACGTAAGCTAAGGTTGCTTTCTCTTCTTTAGCCATATCCGTTTCAAACTCATCTTTGAACCGAACACCCATCTTAGCTAACTCCAGCTCGACATGGGTAAGGTGGTCACCAAAACCTGTTTCTTTTACAATCTTTCTTTTATGGGAAAAACGCAGGTGCAATCCGACCAAAGTTTCAAACAACGCATGGTGCATTCCGCGATAGACATAGACATTGTTGGGACTTCCCAACTTGTCTTTAACGAACTGATTGATCTGTCGCCACACAAAAGGTGGTTGGGCATCCAGGCGCATACTATCATTCTACGCGATCTCAGCAGGTGGTCAATCTCAATAGAAAATCTCTGGAATTCCCACCATCGATTGGGTATATCTACATCGATTTTACTAGCGACAAGGGGCCTGCCATGAGTCAACCAGAAAACTTTCCGTATCTGCATGGATTTAGTGAAGAAGAGCAAGAACGACTACGCCAACAGGCTCGATTTACCGAGCATGTTGTCTACCGAGATATTGATTTTTCTAAAGCCGAAAGCATTTTAGAAGTGGGCTGTGGAGTGGGAGCTCAAAGTGAAATTCTTTTGCGAAGATTTCCTGACATTCAACTCACCGGAATAGATTTCAATGCCAAACAATTAGCGGCTGCCAAATCCTACCTCAAGACTATACCTTATGCCGAAAAACGATATCAAATATTAGAGATGGATGCGATGAACATGTCTTTTGACTCCAATCAATTTGACGGCGCCTACCTATGCTGGGTCTTAGAACATGTTCCGGACCCGTTACGAGCGCTGAGTGAAGTTCGACGAGTTCTGCGCCCAGGTTCGAAAGTGTACATTCGAGAAGTTATGAATTCCACTTTTTTTATCGACCCTTACTCTCCCAATGTTTGGAAATATTGGATGGCATTCAACGACTTTCAATACGATCATGCCGGCGACCCCTTCGTTGGTGCTAAGTTGGGGAATATGCTAATGAGTCTTGGCTTTCATCAAATCAAGACAAAAATGTTTTCGTGGCACCTGGACAATCGTTACCCGGCCCGCCGCAAAGAAATGTTTGATTATTGGTTAACCCTGATGACGAGCGGAGCTGACCAACTGAAGAAGTCGAAATACGTCGATGAAGAAACGGTCCAAGCCGCGATCAAAGAAATGAACGAGGTTAAAAATAATCCCAACGGTGTTTTTATGTACAGCTTTATGAGAGCCGAAGCCACGGTTTGAGAGACCTCATTATAGTTGGCTGGGTGGACGAAACTGACTTCTGTGGACTGTTGGAGACTGACTGCGACTGGCTCATCGATGGCCTTGGTCAAATCATTAGGAGGCTATTTCTCGCTTGATTGCCATACTTTTGGGTAGTCTTTCCCTAACCTAAAGTTCGAGATAACAATAATTATGTTACGTATTAGGTGATTATTTTGCGACCTGACCTAAGATTCTTTAAAATAGGAGTATGCCCTTGAAGCGCCTTTTGTTGCTACCCTTTCTTGTTTTATCATGCGCCGTCAACAACGATGAAGTTGATGGAGAAGTGTTTTGCAGTATCGATCAAACCGATACCTACCAGCTGGGTGCCAACCCGACGGGTGACTTCAACGTTACAAATATTGTCAAAACCAGAGTCTTCAACAACACCGATTGCCCGAACATCAACAACGACTCTTTTGAAGGGTTTGTCAGTCGAGCCAAGAGAGTCGGCAATAATTTAGAAATTTACGAAAGACAATATCAAAGCTCTCAACAGCTACTAGAATTCCAACTGTCAGGGACCACGATTGAACCGGTACGAAGACATGTGAATGTTTCTAACTGTAGTATTATTCGTGAATGGGACGGAACACTGAACTCCCCTGGTAACACCATCACGTTAAACGAAACAGTGATCTACAAAGGGGTTTGTCGATCAACTTTCTACAACCCAGATTTGGACACCACAAATCCGGGTGGTTAATTAAATCCCGAGCTGATGACGATCTTTGTCAGACACGACCGAAGCCACACCCTTGCCCGCATTAAGATTGTTCCGGTAGGCCAACTGTTTAATATCGTAAACAAAGTTATCACCGTTGTTACCGGGAGTCTGCCACTCAGGCCCCATGCGAATCGCATCAACAGGACAGGCTTCTTCACAGTATCCGCAGAACACACAACGGAGCATATCGATTTCATAGTTGATTGGATACTTTTCCACACTGGGGTCTTCATCTTCGGAAGCCACGATAGTGATACAATCGGCAGGGCAAGCAGTGGCGCACAACATACAAGCCGTGCAACGAATGTCTCCATCTTCTTTTACTGTTAATACGTGGTTACCCTTGAAACGAGGAGAGTACTCGTACTTTTCCTCGGGATAGTTCAGAGTTTGCATTTTCTTTTGGTTGAACAAGTTTTTAATCATGGTGCCAAATGTGAAGCCCATACCGGAAAGAATTCCTGGTAAGTACCAAGTGCGGCTCAATTTTGGTTTTTGAACTCTAACTACGGCCATTTCTACCCTCTCTCGTGGATGAATTCGTTGTGAACCCGTTCGATTGGGTCAACATGATCCAATTGAACAAAGTCGCCCTTCAACACCGTGGTCACCTCAGTCAGACTCATAGCTTGCTCGACAAAGAGATCCACAACTTCAATTTTCTGTTCAAGGCCGGCATAATTAACAAAGGTTCCGGACTTTTCAGCAAAAGTCTTCATTGGCAGAAAATGGAAAGTGCCACTGGCCTGTTCGGCCGCCTCAACATGAGTCGCCGACATCCACACCACCTGTTTGTTACTGGATAAGGATTGAGCCACGCTTGGAATATCATCAAAAGTCCATTGGTTCTCTGGGCCTGCCACCAAAACCAAGTCCATGTCTTTGATAACTGACAAATCTTTTTTCGCATTGATTCCATTTTTCTCTAAAGCTTGCAACAGCCCTTTGGTGTTCGGATTTTTATCTCCCCGAATCAGTAAACCATCAAAGTCGTCCATTTTATCTTCGTGATTGATCCAGTGGTAAACCTGATCACTACCAAACTTAGACTTCCAAAAGCTGAGTAAACTGTCGTACTCCTCTGAGGTGTACTGACCAGTTAAAACCAAGGCGGCGGTTTTAACTGAATTCAGTTTTTCTCGCAACAGTCCAAGTGAATCCAAAGAGGTTTTGTAAACTCGGTTTCCCGCCTCTTTATGAATGGCTTGGGTCAATCGGTTTTCTTTCTTAACGGTTCGTTTTTTATGATCATCACGCTCACCCACGAACTCGGTGGTCATAACGTTGGTCGATTGATAAACTCTTCGCCCCTCATCACACATCCAATAGCCATTGACCTCAGAGTGACGAGGTTTCACCCGCCACAACCCTTCTTTGTTGAAGTAGACATCAATATGGCAACCTGTGGAGCAACCCGTACAAACCGAAGGCTTGTCTTTTAAAAACCAAACTCTTTGGCGAAAGCGAAACTCCTTAGAAGTTAGGGCTCCGACCGGGCAAATATCGACCGTGTTAACTGCATAGTCGTTCTCTAAAGGCTTATCTGCATAAGTGCCAATCTCAGAGTGATCACCGCGGTTAAAAATCCCAAGCTCGTTGGTTTTTGAAACTTCTTCGGTAAAGCGCACACAGCGCGAGCAAAGAATACAGCGCTCAGAATCCAAAACAATTTTAGAACCCAGGTCGACAACCTTTTGTTTTTTAACTTTTTGCTGACCCATTTCCGAGTCGTAACGACCAAACTGCATATATTGTTCTTGCAAACCACATTCGCCGGCTTGGTCACAGATTGGGCAATCTAAAGGGTGATTGATCAAATGAAAGTCGAGCCCCCACTTGACGGCGTCTTTCACCATTTCGCTATTATTATTGACGATCATTCCATCGGTCACGGCCGTATTACAGGCAATTTGCAATCGAGGATTGCCTTCAATTTCCACCATGCATAAACGACAAACACCAGCGACACTCAGTCCCGGATGCCAGCAATAGTGAGCGATGTCTTCTTCCGCCGCTTTGAAGGCCTCGATCACTGAGGTTCCTTCTTTCACTTCAATTTCTTTGCCATTGACTGTGCACTTAAGCATGGGCCTGTCCTTTTACTTTTGAGTAGCCTTTGTCGATATAAAACTGAAACTCATCCCGAAATTTGGGGACAATTCCAAGCACGGGAAGGGCGGCCGCATCGGAAAGAGCGCAAATGGTACGCCCCTTCATTTTATTAGCAACCTCACACAGCAAATCAATATCACTAACCTGTGCGGTCCCATCGATCACGCTACCCACAAGTTTATGCAACCAGCCAGTACCTTCCCGACAAGGGGTACACTGCCCACAAGACTCGTGATGATAGAAATGAGAAATCACTTTCAGCATATCCACCATACAGCGCTTGTCATTCATGATGACGATCGAGCCAGAACCCAACATGGTTCCCATTTCAGCTAGGCACTCGTAATCCAAGGTGGCTTTTTGTATTTCTTCAGCAGTGATGATGGGTGCTGATGTTCCACCAGGAATGGCTGCCTTCAGCTCGCCACCTTTCATTCCACCGCATTCATTATTAATTAGGTCAATCAAAGGATAGCCCAATGGAACTTCGTAGTTCCCGGGTTTATTAACGTCTCCGGCCACCGAAAACAATTTTGTGCCGGCTGATTTTTCGGTTCCATATTTTTTATAAGCTTCGGCGCCATCACGGATGATGTACTTTACAGCCGCTAAGGTTTCCACGTTGTTGACTATGGTTGGCTTTTTTAAATACCCTTGCACTGCCGGAAAGGGAGGCTTCAGTTTGGGTTGGCCTTTTTTACCTTCTAAGGAAGAGATCATTCCGGTTTCTTCGCCGCAGATGTAGGCACCGGCGCCAAGGTAAATATCCATGTCGTGATCAAAACCAGAGCCTTTAATATTTTTACCTAACAGTCCGGCTTCATAGGCTTCTTTAATCGCTTTTTCCACAACTCGGGCAGCATAAACATATTCGCCACGAATATAAATATAACTTTTAGGAGAGTTGATCGCAAAGGCCGAGATGATCATGCCTTCAATCAACTGATGGGGCGCTCTCTCCATCATCATTCGATCTTTGAAAGTACAAGGCTCACCTTCATCAGCGTTGCAAAGAAGGTAGCGAGTTTCTCCGTTGTTGGGTAAAAAGCCCCATTTGACTCCGGTTGGAAACCCGGCTCCACCGCGCCCGCGCAGACCAGAAGCTTTGACTTCGGCGGTAATCTCTTCAGGCTTCATTTTAAAGGCTTTATCTAAAACAGTGTATCCGCCTTTGGCTTTATAGCCTTCAAGGGTTCTGAAATTATCATCATCATAATGTTCGGTTAAGATTTTTACTTCCATTACTTCAGATCCCCCAACAACTTACGAGCCGACTCAGGCGTCAAATCTTCATAGTAATCATCATTCACTTGCATCATCGGCGCTTTATCACAGGCCCCGAGACACTCGACTCGAGTGAAAGTAAAACGACCATCTTCGGTCATTTCCCCTTCTTTCACGTTGTGCTCATCGAGAAACATATCAGCCATTTCGCGCGTTCCTGACATGGCACAAGCTACGTTACAACAAACCTGCACATGGTATTTCCCCACCGGCTTTTTGTTAAACATGGTATAAAAATGAAAAACCTCATTAATGCGAGCCTCAGGAATATCCATGAGAGCACTGAGGTGAGCAATGGCGTCTTCCGACACCCAGCCGTTGTTTTCTTTTTGTACCTGATACAGGGAAGGAATGATCGCCGACTCTTTGGTTTCGTAGCGAGCGAGTTCCTTTTTTACAAACTCTTTTCCATCAGCAGACAGTTCAAACATCATTTACCTCTAACGATCCAGTTCACCAGCAATCAAATTCATACTTCCCAAAATGGCAATCACATCCGCCACCGGCCCTCCAGTGATTTGCTCTGGAAAAGACTGGTAAATCGCGAAACAAGGGGGACGCACTTTTAAACGGTAAGGAGCCCCACTGCCATCACTGACCAAGTAAAAACCGAGTTCGCCATTCGCGGCCTCAGTGTAATCGTAAATCTCACCGGCTGGGGGGCGAATCCCGTTGATCACCAACATGAAGTGATTCATCAAGCCTTCGATATTCCCGTAAACATCTTTCTTTTCCGGCAATACAATTCGCTTATCGCGAATGGTGTAATCCCCTTCTGGAATATTTTTACAAACTTGCTCTACAATTCGAAGCGACTGCTTCATCTCTTCGATGCGAACAAGATAACGCTCATACACGTCGCCGGTGCTTCCGATAGGAATATCAAAATCCAATTGGTCATACATATAGTAAGGCTGATCTTTACGCAGGTCCATTGGCACACCGGCAGCTCGCAAACAAGGGCCAGTGTAACCCCACTCCAAAGCATCTTCGGCAGAGATGGCGCCCACACCCATGGTTCTTTGCATCCAAATCTTGTTACCACTTAAAAGTCTTTCGATATTGGCAACACCTTGTCGCAACTCTTTACAGGTCGCCAGGACATCATCGTACCAGCCTTCAGGGGGGTCTTGCGCCATTCCGCCCACACGAGTCATAGACACCGTTAGGCGAGCGCCACACAGTTTTTCGAAGAGAGTGTAGACTTTTTCTCGGAGAGAAAACAGATGAAAAAACCCAGTTAAAGCTCCCAAGTCAACCGCGTTGGCTCCAATGCAAACAACATGATCAATAAAACGAGACAGCTCACAAAGAATCACTCGTATTGCTTGGGCTTTGGGTGGGATTTCAACGTCCAAAAGTTTTTCAACGGTTTTGCAGTAGCCAACATTGTTGATCGGGGCCGAACAATAGTTGAGACGGTCCGTATAAGGAATCACTTGATTGTATTCGTGCGTTTCAGCCATTTTTTCGAAACAGCGGTGCAGATAACCAAGCTCGACATTGGCTCGATTGATAATTTCGCCTCTCAGTTCAGCCATCACGCGGAGAGTTCCGTGGGTGGCTGGGTGAGAGGGGCCGATGTTGAGAGCCACCAAGCCCTCTTCATCAGTGGGTTTATAATTCGGATCATTGTCAAAATAGATGGGAATCGCTTCGGTGCAAGGCTGCTGACGATCTGCCGGATAATCCTTGCGCAAGGGATGACCAACGAACTGGTGATGCGTCAAAATTCTTCGCATATTGAGATGGCCGCTAAACTTAATACCAAACATGTCGTAAACTTCACGTTCGAACCAATCGGCCCCTCGCCAAATCTTGGTTAGGGTGGGAACTTCCTCACTCGAGCCTAATTGGACTTTCACACGCAATCGACTGAAGTTACGAGTATTTAAAAGCTCGTAAACCACTTCGAATCTTTTGTCGCGTTCGGGATAATCGACGGCCGTAATGTCCATCAAGAAATCAAAAGTCCCGGACTCTTTTAGATGCTGAAAAACGGGCAACACATGGCCCGCTGGAATATCCAGAATGGTAGCGCCAAAAGATTCGCTCCACTTCCACTGGGGCGCCTCAGACTTCAGATGCGCTTCGAGTTCAGATTTTAAATTAGTACTTTGCACTTTGTTCATACGGATTCACCCAGTTGTCACGCCAAGGTCTTGGCTTGTGGTCAGCAATTATTTTTTGAAGAGCAATAACACCATCAAGGACGGCTTCAGGAGTGGGAGGACAACCAGGGACAAAAACGTCCACCGGAATCACCCGATCAATCCCTTGCATCACATGATAGGACCGGTAAAACCCACCGGAACTGGCACACGCGCCCATGGAGATCACATACTTGGGTTCAAGCATTTGCTCGTAAATGTTGATTAGGATCGGTCCCATTTTTTCAGTAATGGTTCCAGCGACGATCAAAAGGTCGGCCTGACGTGGAGAGAACCTAACCACCTCCGCTCCGAAGCGAGCCAAGTCGTACTTCGGTCCCATCACCGACATCAATTCGATTCCGCAACAGGCCGTTCCGTAGGGCATCGGCCACAGAGAGTTTTTTCTTCCCCAAGCCACTAAATCATCGAGGCGAGTGGTAAATGCAAAAGATTTTGTAAGTTCATCAACGTCCTGTTGGGCAGGAAGAGGATTCGATTGTGCCATTCCCAGAGCTCCTCATTATCAGCAAGTTTTCAGTGCTCTCTTCATCCCTTTAAAACGGCGAAATATCAAGGCAATTAGGGGACTTTGCATAGCCCGTCAAAAACTGAAAAGAGACAACAGTGAAAACTATTTTCATTAGAACTATATCATTAGTTCAAGCAAATTTGAACAAAATGGGGCGCCATTTCAGGATTTTTTGAGGACTTCTTAGTAACCCATTATAGGGTCGTAACAATACTCCACAGGAAGGTTCCTGTTCTCGCCGTGAACGAAGCCTGAACCAAGAATAACAGTGCGCTTGCGGCTTCTTACGTCATTTTGCCACTTCTTGATCACATCTTTCACTCGAATCTCAAGCATTTCAAGCATTTGCTCTTCCTCGGTGACTCGGGAGTTCTGTGAGTTCAACCAGTCGTCGAACTGATCAAAATGCTTGTCTCTTAAGCTGCCATTTTGAACAACGATATCAAATAGGAAAAGATAGGATCGAAGCTGCTGCCACCCCAATCGGTCCCGGTAGCCCATGGCTCGATCGTGAATGTATTGAGCCGCCTCAATTTGCTGAGAAATATAAGCGGGGTCCCCTGCGATTTCCTTCAAAGCATTTCTCCACGAGGTTTTGAAGTTGGTGCCCGCCGAATTGGTATAAAGTGTTTGCTTCGCCCAATTGACGCTGGCCGAATTGCTAAGAGTTTGCAAACCGACGAAAGCGTATTTCTTGTCAATATCTGGAGTGTCCACCAAGATCAACTCTCTTTGCTCTGTTGAGTTTTCAGGCTGCAAGCTCGACAGGGTGACGCCAACTGACCGCTCCCAATCACTGAGCATCCCCAAAAGAGAATTCAACATCGACGTTGTCATGGCTTTTTGCAAAACAGACAAGTGGTTGTCTCGCATATGAATCAGCAAAGGCTGCAATGTCCCCTGCCCCAAGTTCTGGTTGAGAATGCCCATACTGACACCTTGGCCATCAAAGTTGTTAGAAAGGTTTGTCCATCCAGCATGTCCCTCAAAACTTCCGGTGATGTTCATCGCTAAAGCAAAGGCCACTTCATCCAAAAGGGAGTAGTCCCCCGGCCACGACACATCATCAAAGCTGAGGGCTGAACAAATTTCAGGAACTGACGAGTCCACATCCGGATCGATTTCGGTCCCGGAAGGTGGCGCTTCCGCCGCTGGTGGCTCTCCTACAGAAGGTGAACCTTGACTCCCTTCAGTGGTGCTATTGGATGCAGGCTGACTGCAACCCAATAGAGTAAAAAACAGGGCGAATACAATGGAGTTTTTGATTGATTGTGACACACGATAATTTTAACAAAATTTTTCTAGATTCGATTGAGTCGATTTTGTAGCTCAAATATAAGGCTGTTTTCCAATTCAATTTTAGACCAAGGGAGAAGGTCAAGCTCGACCTTAATCCTTGAAAAAAAGCCGGAGCTGGACGCTTGCGCTCGCTATTTTCAACCTAAATTAAAAAAAGCCCACCAACAGGTGAGCTCTTTCATTCTCTTCAGTGGCGGGGGCACAAGGCCCCATACCACAATTTATTAAGTCAACTTATTGAACCAATGCGCGAACGTTGAGTTTTCCGTTGGAAACCGACTTGCCTTGCAACGAGCTCACTGGGCTGGCTGAATTCAGAATGGCCTGCTTCACTTCTCTCCAATCCGCGTTCGGATGTTGAGACATATAAAGTGCTGCCGCTCCAGAAACATGGGGAGCCGCCATCGAAGTTCCATCCCAAGTGGCAACGATCAAACCAGGAATGTTAATTACGGTGTCCTGATAAACGTTGTCAGGAACAGTCGAGAAAACGGCCACACCCGGGGCACCAATGTCAACCGTGTTACGACCCCAGTTAGAGAAAGCACCCAATTGATCGGTTTTGTCTAAGGCTGCCACAGAAATAATGTTCTCGTGTGGATAAGAGGCTGGGTAAGCCGGCTTAGGGTCGCTGTCATTGTCGTATCCTTTGCCCTGGTGACCATTTCCAGCGGCGGCAACAAAAAGAACACCCCTATCCAAGGCGTATTGAATCGCGTCTTGCAGAGCCTGGCTGGCTTGCTGGTCGCCGCCGTCGCCTTCACTGCCCCAAGAGTTTTGCAGAATGTTCGCACCGTTATCTACGGCATAGGTGATAGCGCCAATGGCTCCCTCAGTCGTTCCTTGCCCTTCTTCGGTGATAAAACGCATACCCATAATTTTTACGTTTGGAGCCACACCAGAAATTCCTTTTCCGTTGTCCCCAGTCGCAGCCACACAACCGGCAACATGGGTGCCGTGCCCAGGATTTCCACCCATCAAGAGGGCCAATCCCGTCTTATGTAAATCGTAAGGCTTATTGTCATCTCTTCCGAAATCCCAACCCACAACATCATCGACAAAACCGTTTCCATCATCATCGATTCCATTGGTGGCACGATTGGCACCGTTGGCGTCTTGCCCAATTTCCCCAGGGTTTCTCCACATATTGTCAACAAGATCTTCATGAGTGTAATCAACACCTGTATCGATAACGGCCACGATCACATCGCTGCTTCCTTTAGTTCCAGCTGTGTTCCACGCGCCCTTAACATCGTTATCTAACATACCCCACTGCTTATCGAACAAAGGGTCAGCTCCGGATCCGCCAACAATCGTCAAAGGAATCTCGGGATTGTCGGTACCTCGATTTGCGATCACACCGGTCAACTGTTCGTATGCCGACATCTCTTCAATTTGAGCTCGCAATACAGGGTCATGAACTTCGATGTTAGTTTGTAACTTTAAAATCATATTTTTTTCAACATGAGCCACATCGGGATGCTGTCGCAACATCTCGGCTTCTTCGTCGGTGATATCAAGCTTCACCCAATTTTTAAACTTTAGGTCTTTAAGATTCACTCCTGATCGATTCATTTCTAGATCAAAAGATTGCAGACTGCGTGCATTTTTTAATTTTACAAGCCAACCTGGATTGTTTGCGGCCATTGCGTTGACCGAAAACAAAATGGCAACAACTGTTAATAATACTTTCATTGAGTTCCCCCTATATAAATGTCTAGTCCTATTAAAAGAAAAGCCTATAAGGGGTGCGGAGAGTCTAGCAATTCACCACAAAATCTTCTGGTCCGAAGTCCTACGAGAAACAGGAGAATCTCTCAATTTGCTGGACCTAGGTCGACAAAGTGACAGTGTTTCTATCAGTGAATAACCTCGACTAGACGGTCACAATAAGAGACCTATGTCAGTGATTTTAGTTGGGATTTTTTATTGAAAACAGAAAACCTAAGAAGCGATTCTTATGATCTCAATTAACAAATTGTAAACTAGCTCAAGAGAGATCTAGAGCCGGGGAACCCGCTGATCTATAAATTGATTGAGAAACTCGTTTTCCTGATCAAACTCGACCGCTACTCGCTCGTAGTTGATTTCTTTTTTAAGGTTTACCACCCTTCCTTTCACCTGCACGGCACCGTGCTCGTGATTGGAGTTTATGATGATATTGACCCGTTGACCTAGGTTAATAACCGTCGACTGATCCGTGACTAGCCCCAACCCCTTTGCCGACAAGGACCAAGTGACCCCACGATAAAGTTCAGCAGCCGCACTAATAAACACTTCGTTGTCGTAGGGAATCCGAGGCAGTTTTCTTCGAGCAAAAATAGACTTCACCGCTTGGCAATCCAATAACTTCTCTAAACTCTTGACTGCGAAAGGGCCGCATTCACCCAAAGGAGCCCACCGCTCCTCAGACGGGTGACGAATAAGATTATCGACGTGAAGTCTCTTTTGATGAAAAAACTCGAGCATTTGGATCAATGAAAAAGGGCCAAAGCTTCTTTCTCCGTCTTTCACGTACCAATGATTAAAAAGGGAATCGTAGGAGTAGCCATTAGAGGCTAACATGAGCTTGCGTGAAAGGAACACGCCAAAGTCTTTAAACTTTAGCAAGTCAACCCACTGGTTTTGACCTAGATCAGAAGCTAAACTGTTGAAAGGTAACACTCCGGATGACAACATACCAAGAATCTCTTGATAAGACTTCTCCCCGTATTGTGTGTGCCCCACCTTCACATCGCACAATATTTTCAAATCCCATTCCCATGTTATTTTTTTCAAATCTTAGTATATTGCTTCAAAATGATTTTCGAAATACAAATCTCCTTTTGAGACACTGTTTTTTATTGAGAAAGCAGCAAACAGTTGAAAACTGGCAACATCCTGGATAAAACTTTTTTATGAGTATTTATGAAAACCTCGAAACCCTGAAAAACCCCTCTCGTTCTGACTTCTTTATTTTGGACATCGATTCCACCTTAGTGACCACTCACCAGCGCAACCAGGCCATATTGTTGGCATGGATCAAGGCCAACAGAGATCGGTACCAAGAAGACTGTGTGCAATTGGCGCAAGCTCAATGCCAGTTTGGTGACTACGGCTTAAAGCATGCTTTAGAGCGGATACAATTTGCCGAGAAAAACCCCGGCTCCTCCGAGGCTTTAAATGATTTTTGGCGACAGCATTTTTTTTCAAATACTTATTTGCATGCCGACGTTGCCACCCGTGGAGCCGTCGACTGGACACAAAACCTAGAAGAACTGGGTGTTGAGTTTGTGTACTTAACGGCACGCCACAAAGCCACCATGTGGGAGGGAACCCTGACCTCTTTAGACAACATGGGCTTTCCAATTAGCGAAAACAACCTGTTTCTAAAAGAGAACCTAAGCCTTACCGATGAAGATTACAAAGCTCAGGTGTTAAGTGAAATTATCGAAGGTCGAGACCACCAGTCCCTTTGGTTCATTGACAATGAGCCCGTAGTTCTTAACCGAGTTCATCAAGAATTCCCTAGGGTGAATTTGATTTGGTTCGATTCAACCCACTCAGGAAAGATGCAAGCTCCCCCAGGAATCGCCAGCATAAGCAGCTTTAGTTTTTCTTAAGGTAAGCCAAGGCTCGAGCAATGGAAGCCATCATGATAGAATGGTCAATGTCGCCATTGTACAAATGCTCTTGCAACTTTTCTAGGGTACAAAAATACAGTTCCAACTCTTCAAACTCATCCAGATTTTGCTCTTGAACTTTCTCACAATCAAAAGCGACGTAGGTGTGCATTTGATTGGTTTGCAGGGCTGGATTCGGATAATGGGAGGCGACTTTCACCAGACGCTTACAATCAAAACCTGTTTCTTCAAGCATTTCACGCCGAGCTCCCTCTTCGGTCGATTCGTTCCGATCGGGGTCGAGCGATCCCCCTGGAATTTCCAAGTGAACTTCTCCTGAGGCATGACGGTATTGTTTGACCAATATAACCTGTCCGTCTTTAGTGAGAGGCAATACATTCACCCAGTCAGGAAAAGTCATAACAAAATACCGAGGCATCACTCGACCATCGGGAAGCTCTAGCTTTTCTGATCTCAACTGAAATATTCCGGACTTAAATAAATCTGTACTTCCCAACACTTTCCATTTCATCGGTTTGCCTCCACGGGGCTAAGATGAACTTTTCCAAGTGCCAAGTCAATGCCCATTGCCTTGGCTAAAAAATTGAGATAGATCAGACCTATGAGCTTAACACTGGTTTCTGTTCCGATTGGAAATTTAGGAGATATCACCCTGCGCGGGCTCGATTCTCTCAAGAAGGCGGAACTTTTTATTGGAGAAGAGAGAAAGCCCATGTTTCGTCTTCTCAAAGAGCTTGGAATTGAAACTCCACAAAACTTTGAACTTTTAAATGAGCACAGTCAACCCGATGATATTCAGAAGTTGGCGGAGCTTTGTCGGCGCCAACCGACTGTTCTTCTGACCGACTGTGGAACCCCGGGCTTCAGTGACCCCGGAGCTGAACTGGTCGCGGCTTGCCGCAACCTCGATATTCCTGTAACCGCCAACCCCGGAGCATCAGCTCTAACTACGTTCTTAAGTTTGTGCGGCGTTCGCCTGACTGAGTTCGAGTTTCTCGGCTTTCCACCAAGAGAAACCAGCGATCGCTCTCTCTTTTTTAAAAGTTTGGCCACATGCAAGAAGCCTTTCATCTTAATGGACACGCCTTACCGACTGCAACGAACCCTCAAAGAATGTGGCGAGGCTCTGGCCCAGAAAAATATGGTTTTAGGTCTGGACCTTACCAAAGACAATGAAGTCTTTTTTCGTGGCACCTGCCAGCAAGTGGCTAAAAATTGTGACCAAAACAAACGAGAGTTCATGCTGCTTGTTTACTAGCAGATAAAGTCACCTCAATTACAAAAATCGTAAACTCGAATCTTCTGTTAGGACAAAAAGACCTACTAATTCGACCGCGCCAGAGTCACATCAAGGTCAACCAAGGTTCTTGGAAACTTCTTTTTAATGTTTTTGACAACAGCAAAGGCCTCAGACAAATTGTGAACATCAATGATGAAGGACCCCGATAGGTTTGAAAATCGATGGCCCTCTGATTTTAGAAAATTCTTCAAGGTCGGAGCCTCTCCCAAAACAATCACTTTCCCTTGATAGCGTCCAAATTGCTGATGCTTCTTTGACCAAAGCAACGGAAAGGCTTCCTTAGGTTCCGAAGCCGAATCGATGATTGCAAATTCAGAGAATTTTCCCAAATACTTCCCACTTTTTGAGTTTGCTAGGTCGCGAATGGCATAAACATTCGGCTGCCAAAAGTAGTCCTCGCTGCTTTTATTTAAAAAACGAGGCTGATTGGGATTCCGTTCGATTTTTTTCTGCTTCCCTGAAAAAGCCTTAGGAATAGAGGCCACCTCACGGGAGCCTTTATTTTCCGACTCCAAATGAGGCAACAAACTCTCGGTCATACTAGAATCACTGGTGGCTTCTTCAATTGCAATCGGCTGAACAAGTTGCTCCGGCGTGGGTTCAATACCAGGATCAACCAAGGGAATAAGGATTCCTAAAAACAAAAATGCCGCAGACGTGATAACCGCAACCGACACAAAATAATGTTTCTGTTTTGTCTTTTCCATAGCCTAACGTCCACTTAAAAGAACGTTATCGGAGATATGACTAAGATCTTGAATTTCTAGAAATGAAACACAAGCAAAACCTATTCACAAATAGAGAGAACAGGTAATTGAAGTTTTTTGTAAAAAAGTGGCAGTCGATGGTAACTGGAAGCCCTCCTTTGCACCTAGTTTTCAAACCAGGTCTCATTATGATAACAGTCCATCCAAAAACTGGGCATGTGGGTGGCTTAGACCGATAATAATAATAGAGGTGGCCGCACGGGGGCTTCAGTGTGTTCTTTCACGGGGGACTATGAAACGTTATTTTAATTTTTATCACTACTTGATGATCATTCCTGCACTGATCCTCTATAGCAACTGCGATGGTTACAAATCAACAGAGGACTCCGCTGGTTCTCTTTCAAGCTGCACCAATACAGCCAGCCTTTCCCTAAAGCTATTGAAGTTTGATGCCGACGCCGATTGCAACAACACAAGCCTTGTTCAGTGTGATCGACGGGTGTTCAGCCCAAGTCAAGATAACGACCAAGACCAAGCCGAAGAGTGCTTGAGCGACTCTCCTTTTGGTGCCGTTTGCATCCGCCTCAATGAGCACTTCTTCAATACCTCCCAAGCCTCAGGAGAGACTGTAGATTTTGAACCAGGAGGTTCTTACAACTACCAAGAGTACAATTGCTATATGAAAAGATACTCCCACAACCAAAAACCTATCTTCCAAAGTTCAGAGCCAACATTGAACGGAAGTCTTGTTGCACTGAAAGAGCAGTGCCTTCAAGGAGGTGAATTGTGAGAGCCCTTTTGATGTTTATTTCAATCATCGCCACTGCCCCTCTAGCCTCCGGTCACGCCCGACTCCTTCCGGGAGGAAACACTCCCGGACGCAACAACAGTGCCGGCTTAAAAAGTGCCCCTTGCGGAGGAGTTATCAAAGGAAATCCTGTAGCGACTTTCAACCAGGGTCAAACATTGACTGTGCAGTGGGAAGAGACGATCAATCACCCTGGATATTTTGAAATCTCGATTTCATCAGACAATGATCAAAGCTTTACCTTACTGACGACAGTACAGGACAACCAAAACAACACTAACGATCTTCCGCATCGCTATCAAGTCAATGTTCAACTGCCACCAGGACTGACTTGCTCTAACTGTACGCTTCGCATGGTTCAACAAATGACAGAAAACCCAAACAACCCTCGTCCCTATTTCTCTTGTGCCGACATTGAAATTGCGAACCAAGGAGCTGATACTCCGATGGACCCGATCGATGAGACCCAAAATAGTCCACCGCAATCCGAAGATTGCCATTAAAACTTGGCTATTTTTCTTCAGCCAATTCTCTCTGCTTGGATGGTCTTTTGACTTCTTTGTCGTTGCGATAGTACAAGTCGCCATCAAAAGGAATCCAGCTTTTTAAAAGCCCTTTTTCAACTTTGACTAAAGTGGTTTTAAAAAAACCTTTGTGGATAACAATTTTTTTACGCCGAAAGGTTTTCCAGCACAAAGAAATATCGTTGCCTTTGATGGCGTTGTCACCCCACCGAATTCGAGTTCCTGAGGGGTCGGTAAAACTGATCAGTAAAAAAACCGGACGTTTCTTAGCCAGTTCAAAGCTTTTCTTATCTTGAACTTCTGTCCAAAAGGGTGACCCCTCAAAGAACTGCGTCAATTCCTCGGAAGAGGGAGACAAGCAGCCCCAAGCCGCCGCCGAGGTAAGCAGAAATAAAAAAGCCAAGATCCCTCGCATACCCCCTAATATTATCATTGCAGGATACTAGCGACGCCCTAAAACCTAAAAACTCTGCCTTTTTCAAAAAAAATGTAACAAACTGATACAAAAAACTCTCTAACTGGCTTTTTTCTGAGTACGACTGATACGCTTGATCTCTTTCTTTAATTCTTTAAAAATGATTTCACCCAAATAAGGGGCCGACCATAGCTCATCCAAGCGACGATAGCCCTCATAATCAGCCGATGACGTGAAAGGATATTGCACGTCATGCATGTTCACATCCCACAGTGCTTCGCTTCTAAAATGGACGTTTTCGGTCTCAAAGTTATGACCATGTACCAGCTGCTTTCCGTTCATTCGCTTGTCTAACTCGCAGAAGCTTTCAAACAAATAGAAGTCGCTGCCATTGCGCTCCCAATCTCTTCGCGCCAGCTTTAGAAAACTGATCGAATCCGGTGGACTTCCCGCAAACAAGAACTCCGCCAAGTCTTTGGGGTTTTCTATCAAAGCCATTTCTCCGTAGGGCTCATCAAAATCGGGAGGCGAAGCAAGAAATGTTTCAAAACCTTTTACTTGAAAGGTATTTTGCTCGATATACAGTGTGGCAGATCGAAACTCTCCGTTCTCTAAAATAAAATGAGCTACCGGTTTCGGTTTTTTCATATGAACATGGAGGTCGGGATTTTTTATCGGAAATTGAATCACGTTGCTTTTCGATCGAGTCTGGCTAGCTGAAGTCAGTTCACTGTAGTCATTAATCTGATCCAATTCCTCTTCAATCGAATCCAAGATGTTTTCGATCCTAATCCAAATTTTAGGGGAAACATCGGTCGACTGCAGAACACCCACTTCTAAGGCCTCAGCCAAAGACGGGGCCATTTTAAAAGCCAGGCAGTCATCAGTCATATCCGAGGCAAACTCTTGCAAAGCTTTTAAGGCGTCTTCTTTGTAGCCAGCATGCAAGCAGGATGTTACATAGTTCACTTGCGCATTTTCGTTGTGTGGATCAATTTTTAGAGCACAAAGCAAAGCACTGCGGGCTTGTTTGGGCTTATTATCAGCTCCCAAGGCGCTTCCCGTAAGAACCCAGATTTTGGCAGAATCACCGAACTCATCAATGTGATTCATGCAGCCGCGAACGCAATCATCGTACTGGCCCTTATTTAATAGCTCAATTAAGCTTTGATAGCTGCTTTCCTCGGATTGGGTTGAAGGCATGTTGCAATCGTCCTTTCTAAAGTAGAAAACTCAGCTTCAATTGTAGCAGGCTCCCGATACAGCCTTATTATACTTTTGTTTGATAAATTAACATTGAGACAGTGGCGCCTCAAACTGAGACGAAACTTATTTTTCGTTTGTTTTTAGAGTTTAACTTTCAATAAAAAGAAGACTAGCCTTGGGACCTATTGAGTCGCTTCAGGAGTGCGAATCATCTTCCGCACTTCATCGACATGCTCAACCTCGGTTCGTACAAAATCGCGAGCCATTTCTTCTAAGGCGATATCATCCAATTCCGCCGCTAAACTGGCAAGCTGCTTATAGAGAGAAACGGCCTCTTCTTCGTGGCGTAAACTTTCGTTAAGCAGTTGTAAAATCGAGTGGTCATTGTTTTCTGTGGGTTTGGGGGTGCTGACGGTGGGGTGCCCTCCCAAAGAGGTGATCTTTTCTCCCACTGTTGTCGCGTGCATCATCGACTCGCTGGCATTGTTTCGAAACCACTTTTGGATGGGAATCCGGTTATACCCCATGATCATAAACGAATAGTGCAAGTACTGGTTGATCCCTGTCATTTCGATTTGATAGATTTTGTCCAATAGATCTAAAACCTGCTTATTTTGATAGGTCTTTTCATTAACGCTCATGGAAACTCCTTTGAATATATACCATATTAAAAGGAGTCAGCAGGGAGTCAACCAACAACCGAGTCTTGTTTACAAATCAGTGGGTTGCAGGATTGGATGTGGCCTGGGGATTAAGAAGAGGGGCTTTGTTAATAGTTCTGGCTGGTATCCCGGCCACCGTTGTTTGAGCCGGCACATCTTTATTGACCACGGAATTGGCCCCCACTTTGACACCATCACCTAAAGTGATCGGTCCCAATATTTTAGCTCCGGCACCGATTAAAACATTATTTCCTAGAGTGGGGTGGCGTTTTTCTCTGTGAGTACTGACTCCGCCCAGAGTGACCCCATGATAGATCAAACAGTCATCACCAATGATGGCTGTTTCACCTATGACAACGCCGGAACCATGATCAATAACAAAGCGTTTACCTATCGAAGCCCCAGGATGAATTTCAATAAGGCTGAAAAATCGAGAAATCTCCGATACCAAACGAGCCAAAAAAAACAAATTCAAATTGTAAAGAAAGTGAGCCACCCGATGAAAACAAAGGGCTCTGGGGCCTGGGTAGAGCAGGGCCACTTCAAGCAGCGAGCGAGCTGAGGGATCATTCTTTCTATAAGCTTTTAAAAAATCAATCATTCGTCCCTTTTCTTTAAATTATCTTTAAAGAAATGGCGAGCATAAAGTTGATTAAAGGAGGTCCACGAGGACTCACCCGAGGTGTCTTGATTCAAAAATTGCGTGATAGAGTCGATCTTACTATCGAGATCGTCAATCATCCATACAACATAAGCCTCTAAAAGCATTGGTACTTTTGGTGAGCCATAATCTAAGCGGCCATGGTGGCTTAGGACGATATGCTTGAGAACCACGATTTGCTCTTCTGGAAAGCCTAAAATCTGAGAAGCTTTCTTTTCCACTAACTCTGAAGACATCACCAAGTGCCCCACCAGTCGGCCTTTGGTGGTATAGCGAATACCCTTGTTTGTCCACTCCAGCTCCCAGATTTTTCCTAGGTCATGAAAGATTGCTCCGAACAAAAGCAGGTCAAAATTTAGCTGCGGGTACTGAACAGCGACAAACTCCATCAACCGACTGATCGAAAGAATGTGCTCGATCAGTCCACCCACTTTGACATGATGAATGGACTTCGCGGCCGGTGACTTAAGTAAGAGTTCTTTTATAGAGGGGTCTTCCAAAGTGCTTTTTATCAACTGCTTAATATGCGGGGACTCCACCTTTTCGACTATTTGTAATAGCTCTTGCAAGACCTCTTCAGGTGAGGACTGAATCGCCCCAACAAAATCTTGAACATCCACAGTTTCGTTTTTAATAGGGTCGATTTTATGAATAACCACCTGTTTTTTATTTTGAAAAAGTTGAACTTGTCCCTTTACCAGAATGATGTCACCGGATTCGAAAGAGTTGTTCATTTTTTCGATATTATCCCAGATCTTGGCATCAACACTTCCACTTTTGTCACTGAGATCCAAAGAAATATACTGTTTGCCTTTTTTGTCGGTCAAAAGAGTTTTGTTTTTGGCTAAAAAAGCCGACTGAAGTATTTGCTTATCTTTTAAATCAACAACAAAGAGCTTTTCCATAATCACTTAATTTCCTGGCATGAGAAGTTCGGATAACGCGAATCCGTTAAACGAATATAGCTCAAGAAAAGCCTCTCTTCAACTAGCTGAAAAAACACAAAGGTTCCTGCCATCAGATGCAAATAATGACGCCTAGAGGCGGTCACCGCCATGCCGTTCTCAAAAATAAACGACTCTTTGCTCTTAGATAAATCATAGATCTGCCCACAACCATTGCCCCACAGGTTGCCTTCAATTTCTTTGCCCGGAGAATCACTGATATAAAGAACGTGCATGGAATCGTCAAATTCAAGTTCTGGCGCAAAGCGAATAAAGAATGGAGCCTTCCCAACCACATAATCAAAAAGGTCCAGCTCTCCCCCGCCTTCCACATAGGAGACCCGATAATTGAGTCCATTTTTTAAGGCCACTTTATTTTCAGACATAAGATCAACACTGATGGCAACAGGCAAGACCACAAAAGTATCCAGAAGCTCTTCTTTGGCGCCATCCTTTCTTAAAACACCTTTGATTGTTTGCCACAACTCGCGAGGGACCTGAATGTTTTGATAGGTGAAGGGCACTTGAATTTGCTTCCATCCAACCATGGGGCTCTCTGATTCTGCACCGACCAATGCTTCACTGTCCTGGGAAATGACGGGTGACAGTAGGAAAGGACAAACAAGGACCAAAACAACACTAAGGATTGACCTCAATCTCAAAATAGCGACCTCCTATCTATTCACTTTCTTTTTCAGTTTTATCAAAGGCGCAAAGCCAGGAGAATTCTGTAATCCAAGGTTAATAGAGTGTTTGGCTTTTCGACGATCTTTAGCCAAACTCAGTTCACTTTCTCCCCAGCGGAAATACAGGGGCGAAAGATGCTTGGCGTGGTTCCCCAAAAACACCACTTCGGCGCAACTAAGGTCATCCGCTTTAAGACAGCCCCGTAAAATGGTTTCAACCACCGGCTGTTTTAAATCAATTTGCCCAAGGAACCCTAGTGCATTTTTCGCCTGAGAAACATCATTGAGCATGATCGACGTCGAGGCGTAAAGAGCCTGCAGGATTCCGTCGTTGTTTTTCTGAGAAAGAAGTTCTTCAAAGATCTTTTTGGCATCTAGTGGGCGATTGACCTTTAAAAAACAAAAACCTTGCAAGAGCTTCTGATTGTATTCCGGAAGAGCTTCACCCAAAACTTTGCAATAGTTGAAAAAATCTAACCAATTAAAACTCTGAAAGTCGATCATGGTATCATGCACATGAAGTTTGGTTAGCTCCAAATCAATACGCATAAAATTTTGAATCAACTGCTGCAACTCATCAGGAGAGGCTCCTAAC
This sequence comes from uncultured Pseudobdellovibrionaceae bacterium, assembly GCA_964351315.1. Taxonomy (GTDB): domain Bacteria; phylum Bdellovibrionota; class Bdellovibrionia; order Bdellovibrionales; family JAGQZY01; genus JAGQZY01. The sequence goes on from CAYGNH010000001.1 coordinate 108,363, forward strand.
TTTTCGTTGACCATGGCAATCAAAAAAAGAACCTCCTGCCTGAAGTCGAAAAATTCCGTCGCGAAATTTGTAGAAACAGAAAGGGCCTCTTTCAATGCAGCCTGGTCATTGTTGGCGATTCCTTTTTCTGCCAGACTTCGAATATAAAGATAATGGGCGATCGGATTGTCAGGATGATCAGAGACCACTTTTCGCATTAAATTCATGGCATCGTCATAACGTTGTAACTTTAAAAGCCCAAAAGCCTTGTTTAAATGGCTTGGAAGATAGTTGGGATCCAAACTCAGAGATAAATCATAAGAGGCCACGGCTTCATTAAACTGACCTCGGTAAGAATAGGAAAGTCCAATAATATTTCGAGCCAATTTCTCGATCGATTTTTTCTTATTGGACAATAGCATGTTTTCTAGTGTCATTTGTGTCTGGTCAAATTTACCATCAAATTGAATCGCCAGCGGTGACATCTCAATCACCAAAGTCGGATCGTTTGGCGATATGTTGGCCGCCTTAGTAAAGTTTCGTAAAGCTTTGCGATACTCGCCCATCCGAAGAGCTTCCGTAGCCACATAGGTCAGTTGACCATAGGCAGAAATCTTATTTTCAATTAAACGCTTCTGACTAAACTGGATCACCAAGTAGGTCGCGACACTAAAAACAATCAAAAGAAAGCTAAACAGAAAAACGGTCGGAAAGCGCTTGGAAGGCCGCATCTGTGAAGTGACTGGCGGTGGTAAAGGCTGGCCTGGGGAAGCGTACGGAGCTTGTGATTCACCTGTTTCTTGGGGTCCCCTCGGCCCTTCGGACTGAGGACGATAAATCACTGTGCCATCAAGATCGTCCGTTGAGGTGTCAGCCGGCGTTACCGTTGAATCGCTTTTATTTGTTATCGAAACAGTTTCAGCGTTGGTCAGGTCATGGGTCTTGGTACCGAAATCAAGGGTCGCTGTGACCGTCTGCTCACGCTTGTTATAGGTCGTTGCCTTCAGTTTCTCGATAGCGGCTGCAAACAAAGAGTGATCTTTAATAGGGCGCCAACGTTCAAAAGGCCCCTTAATTTCATCAAGGAGATGAATATCACCGGTGAAGATATTCTCTACAACCACATCGAATTCTAGAGGGCCCTGGATCGCATCACTGGATTTCACTAACCATTTTCTGTCTGCGCTCATGCCCTGCTCTCCTCTCAGTGGCGAAAATGCCTCGCCCCGGTAAAGACCATGGGAATGTTTAGTTTCTTGGCTTCTGCAATCACGGCATCGTCTTTAATCGATCCCCCGGGCTGTACAATCGCCTTGGCTCCGTATTGAGCCGCCATTTCAATAGAATCTGGAAACGGAAAAAAGGCATCACTAGCCAAATACTTTGTGGCCTCATTAGGGTGAAACTTTTCGGCTCGAGCAAAAGCTTGCTCGACGGCATCGACTCGATTCACTTGTCCCATACCTAAACCCAGGGACTGAAACTGGCTGGTCACGGCAATGGCATTACTCTTCAACGCCGAACACACTCGCCAAGAAAACTGTAAACCATGCCAATCCTCTTGGCTCAAGTCTCCTGCGACCAATTTCCAATCTTGAATATCAGTGCGAACCTGATCTTGAGTTTGACGAAGGTAGCCGCCCGTGATGCTTCGGAAGAGGTCCTCGTTTTGCAAGGAAGCATCGACGATTTGTGGCCACGTAAGGACTCGTAAATTTTTCTTGGTGGCCAGATGTTGACGGGCTTCTTCGTCAATAGCCGGAGCCACAACACATTCCAAAAACAAAGCTGTCAGTTGCTGGGCGCATTGCAAGTTCACTGTTTTGTTTAAAGCAATGATTCCCCCAAAAACGCTGACCGGGTCGGCCGCCAATGATTTTTTCAAGGCCTCTTCAATACTGATAGCGGTCGCCACTCCACAAGGATTGTTGTGCTTCACTGAAATAACAGCGGGGCCATCGTTAAAAAGTCGCAATGTCGTAATCGCCGCATCGAGATCTAGAAGATTGTTATAAGAAAGTTCTTTACCCTGCAGAATTTCAGCTTGATGAATCCCGGTCGGTTGACTTTGGTACCACCAGGCTTTTTGCACTGGGTTTTCACCATAGCGCAAAGTTTTATGCAATGTCCCCATGACTCCCGATTGGTCTTCACCTTCTAAGAAGTTCGCGATGTGATGGTCGTAGTCACTAACATGACGAAACACTTTACCGGCCAACTGCTTACGCTTTTTTATAGAAATTGAATCCTCAGCTTGGACCCAATGGTAATCGGTCGGATCACAAACGACGGCCACACTGGAAAAATTTTTTGCGGAAGCACGCAGTAAAGTCGGCCCTCCGATATCGATCAATTCGACCATGGATTTTTCATCTCTATTGGACCTCAGCCCCTCTTTGAATGGGTAAAGGTTCACCACCACCAAATCAAAAGCCTGAAGGTCGTATTGCTTTAGAATTTCTTGATCTTCAGGGACGTCGGCACGCTGAAGCAAAGGCATATGGATATGAGGATGCAGAGTCTTCACCCGACCACCCATCACTTCTGGAAACTGCGTTTGCTCACTGACCTTAGTCACTTTGAATCCTCTTTCCTCTAGATATTTGGCTGTCCCACCCGATGACACAATTCTCATTCCGTTTTCGGCAAAAGGGCGAAGAAAGTCTTCTAGTCCTGTTTTATCTGACACACTCACCAAAGCATTCTTAAACATAGTTCTTCCTTAAAGATTGATTCGCGATAGAAGAACTTTTATATCGTCGTTGGTAAGAAAGAGTCCAGCCCCAATAAAGCTCGACGCATTGTCATTGCCGTTTGCAAAAATATATTGCTGGCCCCCGACCACATACATGCCCTTAAAGAAACTGTAACGAAGGTAGGCACGAACATTGGGAGTGTCGAAATCAAAGGCATCGAAAGAGAAGCGCATACTGTCGTGGTAAAAATTGTATTCAATCCCTAACCCACCACGGCTTTCCATCATTCCTCCCTTAATCGTCCAATTATAAAACTTTTTGCCAAAGAGGGCGGTCAAACGCAATTGGTAGTCTTGAGCCGTTTCTTGAACAGTCACGGTGGGAGTGCCCCCATTGACCGTATTTGTTTGGGTTTGACGAGTAATGACTCCATCCGGCGAGGTGATCCCCGCCACCTCGTAAAAGCGATCGAGACCGGGTTGAATGCGCACCCCGATATAGGATCGCACTCCATCCCCGTTGGTGAGAACGTGGGAATAGTAATCAAAGCTGGTTTGAATTTTTGAACCGGAATCAATAAAACTATTAATACCAGCAATAGCGGTGTTCAGCTCTTCCACTGTCTCTTCATCGTTGACCAATCGTCCGATGGTTCCTTCTCCGCGATTGATCTTTCCAGAGATTTCATCAATGTTACCCAGTGCGCTTTCCAGCCGCTCCATAGAACCGTTGAAACGAGCTTGAAATCCTTCATCACTTTTGTCATTGATCATCTCATCCAAAGTGGCGGTGACGTTGTTCAAGTGGTCGATCAGCTCTGAAACTTCGTCTTTTTTACTATCGACGAGCCCAGCCAAATCCGTAGTTAATTTTTCAATATTTTTGACAATCTTCCCAATAGGTTTAGTGTCATCACCTTCGGTCGCGTCGCGAATATTATCAACCACGTCGCCCAAAGATTGAGTGATTTTACTGACTTCGGTAACCAAGCGATCAATTGAGGCATTGTCCTCTACCACAATGATTTGTTCTTTGTTTTCAAGAACGGGATCGTTGAGCGAACCCGGAATGATCTCGACGTGCTTGTCCCCTAAAATTCCATTGGCGCGCACTTCAATTTTTGAAGACTGGGTGAGCACCACGTCTGGACGGATCGCCATTTCAACGATTGCTTTTCCATCAACCAATACAATGTCTTCGATCATTCCAACACGAATACCGGCGACGTTGACAGGAGATTTCTTAATCAATCCGCCAGCATTTTCAATTTCAAACCAAATTCTTTTAGTCCCCCCCAAATAGTTGGGACTCTCGGAGACTCGCATCGACATCACCCCGACCAAGGCCGATACAATGATCACCATTAGGCCGACTTTGAATTCGGGAGTGCTCAGTAAATTCATTTTTTATTCACTCCTTTAGAAACAAATCGAGCTACTAAAGGGTTATCGGATTCCAAGAAAACTTTTGGAGGGCCATGAAGTAAAACCTTGCCGCTGTCTAACATTGCTACGTAATCTCCGATGCGAAAAGCTGCATATAAATCATGGGACACCACCAATGACGCGGTGTCCTCCTTATGATTATGGGTGCTTAGGATCAAATTATCCACCATTTCTGTCAAAACCGGATCAAGCCCCGTCGTTGGTTCGTCATAAATTAGAATATCCGGATCTAAGGCTAGGGCTCTGGCTAGACCACACCTTTTTCGCATTCCACCGGAAACCTCTCCAGGAAGTTTGTTGTAATGCTTTTCTTCAAGCCCCGACTGTTTAAGTTTTTCAAATGCGATCTCTTTAATTTGTTTTTTAGAAAGGTCTTTTCGATGTTCTTTTAAAGGAAACTGCACATTTTCTAAGACCGTCATATCATCAAAAAGGGCGGCATACTGAAAGAGGACTCCAAAATGCTTTCGCATGCGCACGGTGTCCGCCTCGGACATCGTCGAAATATCTTGCCCTAAAATCTTAATAGACCCTGAGGTCGGCTTTAGCAGACCTAAGATATGTTTCAGCAACACACTTTTACCGGTCCCACTAAAACCAATAATTACGGTAATTTTGCCCTTAGGAATCTCCAGGTTGATTCCGTTCAGAACATAGTCGCCTTCAGAAAAAGACTTCTTTAGATCGATAATTTCAATAGCATTTTCATTTTCCGTTTTCATGACCTTCCAGGTGCAAAAATCTAAGCTGTCATCTTGTAGTAAATTTCAATGATGTTCATAAGGAAGAAATCCAGAATAATAATCATCACCATGCTTTGCACGACGCCGCGGTTGGTGGCATCTCCCACACCGCGGGCTCCTCCTTTGGTAGTAAAACCTCGGTAGGTACAAATCAGTGAGAACACAGCGCCAAATACGGCGCCCTTAATTAAGCCTTCGTTGATATGAGAAGGGTTCAACCACAGGGCTGTTTTATCCCAAAAAATCGCTTCGTCCATTTGCAAAACTCGAATACATAAAAAGTACGAGCCAATCATGGCCACAAAATCGAAAACTCCGGTCAACAAAGGTAAAGCGATGATCGAGGCCCACATTCTCGGCGCCACCAAGTACTCTTCGGGGTCGACTCCCATCACTTCTAGAGCGTCAATCTGCTCACTGACTCGCATCGAACCAAGATTGGCGGCCATTGCACCACCCGCTCGAGCGGCAACAATCAGTCCGGTTAGAACAGGTCCTAATTCACGGGCGATTCCCATGGCGACGATCGGGCCGGTCAAGCTGGTCGCATTGACCAGCTTGAATCCCAAGTAAACTTGAAACGATAAAGCCATACCGGTAAAGGTGCCCGTTAAAACCACTATGAAAATTGATTTGTTTCCAATGAATTCCATCTGTTGAATGAATTCTTTGTGTCGCCAAGGTACAGAAAAAAATGAGCGCATGGAGTAAGCTCCAAAACGAACAATGTGACCGACTTCGAAAACAAATTGCTCAAATGTTTGCCAAAGAGTAAGAACAACCAAGTCTAAAAATTGGTTTACTCTTTGTCGGACTGACTCACTCACCCATTCGCTCCGTACAATCGCGGCACTCGTTCACTAATTCCGGTCATCACCTCATAGGTGATGCGACCTGCCCTTCGTGCCACATCTTCTAAACTGATTTCTTTTTGACCTTGCTTGCCAATTAGAACCACCTCTTCACCACAAAGAGTTTGCCGGAACTCACTCAAATCTGTGAGATCCACCATTGTGTAGTCCATGCAAACACGGCCACGGATGGGAACTTTTTTGCCTTTGACCAAAAACTCACCACAATTTGAAAGGCTGCAGCAAACGCCATCAGCGTAACCGGCAGGAACAATTCCAATCAGTGAATCTTTAGTGGCCGTCCAAGTCCCTCCGTATGAAACCACTTCTCCTGATTTTACTTGTTGCAGACTGACAATTTTAGATTTGAATTCCATAACAGGACTTACGAGAGGCTTTAATGACAGATTTTCATCAGGATCAACACCATAGACCAGAAGACCTGGACGAAAGCCAAACTTAAATCCTCTACGCAATTGGTAAAGAGACGCGATCGCCGCCGAGTTATAAGCGTGGAAGATGGTGTTTTTGCTAGAAAAACTTGCAATAATATTTTCAAACTTTCGATTCTGCTGCCAAGCTGAACTTTGGTCTGCGCTCAATTCGCTCCCCGAGTGAAAGTGGGTTCCCACACCAACGAGATTGAAATGATCATTTTTACGGAGAACATTAAGAACACCTTCGACTTCGTGCTCTTGAAAGCCGAGACGATTCATTCCCGTGTTGATCTTAAGATGTAAATTGATCGGCTCTTTGGCTTCAAAAGCCAAATCGGTCAGTTGATCAAAATCAGAGACTACCGGAGTGAGTTCATTGTCGATCATGGCTCGAACAGCCGAACGTCCGCAGAAACCGAACACCAGTATGGACTCGGCGATGTGATTCTTCCGCAATTGCAGCCCTTCTTCGACCGAGGCCACGCCGAAGTATTCACAATGAACCTGGCTCAGAGCCTTAGCCACCGCCACATCGCCATGCCCATAGGCATTGGCTTTGATCATAGGGCAAACAAAACCACCTCCAGGATTGAAAGCTCGTAAAGTTTTAAAATTCTCCATCAGGCGATCGAGATGAATGCGCACATAGGTGGGCCGAAGAAGATCCATTCCCTATCTTATAAGGCCAAAAGGGTCGTCGTCACCTTGAAATTTTATGAGCTAGCATAGATACAAAATGCAAGAACCTCCCACAAGTTAAGAAGAAGCATTGGTTCTCCCTAGCAATAATCGCGACTCCTTGATGATTCGGGTCTTGGATTCGTAAAGTTTTTTGACATTTCTGTTTGCGGAAAATGTCAGTGATTCGATGATCTGGAACAGAGGCGCCAATGAACCAGCATGGAGTTTGCACATTGGAGGGCGTGTCCCATTTGCAGAGAACAATCCATTTTGTAAAAACCTTGATTTTAACCGTTGCCGTGGTGCACCTACCGTTGCAGCCCAGCTTTGCCGCCCTAGATCTCACCTGCCCTCGTTTGGTCCATAGTGACAGTTGGACAAGCTATTCCGCTGTCCTCGATGCCATGGAAGAACCCGTGCAGCCCTTTCAAATTATGACCTCTGTGTATGACCGAAACGGCTGGCCAGAGAATCGCCCCACTTCCGCCAACGAACGCTTACAAGAGGTGACCGAGTTTGTCGCTCTCATCGAACAAGATGTGGCCAAAAAGGCTTTGGCGTTCACTGTCGAGGCTCTCTATAAAGTCTATGACCCTCGAGAAGTTCCAAATTCGATCTATCATACCGAAACGAATCGGATCGCGAATCGAGTTGCTTATATGATGTGTTCGCAAGGCTGTGACACCTCGATCCGACGAGAGCTGGCGGAACGAGCCCAAGTCTATGTCGACGAATTGGTGGATGCTCGGATTCCAAGATGGAGCATCCAAGAGATCAAAGAGCACCTGATTATCAACTACCAAGGTCTTAACAGTATCCTGGAATACCGCACTGAAACTTTAGGACTCCCCCACTTTGATTCTTATCGGCATCACTACTTGACCCTTCTCACAGATTTCCCAGGTCCGTTGATGCGCACTTCGGTTATGGAGAGAGTGGCAGGCCCCATGTTCACCCGCGAAGACATCGAGATTGAAGGAAACCGAGTCGAGACCCCAGAGTATCGCACTCGCTTTGCAACCTACCGAGTGAAAAATGCACTTAACGAGTTTCATGCAAACCTAAGAACTCGATGGACCCACTTTAATCACAATTCGATGCTTAAACTTTCCGTATGGGAGAGAATGAGCCTCTATAATATTCTCAATATCCTAGACGGAACCGTACAAAACCTAGAACCCACTTTTATTGAAGAGAGACTTTTGCTTTTAGCAAAATACATGATCTCGGCTCCTGTGGCAGTGGCTCAGGTGCTAAACGAAAACCCTCAATTGCATTCGCGATTTTGCTGGATAATTGAAGAGATGGATCGAGTGATATCGACAAATCATATCGACACCTCGGTCGCGGGTTTAAACAATTACTTAATGCCGATGACGATTGGACTCTTGGTTTTTGCGGCCCCTTTCAGTGCCGGGCTCTGGATGGCTGGACTCGTGATTCTCAATATCGTGACCGCGATCGATGTGATGGGTCGCGCCCAAGCCAACAACCGTTTGCAGCAAGAGATCGACTTTTACCGCAGACATGAACTTCCAGGGACATTTAATCTCAATAGCCTGGATCACACCGAACAAAGACGAGAAACCCATGACCGCAATCAAAGGATGATTCGTAACATTTTGCTTATGGAAGCGGTTTTTGGCGGCGTCGCCATTGGGGTGTCTCGAGTGTCCCGTCGAATCATTCAGAGAATGAGTCAAGAGCGCCAGGTGCAGATTCTGCAGCGCCCCTTTCAAAGAGAAAATATGGGCACCTACGGACGTCGAGACCGCCGTGCCAATCGAGCTTTGGGTGCCCGTGTCCGCACCCAAGATGCCTTGGACGTAGTTATCCGTCGAAACGAAAGTGTTTATCGAGAGGCCCTTGAAACCTATACCCAAAGTGTTGGCTACCTAAGTCGAGACCAGTTGATTGCTTTCAATATCACTTTCTTTCTGAAACATGGTACTCGCAACGAAGTTCTGCATATGCTACTTAAAAATCGTTACACGGCTTTCGGAAGCCTCGCCCTTAATATCGAACTTGCAAACGAGATCATCGAACAAGTCTATGTCCATATCAATACCGCTCCAATGAGTGACTACACCGCTGTAACGGTTATTCTTGAAGGCTTTCAGCGCGCCATGGCTGGCAATCTTTAAAAGATCTTAGCTTATCAATTGGCTAATTGAAGGGGATATCCGCAAGAATCAAACCACTGGAATCAATGGAAAAAGGTAGCCAAATAGTGCTTTTGACTTTTAGCGTTTTCATTTTGAATTCGACACAGCCCCATAAAATGTAGGTCAATCGATAGACTTACATGCTTGTTTTTCATTATTTTTCTCCAGGTCGATCGCATTTCTTTTGACCAGCGAATGTCATCGAAAACAACGACCAAATCATTCCCACAATGGGCGGCAAGAAAGTCCACAATCTCAATAGTTGTGTCGCCCTGATGATCACCATCCAGAAAAACGAAATCGATGCTTGGGTTGCCGACAAAGAAATCTTTAAAGTCTTGAACACGAAACTGATTGTGAACTTGAATAAAATCCAAACCAAGGTGATCACAAACTTGTTTCGATTTTTTCGCTAAAATCGGGTTAATTTCGAAAGTGTTGACGACCCCACAACCTTTTTCACGAATAGCTAGTCCCATATAAGAGGCAGAAAGGCCCAAGCACGTTCCCACTTCCATAATGTTTATTTTATTTAAATCTCTCACTAAAAAGTACAACAAAGAAGACCATTGCCAGCTGCGCCCCCATGTCGCCGCTTTCCGAACCCAAGCTGCCTCTTCGCTTACTAAATCCTGAAATAAAAAACCCTTGGAATCGGACTTGAGCCTTCTGCGAACTTCCTCTATATCAGAAAACTTTTTTACTTGACCGTGGTCTTCAAGCATTTCAACCCATTGCAAAAGAATCTTTAAAATATCTTTATGAGCACAATCTGTACGCAACAACCACTTCAATTGAAGTTTTACAAACTGTCGACTGACTTTTTCTTTCCAATTTCCCAAACGAGACCTCTCTTTTTGGTGTATGACTTGGGGCTGAGAAATTGATGGTTGCAAGGGTGCTAGTTCCGAAACATATAGCCGCGACCACGGACAGTGGTGAGTTTTTGACCTTGAGCTCCAAGTTTGCGGCGGAGAGCATTGATATGGACATCCAGAGTCCGGTCACTGCTATTGCGAAAGGACAAAAAACGTTGAGACAGTTTTTCACGACTCACCACTTCACCCTTTTTACTGACAAGCTCAAGAAGAACATTGAACTCAATCTCCGTCAGCTTAACCTCCTTACCAGAAACTCTCACTTGCTGGCGACTTGGATTGATGTGAATGATCCCAAAATCAAGGACTTCGTCTTCTTTTTGATAACTCTGGGACCGTCGCAGCAGAGCAAAGAGTTCTAATGTCACAGCATCAAAATCAGTGTCACTTTTTAAGACTCGATCCGCTCCAGACTGAATCAAACTGCGCTGGAAGTCGACTTCCATGTTTTTACTTAAAACCAAAACTGGAAGAGGCCCACAGGTCGAATGACCACGTACTTTCTGCACCAAACTATATTGATTATCCTGGGCCAAACGACCTCCAACAATAGCGAACTGGGGCTTGTCTTTTTTCAGTGAAGCTAAAAACTCATCCGCTTTTTTATAGGATTGAACAATGAGGCCCTGTCCCAGTAAATGAGCGGACAACCGATCACGTAAACCTGGCTCTTTTAATAAAAGAAATCCTCGTTTGCCCTGAAGCATCTTTACCTAAGAACAAACTCCGGCTCAAAATTTTCGGATTTAGTATAAAGGCAAACTTTATTTTTCCCCGAAACCAAAACTTGAGAACAGGCCTTTTTGGCATCAGAAATCAGAGAGTCCGAATCAGAAGATAGACTGGGGTATTCACTGACTCCAAAACAAAGTCGCAAGGGGGTGTTCTGTGATTTCAAACCGCGAGCCACCAATTGACGGCGAAGAGTTTCAGCTTTGATCGCAGCGTCCTCGTAACGGCAATGGGGCAAGACAATTCCGATTTGGTTGTCGCCAATCTTGCTGACCATATCGTAATTGCGCAGATTGTTTTGAATCAAGGTAAAGGCTTTTTCGAAATCATCATCCTCGTTGCCCACGTATTCAATTTGCGCGACAAGAACCGAAACCGGCAAACGCAGGCGACGGGCTCGAGAAACCTCAGTAGAAACCGACAAGGGAAACTGATTCTTGGTTAGTCCCAAATGAACCTCGCTGCCATAATCGGCCTCGCGATTGCTATTTTCCAACATATAGTTGCGCAAGGTCACGCTTAGGTAGCGAGCCGTTTTTTGCAAAAAGGAGCTGTCCTCATAGTTGACCGCCATGATCAATCCAAAGAAGTGACCCGAAAACTCTACAGGCTGCATTACGAATCCCTGACAAGAGAAAGTGTCCTCAATGAGATCTCGCAATTTATTTAAGGACTCGCCGCGATCGACCTGTAAACTTTCTTGATGAAAAGGTATGGATTGGCCACGAAAGTAGTTTTCAGAGGAGAAACTGGTTCGGGTCACCAACAACTGATCCTTGGCACGGTAATTTTTAAAATACACAAACTCACTTTCTGGAAACTGTCTTTTTAACTGACTCACCAGATCTTCAATAACATGGGCCTCAGTTCGATGTTCTGCACTCAAAAGTCGACTGACGTCACTGCTGTCTTGCGACGACGGGATCTGAGTCTGTCGACGATTTTTAAGTCTCTCCAACCCTTTAACAATCACCTCGGTGGCTTCGGAGCGTTGTTCGGCGATGAATTTATAGATGTTTTTTTCTATAACTTGGTTCATTCTCAGTTCAAGCTCTTCTTGTCCAGCCAAAGGCCAACTCCAAAAATCATTAACAAGTCCCGATCGGATCAATGCATGCACCCCCGGCCAAAACTCACTGGAACCTAGAAGGATCACTTCGATTTCATCAGAAACACTTCTTATTTTCTTTAAAAGTTCTCGAAACTTTAAGTTTAGAGGTTGATAGAAAAGCACCACCACATGGGGTAAATCCGAATCAAGCATCTCAGTAAAAAGACCTCGACTATTAAAGGCGTTGACCTGAAAATCGCGACTCTTCATAAAAGTTGAAATGCGATCAGAACGTGTCATATCTTCATCGAATAAAACAATTTTAAATTCACTTTTATAAGTTTCAATTACTGACATCGCCGTCTCTCTTTTTAGGGGATCTGATTTTAATTTTGAATTGACCGCTATTGAACTCAAATAGTCCGTTGTCGTCTTTCTTCAACTCGACTTTCTCATCTCCAGTAACATCGTCGAACTCTTCAAAAAGAGCCGCTTCGTCAACTTCTGAAAGAGTCGCTTCTTTCACTGCTTGTTGTCGCACTTTCTGAGGATCTTCCGAATTAAAGCCGAAGCTTTTCATGCGGAATTGATCAATCACATCGTCAAAGTTGACTTTAGGTTCTTCCAAAGAAAGTTCCTCTGCGCCTGAAGTCGAAAGTGTCACATCCTCTTTTTTAGCTGGTTCGAGAGACTTAAAACCCGATATCAAATCCAAATCCGTGTCACTGTCGTCGATTTCAATGCGTTCGATGGTCTCTTGTAGAGGAATCACTGACAACGGCTCAGGGGCAGATGCGGCGGCAGTGACCTTGCCTGGTTTCGGCAAATCAATGGAAAGACAAAAACCTTTTTTGGCCACCGTCAAACGGTCTCCAAAAAGCCATCCAGCGTAAGCGATGATACCATCAATCCCCTGTAAAGAGCCCTCGGTTTGAGCCATCAAGGAAATCGGCTCACGAGATGGAAAGTGGTCGGTTCGAGTGTCGACGTAAATCAATTGGTAGGATTGAAGTTGTTCGACCACTTGAATCTGAATTTCTTTGTCCTCTTCTCCATCAAGAGAAAGAACCGAATTCCCGATCAAACGCTTAATAAAGTCTGTCACTCTTTGAGGAGAACAAATAACTGCGGCCCCCTCTTCGACCTGGGTTTTGATGGAAACTCCGACTTTTTGCAGTCGACTGGCTTCGTCAGCAATGACGTGATCTAAAAAGTCGCCAAAGTCTTCAACTTTTTGTAAATCGCTGGTGGTCGCTTCCTCACCACTTTCCTCATCTAGAGACTGACCGTCCGAATACGGCCTCTGTAACCGAAGGCGGACCCCGGATATCGCTGAAGCCAACTGACCCAAGGCATTCTGCAATGGCCTTCTTGTTAGAGCTTCGGCCCCATGTTTCTGACCTCGGCCCAACAGCATTAAGACCAAAAGTAAAAGACCTATACCACTGGTAAAAAGAAAATAGGTGAAAAAGCGACTTCCAAAAAAGCTCAAAGGTGCCAAAGCATCTTGGCGCAAAATCCATAGCTGGGAGCGTGGCAAAAAACTCGCGGTGGTGATTTCAGTCCCCACCTCGCTTTCGATTTCGAAGTGCTGTGGGCTGCTGTCATCCTGACTAAAAAAGTTTTTTTTATCAGCCAGGTAGGTTGGTAAACTTCCAAACACTTCGGCCTGCTTCGAGTCCACTAACATAAAAGTGTCGTTTGCGTTTTTGAGACTGCTAAAGAATTCGGGCTGAATTCCAAAAACTAAAAAACCTTCTTTCAATTGATGAGACTCAGCAAGAGCGACCGGGGTGATATAAATCAATTGATTATCGGTTGATCTTGCCCAGTGACGTGCTTTTTCACTAAGGTCAGCGAAGGGCAAAGGCTTGACCTCTGACAAAATGGCCTCTTTGCCCATTTCACCTAAAACTTTCCACTTGATACTCCACTCACCCTTTTTATCATAGGCGTAGGCAAAGTAGCGGACCCCAAAGCGTTTGAGGGTTTCAACCGTGGACTGGTCCAAGTAAGAGACCGAGGCTTCGATTTGAGAAAGTTTTTGCTCAATGTTTTGCCCGGCAAACTCAGCGACTGTTTTACTTTTAACAATTTGACTATCGATGATTTGATCTTTGTATATTTGGTAGCTTTTGTAACTGCCAATAAAGCCGCTAATAATAATGCAGGTTGCGCACACAAGCACAATTCTTGGGTTCAGTGTCATACGTTCCATCCCTGGCTATGATTTAACCAACCCAACTTTCATCGGGTTACCCCCATTCTATTAATATCTGACACCAAGAATCAAGTATCGGTTAACGGCGCGGGGGCCTTAGCTCTCCGACCTGGACCCTTGGTGCTTGACTTCCTCTCGACCTTCACGTTTTATGCGGAGCATGGTAGGTGGTGAGAATTCCAAAAACAAGCCTCAGAGCACAGAAGCGCTGGTTATTGGGACCGGCGTGGCTGGTCTAGCGACAGCTCTTAAATTAGCTGAAACCCGAAATGTCACTTTGGTGGCAAAATGTGACGTGCATCACACCAACACTGCTATGGCCCAAGGTGGAATCGCCTCGGTTGTTGCCACCGATGATCATTTCAGCAAACACACAGATGACACCCTGAAAGCCGGCGACGGACTTTGCAATCCTATGATTGTGAAAAAGGTTGTTGAGGCCGGGCCCGAGCGTATTGCCGACCTGGAAACTTGGGGTGTTCAATTCGACCAGGGAAAAAACCCAGATCACAAAGATAAAAGTTTAAATCGTGAAGGCGGCCACTCGCACCGCCGCATCCTGCATGTGCAAGATCACACGGGCTTGGCTATTCATACCGCTTTAATTGCCAAAGCCCGCTCTCACCCGAACATCCAAATTTTAGAGAATTTGATCGCTATTGATTTGATCACTCAACACCAGGGGCAAGGTTACACCACAGGGCAAGACCACTGCTTGGGATCCCACTTTTTAGATATCACCAATCATCAATTTTTATCCATTTACTCGCCGATCACAGTTCTTGCCACAGGCGGCGCCGGCAAAACCTATCTTTACACTTCCAATTGGGAAGGTGCGACTGGCGATGGAATTGCCATGTCCTACCGAGCCGGCTGTCGCATTACCAATATGGAGTTTATGCAATTTCACCCCACCTGTCTCTATCACCAAAAGGCGAGAAACTTTTTGATCAGCGAAGCTTTGCGCGGTGAAGGGGCCGAGCTGGTCAATCTAAATCAAGAATAGTTTGCCTTTGACTACGTCCCGGCCGGTCCCCTTGCGCCCCGCGACCGAGTCGCAAGATCCATAGATGCCGAAATGAAAAAAACAGGAGCCGAGTGTGTTTATTTGGATATTCGTCACAAAGGTCGAGACTTTCTCACTAAAGAGTTTCCCAATATCTTTGAGCGTTGCTTGTCTCTTGGCTTCGACCTTTCAAAAGATCTACTGCCAGTTGTTCCAGCTGCACACTATTTATGTGGCGGAATTTTAACCGATGAGCATGGCAGAACGGACTTGCCCGGACTTTTTGCCGTCGGCGAGTGTGCCAACACCGGATTGCACGGCGCCAATCGACTGGCCTCCAACAGTCTTTTAGAATGCTTGGCCTTTGCTCATTTTGCGGCCACCTACATCCAAGAAAACCAAAGCGAGTTTCCAGTACCCGAAGTGCAAGCCTGGAGAACACCGCTGACTTTGAACAAAGATCATGATGATGAACTCATGTTGATCACTCATCTTTGGGATGAGATTCGCACTTGTATGTGGAATTACGTCGGGATCGTGCGCTCGAACAAACGATTGCAACGGGCATTAACGCGAATTCGCAACATAGAACGAGAAATCGATGAGTATTATCGAGATTTTGAAATCAACTCGGATTTAATTGAATTGAAAAACCTGGCGACAGTGGCTCGACTGACTATTGAGTGTGCATTGCAACGGAAAGCCTCAGTGGGCACCCATTTCAATGTGGATCTTCCCCCCGTCAAGTCTGGTGAAGAACCACAATTGAATATCATCTTCCCCAACTCGCTTCATTAAAAACAGAAGAAGCTTGGCGGTATCGGCCTGGCCCCTATATACTAGGGGTTATGAGCGACTATGAAATCCGAGAATACGATATCGATGACCCAGAGATGCCCAAACTTTTTTTACAGAGTTGGAACAAAGTCGGGAACAGTCCGATCGGCTGCATTCTGATCACCCATGGCATTGCCGAGCACAGCGAGTGCTACGATCACTTAGCAAAAGCCTTATGCGAAGTCGGGTGGATTGTTTTTGGCTGGGATCTTCAAGGTCATGGACGCTCCCAAGGCAAACGAGGCTATATCCGAAATTTTACCGATTTTGCCCGCGACTTAAAGTCGGTTATAAAAAAGATGAAAGACGACGAAACCCTACCGACTCACAACCTTCATCTGTTCGGTCACTCCATGGGAGGCTTGATCACCTTGCAAGCTCTAGCTAGCGACAAACCTCCAAAAGTGAGCTCCGCCATCCTTAGCAACCCCGCTTTAAAAATTGCAGTGGAAGTTCCAAAAATAAAAGAGGTGGCCAGTCATTGGTTAAACCAATTTGCTCCAACCCTGACCATGAACAACGAGATCCACTATGACCGACTCAGTCGAGACCCAGAAATGGTAGCCTCTTACAGCAAGGACCCACTTCGTCACACCAAAGTGTCGGCCCCTTTATTTTTGGGCATGCTCGATGCCCAGGTTGAAGTTTTTGAGAAGGCCGACAAAATCGCCTGCCCTCTGTTTTTTCAAATTTCTGGACAAGACGCGGTGGTGAATCCACAAGCCACACTGGACTTTTATAAAGACTTCGAAGGCCAAAAACACATCAAATTGTACGAAAACAGCTATCACGAAGTTTACAACGACATTAATAAGCAAGAGGCTATTGACGACCTCATCGAATATTTAGGAGAATACAAATAATGAAAATTATATTAGGACTCTCACTTGTATTCGCCTTCGGTTGCACCACTTACCCTCACTCGGACGGAAGAAACTCTTATATTCAAAAGATTGAAAACCATAGCGCCGGCGACAAACAGTTTGCAGGCCTATATCACAACTTTGAGTTTCGCTCGACCATCTTAACCCATGATATTTCCGAAGCGGTTCACAAACGCCTCGATAAATTTTACGAATGGAACCCTGCCGAAGAGCAAGAAAAACGACAAGAAAGAATGCAAGAGCTGCAAACCAAAACCAAACTTTGGCTCTCGTTTTTTACTCCTGACCGCAAGAATGACAATCTCGCCAACAAGGTGTCGATTTGGAAAATCTACCTTGAAGCCAACGGTCAACGCTACGAAGGCCACGCCACAAAAGCCAATAAAAACTTCGACGAGGCACAGGCGCTTTTTCCCTACCACTCACGTTGGGCCACCGCCTACTACGTGGATTTCCCTGTCCCTACTGCCGAGGTTGAAAACTCAGACCTCAAACTAGTCATCACCGGACCTCTAGGGCGTCGCGAAGTTGAGTTTTCAAAAGTTCAATAGGTTTTAACAAAGAGCTTGTTAGAAAACGGATACACAGCAACCATTCGGATGTCTTGCTGCCAATTTAAATAGGATTTTAGAGTGTCGGCATACTCTGACATTTGTTGAAAAGCTTGGTCTCGGTAAGCCTCGGCCCCCGTTTTGTAATCAACCACCCACAAAATCTGGTCAACAACGCCCCAAAGATCAATGCGTCTTTCTATCTGCGACCCATCGGAGCTTTGCCTTTGGTATCCCCACTCCACAAAGCCTTGGCGAATGATCTCACTTAACGGAACATCACTTTGCTGGTAGAGAAAATCAACGGCAGCTTCCATTTCCTGGTCGCGGCCCGGTAGCCAGCCTCTACAGTAACGCTTAGTTTCCTCAAGACTGTGCCATTTCAAGCTTTCAAAGACCCGATGCAAAATCACCCCATCGCGGCGACGCTTTTGTCCAGTCACAATAGAGTCCCATGATGCCGAAGGAGTTTTAAAATCCACCGTCTCTTGCAAGGAAGACTCCCAACCAAATCTCTGCACGACATTGGTAAATGGCTCAGGAACCTGGTCGGCCCCTAAATTTTCATGAAAGGCATGGGCTTTCTGACTTTCCACTTCTTTAAATGTGACATGTCGGTTTGAGCGCCACTGGGCCTCGCAGGACATCAGCTCTTCCGCCCAAGATAGAGTCTCCGGCTGACCCGACCAACTGAGAAACAATTGTTTTCTAGCTCGAGTGGTGGCTACATAAAAAACTCGAAGAGACTCTTCCATCTCTTTTTCCTGTGTGGTCTCCACAATTAATTTCTCCAAGGCACCGCCGTGTTCCTTACTTGTATCGGACAAGGGCATTCGCAAAGACCAAAAGTCAATGTCTGAGTCAGATGAAAACCGATTCCAAGTACTGACCCGTCCCTTCTTTTCCATAAAGGGAATAAAAACATAGTCAAACTGCAAGCCTTTGGAAGCATGCACCGTCATCAAGTGAATCTTGTTTGGCTCAACAGGAGAACTTGCATCTCCGCCGTCTCCGAAGTTTTCTAAGCTCGAAGACCGATGCCCCAGCTGAATTAACTGTAAAAGACTAGAGCCTGGCTCACGCGCATTTCGTTCAACAACATTGATCAATTTCCAAAGATTGGCCTCACGACGGCCGGTGGTGTCGACTTGATAAGTGTAATCTAACATTCCCAACTGAATCAACAATCGTCGAAACACCCAAGCGTAACCCATGGACTCTATCTGCCGGCGGGACTCAAGTAAAGACCGACAGGGCCCCTGAGGTTTATTGGTTTCAAAATGTTTCAGAAATAAAGGCCAAAAATTTTTCTCGGATTCACCAAGCACAGTCACGATTTCTTGGTCACTCAACCCCACCCAAGGTGAACGGAAAAGAGTTAACAAATTGCGATCATCCCAAGGGTTGACCAGAAACTTCAGCAGCGCCAGTCCGTCAATCACTTCACGCCGTTCATAAAACTGATCCGAAGAATGGGAGATCACTGGGAAACCCAACGCCATCAGTGTTTTTTGAAGCTCATCGCTTTTCTTGTGAGTCCTAGTTAAAACACATATGTCTTTGGCTAAAACCCCCCGGTTTATTAAACCTGACAGTTCTTCAGTCAAATGATGGAGTTCCGCATCGGACTCCTCCGCCTTGACGTGGGTAATCTGCACGGCCGGATGGTCATTTTCCGCAACCACCATCGGATTCATTGGTGAAAAACTCCGACGCAGGGAAGGAAAAATGGAGTTAAAAAACTGCAGCAGATTTTCTTGAGACCGGTAATTGTCCTCAAGAGGGGTCATGTCCGCCCCTTCCTCTTGCATTTTTTGACTTTTATCAAAAAAGACTTCGCTGCGCGAGCCGCGAAACAAATAGATGGATTGCTGAGGATCACCCACGATGTAGCACGAGGAATTTCCAATCATCGGCTCGAGTAGGCGCATTTGTAAGGGGCTGGTGTCTTGAAACTCGTCAATAAACCAAGCATCGACCTCTGCCGAAAAACGCTGGATCAGCTCTGGCCTTTCTCTTTGAATCTTCAAAGCAAAAAATTCTAGATCATTGGGCTCTAAGGCACCTTCGCTTTTCTTTTTATCAGCCAACTTGTTGACGAACTCATCGGCAAATTGTTGAAAATCAGACAGCACTTTAATTGTCTTATCCCAATACTCCGGAGAAAGGTCCACATCTTCGATCTGAGATTTAAGCTTGGTAAAGAAAGAATCGTAGGGTTTTTTAATAGAGTCCGGAATACCAGGATTGTCTTTAGAGGCTCGCGGTTTTTTAGGAAGCGGCCAATGACCCGCCAATTCCAGTCGCCACTGCTGCCAGGGTTTAGGCTGTTGCATGCAGCGTTGTAAAGAGTCAAAATGTTCAAAGTAGGGCTGCCAACGATCGTCCAACCCCAGCTCTTTGACAAGATCCATCCTTGCTTTTACATCGTGGCTCTTTTTTAACATCCACTGAGTGTAAACAAATTCAAAATCTTCATGCTTTTGCAAAGGCCGGTGTCCACCGGACCAATAAATTGATTCGTAAGCCTGCAGGTGTTCAAGTAGGGTTTGAAAATTAAAAAGCTGAAGACTTTCCGAGTTTTTGTAGTCAGAAATCATTTGCCGAAGGATTTGCTTACGCCAAAATAAGGCTTGTTGAGAATCCACAATCTTGATTTGATTGGGGAGGCCAACACCAAACCCAAAACGACTGAGAAATCCATTGAGTAATCCATGCATGGTTGTGATGTTGAGGTAACTGGTCGACTGCACAAACTCGAGGGCCTCGGGCTTTTCGGTCAGACAATAAAGAAGCATCCTCTCTTTTAATTCTTGAGTGGCTTTTCGAGTGAAAGTTGTCAAAACAGTGCGCGGCCACTGACCGGTGTCATCACGAAACTGCAGAGCCAGCTTTACGACTTCGCGGGTCAGGTTGTAGGTTTTACCCGCACCTGCACCGGCGCGAACAAACTTCCTTAAAGGTTCAGGGCTGGGTACCGACATAATTGATTCCAATCGCATTTTTCACACAGTTTCTCGTCTAAATCTTTGTTGGGAGCAGGCTCGATTCTTCCAGCCAGCAAGTCTGTGACAATGTTAAAAACAAGTTGCTTGGTGCCTTTCACCAAATTTTCGAACTGCTCGGGACTGGTTGGTTTCTTGACGTTAAGAAAATCCTCAGGTGCCTCAGCCAGCGCAAACCCTAAGTTGCGTTCCGGCTTATTGAGCGCAAAATAAAAGGCACCCACCACATCACGCTTTTCTCCGCCCAAAACCCCTTCCATAATCGCTAGTGAATACAACACCAACTGGATCTGGCCTTTTTGAACCCAGCTTGTAAACTGGTTAAGACTGGCCGTTGAAGACTTATAGTCGATGACGACCACCTGGCCCTGCTCGTTTCGATCAAGACGATCGATGACGCCCCGAAAGGGGATTCCTTGCTCAGCATCAAATTCGAAAGAGTCCTCTGTCAGTCGCAGATGGGTCTTTAAAAACTCCTCAACAGCAAAAGTTTCAGTATTGGGATGTTGTTGACGCCAGG
Organism: uncultured Pseudobdellovibrionaceae bacterium; assembly: GCA_964351315.1. GTDB lineage: Bacteria > Bdellovibrionota > Bdellovibrionia > Bdellovibrionales > JAGQZY01 > JAGQZY01. The sequence continues at coordinate 129,045 of CAYGNH010000001.1, forward strand.
CTATTTCAAACTTTAAAAAAGCCTGAGTTGCTTTTAGGTAGAAAGGCTTAAGAAACTGCCAAACGTCCTCGGTATAAATGGGAACATTCTTCTTTTTGCGACAATCCTCAATCAGCTCCATAATTTGCTTTTCGCTAAGAGACCAGCGTTTATTTTTGACAATGACTTCACAAATTTTATGAAGAAGATTTCCTTTTGACCGAGGATCAATATCCAAATCTAACAGTGGGTCATCATCAAGCTTCAAAGCCCTCGAAGCAAAGAATTTAAAAGGACATTTAAAGTAGCTGTCCAAAGAGGATGGCGAAAGCCTTAAATTCACATAAGGCACAGGCTCGGTGGCCACCTCGCCTCGGTCACGGCGTATTCCATTTTCACATTGATCCATTTCTTCCGTCGACCAATTTAGATCCAGACGAGGGTTTTGTTGGCAAAGAAAATCCCAACGAGTCATCCCCGGTGAGCCAAGGTCGATTTGTTTTTTCTCCAAAGCACCCTTAAGCCAAAACAACGATGGTGCCTGAAACTGACCTGAAAAGTCGGTCTCTCCATGGGTTAAAATACATTCTTGGATGAATTTGCGTTCAAACCACTTCAGTTCGTCCAGAAGGCGATGGCGATCGGTATGAGGAAGGTTAAAACCAAAGTTCATTTTTATGGATTCGATATCAGCCCAATGCAGAGCCGTATCGTGACTTTCTAAAAGATTGCCCTCACTCAGTCCAATAATAACAACTTTATCCAAGCTGGGGTTTTGCGCCGCCATTAAAGGTAAAACTTGGATGCCTGCAGAATTCCCTTCCAAAAGTCGCTTTTCGTTTCTTGCAAAATATTTTTCGAAAAACTCGACCCATTTTTCAAAGCTGAGTGTTTCATTGACTGAAAACACGGGGTCCAAGTCTTCCAATAAAATATTGAAAGCTGACAGGGATGAAGCTGGCACCCAGTGCATAGCTATCTCAAAAAATCGCGACAAGGAGTACTCTTGGCCTGTTTCTAGATTGACTGGCATGCGTTTTTCAACCTCGTCACTGCGATTAAGGTCTTCCACATCGTAAACATTGGAAAATAGAGTTTGAAAATCTCGATAGAGTATTTCTGGCTCCGCCTCGCCACCAAATATGACCTGCTCGGGGTCTCCTTTAAGAAGGCGGCGCGATGCCAATCGAAGCTGGGACAACCAGTTTTGATAAACTGGAAACTGAGTCAAAGGAGTGAACTTGTCTTTGTTGATCGGAATTCCCTCGACCAGTCCGTGCTCGAAAATCGTCGGCCAGTAGTTTTCAATCTGTGGAGAAACAATGGCTATTTTTTCGGGAGGCAGCCCCTGATCTAGCCAACGGCGCACATGAGCCACCGCCTCTTTAACTTCGGCTAACATGGATGGAAGTTTCTTAAACTGTCTTTCTGTAACCGAGTCGGATGTCTCGTGAACTTCAATCTGCCCCCGACTGATAAAGTTTTCGTAGGCCTCTTTGTCTTTCTCTGTATCGGGAACTAAAATGTGTACATCTTGATGACGACTGAGATTTAAAAACAATTCGCTTTCAACATCATCGATTTGAATCCCTAAGTCGACGACCAGAGAAACTTCACCCAAAGGGGGCAGTTCTTCGTTGATTAAAACACCCTTCATCCACTCTTGGGGAATAATCTTCCTACTGACGAAACGCTGCCAAAGGCTTTGCCCCATCTCGTACCAGTCCTGCCAACGTTCTTTGGCCTCTTCTTTTTCGGAAAACCATTGCTCCATGATATCTTGGCCCTGAAAGTGACTTATTAAAGGAAGGATCTGCCCAATGGTTTGGTAAGCCCGACCCCTGTCTTTAGAGGAAATACGCAGGTTTTTTTCTTTGATAATTTCGTCCATCCACTTTTCGATTAAAAACTCAGCGACCAACCCTGAAAGGGGCTGCCACGACGGGTCGTTTCGCAATAGCAGCTTTTGCCACAATTCACTGGCACGAATCACACCGTCAGTGTTGATAATTGGACCGGCCACCTCTTGCAGATAAGCCTGCATCCAAAATTTACTCTCCAGGTCTTTCACAACCCAAAGAGAGTGGACGCCATCAAATTGATCGAACAGGGCCTTTTTTTGGTCAGGATTTTGGATAATATGACACTTAAGCATGGAAAAATGACATTACCACGAGCCCTCCCTTGATGGAACCTCAGGAATTATATTATAGATCGTCCCAAAGGAAACCCCATGCTTGAAGTTGTCCCCTACTCCCCCGATCTAAAAAACGCCTTTTATGACATCAATGCTCAATGGATTTCAAACATGTTCCAACTGGAAGAGTTGGATTTAAAGGTTTTGAAGAATCCAGAAGACATGATCTTACAGACCGGTGGCTTTATCTTTTTTATCAAACACCCTGATTTCGGCATTGTCGGAACCTGTGCTCTGCGTAAAACCGGCGAAGGTCAATTTGAACTGACTAAAATGGGAGTCCTTGAAGAAGCCCGAGGTCTGAAAGCAGGAGAAACTCTGCTTCAATATGTCATTCAATTCGTGCGCGACCAGAATATTCCTTACTGTTATTTATTAACCAATGCCAATTGCAAGGCGGCTATCCACTTGTACGAGAAAAATGGCTTTGTCCATGATCAAGAGGTTTTAGATAATTACGGTGGGCTTTACACCCGTTGCGACGTCGCCATGCGATTGCCTTAGCGGCGAAGTTTTCGTGAGTGATTTTTTGTGCTGGGCCGAGACATTTTGAAAAATGAAAAATTTCCTGGATCAATACCAAAATCAAAAGACAACTGAATCATATAGCGACGGTCTTCCAACTGCCCTGGGTACTCACCTAGCTCAACCCCGTAGGTGGCGGCATCGACTCGAAAAACCCATAAATCAAAACTGGTTCCCAAACTGTAGTACCCTTGCTGAAAGCCCCCTCGAATATCAAGTATGGGCCAACTGAACTCAATGCCCATATTAATTTTTTTACCGAGCTGCATACCAGAGTCGTTCAAAAATCGAAAATCAATGGCGGGTCGGATATCCATCAACAAACTTTCGTAGTTGAGTCCCAACCCAATCACTTGCTCTTGCTGAACCGGCTCTGGAGCGGTGGCTCCATCGGTGGGCTCGAAACTGGTGTTTCCCATGTCCCGCCAAGTAAAGGCTAAAGTCGGCTTAAGAGCTCCGGGAAAGACCATGGTGATTCCCCAATCAAAGCCATAACCGATACCCGACTTATTGAGTTCATCTTGAATGGTACTTGAGTTTAGAGTGGCAATGGTGGCGACACCGATGGGAACACTTCCCCCTTGTCGAGTCACCCGCCGGGCCTGCAGTCCAATTTGCAAAAATTCTGGAACCAAATCAAATCCGGCTCCTGCCACAAAGCCGTAATCCGCGCGATAAGATGTTTCAATATTCGGGAAAACCGGATTGTTCACTAAAAAGTTCCCATCCACCAAACCATAGGCTCCAAATGCAAAGCCTCCAAAAGACAAAAGAGATTTGGCTCCAGAGTAGACCGTGATCTCCTCGCCATAGAGGTCATTGATAATCTGTTGAACGTCGCTGGAGTCTTCAGCGATATCTAAATATCTCTGGTAGGAGTCATAAGTGTTGGTTCCTATCGCCGGATCCAAAATCGTCCAACGGAAACCACCCATTTTTGCTAAACCGGCAGGATTGTAGAAAATGGCGTCGCTATTATTGACGACCGCTGTATAAGCATTCCCCATCCCCAAGGCCCGAGTCGACAGACCGATATCGGCAGCCACTAGGCTTTGGGAGAAAAAGAGACAGATAAAAAAACTGAGAGCGTCCCTCATCAATCACTCACAATCCGGAGGACCGATTAATTCATAGGTGGCGGCACAGGTAGCAAGGTCATTGCCGCCGCCGGCACAAGAATCGATTCCCACATCACTGGAACCAACAGCATAGCGAAGAAACCGAACCTCTTCCCCAGTAAAATCGCCAGGTTCTGTTTTGTTACAAATTGCGGCCATTTGTGGTGGGCTTGGTGGAGCACAGAGTGCACTAAAATCAGAAACAGCGTCATCAATATAATCTGTACCGATGGCTCCCAGACTAGTTATTACAACTCCCAAGCTAGCGCCCAACTCGCGCACCATCACTTCTGGAAAGTCATCATTTGCAATATCACATTGTTCCCAACCGGCATCGGCCGAACCGTCAGCATCGGTGTCAGCAAGGCTAGATAAAATAGTCCCAACTTTGGCTAAAGCATTGAAGGCAGCCAACAAGTTTTCATCTCCATCCCGCGTTGACTCATCACCGATACCTTGCAGAATATTTTCTGCATCAATGCAATCTTGAACATTTGCCGCTGCCGCCCCAGGAAAGGCGTTCATGAGCAGACCGAAAAATGTCGAGGCCCCCTGGTTTTGCATGGTGGTTAGTAGAGTTAAGAACTCCAATCCACAACGACCCGAGTAGGCAGAAGCATAAACTGGGATCCGATCGCGATCGGCAATAAAAGCCGGACTTAGACTTTCTAAAAGGGTGATCGCAGCTGTGTAATTGCGATTGTTGATTTCTTGTTTGGCCTGGAAGTAAATGGCCTCATCCGTGTCTTTATCGGCAATTTCATCAAAAAGATTTTCGGTACAGCTACAAAGAAGCAAGATTGTAACTAAGGCGATTACTGTTTTCATTAGAACCTCACCGCAAATTTGATAACAACCCGACGATCACGGTCGGTCAAATTTGGAAAAACCACTTGTTCCGAGTAGGTGGCCGCTTGCAATTGAAACATCCCAGTGGCGTACTCTAAGCCCGCAGTCCAATCGTTTTGGTGCCATCCCGCACGAAAAAAGTAGGCATCCCACATGTTGACTTCGGTTCCAATATGAATGCGATCCATATGATCGTCTACACTGTCGGTACTATCGATTCCTGTGTATTCAACCGTGAACACACCTCGAGAACTTTTTCCATAAATAGGGAACAAGGCTACAGCCGCATCAATACTTTGCTCCACCGTATTGGGACGTCCATTCACACCGTTTCCAAAAAAGCCACCACCGGCTGTAAAAGATGTGTTGCCGATGTCCCGAACATAAACTGTTAAAGTGGGAATGTAGCGCCAGGGCGCCGCAAAGGTGATCCCCGAGTCAACAGCAATCCCCACACCCTCAGTGGCAAAAGAGCTGATCGCCAAAGAGTCTGAGGCTGAGCGGGTTCCAGCGAATTCAACTCGATTGATCAAGCGTCCGGCAAAACCGACTTTGATTCTTCCACCCCAAAACCCGAGATTGTATCCCAGATTCAGAGAGTAATCATTTTGGTAGTTGTAATCAAAAGAACCATCTGCGTTGCGACGAGACAGAATTTCATACTTTCCTAAAACACCCACTCCAAAATTAGGAAACACAATCGACGGAAAGACTTGGCCTTTAAAATAATAAGGTTCACCCACTTGATCGCTCAATTGAGAGTAAACATCGTCCGGATTGACTGAATTCAGGATGGCTGTTCCAACCATGGTTTCGCTTCCTGAAGAGCTTCCTGTTAATTCGGGGTCGATCAAAGTAAAGAAAGAGTCTCGCAGACGACCAAGACCATTGGGGTTCGAAAGAACAGACGTTTCATCATTGACGACAGCAATGCTCGCCCCGCCCATACCCATTTGCCGAACACCTCGATAAAACTCGAAGTCGGCCATGCTGGTGACACCCGTCATTAAAAATACCAATAGTGTTAACGCTCGTTTCATAACCTCTTCCTTGAAGTTCAGCTTTTAATCGGCATCCTCTTGTCTCAACTTGAGAAAAGTTCACTGAAAAGTCCCCACCAAAGGTCCGAATTCCAGCGGCTTCAACAAGGCTTCAGTCGAGTCATAAAAACTAAAGTTCAGACCTCGAGCACCAACGGAGAAAGACTTGTCCCCGCCTCCGTCGCTCATCTATACTATTGCAATACAAAAAGTTCATTGGAGGAATTTATGGTTCAAAGCCGACTGATGGTTATTTTAGTCTTAGTATTCAGTGTGTTGGTAGGCTGCGAAGACAAGTCGGAAACCGATCTGTTTAAAGCTCAACTTTGCATTGATAATGCGAACGCCGCCAACGTCAATGCTTGCCTTAACCAAATCGAAGGCGACACCAGTAAACGTGCCGCCGTCCTTCGCTGCTCCGCCGCCTTTATATCGGAAGATATCACCGATGATTCCATCGTAAGAGCCATTGAAAATCTTAAAGGAGACCAGGAGGCAAGCTCAACTTCGGTCGCCATTGAAGAGTTTGCTATGTCCAGCCCTGAAGCATCAGATGCCGCTGTCAACACATGTGAAAAGACAGAATCTGAGTCTCTGATCGCTCTCGCCAACTTTGCCAACTTTGCAACCGTGTTAACTCCTGTTTTAAATGCCCTCGGCTTGGGTGGAGCCTGCGGTGATGATGTGCAGTGTGCGATTGACGCCTTCGACCCATCCGTACCAGGAAACGCTGACGATGAGGCCGCTCTAGGAGCTGCTATTTCCGCTAGCAGCGACAGTCTTTGCGACCCAACAACGGGATTATTTAAGTCTTCTGACGCATGCACGGACTTAAAAGCCGCACAAGGCAATGGCTCCAACAACCAACAAATTGGTAACAAGGCCCTTTGTTTTTTAAAAGCTGATGATGATTGCGCGACTTGCCAGTGTGAAGTGAAAGGAAACGGGGACGACAAAGTCCTGGCAGACTGCCAAGCCGAAGATCGTTGTGAATAGCAATGGCCTTTTGAGATAGTCGTTTTTCCAAGAAATATTTTTTACCAAAAAAAAAACCACGCTAAGCGCGTGGTTTTTTTTTGCTAAGATGGCAACCTTGAAGATTACACAGATCGTAGAGAGTAATACTCCGCAAACAAGTTGGTGTTGAAACCAAAGGGAACGTGTTCAATTTCTGGCTGATCTTTTACTGTTCCAACCATTTTCCCGTCTTTCTCACTTTTATCTAAATAATCAGGAACGTCCAAACGAGGAGCGTCTTGGCATTGGATCACCACTTGGTGCTCGTAAGATTTTTCTTTTAAAGAAACGACGTCTCCAACTTTAAGAACCGCTGATCCGATAGACACTTTCTTTCCATTCACGAAAACGTGACCGTGACTGACTAGCTGGCGAGCCGAACGAATGCTAGGAGCAAAACCTAGTCGAAAAACAGCGTTGTCTAAACGAAGTTCTAAAAGTCCTGCCAAAGCATTGATCCAGTTTTTGGCGGCGTGACCTTTTTTCGCATCACGAATGAAACGACGAAGTTGGTTTTCACGCAGTCCGTAATGAAACATGACTTTCTGTTTTTCTTCTAGCTGCAAAGCATAGTTAGAAAATTTCTTTCTTTTGTTTCCCGCTTCACCAGGAGGATAAGGACGACGCTCAAGGGCTCCGGCTTTCCCTAAACCAGGTAGCTCGGTACCAAGACGACGTTGAATGCGAAAACGGGCTTTGCTTTTATCTTTGCTCATAGGATTTCCACTCCAAATTGTTTTAAAGTGGTGTTTTATTACATATATGGGGTGCGATGTCACCCCCAAAAGTCCTGGCCCCTAAGGATCTTCCGGCGAAGCCAAAGGGCGAGGGGTCAAGGCCTATAAATAATTGAAATTATTACGCTTAGAAGTCTAGGCTCATTTCAACCATAAAGCGACGGTTTTCGATTTGTGAGCCTTCGACGCCCACTTCCTCCCCATAAGAGGCTAGGTCCAACTTAAAAACCCCAAATTCCCCCGTGAAGCCAGCGGTCCAATAACCCTGATTGAGGCCCGCTCGCCAGCCGCCGCGGAACCAAGAGGCCACCTCCCACATGAACTCGGCTCCCAAGTGAATGCCTTTTTGTAGGTTCCAATTGGGGTGCAAAATATCGCGGATATCAAAAGCCACTTTTGAACTCCAAACCCACCAGCTGGGGAGATCCATAGCGTAGCCCAAATCGATTGTTCGGTTTAGATTTTCAGGGTCACCCGTGCCTTCACCGATTAATTCGAAATTCGCGAAATATCCATAGTCACCAATATTTCGAATCACCACGGCCGCGGAGGGGTTATAGCTTTGCCAGGGGCCCTTCCAAAGGAATCCAACATCAGCATCCACGGTCATCCCTTCTTTGGCATCTTCAATATCAAAGATATCCCCGTCTTGCGAGATGGTGGCCACATCAACAATTTCATCCACATTGAGACGGTAAATGGCTTTCGCGGTCACCCCGACATTGAAGGTTCCCATCTTGTGCCACTTTTTGATTTGCCAGTTTTTTGTAAAGGCAATTGTCGTATCTTGAATGGCCGTCAGGTTGACCGAAGGTCCAACAGATCGGTGTAAACCCATATCGATGGAAAGGTCCATTGGAATAACGGCCACCCCCCAAGAGGGACGAGCCCACAAAAAACCTACAGAAGGAGCACGCACAGAGTAGTGACTTCCGTAATTATCAGATATCACTTTTGCAATCGAAGCGACGTTACTCGGCGTTACATCTTTGGCCTCGTCGATGTCATCGTAAAAGCTTTTGATTTCGGGATCGGCATCGGCTTTTATAAACCAATTTGACTCGCCTTTTTCCAACTGGCTGATTCCGGCTGGATTGTAAAAAATGGCCGTGTTGTCATCAGCAACAGCCGTAAAAGCTCCACCCATTCCATTGGCTCTTGTGCCCTCGAAACCGCGACGAATTCCTGAATACAGGGACTGCGACCAAGCCGATTGCGACATTAATAATATCAACACCATAAAAACCAATTTACGAGTCATCCTAACCTCTTTTAGCTAAAACAATATTGTGATGAAAAACGCCGTTGGCGGCAAGGTGAAATGTCTCTATAATAAAGTCATGTTACGACTGGTTTTTCTTTTATTTTTTTTACAGACCGGAGTTTATGCTTTGGGCGCGCAAAAGGACGACCACTGGTATAAAGTCGAGACAAAAAACGACGAAAAAAAATCAAAAAATCCTGAATACTACCCTTACGATAGTGTTGAAAAAGGCGCTCCCAAAAAAACTTTCAGCGAAGTTGGCTTTTGGTCCTTGCGACCTAAATTGGGCCTTTCTGGCGGATTCCAAGGCGACAAAGCAGTTTTTACCGAAAGTCGAACCGATCGCTTTTTTATCAATGCAAGTGTTCAGTTTTTAACCCAACCCTGGTATCGGGTCGCAGCCCATTTTCAATTGATGCAGGCCAACTCCCTGTTTGCTGGTGCCTCGCTTGAATTCACCCCCAGTCGAAAGCGAGTGCGCAGCTATTATGGTTTTGGCTTGGCTCACCTTTTAGTTTCTAAAAAGCAGTTTAGTAACTTGGTGGAAGCCGACAGTTACTACCTAACGGGCAACTATGGATGGGAATTCTTGCTTCGCAATCAGCATGGCTGGAACATCGAACTGAAAGCCTTTTGGTCGGGAAGCAATCAGGCCCTTCAAGTCGCTGTCGGATACATCATTCCTTTTTAAGAGGTTTGTTTTTGGTGGTAGGCGACGACCAGTTTCCGCAAGTCATCTCGATCGCCATCATTGTTGAAAACCACATCGGCCAGCTCTTTTTTCTTTTCTATGGCCATTTGTGACTGCAAACGTGCCTCCGCCTGCTTCTCGTCAATGTTGTTTCTTTTCATCAATCTTTCTTTTGAAATCGGCTCTGGAACATAGACCAAAATGACTTCATCGAAATCGGCTTGCAATTGATTTTCAAACAACAAAGGAACATCATAAATAGCCATTTTTTCGCCGGCCCCATCGAACAGTCGCCTCTTCTCCTGGGCCTTCGATTGGACAAAAGGATGGATCAAACCTTCGAGCCACTTTAATTGTTTTGGATTCCCAAAAACCTTTTCGCCTAAAGCGCGACGATCGACTTCACCGTCAGCCCCCAGAACTTCTCGACCAAAGTAGGTCGCGATCTTTTCTTTGTTTTTGGCTAAAGCAAGATGAGCTAAGCGGTCGGCATCGACGACCGGCACCCCTAGTTCTCGAAACATATTAGCTACCGTTGTTTTGCCGCTGGCGATCCCACCGGTCAGACCGATCCACTTCATAATACAAGAATGACACAATTTTATTTTTTTTGTCATCTGTTCATTCGAAAGTCTAGGAAATCCTTAATCTTTATATGATGTTAGCCGATAGATTCTTGTAGAGGGATTTTGTGAAAAAGAACTTTGAAACATTTGGCAACTATATCTTGCTAGAAAAACTTGCGGCCGGAGGTATGGCTGAGGTTTATCTTGCAAAAAAAATAGGGGCTAGTGGCGTGCAAAAATTCGTCGCTGTTAAGCGAATTCTTAGTCAGTTTTCTGATTCAGAGGATTTTATTGCTATGTTCAAAGACGAAGCCAAAATTGCCATCAACTTGTCCCACAGCAACGTGGTTTCAATTTACGATTTTGGTATCGAGAGAGGACAGTTTTACATTGTCATGGAGTTCGTTGAAGGACGAAATCTTCGGCAGGTTCTTAATCGAATGAAACGAGTGGATCAATACTTTTCAGTCGCTCAAGTTGTTCACATTATCAAACAAGTGGCTGCCGGGCTCGATCATGCCCATCGCTGCATCGACCCAACTACCGGACAACCTTTAAATATTATCCACCGCGACATGTCTCCGCAAAACGTGATGCTCGGGTTTGAAGGCGAGTCAAAGATTGTTGACTTCGGAATTGCCAAAGCCGCCCATCAAATCGAAGCCACCCGTGCCGGAACCTTGAAAGGGAAGTTTGGCTACATGAGTCCTGAACAAGTCGAAGGACAAACTGTTGACTCGCGAACCGACATCTTTGCTTTAGGTATTATGACTTGGGAGATGTTGGCCAACCAAAGACTTTTTTTAGCGAACAGCGAGATCAACACTCTTCGAAAAATTCGCGAATGCGACGTCCCTAGCTTACGCAAAATCAACCCCAATATTCCAGCGGAACTCGATCAAATCGTTAAAAAGACTCTCGAGAAAGACAAAGCGGAGCGCTATCAAACAGCGGGCGACATGCATCGTGATATGCAAGGGTTCCTTAGCCGCTTCGATCCTGACTTTTCGACTCAAGACTTGGGCCAATTTGTAAAAAGCCTATTCTCTGAAGAAATTATTCAAATTCGCAAGAAGCAAATCGTTTATTCACAAGTGACTGTGCAATCTCCTTCCATCAACGAAAGCACCGAGGTTATGAACACCCGAAGCACTGTGGTTAAAGAAAGCTCTATGTCTATTGATCACCTTAGCTTTGAAGAGTTAAGCAAAAGAAACAATCAATTTGAATCGTCCCAATCTTTTGATGTCCCTATGAAAAAAGCTGCTGGGGATGTGGATTTCGCGGATGCCGAGTTCGATGATGGAAAAACACGGGCCCAGCGGATTCACACCGCCAAACGATCGGCCCACAAAAAGGTAAAAGAATATCGAAGCCAAACCTACACCGACACCAAGAACACCCTAAGCACGATTGAACAACGCAACAACAATGCGACAACAATGACCGTACTTTTGTCACTCAGCTGCTTATTGGGCTTCTTCGCCTACATCAACAAATATCATCCCAACTTTAAAGAGAGCTTTTGCAAATCTATGGAACCTTACGGTGTTTGCCCTCGCTCCATTTACATTCCGCCGAACTTGCTCGTGGTTCAGTCTATGCCTGCCGGAGCCGAGGTCTATATCGACGGACACTCCCAAGGCTCGACGCCCCTTGAGCTCTCAGTTCAAAAGCTACCGCTTAAAGTCGAGCTACATAAAGACGGATATCGCAGAAAATCAGCCATTGTAAGAGAAATTCCTGAACTGAACAAACTGTCCCTCAGTCTAACCAAGATCCCTACAGGATTTTTGATAGTGAAATCGGTTGGTGTGCAAATCTACATTAACGGAGTGGTCGTGCCTTCAGGTCACCCTTTTTCGGTCCCGGCCAATACTGAGGTTATCGTTGAAGTCGTTAACCCGATTACCAATCAAAGTCGCTCCACAAAAGTGTCTGTTGAAGAGGGACAACGCCGCTCCATTGTGATCGCGCCTCCGACGGGTGGCGGCTAGCAAGTCGTCAAAATATTTCCTATACACTGGGCCTCCGAGGTGTTTCCGTGAATCTTGTACAAAAATTAATCGATCACAACAACAGACGACCCAAAAGATTGGCCGTTCAATATTTTAAGAGAGGTCATCTTTATTCATTAAACTGGGGCCAAGTTTACGATCGAATCGAACAGTTATATCACTCCCTGCTCGACCTCGGGGTTCAAAAAGGAGATCGGATCGCTATTTACAGCGACACCTGCAAAGAGTGGGGTTTTTCCGACCTTGCCGTCCTGGCCTGCGGCGCGGTCACGGTTCCGATTTATCACTCCAGCCATCGCTCTGACATCGAAGTGGTCTTAGAAGAAACCAAACCTAAAGTTCTATTTATCCAAAATGAATCCCTGTACAACAACATCAAAGACTGCAAAGATTTTTCTGACATCGAGCACATTATCGTTTTCGATAGCTTCTCGCCTCACCCGCCCGAAATCCAGACCTTGCAAGAGATTATCGACAAGCCCGAAAACAGAGTCTCACTCAAAGAGGCTGCAGGACATATTGAACTGGAAGATTTGGCAACGATCATATACACTTCTGGAACTTCGGGGCGCCCAAAAGGGGTCTGTCTTCAGCACCAACAGATTATCAGCGCCGTTTCAGATGTCTTCCCTCTACTAGGGGTCACCAATACCGATAAAACTTTAACCTTTCTACCCCTATCTCATATTCTTGGTAGGATCGAGCTTTGGGGACACTTTTTTTGTGGGTACACCCTTGGCTATGCAGAATCTATTGAAAAGATAAAAAGAAATTTACCGATTATTAAGCCAACAGTGATTGTAGGAGTTCCACGCATTTTTGAAAAAATATTCTACGGCATTCAAGCGCAAGTGGAGATTTCAAAACTCAAACAGGGACTTTTTTCTCGAGCCCTAAAAATTGGTCGAGAGATCACTCAACTTAAGCGTCAAAAGAAAAGCCCAAGCTTTTTACAAGCCCTAGAATCCCAGGTGGCTTACCAACTGGTTTACTCGAAGATTCAAGGACGTTTAGGTGGTAACCTTCGCTTTGCGGTTTCAGGAGGCGCCCCATTGGACCCAGAGATTGCCGATGTTTTTGCCGCCTGCGAAATCCCAATTTTAGAGGGCTATGGGCTAACTGAAACCACCGGACCTATTTTTGTAAACACCCTATTTGAAAACAAATCTGGCTGTGTCGGAAAGGCCGTGGGTGATGTCAAAGTGCGGTTTGAAGATGACGGAGAAATTCTTGTTAAAAGCGATAAAGTTATGCTCTCTTACTACAAGAATGAGCAGGCCAACGCTGAGGTGTTTACAGAAGATGGCTACTTTAGAACCGGAGACATCGGACAACTGGATGACCATGGTTTCCTAAAGATCACCGACCGAAAAAAAGATCTGATTAAAACCGCGGGTGGTAAGTTTGTCGCTCCACAAAAGTTACAAAACTTGTTTGCCACCGATTCATTGATTGGTCACATCCATATCCACGGTGACAAGAAGAAATATATTGTCGCACTGGTGACCTTAGAGAAAGATCAATTGATGTACCTAAAAAACAAATTCAAACTATCGGCTTCCGATTTTTCCCAGTTGGCTCGCAGTGATAAGATTCTGGCGGAAGTTCGTAAGTCCATTGCCCGAGTCAATGCCCAGCTGGCCTCTTTCGAAACTATTAAAAGGTTTGAAGTGCTTGACCATGAGTTTAGCGTTGAGGATGGTCAGCTCACCCCCTCCTTAAAAATGAAAAGAAAAGTCATCGATGAAAGGTATAAATCGCAAATCGATAACTTGTATTAATTTCACCCTTTTCTATTCATCGTCGGCAAGTAACTAAAATTACTAGATAAATTGAATAAATTTTAAAACTTTGTTTTTCTGATTTGACGCAAAGCCCTTGTCTTGGTTTATTTCGGATTCCTTTGGGGGGAGAAAAATGAAGCACTTCTATGTATTGTTGTTATTGTGTTCACTTATTGTTGGCTGCAGTAATGAAGAGGACCGAAGCTCTGAAATTCAAGCGTTACAGACAAAAATTCGTCAAATCCAGAAAGAAAATGAAGAGTTAAAAAATCTGAATGGTGAAACCGGAATCGTCGGAGAAAATCCAACGGCCGAATACAACGACACCTTTCTAAAGGATTTTTGTCGCTTAGTCGAAGCCGACGATCCAAAGTCTTTGCTGGCTCAAGTGGTTGAGAGCCAACAGTACCTCGATTATTACGTCCGAATTATTAACAACGTTAAAAATGCTGTTAGTCAATGTTCGTACCAAAAAACCCTGTTCTACGATCACCCCTTTGATATCGCTGAGTACAAGACGGACAAAGGGTACCTCTATGTTGAAGCCAACTACTCTCCAGAATTCAAAATTCGTCGCTTCGTTCCCTTGGCCTTCGATTACCAAGTGGATATGACTCTACATACGGTACCCACTCGAGACGGTGAATCTCTAACCACCTGGAAGATTCAAAGGAAGAAAGGAGCGGCCAAAAAAGGATCGATTTTTTTGAGAACTCCTTACATGTTGTATGGTGGCATTGTTGCCAACGCTTATTTGTCTTTATTTTTTGATAAAACTTTGTACCTTCAAGCCAACCGAGGCTCTCACAGCTCGACGGGCTCATTCAAATGGCTCGATCCGGTTAACATCGACGACAGCTATGATTCTATCGATTGGATCATCAAGCAGCCACGCAGCAATGGCAAAGTCATGGCCTATGGCGTTTCCTATGACGGTTACGACGCTCTAGCGAGCGCCGCTTCCAACCACCCCGCCCTAAAGTCCGTTGTGGCTTGCAGTGCACCCGCCAACGCCGCCACTGACTCTTTCACTTCCAGCCAATTCGTAGAAAATGGAATATTCCCCTACGTCACTTCGGATAGAAAATACCAAACCTTCAGCGATTCTGGCAGCTATTGGGAATTCATTAACACAGAAGTCTCTAACCTTGGGCGTAGCCGCATGGATGATATCCTTTTGGGTTTTGATTCAGAAGAGTGGAATGCCACCAGCGCCGCCATTGATGACCGTAAAAATGAATACTGGAAAAACAGGCAACTGCTGACGGCTCTTGAAAAGGCCAAGATGCCGATCGCCCACGTCGCTGGTTTGGTCCGGGATCAGGATGGTCGGGACACCTACTTGGGGTTCCAACACATCTTTGAAAACTCCAAATTCAAAGATCAAAACTATTTGGTTCTGCACAAAGAGGGGCATGGCTGTGGTGATTTTTTCCAGAAACTTCCCTTGGCTCCAAAATTGATCGGTCTAACCGACGATGAATCAAATTTTGACCCGACCTCTGAGACTCGTTTCTCTGTCTACACCAAATCAAAAAATGACTATGAAAGAAGCGATCGCTGGGAAGACCTCCCTCTCGACACCCAAACTCTCACTTTTGATGAGCCTCTTTCGCTGCAAGACTATGCTTTGCAACAGGTTAAAGATCCCAACCTCTATTCCAAATCCGTGGTTTTCCAGTTTGATAAAGCCACTATTTTAAATGGGGCTCCGGTCATGAACCTGGTGCTTAAAGCCAATGCCCCAGAAGTTCCTGTCCACATCCACTTTTATGTCATCAGTCCTATGGGAACCTTCATCGAGGGCACTCATGGGTGGAGAACAGCCGCGATCAGTTCTAAAATGAATCAAATCGAGCAAGTCGAGCTGATCTTTCCTCTAGTCAATGCCTCCGTACCGGCAGGTTCCCAACTGGTGGTTGAGTTCAGCACACGCAACGAGAGAGTTTTTCTACGCAACCCTGCGTCTCGACAAAATCTTCTCGAGTTCCCTGGACTTATCCGAGGTATTGAAATTGTGACTGACGGAGAATTAAAAACAGAGTTGATTCTTCCTGTAGAAAAAAACCTCGCTTCTAAGCTAGCTGAACAAGAGGCAGATCAAGTTCAAGAAAATGGGGAAGACGAAGCTCAGGAAACAGAAGCTCCTTAATTTAAAAAGCCTCCGGTTCAAGGAGGCTTTCTTAATAGCTAAATCATAAAATAGTAATTTACTCAGCAGCTGTTGGTTTTTTATAGATCTCTTCATAGCGAATCGAAAGTTTGTCTCCATTGGCGCCTTGAACGTCAATTTCGGGAGACAAATGAATCGCGTTCAGACTGTAGTCGTAGGTCCAGCCTCCCTGCTCTTGATTAGGGATCTGTTTATCACCATAAAATACACTCATCGAACTGACATCCGGCAGATCTTCTAAGTAGACCGTCGAAACCGCATTGACGATACTGGTGGCCACCCGGGCCAAGTCTTTCCCGTAGTTGCTTTGGCAGATGTTAAAGCGATGTCCACGCCCTTGGAAAAGGTAAGACAATTTTGTGAGTTTTTCCGGCAGCCGAGTGTCCGATTCGGATTGGCAATTGGTTTTTTCAATGGTGACAATGGCCGCAGCAAAATGCAGTTTGCTTTTATCGCCCTCTTTTAAATTAACTAAAAAATCAAAGGTGGTTTCCGGCTCAAGGTTGGTTTGATCATAGGTGTCGGTCAAAACAAAAATCACCAAATGGGCGTTCTTTCGATAAAACCCTTTATTCTTTGTCTTCATGTTGATTTCAGAAAAAGTGAGTCGAGGGATCGACAAAAACTTCTCGGACCCATCACCACTCGTCCCAACATCCAACATCTCCATCAATACAAACTCAGCATCCGGAGTGTTTCGGTCGACGTAATTGACCCCAGCGACCTGATGAAGCTGGCCACCAGGAGCTTTGCTTCCCGTACCGAAAGGCCCAGACCTTTCGGTGGAGGTTGTCACTCCAATATGAAAGTCAATAAAGCGAGCATTGAAGAATTGGCTAATAAAAAGGTCTGCATTTTCGGCTAAACGGTTTTGATAGGAAAGCATACTTCCTGAGTCATCAATGATAAATAAGATGTCCACTTCAGGATTGTAGCTGCTGATCTTTCCCGATTTGTCGACAAAGACTTTATCTGGCAAAGGCACCTTGAAGGCGCTGGGGTCAGAATCACAACCCAAAGCAAACAAGACGGCGAATAGTCCGATCCCTACTTTTATCACAGCGTTTTTCCTTTCCCAGCTTGGCAACCACCAGCGATATCAATTTTGTATTGGCTCAATTCGTCAAACCAGACTTCCCCATTGAAAGGAAAACTCAAGGTGTCGCGACTGGCACTTCCGGTTGTTCCCTTCTGCACTTTCGCTTGCATATTGGCCGTGTCGTTAATCACTCGGTCACTCACAGCCAGTTGCTGAATCAGTTCGGCTTCGACGATTTGCATTTTCTTTAAAACATTGGAGATTTCGTTGATCTCATCATTGGCCAGTTCTTTGACTCGATTGAGCGAGGCAGTAAAACTATTTCGAGATCGGTTTTCAATGGCTTTTCTAAACTTTTCCATTTTAGCCTGGAAACCCACCTGAGCCGTACCTTCGGACAAAGACTGAGAATAAAGATTTTTGGCGATTTCGGCCTCGGCTGCCATCTTGGTCTGCCTTTGCACAAGATAAAATAAACTTTCATCACGAGTGGAGTGTCTGGGTAAATCTTGCCCATATTTACCCAGGGCTGGCATATTTGTGCGATCTTCTGCTAACAAAGAAAAAAGTTTTTTAACCGCCGGAGACTCCGGAGTTTCCTTTAGACCCAGCAATGTGGCCGCTTTTTTGCGAAAACGGGTGCGGAACTCTTGCAGGTTTATAGACACTTCTTGGTAGTCACAAACTTTCAAATTGGCCAAGCTAGTCAGATAAAAAGCCTCCGGGCCGACATCGGTTTGTAAGTCATCAACAAGAAGAGTGCGAGTGTGAGCCAAAGTGTTCTGAGGCCGCCCCAAACGCAACTCAGCCCATCCCATTTCTTCAAGAGCTTCGAACCAATAATCCGAACCTTTACTTACTTTTTCGTAATACCGCAAAGAGGGTGTTAAAAAACCTTTTTGATACAATAGTCGAGCCGCCGTCAAATCCATAAGGTCGCTAGAAACCGGATTGCCTTGTTCGACTCCCTGCAAATGCTTCAGTAGCTTTGCTGCCTTGATAATTTCGTCTTGTGTGATCAGGTAAGTAATATAGCGCCATTCGGTCCAACTGCGCTCCCAGGTATTCGACGTGGTTTTGCGAAGCAATCTTTCGAGTTGCGCCAGATCAGGTTCAGAGTCAAAGCGTCGGGCTGTCACCATCACTTCGGCGGAAACTCCAAAAACTTCAGTCCACTGGTTGCTCCACTGAACATCCGTCAGCTTCCATAGAGTCTCATTGGTTTGCATAAGTCCCCGCCACAAGCGAATCAAATTTTTACTGATCCCTTGAGGCTGGGCCATAAAAAGACTTTCAATGCCTGTTATTTGCAACCCATTTTTAAACAATAGGTAGCCGTACAAGGCTTTCCCGCTATCAGAGTTAGCGAAAGAGGTTCCTGCAAAGGCCGAAGGCCATTGGTATAAGGCTTTTCTTTCGTCGCCTTTTTCTAAAAATTGAAAAAAGATGTTCTGTTCGGCATTGGGCTGAGCCACAAGGCCTTTAAAAAGAGTGCTCTTTTTTTCAATCACCAGGCCTTCTTCTTGGCCTTGACTGCCATCTAAAACTTCGAGCAAATCATCTGCGAACGAGGGAGAGCTAAAAAGACAGAGCATTAAAATTAACTTAATCATACATTTCTCCCCTACAGCAGGTAACCAAAAGATAAACCGGCGTTGGTTGTATTAACATTAGAAGCTCCACCAAAACGTTGAGCTTCATAGTTTCTTTGACGAATTTCAAGGCGAGCCGTCAAGTGCTGGGAAATCCAAAGACCTAAACCGCCACCCCATGTGTAAGTGGGTGTCTCTCCGGATTGCAATTTGATGTTTCCGTAGGAAACAATGGCGTAAACATCAAATTGGGCTACCCCCATTCCAAACATATTCACCTTTCCATAAAATGGCGCAAAGTTTGCGATCAGTTCATATCCACTATCCGGCTGGTCCACATCTGGAACCAAGCCATTCTGGTCAATTAAGTATTTTCCTTCACTGCTTAGCTGATTGTAGGCGCCAAAATAGGCTACCCCTACTTGCCAGTAGGGACTGATATGAAGATGGTAATCCAGACTCAGCATTTGGCTTTGCAAAAAGCTATCGCCACCTATCACATTGGAGTACCCAGCAGAAAATTCGTTGCGCCAGCGTCGGTCAACAGTGCGGTTTTGCACCACCTTGATGTCTTTGTCCGGACGCAAAACTTTAGCGCGATTGATCAATACATCATTGCCCCCTAAAGAGTCGAAATCTTCAAGAAGGCCGGCCTGAGCGGTGCGCCCCAGCCACAACAACAGTAAAACTAGAATCGTCTTCTTAATCATTTTGCACTCCCCACTTCAATGGTCACTTCTCTCTGGGTGGTCGCTACCGAACTTAGAACCCTATTTCTGGCCAGGAAGATCAACTTAAATTCACCCGCCGTCTGAGGAAACCAACTGACAGTACAAAAATGTACTCCGCCATTAAAGGCGTCGCGGCGACAGTCACAAATTAAATCGGTCGGCATCTGATCACACTTAGCGGTCACATCACCGGAACCGCGAATATCGAAGGCGCTAAAGGTGTATTGATTTTCCTGTTTCTCGGTAAAATATATTTTGTTCTCAGTGACAATTTTAGGAGCCACAGCATTGTCAGAGTCGATCGAAAAGCCAACGGCCTTGCTCCGGGAAGGAATCCCTGTGATCGAGTAAGCAAAAACATCGACGGTGACTCGAGAAAAACCGTTGGGTAGATAGTAATCTTTGGGGACATTAACCTTTGCGGTAAACTCCCAAACATCGTCCGTTGGATTGTAGACTCCCTCGGCGGGTATTTTGACAAATTGAGCCCCCTGCAGAGAGGTACCAAACGCGTTGACGACACTGATCCGCGGGCTGAACTCTTTACTGGTATCGTAGACCTCAATAACCATGTCCTTTTCTACACCAGCAGTCACTACCTGCCCGGTGGGAAATTCCGCTTTTTCGATGACAGGCACCGTTTCATTTTGCGGAATGACATGAATGACTACGGTTCGTTTCACCTCTTGCACTTGCCCAGCATATTCATTGAAAAAGGAAACCGAAAGGGGTTGAACAATATAAGGCGTATCAACAGGGACAAAATCAAAAGGCGGCGTAATGCGAATGATATTCTTTTGTGTATCAAACACGCTACCCGGAAACTTTTCTTCCAGCCCCTGCACCTGGATCGATGTCAACTTCACATCGGGGTGGGCAATTTCGTAGTCCACAGGAATCTCAAGGGTGTCTCCCTCGACTACGCTGTAAACCTGCTCCATTTTAACAAATAAAGTGGTTTGCTCAGGCGGTGGCGTTTTAGGAATTTCTTGGTCCGGCTTAATCGCATTTTTAATATTGTCTTGCTCTTTATCAAAGGGGTCTTTATCCCACCCACTATGACAAGCTGTTAATCCGAGAAAAAGTCCTACTAATAAAAGTCGCCCCATGGCTCCCCCTTTTTTTAAAAAAATTGGCATCAACTCACCCCGTTCTTTTTAGCAAGAAGGGGTAGGACACCGGCACGTCCTGATTTCCTTCCGGTATTGGAAACTTCCATGTTCTTAGTCTTCTTAAAATACAATCTTCAACGGTCTGGTTGTTCAGCGAGGTGTTCTTGACCCGAGCCGTTTTAACTCGGCCACTGCCATCGATCACCCAGTTCACAGCAACTCGACCAGAGAGCGCACTGTTCATTTGCAGACCCTGTTCGTAACAAAATCGAATTTGACCAATGTTGCGTCGGACCACATCCGCAATCAAACCGCTGTCCAAGCCACCCTCAACCGAAGCCTCTTCCGGTATGGGAATCAAGGACGCCCCTGTAGCTCCAACCAAAGAAACACTGCCATAGCCGGCCTTACCGCCGCCTTTGCCTTTGGTGCCGTAACCGCCTCCGCCTTTCAGGTTGTGACCGGCACCCAAGGGAGCTGCGACCATGCCCTTGGCATAGAGACTGGTTTGCACCCCACCGGACCCCTGGGACCCACCGAGACCAGGACCCGCCGTGGCTTTAACCGCCCCTAGATCCAGCCCACCTTTTTGTTTCGACTTGGACAACTGACCCAAAGCAGCCAAAGCCCCTCGGCGCTTCCAACCTTGTTTTTTGGCCACTGGATTAACCTTAGTCGGCTGTTGTTGATTCAGACTAATGGTTCGACGTTGACTGGTTTTAGGAATCGTCAGCTTTCGCTGCACCACTTTAACGATTTCTCGTTTTTTCTTTTCAACCACTTCTTCAACTTCATCTTGGATCGGTGCAAAAACATCCGTAATCAGGTATCCCGCCAACAAGTAAACGAAAATAGAGAACAGAATGGCTTTACGAGCCGGACCCAAATCTTTTTCTTTGATTGTCTCTAGAGGAGGCTGAATGGTGGAACCTTCTGACAACTCTAAGTAGCCTCGTTGCCCCAAAGAGATTTTGCCCTTGGCCAGATCGGCTCCGGAAAGGGTTTCAATCACCTCGAAGGGAACCTTTTGCTTCTCTAAACTGCGAGTCGAACTTAGAACTTCCAATCGCTTGGTGTCTTTTCGAAAAACGGTCCAAATCTTTTCAGGATTAGTCCACGGAAAAACCCGAATAACCTGACCCAAACTATTATGTAAAACTAAACTTTTTGCCATCCCTGACCTCAATTTCGTTTCGCCGATTTCTTAATTCGATCCTTAAAATCTTTTCGTACCTCGAGCAGAGCATCCAAGACTTTATCTTGCTCGACCGTTACCACCGCTTCGTCCGAAAAGTGGTGCTTCCCTTGGACCAAGATTTCATCAAAAGAGACTTCATTGTTGCGAGTCATCGTCTTCTTTTTTTCCTTGGGGGCCGCGAAAGCCAATGGCATCACCAATAGCAAACTTAAACAGATTAATACTTTTTTCATAAAGACCTCCCAGCGGACTCAAAACCTTGATCCACCAATTTCAGTCGGCTGTTCAAATAAATAATCATGGGCTGATAGCCACGCTTTGTTTCTAAATCGATTAAATTCTGCAGGGCCGACTTATTGAGCGGTGAATTCTTCACCTGAGTGCGAGCCGTTTCAAGAAGAGCAATTGAAGGCGTTTTCTTTTTCATTTGTTTTTTATAGACCAAATCAAATCGGGCCGCTCGCTCAGGCTGGACCACTGTTTTCATCTTCTCAATTTGTGGGCCCAAAAGACTCTGCAACTCGACCGGGGCTTTATGGAAGTTGGCATAAACCTGATCGACAGCATCCGTGTTGTTCCAAAGTTCATCTATTTTAAATTGGATCTGATCAGCCTTCTCTTTGTAAGGTGCCGCCTGTTGACCGAGCAAAGTGACATATTGCTGTTGCTCTTCAGCCGTCAAATCGGTCGGCGTCGGTAACCCCAACAACTCATCATAAAATCTTTTATATTGCTTCTGCAGCTCAGACAAAAACATTGTCTGTGTCAACCAATCTTGTGTCTGAGTGGCCTTGGCTATGGTTTGCTCAAAGGATGTGATCAACCCCATTCTTTTTTGCAGAGACCGAGCCACCCGTGAAGTGCGACCGTCCAACTTGTGATTCGTCAGTTTGGTGACCTTTTTTTCAGCTTCGGAAATCAGAAATTCTCGCTCTAAAACCTTGGCTGCCGGGGTTGTCTCTAAACCATAGGACTTCAACATCTTTGCCAACTGCTTTGAGGTTTTCTTGCCGCTGTAGATCTGCATAATCAAACCGGCCATGAAGTTTTTATTGCTAGTAAGAAAAGGAACACAAGGTTTCTGGCGAGGGCCGATCCCCTGAGCCTCCTTGACCAACTTGACACAAATTGAAAAGGCTAATTCTTTGTCGTCCGCCTTTTTCAAGTAATTGTAATAATACTGCGCCGAGGGCTGCTCCGCCAGGTCGGCCATCCGAGCCATTTCAAGCCAATTCCCTGTTTTCAATTTCTGATAAGCCTTAAAAGCCGAATCAAAATTCAGCTGTAGCTCACTGAGCCACACTTTGTTTTCGAGACCAAATTTTGTTTCTTCAAGACTTAAGTTGTTCATGGCCAGAAAAGATCGAAGAGCGACGTCCATTTCGTTAAACTTTTTAAGTTTACGGGCTAAAATCACCTTGTTCTTGAAAAAGGTTTTCTTTTTCTCGGCATCGGCGGTGGCCACATCAAACCGACTCAGCGTATTCCATGCCGCCAAACTGTCTGTACCCATGGTCGCCATACTAGCAGTTTGCGAAAGTACGGAAGTACCGGCCAGCTTCATAAACCGGCTGCGTTGGCTCGGAAAAATTTGCGCGAACTCATTGGCCCAAGATTCAATTTTTTGATCATTTTTGGTTAGAACTAATGAGTCCAAAGCCATTTCAGCCGCCTGCACTTTTAACTTTCCCGCCGTCGCGGGATGACTAGCGATGGCCTTAAACTGATCGGCCGCCTGACTGTAGTCTTTATTATCATAGGCTTGTTGAGCCATTTGATAGCGAATCTCTGTGGATTTTGTTTTCTTAGGACTCTTTTCTAAGTAGGCATTTTGCGCCTCCGTTAGCAATGTGGCACTCTTTGCCAACTCAGCAATCTCAATTCGACGTAAAAGCAAGGTCTCTTGTTGTTCCGGCTCCTCAGCCAACCCGTAGGCTTGCTGATTCCAGTCCCAAGCCTTCGCATATTCTTTGGCTTGGATGGCCGCCTGCGAAGCCAATTCAAAACCCTCTCGATCGGTTTTTTCCACCGAGAAATAGCCTTCGTAGGCCTCCAATAGACTTTGCGAAGGATTTTTTTTCTCGGTTCGGTTCCAATCAAAAACCAAAGTTCGAATTCGCTTTTTAAGTTCGTCACAAACCCGCTGATCTTTACAAGATTGAAGGCTGGTCCAGTTACGAAAGGCTCGCTTCAGGTAGGGAAGAATTTTATCTTTTTGGCTGCCCTTCATCTGCAGGCCCGCTAAATAGACCAGCCCTTCCATCCGGATCTGCGGATCGGCTGTTTCAGCCACAACCAGTTCCCAAGCCTGCTGGGCTTGTTCGATCTGCCCTAAACGCTCCAACTCTTTCGCCAAGAAGGAAACATTTTCGATACGGATTTTCTCGGGACTCAACTTGTAGACTTTTTGAATGGCACTCATACTGATTTGTGAACTATGAGCCATAAAGACCGTGTAATCTTTGGCCACTTCCGATTTGAAGTCTTGATCGACATTCACCAGGTTTTCTCCACCACGAGTGAGCAACTTGGGATCATTTAAGATTTTTTCCAAACCGTTCACAGCAGCCGCCACGTCTCCTACATTGTACTGACACCAGGCCTGTCGAAACGACGCCAGCCCCCGGCGATTGAATTGGCTATTGCTTAAAGCCTGTCCGTAATAGGTCTTAGCAGACGCAAAATTTCTTTGTTTGAAGTAAATTTCAGCCAAAGAAAATTGGGCTTCAGCCAAGCCTTTGCCTTCTCCGCCAGCAATGACTTTTTTATAAAAAGAAATGGCTTTTGAGTTTTCACCTAAGACTTCATAGATATGTCCAACCTGCACCATCACATTCTGTCTGGCCTCTCCTTTAAGGCCTGGCAAAACATACTGATAATATTCAAGGGCTTTTTTTCGATCCGTCAGACCATTGTGACACTCGATACAACCTTTTTCTGACTCTTGCTTAGCTTGCAAGCGACCGCGTTCAGCGTGCAAGTCAGCCAAGCGAAGTGTGATTTTATTTTTAGTCGGGTTTCCCTCTGGCAGTTTTAGAAAAACGTTGGTGAGCTTATTGATCAGCAGAGTTTCGGTCTGACCAACTTCTCCGGCTTCGGCGACCGTGGCATAAAAACCTAGGGCAATACCCAACACAAATCTCAGCCATGTTTTTTGAGAAACTTTTTTCATTTTAATCCCCTATTTCCGAATGACCGCAAAGTTGATGTCGCTGTAACCAGCATGACCACCGGCCTGAATCACATGACTTAACAAACTATAAGTTTGCCGACGGTCAGCCTGAATCGTCATGGCGCCCGTAAACACGGTATCCGGATAGTATTTTTCCCAATTTTTTTTCATATCAATAAGAGTCTGAACAAGTTTCTTGGTCGGGATTTCTTTTTCTTCGATAAAAAGGCGATCTTCTTCCACCTTCACCACAACATTACGCTCAAGCTCAATGGCTTTAGCTGCCGCCGGCAACTCCATCCCTTTACTCATATAAAGAAGTTCACCGGTGGTTGAAAAATTCACCAATAAATAGATAACTAGCACCGAAAAGGTATCAACCAAGGAAGTCAACATCACGGTCGCTGCCAAGTTTCTTTTCGGTTTTCCTTTTCTACCAATTCCAACCTTGTCGGATAGACCGGGCTGACTTATGGGTCCATTAAACATTGTATCCCCCGTTTTTCAATCTAGAGTGGCGTCACACCCAGATCTTCAATTCCCTGCTTACGAAACACATCCATAAGCTCAATAATATCCTCAAATTGAGTCTTCTCGGCTGGCCGAATCAGCGCCATTGTTAAGTCTTGGTAAGCGCCAGTGAGATTGACCAAGTATGTTTTCAGTTCGGCGAAGTCTGGCTTTCCTTCGATCCCTGGAATTTTTGTTTTTCCAAAGGAACGGGTAATTTTTGTTGGGGTGTGCCGCAACTTGAATTGCAACTCTCCCTTTTCATTCATCACCACCCACATTTCGGGCTTCGGTTTACCAGAGGCGGCCTGCCCTCCGACTGCCTGTTTTACATTCATTGAACCGATTTGAATCCAAATTGAGGTCAACAATAGAAAACAGATGCAAACAGAAAGCAGTGAAATAAAGGCGACCAGGTCGACTTCTGTATTCAGCGGCTTCTTCTGTTTTTTACCTATCACTTGCAACTCCCCTGTTTAGTTCGAGTTGTCTGCGCGACTGTTACGGGTTTCCAAAGGATTAAAAGAGTAACTGAGCCAGTTGTAGGCTTTCAAAGCCGCTTGATTCAGGTCATCGGTTAAGATTTGGGAACGGTTCGCTAAAATAGAATAGATAAGAAGAGTTGGGATCGCCACGATCAACCCAAAGGCCGTGGTGTTCATGGCTTCTGAAATACCATTCGACAGCAGAGCCGCCTTCTCCATAGGATTGGCGTTACTGACAGCCGCAAACGACTTGATCATCCCGGTGATGGTTCCAAGTAGACCCGCCAGCGTTGCCACGTTGGCAATCATAGCCAAAAAGCCAGTACGCTTTTCAATTTGCTCGGTTTCTTCAAGAATAACTTCTTCCATCCGACCTTGAATTTCGTCTTTTCCACCCATATTCATGGCCGCCTCGGTGCCGGCCGCAACGGTTCGGTTGATGGGTTCGTTGAGATTTTGTTTGGACGATGTCATGACCGTTTCAAGATCGCCCTGACGAATACCCTTCTCATAATTGAGCACATTTCTCTTTTGAGTGGGTTTGCGACGAATATAGAGGGCAACGACGCGCTCTGCGATAATTCCCATGGCAACAATGGAAAGGGCCAAAATGAACCACATCCAAACTCCGCCGGTAGTAAATGCTGTTGATAGTGAATTAAAAAAGCTCACGAAATCCTCCTTAACTTGAGACATGAATTAAGACTTTCATCCATGTCCTAATTGCGTACGGAAAAAATCGTCCCACTGCCCCGAAAGCCAGTCAAACAAAAGCTTAACGGAAATCTGAATAACTTAAATCTGTAATGAACTTACACTGACATTAAAGAATCTTTTTTTGAATGTCAGAAGCACTTAAGTCCCATCAACTTGGTCTTCAGAGCGCTTAACGAATAGTGTCGACATAAAACTGGAACCCCACCTGCACAAAAGGGTAACTCCAATCAATATCCTTTGTGGAAGCGTCCTCAAAAAGAACGTCCCCTCCCTGTGAGTGACTGCCAGCAAAGTTTTGCCCACCTTCTCCATATTTCCATTCATCGCTGAAACTATAATGATAACCCGCGGTGACAGACACCGTGGTGGTTCCAGACATCAAAAACTCAGTGGATATTGCAAGCATGGCAAAAGGAGTGTCTTGCTTGTATGATTCTGTCAGCTGACTCTGCCCGCCAGCCAAAGATTGACCCGTCGCCGTGAAGCTGTAAGTGCTTTCTATTTTAGCAAACTGATAGCCACCACCGACAATAAACTTCCATAAATAGGTTTCTGTCTGGGCAAACTGGAGGTCGAAAGCCACTTGTGGACCGTAAGCCATTCCCTCAACATCCACCGAAAAAAGAGAAACACCACTGGCAGTTTGACCGCGCCCCCCACTGACAGGATCAAAGGTGTGAACAAGGACACCAAGAGACACTCCCACTCCATGGGTCCGGAAGTAAACTCCAAACTCTCCACCGTAAATTAAGTCGACTTCATCCCCACTGAAGGTCGCCGCCGACTGCCACTGGTAAGGGGCACTTCCCATGGAACTCAACCCCGATCGCAGCTGCAGGTAGGGGGCCATTGTTTCCTTTTCGAACATAAAAACGCGGGCGTAGGACACCTGAAAAAAAAGCAGACAAAAGATAAAAATGAAAATTTTTTTAGTCCACATAAGGCTCCCGATTCTTTTGAAAATATTACTGAACCGCACAACAATGTTACAGCCTGAACAGGGCCAAAGAAAGAGCTTCGTCGCTTTTCTAGCCCCAGGCCCCCGCAGAATGGAAAACAAGGCGAATTACGCGTGGCACGATCCTTGTAGTTGTAATACCCAACGGATCTAAAAAAAAGGTATTGGGATTATGCAAATAAGGAATTGGGTATTGGTTTCGACCATGCTGTGCCTGCTGGTTTCTGGCTGCGGAAGCAGTCGCTCCAACAGTGGCGACCAAAACAAACTGCAAACGGAAGAAGAAAATTTTTTACAGTTTTGCACCGAGTTTCCCGAAGCCCGCGAGTGCGTCGATATCGACAACGAAGCCACGGCACTGGGTTTTAATGACTATTTTGGAAGCGGCAACGATTTCTTCTCGGACAATGCCTTTGGAAACTCGGGAATGGGCTGTGGCTGCCGTCACGGCGAACGCCCTGTTTTCTACCGAGGCGTTCCCAAGTGTGAAAATACCCAGATATACCAACGGGTACAAAGCACCCAGGTATCCATGCGTTACGTCAGTCGCCCTGACGGGCGCGAAAAACTTTGGGTCGCTTTTGAAACCACCACAGTTGTCGAATCCGAAAGCCGCGGCTTTGACAGCAGCGCCAGTTGCTCGGCCGACTTTGGGGCTCGTTGCAACCCGGAACGGGGCAACACCGATTGCCGAGGCATGAAGGACCAAAACGGTCAGCCACTGGCAACACAGTGTTTGAGCATGGATGAGACTCAATATGGCACCTGTGCGCCTTTCGAAGCTAGTTTATAAACAAACTTCTGAAACAACGAGCCACTTCGCCTTGTCCGCATCGCTTTTGAATGACCTGGTTGACTCTGCGCACCGCTCGCGCCTTTTCTACCCAATTCCATAGGTTCTCGTTACAACTGAGGGCAGGGTTAAACTGCTCTCAACAAGGAGAACCTATGCTGGACCTGTTTAAGAACAATTCCAATTTCGATCATGCTGTCCCTTTCGATCAAATCAAAAGTGAACAATTTCAAAAAGCCATTGAAGAAGGTATTGATCTCGCTCGCAAAAGAGTGACCCGTATTGAAAACGAAACCCAACCGACATTCACCAACACCATTGAGGCCCTTGAGCTATCCAGCCAAGAAATGGATCAAGTCACTACTGTGTTTTTCAATTTATACCACGCTTGCACCAACTCAGACATCGACAAAGCAGTGGGTGAGGTCTCGCAAAAGTTAGCTGAATTTGGCAACGATATCCAACTATCAGAAAAACTTTTTAAAAATATTCAGTCAGTCAAAGAAACAACGAACCCCAGTGACCTGAACCCAGAGCAACTCAAACTTCTCAACGAAACATTTGAAAGCTTCACTCGTAATGGGGCCCTACTGTCGAATGAAGACAAAGAAAAGTTGCGAACGATTGACCAACAGATGGCGGCTCTGAGCCCCCAGTATTCCCAAAATGTATTGAAGGCCACCAACGCCTTCACATTGAATGTTCAAGACAAGTCTGAGGTTCAAGCCTTGCCCGAATCCGTGAGAGCCACCGCCCGCGAAGAGGCCGAAAAGAAAGGCGAAGCGGGCTGGACTTTTACTTTGCAGGCCCCCTCTTACATGCCCTTTATGAAGTATATGGAAAACCGCGAGCTTCGAAAAGAAATGTGGATGGCATCAAACACCAAAGCCCTGGATGGAGAGTATTCCAACCGCGAAATCTGCAAACAGATAGCCCAACTTCGCAATACCCGAGCCAAACTCCTTGGGTTTCCGACCCACGCCCATTTTGTTTTGAAAAAACGGATGGCCAAAACTCCCGAGCGGGTTTTTGAATTTTTAGACGAACTGAAGGCTCCCTCATTAAAGGCAGCCCAAAAAGACTTGCAACAGCTACAAGATTTTATCAAGACCGAGTTAAAAGAAGACATTGAAGTTCAACCTTGGGATTTTGCATTTTATTCAGAAAAATTAAAAAAACACCTCTTCGATTTAAGCGATGAGGACCTTAGACCTTATTTCCCTTTGCAGCAGGCGATCAAAGGGATCTTTATTCATGGTGAAAAGCTTTATGGCCTTAAGTTTGAAAAGCGGACAGATATTCCCGTCTATCATGAAGATGTTGAGGTTTTTAAAGTGACCCGACAAGGTGACATGATCGGCCTTTTGTACCTTGATATATTTCCTCGAGAAAACAAAAAATCAGGGGCCTGGATGACGAACTACCGAGAACAAGGCTTTGACGGAGATGAAGTCAAGCGCCCTCATGTTAGTGTTGTGTGCAACTTCAGCAAACCCACCGCAGACCACCCCTCTCTACTGACGTTTTATGAAGTGCAGACCTTGTTTCACGAATTTGGACACGCCTTGCACAGTCTTCTATCCGACTGCCATTATTCTTCTCTGTCCGGAACCAATGTCTTGTGGGACTTCGTCGAACTCCCGTCGCAACTGATGGAGAATTGGACCTACGAAAAAGAATCTTTGGATTTGTTTGCTGAACACTATAAAACCGGTGAAAAAATTCCAACGAGTTTGGTGCAAAAGCTCAATGACTCGAGAAATTTTCAGGCTGGCTACGCTTCCTTAAGGCAAATTAGCTTTAGTTTTGTCGACCTAACTTGGCACAGCGAAATTGATGGTAAAGATCTGGACCCTGTTAAGATCGAGGATGAAGCCACCCAAGACATTCAACTTCTTCCGAAAATACCAGGAACCAATTTTTCGGTTGGTTTTTCACATATTTTCGCTGGTGGATACAGCGCGGGGTACTACTCCTACAAATGGGCCGAAGTTCTCGATGCCGATGCATTCGAGGCTTTTAAAGAAAAGGGTCTGTTTGACCAACAGGTAGCTAAAAGGTTTTATTCAGAAGTCTTGTCACGAGGAGGCGTGGAGGATCCCGCCCAACTCTACCGTAATTTTAGAGGAAAAGATCCGGACAGCAGTGCTCTTTTAAGAAGGAGCGGATTGTCTTGAGTCATTTTAAGAATATTGGAATCATCATTCGAAAAGACACACCGAAAGCCTTATCTGAGGCCAAGAAGCTCGCCAGCTGGTTAAGTGACCTATCGTTATCGGTCTACTGCGAACCTGACGTTGAACTGTGCGAGGCAAGCCAACACCTTGCAACTGAAAAAGATTACGACCAAATTGACTTGCTGGTTGTTCTGGGTGGCGATGGAACTTACCTGCAAGCCGTTCGCAGACTCAATGGCCGCCAAACTCCCATCGTCGGAGTCAACCTGGGTTCATTAGGATTTCTCACCGACAATCGGTTGGAAGAACTCTACACCATGATGAAGTCGACATTAGCCAATAAAATGGACAAAAGACCAAGGTCCGTCCTCGACATTCGCATAAATCAGGCTCAAAAGTTTTTAGCTCTTAACGACATGGTCATTGAACGTGGCGACCGTACCCATTTGCTGAATATTGGGATCTACAGTGAGGGTCAACTGGTGACAGAGACAAAGGCCGATGGAGTCATTGTCTCGAGCCCCACTGGGTCCACCGCCTACAACTTAGCAGCCGGTGGTCCGGTTCTCCACCCTGAAGTCAAAGCCATTGTGGTGACCCCCATTTGTCCTCACAGCTTGACGACAAGACCTATGATTTTTCCTGACGACCGGCAATTGGAGTTTCAGATTATCGGCGCGGGGCGATCGGCCCTGCTCACCATTGACGGACAAAAAGCCATGGAGATCGACTCCAACCACAAATTGACCGTGCAAAGAAACCAACAGGATCACCAAATTATTCGCCACCCGACACACAATTTTTTCAACCTCTTACGAGAGAAACTAAAGTTTGGAGAAAGAGACTAAATGCTTACAGAACTCAAAGTGGCTCAGTTTGCGATTATCGACAAAATTCATATTCACTTTAACCAAGGTTTGAATATTCTCAGCGGAGAAACCGGTGCCGGGAAGTCAATCTTGATTAAAAGTTTGGCGCTTTTAATGGGTGCAAAATCTTCTAGCCAAGACATCCGCAGCAGCAAAGAAAAAGCCACAATCGAAGGCGCCTTTGACCTCCATGAGCGATCAGATATTTTAGTCAAACTGAACGAAATGGGCGTCGACACTGACGACAACACCTTAATTGTTCGACGAGTGATAAAAAAAGATGGAAAAAGTCAGGTGTATTTGAACGGTCACCTCTCGACGGTCACTGACTTGCGTCGCATTGTTTTTCCCCTGGTGACTATGAGCAATCCTACGGAAGCGCCTCTTGTTGAAATCACGGGTCAACATGAAAACAAAGACTTAATGTCAAGCCGCTATCAACTGGAAGTGCTTGACCAATTTTGTGGAAATCTAGAGTTACGGCAACAAATTAAAACTCTTTTTGATGAAATCAACGATATTCAAAATCGAATGAACGACTTGGAACAACGATCTCAATTACGAGAGCAGCAAATCGATTTTTTGAATTTTCAAATTAAAGAAATCGAAACCCTGGGCTTAGTAGACAATGAAGACGAAGAGTTAAGCCTTCAAATTCGCGAATTAAAGACGAAAGAAAAATGGCAGGATTGGCTAAGCCAATCCCTGTTCAAGCTTAGCGAATCCGACTCCGCTGTCCTAAACCAACTTGGTAAAATCATTGCTGGCGCTCCCGAACACAGTGCGCTCAAGGAGGCCATCGGAGAGTTGCAACAAGCCCGCAGCCTGATTGAAGACTCCGCGTTTAGCCTACAACAGCTAGCCAATTTAGAGAGCTCTGGCGATCAGAGCCTAGACGAGTTAGAAGACCGCCTAAGTCGAATCCGAAAATTACAAAAAAAATTCGGAGAAAGTGTCTCTGATATTTTGAAGTCACTCCAAGACATGAAACAAGAGCACCATGAGCTGACAAACCTTTCAGAGACTCTTGCCCAAATGAAAAAGCAAAAACTTCAAAAACAAGATTCCCTTAAAAGTCTGTGCCAGAAGATCCATAGCAAGAGAGAGTCAGGCGCCAAGCTATTGGCCAAAGAAGTGAACTCAGAACTCAAAGACCTAAACATGAAAGGTCTGATTTTCATAATAGACGTAGAGCAATTGACTGAGGCCACGTCAACGGGCTCTGATCGGATTGTTTTTCGTACACAGACAGGAGCAAAAGATGAAGCTCGCGATCTTGCCAAAGCCGCCAGTGGCGGAGAGCTTTCTAGAATCCTCTTGTCTTTGAAGCAGGTCACTGGAGCCAACCAATTTCCACGCACCTTCTTGTTTGATGAAGTGGATACTGGGGTCAGTGGACCGACAGCCGAAAAAGTAGGGGCAAAACTTAAAAATTTGGCGCAACATCAACAGGTGATTTGCGTGACTCATTTACCCCAAGTCGCTTGCTTCGGTGACCATCACTTCTATATTGAAAAACAACCCACCAAAGACACAGTTGAAATGACGGTCTCTCTACTGAGTCAAAAGAACAGAGTTGATGAAATTGCCCGCCTCATTTCCGGGGAAAAGTTGACCAAAACAAGTATCGCCCATGCTAAAAAACTTTTAGAAGCCCAAGCTTAAAAAACACTGTCTCATATTGAGACAGTGTTAATAAGAGTGACACCACACTGACAGAATAGGTTGGAAAACCAGATCTATCGCCAATCCCCAAGCCGACTAGGCCACCCAGTGGCAAATGTCTGATATTATTTTGTTTTTAATGGCACAACAAAGCTTTTACGGTAACATTTGGTCTACCGATTGCATAGTTTATTTGTAAAGAAAGGCGAACACTATGAATCTTACTACTGGCAGAAGTTTCTACTTATTGATTTTATCCGTTTTGATGACATTTTCTTTGCCCGCAATGGCTGATCAAGTTTGCGGACGCCTCATCGTTCAATCCGACGCTAAAATTTATTCTGACTCGGAAGCCGATCAAGAGCTCGGCTTTTCCTACGCCACGGGCACTGAACTTAAAATCACATCGATTGAAGGCGGAATGGCTCGGGTGACCTGGAGAGCCGGAGAAAACGTTCCTGCCGGCGAAGGTTTTATTCCTCGCTCCAGCTTTGCGGCCACTGATTTTGACCGTGTTTCTGGCCGCTGCCAACGACCGGCACCTATCTACCCGTTCGTGCGAGAAAACGGTCAAGTGGTAAATCCAAGCTCTTCCGTCCTGACCGGAGTCGGCATCCAAACCGACGACAACTACAGCTGCCTCCCCCCAGTGGTACTGGATAAACTGAACCAGATGGCGGCTCGCGGCTGGGATGTTCAACTGATGTCAGCCCATCGCTCCCGAACAGATAACCGGCGCCGCGGTGGAGCCACCAATTCGATGCATATTCCCTGTCGAGCAGCCGATTTTATCGTAAATGGTGTCGACCGACAGGTGATTGAAGATTACTTACTGTCAACCTGGTACGGCGGACTTGGCTTGTATTGCTCTGGTCGATTCCACATCGACAACGGTTCCCATCGAATTTGGGGAGGCTGCACTTCAGCCACAGATCGACGTCGCTATTACTCACGTGGAGCCGATCACCGGACCGACAGAGAAGGACCAGAATCCCAACCCTAGAATTATCCTGAAAAAAGTTCTTTATTATCGATAAAGAACTTTTTCTTGAACTTCATAATTTCGTTAAGTTGTTTTTGTTTTAGACCACCCTCTTTCACGCGCTTGTAAAAATTGGCCTCTATTTCTTCTAATCGCTTTCGCCCTTCGTCGACGAAATTTCCATTGATACTGGATCGCGCTTCGCCTAACTCTTTAATCAGAGCGGCTTCACGAGCGACAAATGGCACCATATCGTTTTCGGTTAACCTAAGTTTGTCGACAAAAAATTCTTCCAACTCGAGATGCCACTGACCTTTAAAACCAGGATCATTTTCAAGTCGAAGATAGTCTTGCATGTACATAACTCGCTCAGTGTAGGAATCTTGGTAGGCCGTCACCATTTCGGGATTAAATACAGCAGAAAGATCATTTGCTTTCTGTGCTGCCTCGATCTGTCTTTGATCGGCTTGTTCAATTTTTGTTGCCAAGTCACGTCCAGAGTCTTTAGCCGCCTGCTCTAAGTTCGGAGCAAAAACAAACAACAAAGTAATGATCACCAGCGAAGCTCCAGCGGCAACATAGAACTTCTTTACTTTATTTTGCTGTAAAGTTGGATCAATATCCGAGTAATTTTCAGCATCAAAGATTTCATCGTCGACTTCATCTAAAAGAATTGCGCTGATTGACTTATTAATGATGTTTGAAATTTTCTCTACTCGCTCGGGATCTTTTACAAAGGGGACAATCCTCGCTCGCAGAACCTCGTTTAGTTCTTTTCGTAAACGAAGTACACGTATTCTATTTCTCTCTTGCTCTTCAAGTTCAAGCTGATGACGTTGCTCTTCCATTTTTTGCACCGCATGAGTTCGCAATTCATGGATTTCTGCCTCGGTTTCGGCTTGCCGTTTTGCAATCTCCTGCTTCAAAGCCTCGAGCTCTTCTTCAGATTGAGTTCTCGTTTTGGAGACAATGGTTTCGGCTTTGGCTCGAGCCTCATTGATAATATCTTCGGCCTCCTGCCTACTTTTTTCTCGCAGGCTCTTAGCTTCTTTACGACTGTCGGCAAGCAGCCTATCTTTAGCCTCTTGAATTTCAAATTCCAAATTTTTGCGGCGCGAACTAACCTCCACATCGGCTTGTTCGCGAACCTTTTCGGCATACTCATCCGCTTCTTCTTTGGTACGTAGATGATAGTTGCGGGCCTCAGCTCGAAGAGTTTGACTTTCTTGTCGAGCCTCTCGTAGGTCTTCATCGACCTTTTTACGAACTTGGGTCTCATTCAATTTAGCTTGAGCGATAATAGCATGTGACTCTTGCTCGGCCTGCTTCTTCTTTTCCGAGTAATAGGTATCGGCTTCCGCAAATTTTTGTTCACGGTATGAGTCTCCTTCTTTTGTTGACTCTTCTAAAATCGACAAGGCTTTGGCTTTGGCATTCGCAAGGTTGACTTCAATCTCTCGATCCGTTTTTTCTCTTTTCCTCGCATTTCTTTCGGCTGTTTTCTCTTCACTCTGTTTTTGCTTTTCCCGGCGATCTGAAATTTCACGATCAACCTCTTCATTTCTCTGTTGCTTAATCTTATTGAGCCGAAATAGGTTATCTTCAGCCTCAATAATCTTGTCATTCAACTCATCGACTCGGCGCTCAGATGCAGCAGCCTTCTCTTCATTCTTCAACAAGGTACTCTGTAAATCTTCTATAGTTTTTTGACAACGCTCTAGCTCAGTTTCTTTTTTCTTCAGCTCTATATTGTTATCGAAAATCTCTCTATCCAAAGCGGAGGCTCTTTTTTCCAAATTTGGAATCGTCGATTCAAGTACCTGCAAAGCCGATTCATTTCTCTGCTCCATATTTAAAACTTCGGCCTTCAATAAATTTAGAGTCGACAACTCATGGTTGTAAGATTCTTTGGCTTTAGTGGTGAGTTCTTCTTGCTCTTTCGCTGTCTTTTTCAGATTTAGGATTTCTCGATCAAGTTGATCAATGTGATTTCGACGAGACTCAAGGTCTCGATCGATTTTTGAGCTCTCCTCTTTTAGTTCTTTATTTCTCAGGTGAGCTTCAGCGATAATTTCTGCATGCTTTTCTTGCGCCAAGTCGATTATTTCAAGTTTTCGACTTTCGGCACTAGAAATGATTTTTTCTTTTCCCTCTTTGGCTTCATCCCTAAGCTTGCGGGCTTTGTCTTCGGCTTTCCTCAAATGTTGATTGGCTTTTTCATTGGCAGCCTTTAAAATTCGATTGGCTTCTTTTTTAGTTTGGACTTGCAGTGATTTAAGCTCTTTCTCAAGAAGAGCTCTTTGAGTTTCTATTTCTTTTTGTGCTTTATCGATCATCTCTTGGGAAATATTTTCGGCTTCCCTGATCTTTTTTTCCTTATTGAACCGAGCACTCTTAGCGACGTAGATTAGATTTTCAAAAATATTGTCTACAGAACTGGAAGCATTGGCGACAAATTTTTCACTGGCTTCAATATCTTTTAAGTTCCGGGTGACTCTCCCCCTTCCTCTTAGTTCATGTTTCTTCTTCTCAAGCTCGAGTCCTCTTTGCTCAATCTCAAGATCGACAATGTCTCGTTGAAAAATAGGAGTGATGCGTAGTGAGCATTCTTTTCCCGCGTCTAAGTAAAGTCTATTTCCTGTTTTGTATTCATATTTTTCATTGGGTTCAAGGCGTTGACCCTGCAGATAAGTTCCGTTCGTTGAACCAAGATCTTTCACAAAAATCTTTTCATCCTCAAGATAGACTTTAAGGTGTCTTCGACTTAGGATATCGGTAGGAATAGGAAGATCACATTCTGGGGCCCGACCGACAACAAAAGTTTCAGCTTTTATATACGCTTGATCGGAAGAACTTCCGAGCTTGTATTGAACCCAAAAATGTTTAAATGCCATAATTTAATTCACCTAGTCCACTTTCCTTTTCGGCGTAATTACTTGTTTTTTTTAATTTATTCTGGATCTTAAAGCCAAAAGTTGGACCAACGGCTAGTTTGGAAAACACAAAAAAGGGGCAGAGGGTTAATCTGGCGAATCTCGCCGAAAGCACCCCTCTACCCCCTTGTCCATCGACAGGTCAGGTTCTCTATGCCACGCGATTCATTCTTTGTTGTTTTTTACCCAGAATAACGTCTTCATTTAAAGCTTGTTCAGCTAAAACTTCGTCTGGGTGACGGTTCTCGTTAAACTCTTCAAGGTTTTGCGGAACATTGTTGTCACTGCTAAGGTGCCAAAGAGCATCTAAAGCCGCCTCTAAACGATCAACGGCGGCAACAAAGACCTTTTCAGGAGACAAAGCAGCATTAAGAAACGACATCAAAACAGAAAGAACAATCCCTACCAACGAAGTGCTCATTGAAAATGAGATTTTCAAGAGAAATTTATCCATGGTTGCATTGGCCGCATCGATATCATTCAAATCCATTGTTCCCAATAGGGGCAAAGCTTTCATAATCCCAACAAAGGTACCAAAGACACCCAAAATAATAAAAACCCCAGGAAGAATATTAACCACGTCGTTTAATCGAGAACTGGGAAACAAACCCAAAATTTTACTAAATGAAGGGTTGCGCGCAAAAGCCTTTTTTGTCGTGCTAAAAAGTTTCGGGTGGTTTGAATCAACAAACTTAATATGCCTTAGAGGTTTAAGGATATCATGCACAAAGAAAGCAGCTCCCTGCTTTATCAGAAAGACACGATCAGTGACTGTCATAATAAAGTCAGGCTTTCGACGCTTCATTGAATAGCGAACTCGAAACAACTCGTAGTATGTTTTTTCAAGCATTCTTTTAACGATCATATAGAAAGACACAGTCGAGTCTGGATTTCGCTCTTCAAGAAAGTGATCCACTCTTTTCTCGAATTCCTTGGAAAACCACTCTTGTCTTCTAACAGTGTAATAGATCAAACCTTTAAGAAAGGCTCCTACAAAAAATAGTAGAATCATAAGAGGAACCAAATAGGCGACAGCAAGCGCCAGGAACGACTCCATCAGTGTTGGATCAGTGACTGCGATTTCCACTTTTTTCTCCTTAGTTTTTCATATTAAATTTAATCACAACTCTTTGTGACTTTTTACAATCAAATTTCTTACAGTATTCTTTTTGTGTCATATTAGCAGGAACTCGATTCTCTGACCCCTCGGCCAAAAAAGATCGACCCGTGACTTTCGTCATCGTGCGAATCTTCTTTTGGTAATCGTAGTTCATTTTTTCTTTATCAAAAATATATCCAAAAATAGATTTGGCTCGGTTGAAACTTAAACTTAAATTATAGTTAACCGCTTCTTTATCTTTCTCATCCAAACTCGAGGGGTCAACATAACGGCCTCTGTAGGTGGGAGAGGCATAACCCACGATTTCAATGGATTGAATCTTATCGGCCATTTTGGGGTCAGAGAACAATGATTTCGAGTAGGTAGGCATAAATTTTCTTAAAACTTTCTCCATCCCCGGCTTGATTTGAGCTTTCCCGGTATCAAAGTACTCTTCGCCGAATTCGATGATCACATCTCCTGATTTTCCGACTTGTGCTTTTAGACCGGCCTTCGCTAAATTCTTTTTCATGTCGTCAATTAACTTGCTACGCGCATTTGCGATATCTTTTAAACGCTGCAGATCTTCAGAAAGTTGGGCTTTTTGACCTTTTAGGTTGGCATTTTTCGCTGCTAACTGCCTAGATTGGGCCTCGGCCTGAGCCTGAGCTTGT
This sequence comes from uncultured Pseudobdellovibrionaceae bacterium, assembly GCA_964351315.1. GTDB lineage: Bacteria > Bdellovibrionota > Bdellovibrionia > Bdellovibrionales > JAGQZY01 > JAGQZY01. Next base: position 167,709 of record CAYGNH010000001.1, read on the forward strand.
CGCGTTTGATCAAGCTGAGCATTGATTCCTTGCACCTGAGATGCCATTGCGTTGATTTGTTTAGCCATTTCAGTTTCTTTTTGTTGAGCTTGGGCTTGAAACTCTTTTAAGCGCTGAGCTTTCTGCGCTGCTGACAGCTTTTGTTTTGCCAATTGATTTTGAAACTGAGCTTTTTCTTTTTGCATTTTCTTTTCAAATTCGCCTTCCATATTAGCCATTTTTTCGAAGGTTTCTTTTTGTTTCTCGTAAAGCTGCTCAAGGTTCTGCTGCTGAGACTCAATGGTTTGCTCAGCCTGGGCTAACTGCTGGCTGACTTCTGCAATTTTTTGACGATTCTCTGCGATGACTTTTTCTGCAGCATCTTTGGCTTGCTGAATTTCGTTAACCTTTTTCTGATTCTGAACCTTCAGAGCCTGAATCTTTTTGTTCATGTTCTTCTGTGAAATCTTCTTTTGCTTAAAAAGCTTTTTAATATCTCTCACTTTTTTGCTAAGTGAGGCATTCAGATTTTTGATTTTAGCATCATTCTTTTTAATCTGTTTTTCTTTGGAAGCGACCGTGGTTTCAAGATCTTTTATCTCGTCCATCTGCTCATCAATTGTTTTGTTTCTTTTTCGGATCGTTTTCTGTCTCTTCTCAAGATTCGAGCTGGCGACCATGTTCGAGTTGATAATATTTCTTACCATTCTCTGGTACTTGTTAAGAGCCAATTCTTTGGCTTCATTTTCAGCCGCTGACTTGCGAAGCTCTTCTTTTTCTTTCTTAGCCTCTTCTTTTAAAAGCGACAGCTTGTCCATCAATTCATCATATTGCTTAATTTCATCCACATTGGCTTGCTCAAGATAGCGTTCTTTTTGATTTTCATAAAACAACAACTCCTGCTTAAGCGCCTGTTTTTCTCGAACTACGGCCATGTAATCAGCGTTGCTTTTAATATTACTAGTCCCAGTGCGAACACTCGCCACCACATAAAGAAGCAGAAAGACAAGGGAGAGGACCATAAAAAGGTCGGAATAGGTGGCCCAATGGCTTCCACCTTCTTCGCGGCTTTTTAATTCATCGTAATCAAAAGACACAAGAGCTCCTTCTTTGACCCTTTTTTATCGGTTCTCGGAACAATAAAGTTGTTACAACTTTAGACCTGATTCTCGATATTTTAGTGGCTTCAAGGGAATGACCAAATTCCCGTAAACTGGACCTTTCGCTTGTTTAATTCAATTTGATACAAACCGATTAGATCTCTATGAAAAGATTCCTAATAGCCTCCATTGTATTCATCGTATCCTTCACAGCTTTTTCTAAGGCGGAAAAGCCAATCAATGACTCTCACAATTCCATCTACACAGAGAAAATCAAACGAATTGTCAATGCCGTCAATATTGGCGACTTTTCAACAGACAATGATTACTTTTCTATGCTGCAGACAGCCTGTGAAAGAAACAAGTGCAGTGTCCAAGAATCAAAGACTATTCAAAGTGTTGGTCAACAAATTGTTTATTGCCAAATTAAACACCTTAAAGCTCACGCAATAGAAAATTCGGATGCCACTTATATTTGTCAATCCAAACAAGCCATTTTAGGCTGTGACTCGCTGTCTACTTCTCTTCTAAGAAAAATGTGCTACACAGGCAACCGATACAGTTTAAAAACCTGGCAAGAAATGGAACTTCGCATCGGTTCTAAAAAGCGCATGCCAGCTTCGAAGTAGCCGCGACCACAAATACAAGCGCGCTCTCCTCAACAATATTGGCACTTAGGGTATTTGTATAAAATGATGACCTTTTTCGTCCAGACAAAGAACTTTTTGAGTTTCAAACCAAGATCCAAGGTTGATTGAATAGACCTGCTCTCCGTTGTGGGAGAAGCTGTATTCATCATCGACGTGAGTATGCCCCGCAATCAGGTAGTCGAAGGTTTTATCCTCGACCACTCGCTCAGCGTAGGCGTGCATAAAGGCTTTAACAGAGTCTTCGTGCATTTTTTTCTGATTGGAAGTGTAGTGACGACTGGCTCGACTGGCTCGTTCTCCAATCCAACTCACACCAGGGCCAGGAATATTTTTTGCAATAAACTTCATAGGCTGGGATTGTAAAAGTCTTTTCAATAAAAGATAACCCTTATCATCAGGGTTCATCAAATCACCGTGCTCGACCCGAACTTTGACCGACCCGAGATTAAAAAACTCAGGTCCATCATGGACCTTAACCCCAACTTCCTGTTGCCAAAACTTTCGTAAATACAGATCGTGGTTTCCCTCGAAGTAGTGCACTTCGATTCCCTGGGATGCGACCACCCTTATAGCATTGACAATTTTTTGATATTTTTCAACAAAATAAGAATGGTCATAGATCCACAAATCAAAAATGTCTCCGACTAAAAAAAGATGTGTCGCTTGCCTATCGCCATTCTCTAGCGAATGCAAAAAGAGCAACAGCTTTTGACTGTTGCTCTCACTCTGTTCTCGAATATGAAGGTCCGAAAGGAACCATGCTTTAGTGGACACGGCGTCTACCAAAAATTATTGGTCCGCTTCTTCGTGCTTGGCTTGCTGCCTTCGCAAATAGGTAGGCACCTCTAAATCGTTTTGATTCAAGGGAAGGTCAACACTCTCCTCGGTCTCTTGATTTTCCACTTCCATAGACAGCTGCTCTGGAGAACCCTGTCGTGCTTGATGAGCCGTTTGTTCTTTGTAGGCTCTAGCTTTCGCCATTAAAATATCTCTTGGCAAAGCCTTTCTCTCGGCTGCAACCGGAGGCGCCGGTGGCGGCGGTGAAAACACTTGATCCTGGGCAGGGGCCTGATTCACATCTTCCACAACACTCTCTGGTTGCGGCTCGGTCGGAAAATCCACACGAGGAGTTTCTGGTGCCGCTTGAACTTCAGTGGGTCTCTGCGGAGACTCTGGAATCGGGGGAACGTCAGGGGTTGCAAAAGTCGTCGGATCTGGCTGGCTGTACCGAGGTTCCGGTTGCGTGTATTGAGGCTCCGATGATTGGGGCATGGGCGGCACTGGTTGCTGATATTGAGGCTGTGGAAACGGAGGCTGAGCCATTGTTTGCTGTTGAAAATAAGCTTGCTGAGTCTCGCGATTCATCGCTTGTCGGGCCACTTGCATTTGTTGCTGCATGATCTGCATTTGCTCATGGCTATTGGGGCGTGTGGCTGGGTTTTGCATAAGGTTCTGACTAAAACCGGTGGCAATCACTGTGACTCGAACCGCATCACCCATATGTTCGTCAATCACTGCTCCAAAAATAATTTCAGCGTCTTCATGGGCCGCTTCGGTGATTAATGTCGAAGCTTCATTCACTTCGTACAAACTAAGTCCTGTTCCACCGGTGACATTGATTATGATTCCGGTCGCTCCTTCAATAGAAATGTTTTCTAAAAGAGGAGATGAAATACTGGAAGTAGCCGCTTCGATGGAGCGGTTGTCTCCTTCCGCTGTCGCCGTTCCCATAATTGCCATGCCTTGGGCTGACATAACTGTCCGAATATCGGCAAAATCCAAATTGATCAAACCGCGAATATTGATCAGATCCGAGATCCCTTTTACCGCTTGCAGTAAGACTTCATCGGCTTTTTTGAATGTTTCAAGCAAAGGAGTCTTTTCACTAGAAATTGACAATAGCTTTTGGTTCGGAATTACAATTAGGGTGTCAACATTCTCTTGCAACTCTTGAATACCGGCATGAGCGTGACGCATACGTTTTTTGCCCTCAAAAGAAAAAGGCTTGGTGACAACACCAATTGTTAGGGCTCCTAATTCTTTGGCAATTTTAGCGACGATGGGAGCGCCGCCAGTTCCGGTTCCTCCCCCCATACCAGCGGTCACAAACACCATATCGGCGCCCTCAAGGGACTCGACGATTTCGTTATAAGATTCGATAGCAGCGCGCTTACCAATCTCGGGGTTGGCTCCAGCCCCCAATCCTTTTGTTAATTCTCGACCCACTTGAATTTTCTTAGCAGCTTTATGGGGATCAAGAGCTTGGGCGTCGGTGTTGGCGACAATAAACTCAACCCCCTGAAGACCACCCTCGATCATGGTTGTGACTGCATTATTTCCACCGCCACCAATACCAACAACTTTGATATTCGCTCCGTGATCTGTTTTTTCCTCTAGTTCAAACATAGATTTCCCCCGGACTTATATGGACAAGGCTTTACTCATAAAGCTTTTTACTTGTTCCCATGTTCCACTTGTTTTCTTAGTCATTATATTTGTTGTTCTTGTTTTAACATTCGGTGTGAACTCTTGTTCACAACCGAATAGTAAGGTCCCAATTGCCGTTGAAAAGATTGGGCTGTTGTAAGCCTCTCTCATTCCAATCACATTGCGAGGCACTCCCCTACGGACTGGGACATCAAAAGTAAATTCTGCCAACTCCACAAGTCCCTGCAAAAGACTACCACCACCGGTCAGAATCACACCGGCACCTAAATCCTTAAGAACGTCCCACTCACTCAACTGGTTAAAAATAAGAGACAAAGTCTCTTCTGCTCGGGCTTCGAGAATTCGGCTCAATTCAATGCGAGGAATCTCACGAGATTTTCGTTCGCCCAAACCAAGAACGTCAATTTTCTCGTCTTCCCCAACCATGTCCACCAAAGCCGTTCCATATTTCTTTTTGACGACTTCAGCACTGTTGATCGGAGTTTTAAGGCCAACCGCAACGTCCTGAGTAAAGTTGAGACCCCCCACCGGAATACTTCCGACATGGGTAATGCAAGCATCTTTGTAGACCACGACTTCACAAGTGCCTCCACCAATTTCTACGATAGCCACACCAATGTCTTTTTCATCTTCTTGAACTGTGGCGAGCGTCGACGCGTATTGATCTAAAACCACTTGCTTGACCTTCAAGCCTGACTTTTGCACACATGCGAGAACATTGCTCAAACATTTTTCAGACACTGTGATCAACTGAGCGTCCACTTCTAGGCGTACGCCACTCATGCCAATGGGAGTTTCTATCCCTTCTTGCCCGTCCACCGAAAAGGACTGAGCAAGCGCATGAAGAATTCGACTTTCCTCAGGAAGATGAACCGCTTTTGCCACATCCAAGACTCGATCGATATCATTTTTATTAATCTCTTTGCCACTGACAGGAACTAAACCGCGAGAAGGAATCGCTTTGACACCTTGGCCGCCCACAGAAAGATAAACTTGCGACAGTTTCACACCTGCCATCAGCTCGGCTTCTTCTTTGGCTTCAAGGATCGCAGCCTGAGTTTCGGCCATGTTCACAATTTGACCTTGGCGTACACCCGTATTCTCAGCCTTCCCGACTCCGATGACTTCAACGTCACCTTGCGCATAGGTTGCTATTGCTACAACAACTTTTGTTGAGCCAATGTCGAGGGCCGCAATGACCTGATTTCTGTTTTCTCTCATCCGTGAAACCTTTGGTTGCAAACAAAATAATCAGGACCAGACTGTCAATAGGTCCGTACCTCAAAGTTTAGGAACGCTTACGCGGTCTGACAAGGACTTTTTTTGCGAAGCTAGCATCGATGACGCGCGCCTTTTGTTTTTGACTTTGCAAGTAGTCTATAACTCGCAAAACTTGCAAGGCTTTGGTCTGTATATTTTCTGAACCGAAATGGACAGTGACGTCGTCTTTAATCAAATTCAAAGTTAGTCCGGTCACCGTGTTATAATCCACTGAAGCGATATTCTCCTTTTGCAAAGGGCCGATCAAAGGAACCTCAGCATACAACTGCAAAACTTTTTTCAAAGTGCTTTCGTCTTTTAAAATATTATTGTTACGCAGAATCGGAGCCGCCGGTGCCAATGTCGCTTTTATTTGTGGCAATTTTTTTCCATTCTCTAAAATCGGGAAGATGGAATTTTTTTTGTCGACAAACAAAAAAGCCACCGGCTGCAGCCGAACCAAAGCAAAAATACGGTCGGGAAAGCGTCTTTCTAGCTCAACTTCTTGCACCCAAGGATGTTTTAAGGCCCGATCACGCAAGTCTCGCAAGCTAACGGACCATATGTTGTTGCCTTCTATCCCGAGAAGAGACTTTTCGATATCCGGCCGCAGCGAGACAAGCAGGGCCTCCTGGTTTTCGGCAAACTCCATGTCCACTTGCAGATCCTTGATTACGAAAAATTCACTTTCCGTCTGCAACATCCAGCCCGCCACAAGAGCAACCATCAAGGGTAAACCAAGAATCATCATTTTTTTAAGGACCTTTATTACTATCATTGCCAAGATTTTAGCCATAAACCTGACCAATGGGAAGTACAGTTTCATCATTTGGAATTTTGCATTTTATCGAGCAAAAGGAGACAATAAAAACATGAACCAAAAAAAAATGACTTCTTTTTCCAAACTCAGTACGGTTGGACTCACTAAATGAATCACAAAGTCCTTTGTATTGATGATGAAACCCACAACCTCGAAGCTCTAGAACGTCTTCTTCGCAAGAAATACAAGACAGTAACCGCATCCTCCGGCGCCGAAGGACTGAAAGCTCTTGAAAAAGACTCATTTTCTCTGATCATCAGTGATCAAAAAATGCCTGAAATGACTGGTGTCGAGTTTTTTATGCAAGCGAAGCAAAAACAACCCGAAGCCGTACGGGTTTTGCTAACAGGTTACACCGACCTTGAGTCTGTGATCAGCGCAATCAATCAAGGACAAATTTATCGCTACATTACCAAACCATGGGAGCCGGAAGAATTTCTTGGGATCGTTCGTCAGGCTATCGAAGTTTATGAGATGAAAGGCACCATCGCCCAGCAAAATCAGGAGCTACAAAAAGCCAATAAACAATTAAAGAGCCTAGATAAAATGAAGTCCGACTTCATGGTCTTGGTCAATCACGAGCTCAAAACTCCTCTTACTGGGATTTTTAGCTTCGTTCAGCTGCTGAAAGAAGAAAAGCTGTCCGACGAACACAAGCTCTATATCGAAAAGATTGCTAAAAACACACAACGTTTGCAAGATCTCATCAATGACACTCTCTTGATTACAAGGCTGCAGGCAAGTAACGAGAATTTAACTCGAGAAGAAATTGATATTCATGCCTTGCTCAACCAACAGTGGCACGAGCTACAAAGTCTTTTTCCAAAAAATTCAATGAACCTAGAGTTTCAAAATTCTTCGACCTTCCCACAATACATAAACCGAAAGTATATTGAGATTGTTGTTAAAAAATTACTACACAACTGCCTGGCCCACGGCAAAGATGGATCTACAATCGAAGTCAACCTTCAGGATCAGGTTAATGAATGGCACGTCCACCTTAAAAATCCCACGGATAAAAAAATAAACAAAAGTGTCGAGGAGCTCCTCTCTGCTTTCTCGACCTCTGAAAATATTCTGAACCACGCCGGAGGAACCGGCCTAGGGTTGGCTGTGATTCAGGGGGTCCTCAACCTATTTGGCGGCCACATCGAGATTTCCACTGACAATCAAATTTTCGATATTCTTATTAAACTTCCGAAAAACGAAAATTAGATTCGTTAGCCGGCGACAAGCCTCTCTGAAAAAAGACGACAGGTGAAGCGTCAGGGACTCTTGTTGCATGGATAAAGGCCATGTTTCTACAAGTTATAAATATTTTTCTTTTAACCCCTCTCCTTGCTACTTCCGTCCACTTAGGGCTTGGAGAAACCTATAAAGTACCGACTCAACCTCTGCAAAGTCTTCGCATCGAAAAAAAAGGTATCTTGCAAATCAAAGATGAAGGATCTCAACTTCTATTTATTGCCAAAAAGCTGGGAAAAACCGAGGTGCAAGTCGGGCAAAAAAAATACCACTTTGTCGTCCTCCATAAGTACAAAAAACAAACCTGGGAACAGCTAAAGGACTGGGTCCAAGGCAAAAGAGGACCTCAAATAGAAATCGTGAACAACCTTCCTGAAATCAAAGGACGCCTTCTAAGGGTTAACGATTTTATCGATCTGGCGACCTATACCGATGAAAAATCCACTTTTCGGGTGAGTGCAAGTCTCAATAGCAAGATGAATAGTACTTTGAGCGATTATCTTAAACAATTATTGAAGCACAATAATCTGGCCTCCGGCCGTCTGACCACCCACCCCCAATGGCGCTATGATCTCAGCAAAAGTGAAAAAAACAATTTACCCATCTATAAAAAAATTCTAAGTCCTTACGGAATCGAGGCGCGAATTGACCCTAATGCTTTCGCCCAGACTCCCGTCATTGAAATAAAGGTCTTTATCGCCCATGTTAAAAAAAGTTTTATTCGGCAATGGGGATTGCAGTGGCCGAGTGAAGTCCAGGCTCAAGTGATCCCTGGAGGAGCCCTTTCTTGGCAATCGCTAAACTTTTCACTTCGGGCATTAGAAGATCAGGGGCAGGGTCAGCTCCTAGCCACCCCCAGTTTAGTGACCGAATCAGACAAGCTGGCTGAATTCCACTCAGGCGGAGAAATCCCCATTCGCACTACCACCCAATTCAACAACAACATTGAATGGAAAAGATTTGGACTGTTTCTAAAAACAAAAGCCAAAGTCAACTCGCAAGGAAACGTGAAGGTTGAAATTGATTTAGAAATGTCATCCTTGGATCAAGACAGTAGCAGCACTGACATCCCGGCGCTCACTCGCAGTCAGGTCAAAACCCAAGTTCATATGAACAGTCCTCGCCCTATTTTGCTTTCTGGCTTCTCCCAAAACCAATCGGGAGAATCAACCGCTGGCCTACCTTGGCTCTCTCAGATACCTATTCTTAAGCCCTTATTCTCGAATGGGCAAATTTACAACCGCGACTACGAATTGATATTCATTCTCTACCCCAAAATCCTAGGTCATGATGTTACAGAATAGAATTGAAAAGCTCTTTTCTTTGTACCAACCACTGTCCAACTTAAAAAATCAGTGGCCATCATCAAATCTTAGTGATTTTGAAAACCTTGTAAAGGAAAACACCAAAGATTTAAGTACACCAATGCAGAAAAGAATCGCTGACGAGCTTTTTAAATGGGGCCCCATTGAGGAACTGAAAATGCGGACCGATATTTTTGATATTATTATTCAAGGACCAGAAAAAATCTTTTTTGATACGGCAAACGGCATACAAAAGCTGTCAGACAGTTTTTTGTCCGATCGCAGCTTCAAAAACTTTGTAGAACGCTTGACAAGTGAAGCGGGAATTTTGGTTGATCAAAAGGAGCCCTTTGGCAATGGCACCTTAGGTCCATTTCGAGTCCATATTATGATTCCACCGGCCAGTTCCGAAATCACGATCACGCTTCGACGTCACAACAATCGGATTTTTCACTTCAATGAGTTGATTGCCAGCAATTTCATGACCTCCATACAAGGATCGTTTTTCGAGAAACTGATTCAAGCCAAGAAAAACTTTTTGGTCATAGGCCCAACGGGCTCTGGAAAAACAACTTTTTTAAACTCTCTTGTCAGTCAAATTCCGCACAACCAACGCTTAGTTATCATAGAAGATACGGATGAGCTTAAAAAAGATCATCCCTTGGCCTGCAAACTTCTTTCTCGTGAAATCTGCCCACAATCTTTAAATTCTTTTAGTATGGGAGACCTGGTGAAACAGTCTTTGCGAATGCGACCCGACCGATTGATCATTGGTGAAGTTCGTGGAGCTGAGGCCAAAGACCTTCTACAAGCACTGGCAACCGGTCACACCGGATCAATGGGGACCCTCCACGCCGAATCCTCGCAGCAATCTTTGATTCGTTTGGAAATGCTTATCCAAATGGGAGCACCTCAGTGGAGCCTTTCCTCCATTCGGCGATTAATCTTAATGAGCTTAGATTACCTTGTCGTGCTGCAATCGGATCGAGCCCACAAAGGAATCAAAGAAGTAAGCCGCATTCGATCACTCGAGAGCTTTGGTCTACTTATCGAGCCAGTGAATGATTTTGGCCGTTCATTGCAAGATCTTTGAACTCTTAGCATCCAGTAGCCATAAACAGCTATGCACAGAAATTTCCGATACGGACTGTTTCTTTCCGTAATTGTTCATTGCTGTTTTGGACTCTGGCTTGCAAGGACTCTTCCTCCTGCCACAGAAGCTCGAACCCCACCACTTGTTACTTTAAATGAAGCGTCAACAGTCTTGAAGAACGAAGCACAGAAGAAGACAAAGTCGAATACTTTAATCTCTTCAAGAAACCAATTTGAAAAGTCGCATTCCACGACTAAAGCGCGAAAGAAAGGCAGAGGAAAAGGCAACAGCTTTGCCTATAAAGATTTCGCACCTTCCTCATTTAGGATCGGAACTTTCGAAAAGCATAAGGCCGATCATAACGACGGTTGGACTGGCAACGAAGTGATGGAAACAATGAATGGAATGGGGCTTAGTGAGTACAGCGAAAACTACTATTTTTTTGATGTTTTGGTGAGTCACCTGAATCGTATGATTCCCTATCCAAAAGAACTTTGGGAACATAAAATAGAGGGGAAGGTCTGGGTGAAACTGCAGGTCAATCGCCGGGGGCAATTGTTACGGGTTATTGACTCATCCAAGAATTGTCCGGTTCTCTCGGCCTATATCCTAATTAATATTTACCAAGCTTTAAAAGTTGGGCTTCCCAAGCGCTTTTGGTACCGAAGAGACAAAGACTTGAACCTCTTTTTATCATTCGACTACTCAGTCACTTCAATCCCAACCTCCAGTGAAGTACAAGTCGGAAAATACTTTAAAAACCGATTGGAATTTAAAAGAGTTGCCAAAGTTCCAAGCTTCCTTCACGAGAAAATGCAAGAGTATGCCCGCTACATTCCACCGATCACCCCGACCCCGATGGGCCCTGTTATAAATTTCGTGCAAGTTTACAACATGATTGAGGCTTGGCGAGGAGAGGATCCCGCCTTGAAAAAACGCAACCGTGAACTCTTCACTCGCGAACGAATGCAAAAACTACTAGAAAAATCCCAATCCAACCACCACCCCTAAAAGGTACGCCGTTCTTTTTTAAAAGAGTCATAAAAAAAAGACCCCTCTCGAGGTCTTTGACAATATTTGATGCTGCTGGATAAGGAGCGGCTTCGCTTATACGGTGTAGTCTACGTAGCTGCCTTTCGGGACTTCGTCGGTGGGAATGTCTTCTGGATTCGCCACTTCTTTTTGTACGAGCCCCAAAGCGTTATCAGCCACCGAGCCAAAAGAGGCTTCGCTATAGAGCTCGTCCATTTCCAGAGGCTGAAAACTTGTCGTCTCGGGTTTGATCATTTCAAGCGGGAGTGCCCCAACTTCGATAGTGTTTTGAGGTCCAGCGACCATGGAGTTAGCCGATTGAACTTGAGAAGAACTCTCTATTAAATTGGATCCATCGGTCAGGTTAGGGCCTGGGAAAAAATTATTTTGTTGGTTGCGGACCATGTTTAGGCGTTGCTCCACCCGCTCATGGCGTTCGGCTTTTCTTTGCCGGTGAGCCTGTAAGGCTTTATCCACAGAGGAATAATGACCACGCTGGTTTTTCTGGCGATCCCACAAGGGCATAGCCTGTGATGTGGATCCATTGACTTTATCCATAAGTCCTCCCCTTCCTTGGGCGTCTACTATTCTTATCGGGAGAAGTGTCTCAAAATGAACGAGACCTTAGGAGTGTTCTTTCTGTACACAAAGGCCTTAAGCTGCTATCAGAAGACTATGGAATTATTGACCAAAACCTTGGTCGGGCTTATTGCCCTTCAACATTTAGGGTTCCTTTACCTTGAGATGTTCCTTTGGACCTCACCCACTGGGCGAAAGGTTTTTGGAACGACTGCCGAGTTCGCTCAACAATCGGCTTCTTTAGCCGCCAATCAAGGTCTCTACAATGGCTTTTTGGCAACGGGCTTGGTTTGGGGCCTTTTCCACCCGCAAACCGTTTTCGGCCACCAGTTGCAATTGTTTTTCATCGGCTGTGTGATTGTGGCTGGTCTTTTTGGTTGGCGGACCGTGAGCTCTCGTATTCTCTTTATCCAAGCCATACCCGCCATCCTGACTCTTTGCCTTTTGCTTTGGGTCGGTTCGAACTAAATCGTCCCTTTTAAATATTTTTGTCTTTTGGTTTCGGGGAAACGTTCGATCGCGTATCGAAGCATGGTCCTTGGCATTTTTTGATAATGTTTCCGTAAAAACCCTTCAGTGACCTTCAGATCTTTTTTTGCAGCCTCGCGCAGCATCCATCCTACGGCTTTGTGAATCAGGTCATGATCGTCCTGCAAAAGAATTTTAGAAATCTTAAAAACGTCTTTCAAATCGCCGACTCGTATTAGGTGCCACTGAGCAACGATAGAAATTCTTCGAGTCCACAGATGTTTCGATTGAGCCCAATCATACAGAGCCGCGCGATCACGATCCAACAAATAGCGACCAACCACTCCAGGCGCAGTGACATCCACCAGATCCCAATTGTTCACATACTTGAAATGAGAGACATAAAATTGATAGATCTTCTCTTGATCACTGGTGGCAGCTTTTTCAAACTGATAAACTAAAACCAACAAGCCCAACATGCGCTCTTCGTGAATTTTGGAGCGAACCAACTTCTTGAGCTCGGACGGCTTGAGATGGACGTTTTTTTTGGCCACCTGCCGAATATCACCCATTCGGACACCTATAAAGACATCGCCGGCAGCGTACTCCCCTTTTTCAGTCTTAAAGAACTTTTGGGTTTGCTTGGCGGTCTTCTGACTCGAGAGTTTCTTAAGTTCAGCCTGGGGAGACATCTATTGCTTTTTTTCAAGGGGCTGAATAGCCAACTCTAACAGTTGATGGGGGTCTACTTGGGAAGGTGACGAGGCCATTAAATCCTGAGCTTTGGCCGTTTTTGGAAAGGCAATCACATCACGAATGGCATCTGTCCCACCCAGAATCATAACCAATCGGTCGAGACCCCAAGCAATTCCGCCATGGGGGGGCGTTCCATAGGTCAAGGCTTCCACAAAGTAGCCAAATTTTTGCTTGGCCTGCTCGGGAGTCAATCCCAAAGCCGTAAACATAGCACTCTGCACTTCCTGATTATGAATACGAATGCTTCCGCCCGCCAATTCATTGCCGTTGCATACAAGATCGTAAGCTTTGGCTTGAACCTGGGCTAGGTCGGCGGCATTTCCTGATTTTAACGTTTCTACGTCCTCATCTTTCGGCATGGTGAAAGGATGGTGACAGGCGACCCAACGGTTTTCTTTATCGTCATAATCCAACAAGGGGAAGTTAACCACCCAGCAAAAAACATCTTTTGAGGTATCGATTAAATTGAACTGCTCGCCTAAAAGGTTTCGTAGGGTTCCGAGCGCACGACTGACAATAGCTTTGCTGTCTGAAACCATCAAGACTGTTCCCACACCCTGTGGACAAACCCTCTCATAAATCGAGGCCAAAAGTTCTTGGGATAGAAACTTATTTACCGGAGACAGATACTCGCCCCCCTCTTTCTTGATCCAAACAATTCCACCGGCGCCATCGGACTTGATGAGCTTCATCCATTTGTCAATTTGCGATCGAGAAATGGTATCGGCCACTGGCAAGCCTAGGGCCCGTACCACGCCTCCATTATCGATTGTTGAATCAAAAACTTTAAACCCACAGCCTTTCACCAAATCCGAGCACTCCACAATCTTCATCGGGTTGCGCAGATCAGGCTTATCGGAGCCGTAGACCGCCATGGCATCATTATAATCAATGCTAGGGATTTCTCCGACATCTACGCCTTTGATTTTTTTCCAAATGATGCGTAAAAGCTTTTCGTTCAAGGCTCGAATATCGTCTTCATCAACAAAAGTCATTTCTAAATCGATTTGTGAAAACTCAGGTTGTCGATCAGCCCGGAGGTCTTCATCGCGAAAACAGCGTGCAATTTGAAAATACCGGTCGATCCCACCCACCATCAACAACTGTTTCAGAGTCTGAGGGCTTTGCGGAAGCGCATAAAACTCTCCCTGATTGACCCGCGAAGGAACCAAGTAATCCCGAGCCCCTTCCGGCGTACTTTTGTAAAGAATAGGAGTTTCAACTTCCCAGAAGCCTTCTTCAGTAAGTGCATCTCGAACCACCTTAGTGACTTCGTGACGCAGCTTCAGACACCTTTGCAGCTCTGGATGGCGAAGGGAAAGATAGCGATATTTTAATCGAACCGCCTCAGACACATTCGGATCGCCGATCACGAAAGGAGGCGTTTCGGCCTCCGCCAAGATTTCACACTCTTCGACTTCGACTTCGATGGCTCCCGTTTTCATTTTATCGTTGATCATACCCTCGGGTCGAGGAATCACCTTGCCCTTGATTCCGACCACAAACTCGTTGCGAAGTTTCTTGGCGACGGCTGTTTTTTCCTTACCAGGATCCAGGACAATTTGGACCAGCCCTTCACGATCGCGGAGATCCACAAAAACCAGACCACCATGATCCCGTCGATTATTGACCCATCCCATTAAAATGACCGACTCTCCCTTTTGGTCGAGTCCAACTTCACCGCAGTAGTGGGTTCTTTTCAGTTCGCTAACAAAGGCCATATTTGACTCCCTGGATGACCTCCATAAATACCCACTTTTGGTGGACAAAACAACAGTTTCATTCTATTCTCCTGACCTATGCCTAAAGTAAACATTGATTATAAATCGCCTCTGAATGCTGAAGAAACCTTTACCAAAGTTAAAGAATTTCTAAATTCTGATGAAAGCATTAAGAAAATCGACAATTCCATTCAAGCTGACTATGACGATTCAGCTATGTCTGGAGATCTCAAGGGTAGTAAGTTTAAGGCCAAAATGAATGTGAAAGCCTCTGGCGACCAGTCCGACGTTTCCATCATTGTGGATCTACCGATGCTACTTGGAGCTTTCAAGGGTCAGGTCAAGACCACCATTGAGAAAAAATTAAATAAGCTTCTCGGTTAGGGGTGGCCATGGCGGCTCGGACCAAGAAAGCCAAAAAAAAATCAAAAAAAGTAAGGGCTGAAGTTTTGGATGAAACTCATCCAACTGTTGTTAATTCACCTGAGACCACGAAAAAATTTCAGGCCGAAGTTGTCGATGACGAACCCCGATCTTCCACCGCGAGTGCCCTTCCGGCTCTTTCTGATGGGCTCTCTCATTACATGAAGGCGATCCAGCGCTACCCCCTTTTAAGCCGAGAAGAGGAAATGAAAATTGCAGAACGCTACCACAAAACGAAAAATCAGGAAGATGCCGAAATCCTGGTGACTTCCAACCTGCGCTTTGTGGTCAAGGTCGCTGCCGAATACTCCCAATTCGGTTCTAAGTTGATTGATCTTATTCAAGAAGGCAATGTCGGCCTTATGCACGCAGTGAAAGAGTTCAACCCTTACAAAGGGGCGCGTTTGATCACCTATGCGGTATGGTGGATCCGTGGTTACATTCAAGACTACCTAATGAAGCAACACTCAATGGTTAAAATCGGCACCACTCACAATCAACGCAAACTCTTTTACAACTTAGAGAAAGAAAAGGCCCAACTCGACCAAATGGGCATGGAGCCAACAGTAAAACTTTTGAGCGACCGCTTAGGCGTTCCCGAAAAAGACGTTCGCCTAATGGAAAAACGGATGAGCGGAAAAGATCTCAGCCTCGACCAGCCGGTGGGTGAAGATGGCAACTCTAGCTTGCTGGACTTCGAATCCACCGACGACACCGATGTCACCGAACAGTTGATCGAGCATGAATCTATAGCCCAGCTCAATCAAGTCTTGGCAAAATTGAAAGACAATTTTTCAGACAAAGAAATGTATATTCTTGAAAAGCGACTTCTTAATGACGAACCCCTGAAGTTGCAGGAGATTGGCGATGAGTGGGGGGTCACCCGCGAGGCTGTCCGCCAGATGGAAGCCCGGCTTCTCAATAAAATTAAACAAGAGTTGGTGCCTGAATCAGATTAAGACTCTAAAAAAACTCTTAAATTTCCTAAGAAGCTTTATTGTAGTCGGAGTTCTCGAGAGTCGCCTGTAATTTAGCTCGCAACCGAGCAATCGCATGAGCGTGCAGCTGAGAAACACGAGATTCCGTCACTCTTAGCACGCGACCAATTTCTTTCAGGTTCAAATCCTCGTAATAATAAAGAGAAAGCACCAAACGCTGACGTTCCGGTAGTTCTTCGATGGCACTGGTCACAACATCTTTCACAAACTTCACGTTTAATTGACTGTGTGGATTATTAAGTTTGCAACCATCCAATATACTAAGAATTGACTTCTTATCAACGCTACTAAATGTAGGTTGTTCATCGATTGACAACACACTCACTGGCTTCACCTGATTCATCAAATCATAAAGCTCTTCCAGATTAATTCCTAAGCGTTCGGCGATTTCCTTATCTTCAGGCGATCGCCCTAATTCAGACTCTAATTTGATAATTGTTCGATCCAGAAGCTTGGATTTATCTCGCACAGACCGGGGCACCCAATCTTGAGCACGAAGCTCATCCAAAATAGCTCCACGAATGCGGAATTCAGCATAGGTTTTAAACTTGTTATCGCGAGTAGGATCATATTTGTCCATGGCATCCATGAGACCAATTACGCCACTAGAGATCAAATCGTCCAATTCAATATTTGAAGGTAAGCGCATCGCGATCTTCTGAGCAATAAACTTAATCAATGGAGCGTACTCCATAATCAGCTTATCCTTCTGCTCAGGAGTCAAAGCATTCGGAGATTCTTTGTATTTTTTTAACAACGCGTTCGACATTTATATCCCTCAGCCTTAATTGTACCAAAAAGTGCAACTTCTCAAAAGTCCATATCTCAAGCGACGTTCAAGAGCTGGTTCCAGAAAAACTGTAAACTTCCATTAATTTCACCAATTTCCTGCCCTCCAACTATGGAATCCGCTATTCTTTTCAAGGCGATAGACGAGGCAGCACTAGGTCGTGCTCGGCACACCAGTCTAGGGTCACTCACCTGTCTCAATTTGGGATCCAACGGAACATACCCCAGGTAGCTCAACTTGATATTCAAAAAACGCCCGGTGACCTTGTCCATTCGATTGTAGATATCTTTAGCCTCTTTCTCGCCCAACACTTTATTTGCGACGATAGAAAACCTTTGAACCTTCCTATTGATGTTCATTAGTTTAATCAAGGCGTAGGCATCAGCCATGGAAGCTGGCTCTGGTGTGATAACAACAACAATGTCTTGAACAGTGCTGTTGAGAGACTGTACATTTTCGTCAATTCCAGAAGCCGTATCAACGATTAAATAGTCATAAGTATTATTGAGCATCGATACTTCGTCCATCAGCATCTTCCGCTTGTAGACATCGATAGATTTCAAATCGATTAAACCACTGGAGCTTGGAATCAAGTGAATATTTTTATTTACCTTGTAGACAATATCTTGCAGAGACTCGTCACCGTTAAAAAAGTCTTCCAAAGTCTTCTGCGGACGAACACCAAGGAAAATATCAACATTGGCAAGACCGATGTCCCCATCTAAAATTAAGACTTTTTTGCCCATTTCCGCCAAGGTAAAGGCCAAGTTGACCGTCATCGTGGTCTTACCAACACCACCCTTGCCAGATGTGACACTAAGGGTTCGCGTTTGAATTTTATTGCTCATATGATTATATTCTACTGTCATGTCCGCTCTCTCCAATTTTTTTCGTCAGTTTAAAGATCAAATCCAAAACGCGCTCACGCGAGGCAATTTCAAAACCATCAACAATATCAGAACCAATTCCAAAGCTATGGAACGGCTGCTGCATTTTACTTGTCATATTTAAAAGAATTCCGTGTTGGGATGTTTGGTCGACATTGGTCACTATCACATCGTCAAACTGAGCCACTCTAAATCTTTTCAACAAACCACCAAGGTCTTTGTCTTTGGTCAGTGAAGAGACCACCATATGAACCTTTTTCCCTGCGTCAGGTCGCCACTGGGCAATGATTCGCATAAAATCCAGTTCATCCATATTACTTAAAGAGATTCCAGGAGTGTCGATTAGAATCTTGTCATAATTCACCAATTCATTAATCTTACTGTCGAGCTGATTGGCATCTCTTACCACATGCACAGGTGCATTCAAAATACGACTGTAAACTCGCAGTTGCTCGACTCCACCGACCTTATTGAGATCTGAGGTTACTATAGCCACATTCTGATTCTCTTGCATTACGTAGTGAGTAGCCAATTTTACCAACGAAGAGGTTTTACCTGATCCATGGGGACCAACAAAAATTTCGACCTTCTCCTCTGGCCATTGATTGATCACACGTATGTTGTTTAAAATCAATTTGGCAAACCACGAGTCAATCAAAGCTCTTCTTTGAGTTCCAGAGCCAAGCTCTCGAACGCATTGGACCTTCATACTCTCAATAATCTCAGAGTTCACTCCACAATTTCGAAGTCGAGTTAACATTCTTTGCAGTGGCTCACTTAATTTTTGCACAGGTTTAGCTTGTTTTGTCATTGCCTGTAAAATATCGTCATCAAGCAGTTCCTCTTCGGCTTGCTGCTGAGGCTTTGCTAAAAGCTCGGTTGACATGCTTGCTTTAAAGGCTTCTTGGGCTGCCATTTTCACTCGGGCCAAACCAGACATGGGAGCGACCGCAGGCTTTTCAACAGCTGCAACAGCTATTTCGTCGTCAACACTGTTATCGGAAATATCGATATAAGGTGTTCGAGTAATCGCCTTATTGCGAGCTTCGTGTTTCTTTTCAATACCGCGGTAGACATTCTCAATAAACATTTTTTGCTTAACAGCCGACTGACCTTGAACACGGTCTCCATAAACTTGTTGTAGCTGCTTTTCAGCCATTTGCTTTTTCTTCAACTGCGTCTCTGAGACAGCGGCCACAACAATAAACTTTTTTGACCCTGTCACTGACCTTTTTGCTTCTTGAGTGGAAAGGATGATTGCATCTGGCCCCAACTCTTGCTTTACCATTTTTAAAGCATCGATTACACTGACGGCTTCAAACTTCTTAACTTGCATGGATCTCCTCCACGGTTCCTACTGTATTGATCGCAACATCGGCGCTTAATTCGCTATGCGAAACCACAATCAATTGCGGTATAAAGCGATTCACTAACTTGAAGATATGACGACGACTCATCGGACTTGTTAACAGAATCGGCTGCCCAGCCACCTCAGGGTGAGTCTCTATTTGTTCAGCTATACGATTCACAAGTCCATGCCCATAGGAAGGATCGAGGGCCAACTGCACACCTTGCTCAGTTTGCAAGAGTGACTGATTGATAATTTCTTCGACCTCAGCCCCTAAATTGATCACATGAACCTGATCTTGATCATCTTTAAGCTTACCAGTAATAGCTCGACCTAATTGTCGCCTGACTGACTCGGTCAGAACATCCGTATCTTTGGTGTTCATCCCTTCGTCGGCCAAGGTCTCGAAAATTGTCAAAAAGTCTCGAATCGAAACCTGTTCTCGCAAAAGGTTTTGTAGAACTTTAACCACTTGCCCCAAAGAAAGAATATCAGGGATGAGCTCTTCAACGACTTTTGGATAATTCTTTTTAAAGTTATCGATTAATTTACTCGCCTCTTGTCGACCGAAAAGTTCATGAGCATGCTGACGAAGCACTTCGGTGATATGAGTGGCGACAACGGTTGGAATATCAACGACGGTGTATCCTGAAATTTCCGCATCTTCCTTCTGCATTTTAGTAATCCACAGAGCATCCAAGCCAAAGGCTGGCTCTTTAGTGGGGATCCCGTCAATTTTAGTAGAGGTGTTGCCAGGGTCCATAGCCAAAAAGCAATCCGGCTTCAATTCGCCACCGGCGATCTTGTTCCCCTTCAACATTATTCGATATTCACCCGGCTTAAGTTGAAGATTGTCGCGTATGTGAACCGAGGGAACCACAACTCCCAAATCCAAGGCGAATTGTTTGCGGATACTAACAATTCTCTCAAGAAGGTCACCGCTTTGTTCCGACTCCACTGCATTGATTAAGCCATAGCCAATCTCTAATTCGACCATATCTAGCGGAAGCAGATTTTCGATCACTTCCTTCTTTGGTTTAGCGGCTTCATCTTTCTTCTTTTGAACTTCATTCTGCACAGCTTCATCTTGGTATTTGAAAGTCAGCCAAGCCACTCCCCCCAACATTCCGGAAACGATAGTAAATGGAATAGTTGGAAGCCCGGGAACCAAACCAAGAGCAAAAATAGATCCCCCGGCCACCGCAACGGCTCGTGGGTTTAGAAACAACTGGCTAGCCATTTCGGTTCCCATGTTGCCTTTAGAATGGTTGCGAGTCACAACGATACCGGCAGCAGTTGATATGATCAGAGCTGGGATCTGAGATACAAGGCCATCACCAATGGTCAATCGAGTATAAAATTCGGCCGCCTGTGCCGTTCCCAGGTCCATCTGAATCACACCAATAGCCAAACCACCAACGATATTGATCGCCATAATGATAATTCCAGCAATAGCATCACCGCGCACGAACTTACTAGCACCATCCATGGCTCCATAAAAATCGGCTTCTGATTCAATCTCTTTTCTTCTTGAACGAGCTTGCTCTTCGTTGATCAAACCAGCATTCAAGTCGGCATCAATAGACATCTGCTTACCAGGCAAAGCATCCAATGTGAATCGAGCTGCGACCTCAGCAATACGTCCCGAACCCTTAGTGATAACAATAAAGTTAATAACAACTAAAATAATGAAAACGATTAAACCAATGGCATAGTTGTCTCCAACGACAAATTGCCCAAAAGCAGAAATCACATCTCCAGCGGCACTCTCTCCATTGTGTCCCTCGGAAAGAATTAGACGTGTCGAGGCGACATTGAGGGACAATCGAAATAAAGTCGTAATTAACAGCAAAGAGGGAAATACAGAAAACTCCAAAGGGCTGTTGACATAAAGAGCCACCAAAAGCACGAGCAAACTGAGGGTTAAAGATCCTGTTAAAGCCAAATCAAGCATGATTGGTGGCAACGGAATGATCATGACACATAGAATGATCATTAAACCAATCGCCATCATCAAATCGGCATTTTTAGTGTATTTCTCGAACTGCTTTAAATATTGAAATAAATCATCCATTTACTTTCTTCTTTCGTTTAAGACGGAAGACATAAGCTAGGACTTCCGCAACAGCTTCAAAAAGTTCACGAGGTATTACTTGTCCAACTTCAAGTGTTTTGTAGATTGTTCGTGCCAAGGGTTTGTTTTCTACGATGGGGATGTCATGAGACGTGGCTAATTCACGAATCTTCATGGCCATGTTGTCGGCGCCTTTAGCCAGAATAACTGGAGCTGCAAATTTTTCAGGTTGATATTTAAGGGCAATGGCTAAGTGTGTTGGGTTGGTGATGATGACATCCGCCTTAGGTATCTCATTCATCATACGGCGATTAGCCATTTCTTTTTGAATTCTGCGAATTCTGGCCTTAATTAGAGGGTCCCCTTCTCGCGATTTCACCTCTTCTTTAACCTCTTGTTTTGTCATTCGCATCTGCTTTTCCATATCAAAGCGCTGAAACATATAGTCAAGACCTGCCAAAACAATCATTAAGGCTCCGATAGACAGCATCGCCTTAACCGCCAAAGCTCCTACGTAGTAGAAAATCTGAATGCTTTCCGAATAAATAAGCTTCGGAATAATACTGAACTCGTTTTTGAAAACAAAATATATAACAATCCCGACCAGGCTAAACTTTAAGACAGCCTTGATACCTTCAACCAGTGCCTTAAGACTAAAAAGTCTTTTCAAACCCTCAAGAGGATTGATCTTCTTTAGATTCGGAGTAAGAGTTTCGTTGGTAAACAAAAAACCAATCTGTAGAATACTTGAAGCCGCTCCAAAAACAAACATTACTAGGAACACAGGAAGGGATAGCAGAAAAATCTTTTTGAGAGAATAGACCAGAGCCGGAAGAACATCCCCAGACTGAATTGTCAGCAGAAGTTGTGAGCCATAAAGGTCACCGTAAATTACAAAAAACTGTTCGACAAACATTTTACCCATAAAATAAAGGACAAAGGAAAGACCAAACAAAGCGAGAGCCGAAGACAATTCGCGAGTCTGCGCCACCTGCCCCTGCTTGCGAAAATCCTCTCGCCGCTGGGGTGTCGCTTCTTCTGTTTTTTCCTGTAAATCGCTATCGCCAGCCATTTTCTAAAACACCCGCAAGAAATTAAATAAAATTCCCGAAAATTCCATGATTTCGTTTTTCAACGAATCCACGAAAAAAGGGAGCATCACGATTAAGACCATCATTCCCATCAAGGCATTGACAGGTAAACTGGTAATCAAAACATTAATCTGAGGAACAGCACGACCCATAATGCCTAGAGAAAAATTAACTAGGAGAATCGAAACTAAAACTGGAGCCGACAACAGCAATGCCACTTCCATAATCGTCTGACCAAGCAGGGCGAATTCACCAAGACTGCTAAGGCGTGGAATTAAAACAGAAAGCGGAATCATTTCAAAACTTTTTGCAAGCCCGGTGATAAAAATGTGATGCCCTTGAATTGCCAAGAAAAGAAATGCCGCTATAAAAAAGTAGAGTTGATTTACTGAGGATTGTTGCATATTCATAGAAGGGTTGAAGATTTGGGCTGCTGAAAGACCCATTGCCATCGATATTAACTCACCGGCTATGGAAACTGTATGAAAGATCAAAGTGCATAAGAATCCCATGGCAAATCCAACAATCAGCTCTTTAATCCCCAATGCAATTAAAGTTTGATATTGGACTACGCTGGGGTAAGTCGCCGGCTCAATAATTGCAAAGCAAATCATCGCCATCAATAAAGAGATTAATGCTTTCAAGGGAGCCGGAACCTGACTGCCGCTAAATAGAGGCCAAGACAGAAAGAAACCTAAGCATCGGAAAAACACCAACACAAAAGCTATAATCTGGAATTGGTCAATCTGCAGTAAATTCACTATTCCCTCACATAGGTATGAACATTTTCATACAGTTCCAAAGTGTAAGACTTCATAACATCAATCATCCATGGCCCAGCAAAAATCAGGACGAGGGCGACAATGATCATCTTTGGGATAAAAGTTAGCGTGGCTTCATTAATCTGAGTGATCGCTTGAAAGATTGAGACAATCAGACCCGTCACTAGGGCGCCAATCAAAAGGGGGGAAGCCAACAGTGCTGTTGTTCTAAGAGCGTCACCGCCCAATGAAATTACTAAATCCTCATTCATACATCACCCAAAGCTTTTCACCATAGAGCCCACAATTAGGCTCCAACCATCGACAATTACAAAAAGCATGATTTTAAATGGAAGAGAGATTACCACTGGCGGCAACATCATCATCCCCATTGCCATCAACACAGAAGCAATCACCATGTCGATAATCAAAAAGGGCAAGTAAATTATAAACCCAATCTGAAAGGCTGTCTTTAATTCGGAGATAACAAAAGATGGGATCAGAACCATCGTACTCACGTCGGCTCTTGTTTTAGCTGTTTCTTCACCAGATAGAGATAAAAAGAGCTGCAAGTCTTCTGGCCTTGTCTGCTTGAACATAAACTTTCGTAAGGGCAGTAAACCCGTCTCCATCGCAACTTCTTGACTGATTTGACCATCAAGAAAAGGCCGAAGGGATTCCGTATTAATTTCATTAAAAGCAGGACGCATAATGAAGAAAGTCAAAAATAACGACAGTCCTACCAACAGTTGGTTTGGCGGCATCTGCTGAGTTCCAAGAGCCTGCCTTAAAAATGAGAAGATCACTATAATACGAGTAAAACAGGTCATTAAGATAAGAATGGCTGGAGCTAAAGTCAGAACCGTCAACATCAATATGATCTTAATGCTGTCCACAATCTCTTTGGGGTCATCCGTTGACTTTAGTCCAAGAGAAACGTTGGGAACGGTGACTTGGGCAAAAACATCCCAAGGAAATAGAAAGATTAAAGTAAGAAGAAAAGGCCAGCGTTTCATTAGACCGAGTACCTTGAGACAGCATTTTTCACGTCAGACAAACTAGAGATCGAGAAGCCATCAACTTCTTCATGCTCTTGTTCTAAAATTGAGGGCTCTTCGTTGGCCTTGTTGATTTTTTGCTTGAGTTGACTGGAAAATTTAGGCTCTGTGTAATCTGGAATTTCATCTTCCATCAAAGATAGGGTTTTAATATGATTAATGTTTTGATCGGTGACACCCAAGAGAATGGTTTCACCTGCGACCCGAATCAACATCAAGTTCTTTTTCGGACCAATCGATTTTTGCGTCAAAATCTTTATATTTTGAGCGATCGTTGTATAGCCTTTCTTTTTACCAAACTTTTGCACTGACACAAATAGGATCCCAACCATGAAAAGTAAGCTCACTAAAGCCATAATCATCTTTTTCATCGGAGACAGAGTCGATGATTTTTGACTCGACCGAGTGGCTTCTTTCAATAGAATTTCCTCTTCAGAAACCGACTTCTTCTCTGGCTTTTCACTGTTTTCAATGGCCGCCAGAGGCTTGTCTTCGCTATCGTCGCTGACTTTCTTATTTATTTTTTTAAAGTAGTCGGAAAGTTTTGAGCTCTTATCAACGTCAACCAAATTGGAGTCTGCAGCCCAACTGGGAAAACTTGAAAAAATAAATAAACTTATTATGATCAGTCGCATGGTATCCCCTATTACTTAAGCTGCTCGACTCGTTCTTTTGGCGAAATAATGTCAGTCAGACGCACACCAAATTTTTCGTTCACAACAACAGCTTCGCCACGGGCCACTAATTTGTCGTTCACTAGAATTTCCATTGGCTCACCAGCCAATTTATTCAGCTCGATAACACTCCCCTGACCTAGATTGAGTAGTTCACTCACAACCATACGCGAACGCCCAAGTTCGACAGTCACACGCAAGGGAATGTCTAAAATAAGATCTAGATTATCTCCTCCACCAGCACTCTGATGCTGCGGTACACTTTCTAACTCTGGAACTTCTGCGCTCAGAAGGTCTGCTAAATTTTCTGCTTCATCACCCATTATCTGTCTCCTTAATAATTGGTTTTGTTATTTGCATGGCAACAGAGCCATGATAGACCCCATACAATCCTTTGTATTTTTTAACTTCTTGCACAAGAATATCGAACTCTCCATTAGCGTCTTGATCCAATGGAATCACATCACCTTCTCTTAGAGACATGAGTTCTTTTAAAGAAATCTCACTGTGACCAAGATTCACTTTTAAGTCTAACTCTGTATCTAAAAGTTGATCTCTAATAATGGAAGTCCAAAGCTTTTTGTCTGTCTGATCTGATTCAACCTGAAACCCTGTCGACAGTTTTTGTTTTATAGGCTCGATCGTCGAATAAGGAATCACCAAGGTTATCGTTCCATTGGCGTTTTCAAGTTCGACATCAAAAGCCGATGCAATTACAACATCCGTCGGAGGCACAATCCCAACAAACTGAGGATTCACTTCTGTTCGAACAAAAGAGCATTCAATGGGATGAATCGATTCCCAAGCGGCTTCCAAGTCTTCAATAGCCAAATCCACGACTTTACGCACAATTGATATTTCAATAGGAGTGAAGTCTTTACCTTCGACTTTAGAATAGGGACGATCATCACCACCAAAAAATGAATCCACTAAGGCGTAAGCCAACTTACTTTCGATAACAAACAATGCTGAACCTCGAAGTGTAGAAAAACGGAGCACACTCATACAAGTAGGCATAGGCAAAGTGTTGATGAACTCTCCAAACTTCAAGAAATCAGTACTCGCGTGGTTTAGCGATGCAATTTTTCGTAACGCGCTTGACAGTGAAACTCGAAACGAACGCATGAACTTTTCATAAATGACATCCAACTGAGGAAGGCGTCCTCGAATGATTCGATCTTGGCTAGTCAGATCATAGACCACCACAACTCGATCATCTTTTGGACCGCTTTTCCCTCCGGATTCGTTGGTTTCGATTTCCCCTTCGGAAACCGCCGCCAGTAGGGCATCCACTTCACTCTGTGAAAGAACCTGATTCATATTTCGTCCCTTAACTGTTGATAAATTGCGTAAACAAGACCTTGTTAATCTTGCCTTTAGTTAAAAAAGAATTCACTGTGTCCCGAATTTCCTCTTTGAGATTTTCTTTGCCTTTGGGTGTTGAGATCTGGCTATAGGTTTTGCTGGACAATAATATAATGATGATGTCGCGAACCTGAGGCATGCGTTTGTTGATCTCTTCTTGGACTTCAACACTGTCCACATCAAATTCCATTTGAACTTTAAACAGCTTCTGTCCCTGATCTTCCGCCAGGTTGACTAGAAAGTAGTCCAATGGAACAGAGTATCCGGAGGTGGCCTCCAGAGTTCCTTCTTTTTGATCCAAGGAGGCTCCCTGTTCAATGGGTTCCATACTGGGAACTTCCAAAGATCGTTTTTTCTCCACATAAAGAAAGTAACCGACGCCGACAATCACTAGGGTGTTGATAAAGATCAACCCAAGGAGCAATGGCGAACTTTTTGATTTCTTACTTTTGTCTGGCCCGGCTGGGGTTTCCTCAATTTTTTCTGCCGTATTGTCAGCCACAATTCCTCCCATCAATAGAAATTCAATCTTTATATAAGCAACTCAAATGCCAACAGGACTTCGGACCTAGGAAAATTCTCCTTGTGGCCTTAGGCCGATGTGGCAAAAAAAGGACTGCACCAAGGGAGGGTCCAAGGATGATCGGTCTCTGACTCGGCCGTCAGGCTTTTGACTCGATACGGCTATCCGGCCAGGTCCGGAAAGATGTAGGCTTTTTGATGAAGAGCCCACTAGACCATGGTTACAGACTTGACGCATAATGTCTCGCGCGCATAATATGGAAGCTGGTCTGTCGTTCTTTTAGGGGAGCCAAATGAAAAGAAAAGGGAAAGAGTCGAAACTCAACGTTGCTTTAACTTCCTTGCTCGTCGTTTTTGTATGTTTACTTTCATTCAGCATTGGTGTGATTTCCGGCAAAGGCTGGTCTGATCGAGAATACCAAGTTCGCTACATTCACAAAGACGATCACGTCAAGGCCGCCAACGAAGACACTGAACCTCTCGGTGATGAGATGACTCAAAAGGAAGTGGAGCTTCTCACCAAGCGCGCCCTCGAAGAGGCTGAAGCCACGCAACCTGAAGTCAAAGTGGACACGCCTGAGGAAACCTCGGCTCTCGATAAAATGGAATCCGAAGTGAAGGCATCGAATGACAAAAAAGACGAAGGCAAGCGCTCGGTCGCAAGCGAAGAAGAGGAAGAAGAGGACGATGATGGCGAAGAGGGTGACGACGAAGAACCCAAAGGACGCGAGGCCTCGACAGCAAAGGCAGAACGAAACGTTTCAAGTCTGATCCCCCAACCCTCCACCCCTAAGCCAACAGCCATTGACTACACCGTGCAAGTAGCAGCCTACAAGACACTAGAGGATGCCGAAAGGCACTCACAAAAGTTGATTGATAAAGGATTCCCGGCTTTTCCAGTCAAAGCCATGATCGGTGGTAAACTGTGGTACCGGGTCAGCATCGGCAGCTTTAAGACGCGCAAACAAGCAATGAAGTATGAAAGCGAGCTGAAAAGACAGTCGGTCGTAAAAAATACTTTTGTGCAAAAAATCGAGCGCCTGCAAAAATAAACTTTCTTTAACGTTCACAGCTTAGTGGACAGTCCCAGCAAAATATATTAGACCCTTAGGCTATGCGAACAGGTAAGTTTTTCAATGGCCTCAATGAACAGCAGCAAGAGGCTGTGGCGGATTTTGACCACCCTTTGCTTGTCTTAGCTGGTGCGGGCTCGGGTAAAACCCGGATGCTTACTCACAAGATGGCCTATGGAATCTCGGAAGGGCACTTTAACCCCCTGTCGTTTCTGGCCGTCACTTTCACCAATAAAGCCGCCGGAGAAATGAAACACCGGATTTCGGAGCTTGTTCCTGACTTCAACTTGCGGGAGTCCTGGGTGACCACCTTCCACTCGTTTGGCAATCGAGTTCTGCGAACTCACGCCCCAAAGCTCGGCTACACCACGGACTTTACAATTTTCGATACCACCGATCAGACATCCTTGGTGAAAAGTATCTTAAAAAATTTGAAATATGACAATAGCGCGGCTAACGCCCGAAAAATCGCTCGTCAAATTGGCTCTTTTAAATCAGATCTGGAAGCACAAAAAGAACCGGAAACTTATGCCTGGTCACCAGTCGCTCGCAATGTCTATGAGATCTATGAAAAGGAATTGAATCGACTCAACGCTGTCGATTTTGCTGACCTTTTATTGAAAACTTACTGGCTCCTCAAAAAGTTTCCAGAAGTCACTACGATGATGCAAAACCAATTTGAATATATTTTGGTCGATGAGTACCAAGATACCAACCTTATTCAGTACGAAATCCTTAAGAGTCTCAGTGGCAACAAAAGTAATGTTTGTGCTGTCGGGGACGAAGATCAATCGATCTATTCATGGCGTGGAGCTAACATTTTCAATATTCTAAACTTTGATAAAGATTTTCCCAATGCTCGGGTAATTAAGTTGGAACAAAACTATCGATCGACTAAAAATATCATTGGTGCGGCCAGCGCCGTGATTTCCAATAATTCACAAAGAAAAGGAAAAACACTTTTTACAGAAAATCCCGACGGAGATTTGATTGAAATTCTTGAAAGCCCTTCTGAGTACGACGAAGCCTTAGCGATCACTTTTAATATTCAAAAAGTTATTGAACAGACTTCAACGACCTATTCTGATATCGCCATTTTTTACAGAACCAATGCCCAATCGCGAGTTCTTGAAGAAAAATTACGAAGCTTTGATATCCCCTACAAAATATTTGGCGGCCTCAAGTTTTACGACCGCAAAGAGATCAAAGATATTAATGGTTATATGCGCCTCGTGGTGAATCCGAAAGACGATGTGTCTTTCCGCAGGGTTATCAACACTCCCTCTCGCGGCCTGGGAAAAACCACCATCGACAAGATCGAGGCCCTCGCCCAACAAATGGGATTGTCTTTACTGGAAGCTGCAATCCACATTTTGGATTCAAAACAACTTACGGCTCGCACCAAAACCAAGTTGCAGGGGTTTTTGGATATTTTAACTCAACTAAGAGAAAGCTGTTTAGAAAAAGACTTAAATGACTTTTATCAAGACCTTTTAAAAATAAGCCAGTACCTCCCGAGCCTTGAAAAAGACGGCACCGTCGAAGCAAATAGTCGCATTCAGAACTTAGAAGAGTTTGGCAACGCCATTGCTCGCTATCTAGAGCTGCACCCAGAGGAACCTCATATCACTCAGTTTTTACATCACATGGCCTTGGTGTCAGAAGCCGAAACAAAAGAAGACAATGCGAGCTCAGTCACTTTGATGACTTTGCATATTGCCAAAGGCTTAGAGTTTCCGACTGTTTTTGTCGCTGGCTTGGAAGAGGGACTGTTTCCCCATATGGCCTCAAGCGACCTTAGCGGTGCCGGCGATTTGGAGCTTGAGGAAGAAAGACGCCTATTTTACGTAGGTATGACTCGGGCCGAACAGAAGCTTTTTCTTTCCTATGCTAAGCAAAGAAAAGTTTGGGGGCAAAATCAGTACCAATCACCTAGTCGCTTTATAAGTGAAATCCCTGAGAACTTTTTGAAAAATAGAATTTCAAAAAATCGACCTCGTTTTTACGATACTTATTCCAGCGCATCCAAAGAGGCCACTTTTTCCAGTGATCCCTTTCCCGATTATGAAAATGGTGATGCGGGCAATGGATCGCCTTACCGACAAGGCCTACGTGTCTATCACCCTCACTTTGGTAGTGGCGTCATCCACAAGGTCGAAGGTCAAGGCAGCAAAGAAAAAATAAGCGTTCTTTTTGATGACCGAACCCTTAAGAAGTTTCTATCTCAATATGCAAACTTAGAGCTAAACTAAGGTCTAACTCCTGTCGTTTTAATATTCAGTGGATTCCTTGCAGGACCGATACAGTTGTATGGTCTTGTTACCCCAAGGATTAGTCTCAAAAACCAGGCGCCTGCCTATTGCCACCGTCATCATCGTTGTGATGACCGGTTTTATTTCACTCATTCACTTTGATGATGTCAAACAAGGGAACCTGGTTTTTTGGAAGGCCCCATCAAGACTCGAGTATGCACGGCAGGCAAAGATCCATGTCAAAAAAAAATGCGCACAGGAACAAGCCCTCTCCTTTTGTGTCGGCTTGGAAGAAATTCCCATAAGGTACTACCTGGTTCCTGGGTCTATCCATTTTATTTTTGACCAGGGAACCAATGCCACTCACCTCGCCCACTTAGTCGGCTTCATATCAGATGAGCTGCAAAGTCAAAAACTTCAAACTGAAAATCCTTTGCTCTTTCGATTGCAGACCAGAGCCGAGAATGACAAACAAAGCTTTGCTAAAAAGAAAAATCTTCTTGCTGGACAGAATGTCCACTGGCTGGCTGGTTTGCGTAGTCTGTTTGTACATTCCAATTGGCTGCATCTGGTCTGTAACCTCGTTATTTTACTTTTCCTAGCCTATCCGGTAGAGGAGCGAGGAGGGGCATTTCTATTTATCAGCACTTATGTTGTATCTGGATTTTCGGGGATAATGCTGCAAGCCATATTGGACCCAACCATTTTCTATGTGATTGGTTCATCGGCAGGAGTCTGTGGAGTGGCTGGAGCTCTCGCCGTTTATTTTTGGAAAAACCAAGCCAAGGTTTTTGCTTCCTTCTTTTTTATTAAATCAAAATCATACTTTATCCCCGTCTATCTTTATTCGATTTTGTTTTTATTTTTGACCCTCACTGTCGATTTCTTTATGCCTTTTCATGATGTCGCCCATATTGCTCAATTTGGCGGGTTTATCACTGGTGGTGTATTGGCCTTTATTCACAATAAGATACGGCCTTTGCCGAACTATTATACCTACCCCTATGAGCTC
Source organism: uncultured Pseudobdellovibrionaceae bacterium (assembly GCA_964351315.1). Taxonomy (GTDB): domain Bacteria; phylum Bdellovibrionota; class Bdellovibrionia; order Bdellovibrionales; family JAGQZY01; genus JAGQZY01. The sequence continues at coordinate 198,492 of CAYGNH010000001.1, forward strand.
GAATTTTTAAAGAAATCCAAAAACAATTTGTCGCAGTACGATCGAATTAAAGTCTTGGCCGAATGGTTGTATTTTTCTCCAACAAATATGTATGCATTCAGTGAACTTGCAAAAGAGGTTCGCCGCAGCTCAACCAACCCCAAGGTGAATAAGGTTCTTAACAAGTTTCGCATGCACGCCTTCCCCGATGTCTACCGACTAAATAAGCGCAATAGGGACTTTTTAAAATTACTACCGGTGCGCTGGCTGTCATGGGCCTCCGTTGGTCATCATTCCGGTTTTCTTCGGCGCCTGGGAAAGCAGTTTGCAGAGGAGCGAAATTTTGACTGCGCTTTTAAAATGTATTTCCTAACAATGAATGAAGTCGGCTGGGGAGAAAGTGACGACTCCATTGAACTCTTCAAAAACTTTAAAAAAGCCTCTGTAAACTCTCATTTTATGGAAGAAATCACCGTGTTAAAAGATCGCCACTCCCCCTTTGGCCGCTTTATCGAGAAGCGAAAAGGCTTTGCTGTCGCTTAAGTCGGAGACGCGACGCAACGCAAAGGGTGTTACGCACCTCAATCCCATTGGCGCCCTAAGCTTTGTTGCTATGTACCATACCCTATCCACAGACTTTAAATCATCCCATTGGTTCGCTATATTAAACGTTGAAAAGCAGCATCCACTGACCCAAGGTTTTAATTGAATAAATACAAGATAAGAATACTTCAATTTCTTTTTTTACTTACCTCAATTTTGGGGATTGCTCATTTCGGCCCTTACAGTCTTATAGTTAGCCTACTTGCCTACTTTCTTTTGGAAGTGTTTGTCGGAAACGCCACGCTTCACCGATATTACGGGCACCAAGCTTTCGAGATGACTCCATGGAAAAGAAATACCCTAACTTGGCTTGCTCACCATATTGGAGTTGGTAGTGTTCTCGGGTGGACCGGGCACCACAGGTGGCACCATAAGTACTCGGATTCCCCAATGGATTTACACTCGCCGACGGCTAATGGAATTTTTCACATTCTATTTGGAATATGGGGAGCAAATATTCCAAGATCGATGATTAAAGATTTACTGTTTAGAAAAGACCTTCTCTGGTGGCATCGGAATTATTTTAGATACCATACTTTTCTATTTCTGCTTCTGTTACTAATCAGTCCTTGGGCACTGGTGTTTGTTTACGCCGTTCCTAATTTTCTATGCTTATGCTCAGGCTATGTCATTGCCATTTTACCACATTCAAGTGGAACAGTAAAAAACAGCCTGACCACTGAACTTTTGACATTTGGTGAAGGGTGGCATGCCTATCACCATGAGAATCCTAGTCAGTATCGCTTCAACCGCTTTGATTTTACAGCCTGGGTCATCGATGTGTTTCTGAAGACGAAGAATCCTAAATTTTGAAAACATTCGAAAAAAATGAAAGAGGCTGGCTTGTTTCAAAAAAATTTGACACCCTTTTTGGTTGGGGAGCCATCGCAGTGGCTCTTGCACTTATGTTATCCAATATTGAGAAAAAATCCTCCTGGAACCTGGTCCACTACTATCTAATTTGGGTTATCGCTGATGTATCTCATATCTTCGCCACAATATTGCCTGTCAAAAACAGACTACAGAGCACCTCCCTGTCTCTTTCGAAAGTGCTAGTTCTTATTACAACTTTTTTTGTTTTACCTTCGTTAGCTATTTTTTTTTCGTACAACTTTTTTATTCAGGCACTCGCCTTTTATGCGATCTACCATATTTACGCTCAACAAAAAGGACTTGTATTCGTAACTAGCAGAAAGCTGAGAGAGTCCCAAACAGAGAGAATTACTGGCTGGTGTCTCATTTTTATTTTCTTTTGGTTTCCCGTGACCTACTGGATTTCTGACAAGACCCCCTTTGCACAGAAGTATTACCATCAAGGTGACATGATCTTTCGCTTCCCAATTTGGTTCGTTGACTTCTTCCACATTGTATTCGGGATCGCCACATTAGTTTTTGTCGTGCTATTTTTTTCTTCTCTGCTCTATAAAGAAAAACTGAATCTTGGGAAATACTCTCTGCTAGCTCTAACGTGGGTTTGGATGTACGGAGGCATTGTCCTACTACAAAACTCTTTTTTCTTTTGGACCTGTCTCGTTCTGATTCACGGCGGTTTCTACATCGCCTATTGTATCGAAGAAGATCTATGTCTTTCCAAAAACCAGAAAACACTTGGGTATTATTCGAGTTTTCTTTTTTTCATAGTGATGCTCAGCTTGACTTGGTTTAAATCTTTCGACGCCCTCAGGGAGCTTGTCGAAGAAAAACATTTCCTGATTGGACTTGGCTGGGCTCACTTATTTTGCCACTATGCTCTTGATTCATTTATTTGGAAACAGAGGTTTTCTCCTCAGAGACAAAACTTATGAAAAGTGGGCCTGCAGAGTATCGAAATCACAATCAAAATTCGCCCACCAACTAGCCACCACACGAGTTTGCTTTGAAGAGTTCTCCATACCATGCCAAAATTCATTGTTAAAGATATAAGCCTTGCCAGTTTCAATGATCGCCTCATACTCTAAAACCAGAGAGTCTTTCTGACTAGGTACAATAATCCCAGAGGCCGTATCAACGATCCCCTCAGATCCTCCCGAGTAAAACCTGGTTACGCTGTTACCATCACAATTAATTAGACCGAATATGAGACTGCTCTTCAATGCGGATTCGCCTGGAAGATCTCTGTGGATCATAAATTCTGGAATTGCAGCATCAGAAAACCAAAAATGAATCCCTGCACCAAGGACACTCAAGTGACTTCGATAAAAACGATAGATCAAAGGTTGCCTTTCGAATCTTTCAATATCTAAAAAGTACCCATGGTCGCCAAGGGGGACTGGCGAAAACGTATGAATATTGTTGAAAATGAAGGTGAGCTCTGCAACCATAATAGCAATTTGATCAGCCGGAAGGTTTAAAAGAGCAATATATGGGTTTTGAAGATCATTCTTTTCCATTACAGACAACTTTAATATACACACTCTATTTAGACAATATGGAATACTTGAGAAATTTCAAGAAAAGCTTCGATTACCTTAAAAGATTTGGTTTTAATTTTGTAGTCGTCGAACAACGTTCAAAAAATACCTCAGACAAATTCTTTAATAGTCCAAACTTTATCGGAGAATACTATCTTATTGATGGCATTCAGGATGTATACCTAAGAACACAGGCCATTAACCTGGCCCTGTCGAAAGTTAAGTCAAAAACTGCATTTATCTGTGATGCTGACACCATCATCGACCACAATCAAATTAAACTGGCTTTGGAGAAATTTGAATCTGAAGATTTGACCTTAGTCCTCCCTTATAATTCTAGCCATGAAGTAGACAGCGAGAGTTTTCTAAACTATGCAGACCTTCCAAAAAATGAAAAACAGGATTGGCTTTCAAACTACTCGATGGATCAAGTTTTGGAAAAATTTATACGCCCATTAGAGTTCACTCATTTCATTGATAAGGAAGTTTTTTTTAATCGTGGTTTAATTTATGGAGTCGATGTTGAAAAATATCTTGCGGCCGGTGGCGAAAATCCGTTTTTTTTAGATTGGGGGTTCGAAGACCACGAAAGATACGAAAGGCTAAGAAAACTCAACTGCAAGATAAGAAGGCTGGATGGCCCATGTTTCCACATAAAACATCGACGAAGGCATAGAGAATCGAAATACAAACTTCATAACCTTTTTGAATGGCGGAAGGTCAAAGAGATGAACATCGAAGAGTTATCCGAATATATCCGATCTTGGAGTTTATTCCAACCTATAGGTACCTTGTGAAATTTGATTTTACTAGATATTTTTCAATAGCGATCATTGCCATCGTTCAGTCCGTCCATCTAATAGGGTTTGCCTTTCTTGGTTGGCCCAAAATGGCTTATCCATTTTTTAATTGGGAATTGTTCGCAAAGCCTCTACCGATAGAGCGCCATTACACTTTTGAGGTTCTTCAGTCAAATAATGTTAATTTTTCTAAACCCGTCTCAGCTCGCAACTGGATGCCCCATAATTTCAACAGATATGATTTTGTCGAACAGATTGTCGACAAAGCTTTTAAAAATTCAAATTTTTTTATGGCCGACTTGGATGACCGACTTGCACTTGAGATATGTCAAATTGCGCAAACAAACAGAGGACCATTAAAAATACGACTTCTTGTAGAGAACTACTCTCTCGGAATCAAAGAAAAAATTTTCCGCGCGCAAAAGACAAATTCCGTGGCCTCGAACATTTTTGAATGCAATAGGTCATCGGAAGGCTCACCCCAATGACTAATTCTCAGCCTTCTTTTTTAGTTATTCGCATATTCTACCTTTTCAGTTTTTACGTCAGCTGTCGTGAAATTCTTTACCACTGGAGCTGGAGGTACATTGGCTCTGAATGGGATCAACCTGTATGGTTGATCGAAGCCGTACTTGAACTGAACTTGGCGCCTCTGATAGCTCTATCACTTAGCTTACAGCCAATTTTTGCTCTTTTATGCGCTCACAATCCCTACTCACAGACTTTTCGAATTGGATTTGCAATTTCTATCTTTGTTAACCTAGCTGCCCATCTATCAGACGGAAGGGAAGATATTGGGTACCACCCTTGGTTGTGGACATCTATTGTGCTTGGGACTGTCGGCTTCGATGAACTTAAAAAGAGGGGAGCCGAAAAAAGGATCCTGCAGTTAGCAAGAGCCGCAATTTGCCTTCCTTACTTTTTTTCCGGTTTACACAAAGTCTTTCTCGGCGGACTGACGCACCCTGACACGTTAGGCCAACAATTACTGGGTCGGATTGTCAAAGGCTATAGCATTCACCCCATTGGAGAGTGGCTCTTGAATTGGCCCAGCATACTCTATATGACGTTTATAGCAGGCACTATACTTCAAATCGGCCAAATTTTTCTTTTGGCAATACCGAGATTTTCAATGATTCACGGTTTACTGCTAACAACCTTTCATGTATTCACCTTTTTGACCCTGAAAATATTGTTCCCAGATCTACTTTGGTTAGTTATCATTTTCTTTATGAGTCCTTACTTATTGAAACTTTCAGAACCGGAAAACACTCCCTCATGATTCGTGTGTTCTTCGCTTCAATAGTTGTAATATTTTTAATATTCAACCCAAACCTAGCCTTTGGGATTGATTTTTTTATTTCACAAATGGAGAAAAAAGCGCAAGAGGGCTCATATGAGCTAGTCAACCTTTACATCTCAAAACGTTTAACTTTTGAGTTTAGAAAAAAAGAAATCTCCTGCGAAAATGTAGACCGCCTTATAATCCTAAAGATTATAAACGGCTATAACAACGAACTTGGTCTAAACCTAACCTCCGAAGATTTCGATGGTCTCAGCAAATGCATAGTTGGTCTTGATGGTTCTCAGTTTTTCATCAAAGATTTTTTAATTCTCGATCGTTTTTCTGATTTTGCGTTCTATGAAGAAGCGAAAAAACTGCTGGCTCAGGTCGAAGGAAAGGTAGTGCCGCACTCCCTCAATCTTGTTGCCTTAAATTCAATACAGCTGGCGAAAGCTCGCCTTTTGAAAAACCAAGGCCGCTTTGAAGACGCTAGAAAGACACTAAGTCAGTTAAAAACTTTTCCAAAAGAGACTGTTATGGATAAAATTTTTCGACTCCTTCAGGTAGCGGAATTGGCCTATTTGGGAAAAAACAAGGTCCTCTCAAAAGAGTCCATTGGCAAGGTAAAAACTCTAGTAAGTCAACTTGATGGAAAACCTGGATTGGAAAATTTTGTACGGATTTATTCCATACAAAGTGACCGACTGAATTCGGAAGTAAATTCCAGAGAAGATTACTTAAAGGTCGATCAAAATCTAAGAAATAGTAAACACTTCAATTTTGGTGATATCTTTGCTTCTCTTGAGTTGTTTTTGGAAGCCTTGCGATTAAAAGATCTAGATGGTGTTAAAGTTCACTCAAAAAGGTTTAAAAAAATAATCAATGACAACAATATTAAGGGACAGTACCTAGCCATCGCTCTGGAATTATCTAAGATCGGCAATAAAAGCGCGAATATTGCCGAGGCTCAAGTCAACTTTAAAAGGTTTGTAAAAACAATTTCCAAGAATACTAGAAAAACCATCTTTGTAAGTAGAGCGATCACTCATTTCTCTGAAGTCGGCCTGTGATTGGCTTTTGTCAAGCCAACAGAAAAAATCAACTTGAATACAACATAAAAAGTCTCATTTTAGGAAAGGTTGAAAACTGACGGACAAATTAGCAATAAAACAAATAAGATCTTTACCGTGCTCCAATCTCAGACTACAATTAAAGCAGATAAAGATTTTGACAAAAGGTGTTTCAAAATGAAACGAAGGATTTTTTTTAAAAAAACGGCTGGAATTGTTATGGGCTTCTTAGGCGCGGACTGGTTCATCAAGCCCAGTGCAAATTTTGCTTTAATGACATCGACAAAACTACCATCGACGATGAGTCAGTCCGACTTTGAATCTCTAAAACTTAGATTCCTAGATGTTGAGGCGATGGACCAGTTGATGGAAAGTTTTCGAAACAAAAACCTACTGCTTCATTCCGATGCTAATTTCGATAATCAAACGGCACACTGGAATGCTTACTTTGCCACCCATGAAGCCCGAGAAGAGTGGATTCGCCTTACGAATCCCATGTTTGACTTAAAAGAGCTTGTTCGGCTGGGAATAGAAAGTCATTTTCATAGGTCTGATAAGCTCACAACATAATCTGAATACATTTTAATACTTTGCTCTATTAGGCTTTTTTGTCGCTCAAGGTCCAAAAAACCAAAGACACAAACAAGGGTTTTTTTGTTTCCTATTGTTGAACCATGGAAACTGTTGGTGGCCCCCAGCGAAAAAGTGTTTGTATCTGGTGGCATATTCAAAAAAACTTTTTTTGATGAGACACTGTAGTCATTTGTCACAAACGTACTACCCGAGATAGTTCCATCTAAACATATTCTGTATTGCAGTGGCTCAAATTCCCGGTGCTCATATTCCCAATTTATGCGCTGAGTTTTCGAAATCGAGGGGTAATACTGATCCCGATGAGGGTGCAAATTGTCATCGCTCCTGGCGATGGCTACATCGGTAATCTTTCTAAACGGCAACTGCGACTCAACAAAGTCAATAATCTCCGGGAAATTCTCCCTGGCAACTCCTCTCCACTTCCAAGGCAAGTCAGGATTCAAAGCATCTTTAAATGTATCAAAGTGACCATTGACGAAAGCATCCGGATTTTCGCCGATGTCATAATACCCGTCGATATCCACCATCCGGAGAGAAAATTGTTGCTTCCAGCCACCCACGGTCCCGACTTTTGTCTCATATTGATGGGACTGGTATTTCTCTAAAATTTTCGTTGAAAACCCAAATTGGTCTAAAAACGCAATGGTCTTTCCCGGACGAACTTCACAACGAGGCACCGCTATGGGGGTAAAGCAAATTTCTCTAAGTCTCAAATTTGAAGTTTCGTTTCTCATTCTTTACCTAGTGTCTTAAACAAGTTAGGATCAGGCAAGGCATGTCTCTCTCAAACTTGAATTTTTTATCACTCCTTGATCCTTTCGACCCAAAACTTCAAAGTTTTCGCGAAACAATCTACCAAGAACTAGGAGCTCCACCAACCAACCTACAAATAGCTGGAGGATATCCGAATTTTACCCAAGCACTCAAAGAATTTCCGGAAAAGGACATCGAAGAGCTTTACAAATTCAGTGATCAAAAATGGAAGAAAACAGATTTTTTCAATTTTGAGTGTGCGGCAGAGGGCAATACGATTGTGAGTCTTTCCGGAACCGCCCTCTATGGGAGGTGGCTGCGCATAGGAATGCATCACTACACTCTAAAAAAATTCAGAAAAAAACATCGAGCCCTTCTTTTTCGCAAAGGGGGCTTTCTAGAAAAGCACCTGCTACTCGCCACCAACTCATTAAACTTAGATGGAGTGTTTTTTTCAATTTACCCACACCGATCTAATTTAGACTATTTCGTAAAAAATATGGAAAAAAAGAAATTTTCTCCAGAAGGTTTTGAAACCCCTCAAATTAAAAATATTAGGTATGCGGGCGGCCCTTTGCTTTTCAATGGGGTCTATCAACACTTTTTTTACATCCCACTCAAAGGGGTTCAGCTCCCCGTTCATGAAATAACACAAGTCTCACCGACAACTTAAACAGTCAGAATTGGCTAATCAGTGACTGACTGTCGACGCTGACAATCAGGTGAATCCGTTCAGTCTCACCTTCATTACTTGCCCAATGTCTAAGGCCTGGGTTTATAAACCACACCGATCCATCTGCGGGCATATGGTGTTTTTCCTCAGAACCGTCTGGCCCAACTCCCCCAAACCAACAGCGATCATTCGTTTGCACAGGAATGTGTAAGCGAATTCCGTAAGTGGTATCATAATCAATGTGAGGCTTAATTCGACACCCAGGAAGAAGCTTGGCAAAACGAGCGCGGTGGGTTTTTCCTTCACCCAATTGATCTAGGACATGGTGTAAGTATTCGGGAAGATCCCCATAACGCTCTCTGTACCATCGTTCGTCAGCACGAGGCTCACCCTTAGCGATTCGATGATCCCAAACGGTCTGACTTTTCTCAGAGCGATCGGCTAAGGAATAATCTTCGGACCATTTTGTTAAACTAAGCTGCTGATAGGAGACCTGGTCCCAGTTCATGTCGCACAAACTGTCGGCAGCATCAATTTCTTCTTTCTTGAAAAACATCTTCGGTAACCGCGTATGGGTCTCACACAGGCTAAGGTACTCACTTCCTAAACTGTCCCAACTATGCCTTTCGCTAAAATCATTAAAGCTCTGCTGAAGAGCTTTGACATCAAAACTAAGGGGCAATTTCTTTATCAACGGTAGTTGCCTTCTAGACTTCCATGGAGCTGACTCATTTACCATTCCTATAAACTACTACCTTTTAACGGCTGATTCAAAATCAATTACCAATGCAGCCACTTTTAAATGGTCGAGCTTTTCCCTTGGGATGGTTTGGTTTTATTATTTCCAGACACCAAAGTTGATGCTGTGCACTATAAACGCGCCGCACCAACACTTAAGGCTACAAGCTAATCTCCTATTTCTCATCTGAAAGTTAGCAATTCTTCCCAAGAAACGTTATTCATTGAAATTTGGCTGGAAATTAATAAGATCTTTTCATGCTCACGGCAAGGTCCCTTTTTATAGCTCAATTGATAGCCCACTTAGGCTTTCTACTTCTAGTTTTAACTGGAAGTCTTTATCAATGGGGAGTCGCTTTTGGGGTGTATTTTTTTTCAGGCTGTATCGGAATGACGATGACTTATCATCGCTTGCTGTCCCATAGGGCTTGGAACCCTCCAAAATGGATCGAATATTTTGGAACTCTTTGTGCGACCATTGGAATGACAGGCAGTGCTTTATCTTGGGTTTCGATTCATCGAAAACACCATCGATTCACAGACACTCCAGACGACCCCCACTCTCCTTTTCATAAAGGCTTCGTCTATTGCCAATGGTTATCAATGTTTGAACGAGTTGAGGTCAAATACGTTGTCGATCTTTCTCGTCAAAATTTTTACCGCCTACAGCACAAATACTATTTTTATATTTGTTTGATCTATGCGCTTGTAGTTGCTCTGATTGACCCATTCGCCATTGTTTACGCATTTTTAGCTCCCGCTTGTATTCTATGGAATGCTGGATCTAGCATCGTTACCCTGGCTCATTTGCATGGTAGCAAAGATCATGAAATAAGCTCACGAGCCGGCAACAGCTGGGTTTTAGGCCTTTTGGTCTGGGGAGAGGGGTGGCACAACAATCACCACCACGATGCAAAATCCCCCTATTTTTTTGAAAAATTTTGGCAAGTGGATATAGGAGGCTACCTTATTTGGTTACTTCAAAGAGTCTTTCCCAAACAAAACAACCAATCTTCTTGATACTGAGGCTTCACCTTAGCACTTTTGATCTTTTCCTCTGGTGGCGAGATATAGTCTGCAGAAACACAGTCCCAACCCATAAATGAGTATTTTTGTCCCTCAATTGAGGTGATAAAATTAGGATTTAAAGCCGCCTTACCTCCACCATCTGGAATATCAACGATATAGGTCGGCATTGCGAGTCCGGAGGCGTTGCCCCAGAGTTTCTTTTGTATCGCAAGGGAATCTTCAATGGAGGTGCGCAAGTGATCGGTGCCCATTGAGGGATCGGCTTGAAACATATAGTGAGGTTTGACTCGCAAATAAAGTAAACGTCGTGACAAGGCATAAACGAGAGCCGGGTGATTGTTGATTCCATTTAACAAGACCATCTGATTAAAAACCGGAACACCGTGGTCGACAAGACTTTCAAGGGCAACCGCTGCTTCCTCGGTGACTTCATCGGGGTGATTAAAGTGAGTCATAAAGTATATGGGTTTGTATTTTTGAAAAATGGAAATCAAATCGTCATCAATGCGAAAGGGATTCACAAGTGGAATTCGAGAGCCCACACGAATCAACTCGAGGGTCTCTACTTCGTAGAAGGCCTTCAACATTTTTTCTAAAGGGCCATTGCCTATTGTCAGTGGATCACCACCAGAAAAAATGATCTCCTTGATTTCAGGATGTTGACGCACATAATTCACCGCCTCAGCCAATTGTTTCTCCGTCGCCATAACTTGATCGCTGGCTGTAAAATGCTTGCGAGTGCAGTAACGACAATAGACGCCACACATGTCGGTCGCTAGAAACAAAGCACGATCGGTGTATCGATGAACAAGGCGCTGGGTGGCGCGATTGCTTTGTTTGTTTTCCCCTAAAGGGTCCAACATTTGCTGAGCACCCGGAACCAACTCGTCTTGCAGTGGCAAAATGATTCGGCGAACAGGGTTTTCAAAACCACCCCCCTTCCCCAGTGATGTATAGAAAGGCGTGGATTGAACCCGAAACTGGCTAACCTGCCCAGAAAACCCCCGAACTTCTTTTTCGGTTAATTCGAAATGCTGAGCAAAGTCCTGCATCGACTTCAAAGAAGACCGCATCTGCCACTTCCAATCCGTCCAATCCTCGACACTGACCCCAGGCCAAGGCTCCACCTTCCGAAATTCAAAAACTTTCTTACTCATGCCAAAAAACCTACGCCGATCCCCCCACCTCATCAAGAAAATCACCACCACCACCCACGCTGCGCATTAAGGTACGCCGTTCTGTGCAAACTGAACGGCGTACCTTAATGCGCAGGGCAAGGAATTTTTAATGTTTATTCTAGGATCGATGCTGGAACATGAAATTTGAAAAGGAGAGTCTTTGCAAACCTCCGACTCGCGTGACGCGTTTTAGGTTGGCGAGGCCAGGATGGCCGCGTTTGCAAAGACTCTCCTTTTCCAATTTCATGTTCCAGGGCGAACCGAATAAAAAAACCCCGGTGGTAATCCACCGGGGCCCCTGCTCCGCCAACAATTAAAATTCAAGTTGCAATCTTAAGTCGCTAAATCAAAGATGAATACTTGGGTGTTATCAAAAGCTGATGGCGGCTTTGGTTTCAAATCCAAAAGCGTTGTTAACTGGAAGATTGGCTGTTCCTCCCTCAAACGCAGCGCCAGGTAAAAACACTCCGGCGCGATTAATCCACTGAAAACCTTTAAAAGGTTCGTATTTCAAACTCAAGTCTACTTCAAGACCGACGTTCGAGTCCACTTGAGAATTCAAAGGATCTTTATTGAGTTGTGCATAGGTCACACGCGACTCGAAATCATATTTTTGAGCCCACTTGTAGTGGGTCGCGAAAGAGGCATAAAGTGTGTTGCTGACGGCTTCAGTATCAAAGCTGTTTGACGCCGAAGGCACGCCAGTGGAGGTGTTGCGCAAATAAGTGGTTCGAAAAAAGTCTTGCGTCCCCATGGGGTGATTGAACAACAAGAAGGCCACATCGTAATTTTGATCAAAGATATAGCCCTCGTATGTGGATTCTGTTGATGGGTCATCACCACTAGCGTATCCAATGTCCAAATTGAATCCCCAGTGGGAACCTTCCGGATGGTAAGTCATCTCGATGACGCCACCAAAGGCGTCATGGGAGACTTCCGCACCATTTTTGAACAGTCCGGTGTTGCCATCCATGAAGCCTAACTCGAAGGCGATTTTAACAGCGTCAACCCATTGAGAAACAAAGACATTGTAAGAATTGACTTCATAGTTATCGACCAAGGTCGAGCCATTTCCGAGAATGGCCGAAGGGGTGTCATTGGAGTTAGCATTCGAGGTGGAGCGACGAGCCTGGTAAATGAAGCCCACCGCCAACTCAGTTTCTGGGTTTTCATAGTTCACTTGTAAAATGTAATCGTTAACATCATCTTCTTGGTCTAAAAGCCCCTCATAGGTTTTTGCTAGAACGGGCATGATGTTGAAGTTACCCATCACGATTTTGTAAGCCACAAGATCACGGTTTTCCAACCAGTGATCAAAAACACCGTAACCGGCATTGAACTGCATACCCAATCCGAAGTGCATAGGAGCACGTCCGACCGTTAACACGCCAAATTCGTGGACCCAATTGGCGTAAAGTTCATTGACGTTAATCATCCCTGAAGATTGCTGATCACCAATGGTGTTCGTGTTTCCAACCCCATTGCCCTCAGGCGGAGGGTTGTTAAGCCCCTGTCCAAAGGTTGAGCCCAACTGATCATTGTTAAAAGCGTTGTTGCCAGCATTGTTAAAAATGTCGAAACGCGAATGAATCGTTAAACCGTCGTAAGCTTGAAACTGAGGTCGCAGAGTCATATGGTGAAGCATGTAGGCTTTATTGTTTCCGGAGTCGCCTAGGCTAGGGTTAAAAACTTTTAATCCTTCGAACCGGTAGGTTCCTTCCCACTTGATGTCACCAGCAAAGCTGGTTTGCGCGAGTAAAATAAAACCCATGATCGTGAGTAAAACTCTCACCGGAACCTCCTTAATCATTATTGCGTTCCTACTTGTGTCCGCGACGGGACATTTCTTCATTGTAATATTTGCTGTACATGACTTTCCATTCAGAGCTACCTTCGGGAAGGTCACGCTTAAGACTGTTGAGTTTTTGTCGAACGGATTCGTCAATATCCCCTTGTTCTTGCACCCATTCGTTGATGAGTCGCTTGGTCTGACGAATCACTTGGTCTTCAGCGTCTTCATCAAAATCAATGTACTCATCACCCCATAGGCCATCAATGAGGATATGGGCAAAGTGCTTTTGCCTGTCATCACTAATCATCATAGAATGATCCCGCGCTCTTCAGCGACTTTTTTCTTTAACATTTTAAACATACGGTGACGTTCGAAGTTGTCACCTTGCTCTTTTTCAATATCGTCGAGCATTCGCATCACTTCTCTTTCCAATTCCGCTTCTTTATCGAAATCTTTAATGATGATTTCTTTTGCGCGGGCCAAAATGGCATCTTTGGATTTATTGAAAGAGATGATGTTGCTTTTTTCCAAGGGAAGCAAAACTCGGCGAACCAGGCTCTCTATATGGTTTTGGGTCATTTTCATAGGCTTTGACTAAACGTGGGACTGCCCCTAAAGTCAAGTACGATGAAACTGACACGTTTAAAGCTCTTCACTCTTTCCACTTTGACGCTTTTCATCATAGCCCTCTTGGTGGTGTCTTTCACTGACTACAAAATTCAAAAACTGATCGCGGAAAAACGGTTTTTAGCCCCCACTCAGTATTATTCCAGCCCCACAAAATTTTATGTCGGCCAAGTTCGCAACTTGAAAACACTGACCCAATATTTTGAAGCGAAAGACTATCGCTCCCGACCCTTTGGGGCCTCAGTACAGGTTGGGGATTATAGCGTCGGCGATCGCATACAATGTGGGCAGATCGTAAAAGGGGGACAGGATGTTTTTTCCTGCCTGTTATTTCGATCTCGCTATTCGAAAAAATTGAATTTGATAAATTTGAATGAACTTGATCAGATCACCAGTATTTTCGCAGGCGAGGAGCTTTTGCCCTCACTTTATGCACAAGCCGAAGCTGAGGTTTTCGCCCAGTACTTGGGTAACAAAGCCACTCAACAAAGCTATGTGACCCTTGGCGACATTCCTCGCTACTGTCTCGACGCTGTCTTAGCGATTGAAGATCCCCAATTTCTTGAACACAGTGGCATCTCCGTCCGTGGACTGACTCGGGCCTTAATCGCAAACCTTCGCAATGCTCGCTATGCGCAAGGCGGAAGCACCATTACCCAACAATTGGTTAAAAATTACTTTTTAAGCCCAGAAAAAACCATCAGTCGAAAAATTAAGGAGATTATTATTTCCCTTATTTTCGAATTTCGAGTGTCAAAAGATGACATCCTTGAAACCTACTTGAATATTATTTACCTGGGGCAAAGTGGTGTTTTTGAGGTGCGGGGTTATGGGGCGGCCTCCGAGTATTACTTTCAACAAAAAATTGGTCAATTGGACCTTCCTCAATGCGCGTTGTTGGCCGCCATTGTAAACAATCCCGGAAAATACAATCCCGTTCGCAGCCCAGAGAAATCCAAAGAACGTCGAAATCGAGTCTTAACAAAAATGCTGGAAGAGGATCGAATCAGTCAAGATGAGTTTGACCTCGCCGACCAAGCTCCTCTACCAACGAAAGTAAAAACCAATTTAGCCGCATCGGCCCCGTACTATGTCAATGCCGTCAATCAATCCTTGAAAGAATTGGGCATCGAAGACCGATCGGGATTGAAAGTCTATACGGCACTGGATCCCGTCGCTCAGCAGCTAGCCGAAGAGTCGGTGACCAATGGACTGAAGTACTTTGAAGAAAACATTCCATTTATTAAAAAATTGAAATCCGATGAGAAAAAAGACCTACAGTCTTCGTTGTTAGCGAGCAATCCTTTGACAGGCGAGGTGGTGGCCATCGTTGGCGGCCGGAGCTTTAAATCGTCTCCTTTTAACCGAGCCATTGAGAGCCAACGGCAAGTGGGATCGGTTTTCAAACCCTTGGTTTATCTTACTGCGATCCAAAACCCCGATCAAATGGGAGCCCCTCACACGCCTGTCACTCGTATCGAGAACAGCCCCTTCAAGCTGGAATACGATCGACAAATTTGGGAACCTCGCAATTACGATGGAACTTTTTCAGAGCCACTCCCCTTATTTTATGCCCTCAAAGAATCAAAAAATGTTCCCACCGCCCGCTTAGCAATGGAAGTGGGTTTGGGGAATATCATAGAAAACGCTCGCAGTATGGGAGTAGAGTCTCGATTGAAAGAGTACCCCTCGCTGGCCTTAGGAGCCTTTGAACTAAAGCCTCTGGAGGTTTTAAGAATCTACAACACTCTTTCACAGCTTGGACTTAAGCAAAACCTGCAAATTGTCAAACTGGTAAGCAACCAGCGAGGTGACGTTCTTTACACCCATGAACCTTTCAGTGAACAAACCGGCGACCCCGCTGATTTCGCTGTGTTGATCGGCATGATGAAGGAAACTCTGATTTCCGGAACAGGAGCCTACAGTCGGAAAATGGGATTGACCCATATTGCGGCCGGCAAAACAGGAACCACCTCAGACACTCGGGATGCTTGGTTTGCCGGGTTCACGCCTTTTCATTCGGCTGTGGTTTGGGTCGGTTATGACGACGGTACTCCCCACAAATTGACGGGAGCCTCGGGCGCCTTGCCGATTTGGACAAATTATATGCGAAAAGTTTCAAAAAACTACGCCAATCGTGAATTCGATTTTCCTGAAAATGTTCACAAAGAAATTTACAAACGCGACGACCTTATCGACCTGGGAGTCCCCGAGGACAAGGCCAAGGACACAGAGCTGATTTTCAAAAGTGAGTAGTTATCTAGTTCTACCGTTTTTGCGAACTTGATCTTGGGCATAGTTTGAATTGTCATCACCCAATTCACCCAACTTCACAGGCTTCACTGGATTTTGTTTCTCTGTCCCACAAGTCACTTCTGCCGTTGACCCGTCAACATTGGAGGTTGAGCAGTGCTCACTGGCTTTGGCTTTTTCGACCCGTCCTTGCTCTTTGACCTTTTCAGAAAATTCAGGAAATTTAATTTCAACCATTTGAGCAGAAGACATCGAAAAAAAGAGAAGTAATATAAGTGCTTTCATAGCTCAGTTCCTACCCGGACTCGTCCCACAGGACAACGGGAAAAAGCCCGTTTTGTTAAATTTACCAGCTCCGAATAAAAATCTAGAACGATTGTTATCGACAGAATTGGGGCCACAGAGGCCAAAAACATGAGGATGCTGTCAAGCAAAAGGGACTGAGTCAACTCTGCCCTTTTTTTATGCAAAAACAAAGCTTTATTAAATTCTCATTGATTCCTTAACAAAGCTCTGGCTACTATTTTTTCCCTTATGAAAGCGGACCTACCACCTGAAGCTTATACCCGAGACACTCTGCAAGCGGCCTTTGATTGGCTGCAGACCCAGCCTGATATTGTCCGCGCCAGTGTCCACACTCCGGAACGCCTGGTCAGCCTGTTTCGGCGCGCTCAACGCTTGAACGACAACGACCACCCGGTTAGCTCAAAGAAATTTGTCACGGACTTAAAAAATTTGGCCATGAGCCTAGACCAGTTTAGCGGTAGCCCCGCCACCCTTGAAACTCCCCTCGGACTGCCAGATCCTCCTATGCTGGAGACACCTGTGGTGCCTCCAACTCCCCGTCCAACGCCGCCTCCGAAAGAAGATCCAGTGCGTCCTTCAACGCAAACCTCATCAGAGGAAACGGTGACCGAAACCGCACAAAAAGCGTCATTTGAGGTCAAAACCAATACGCGCCAAAAATCCACCACGGTTAGCAAGTTGTTGGACCCCACCACGGAATCAAGAATCCAAGAGGTCCAGATGCGATTCAATCTTGGATCACGAGAAGAGACCCTGCGACTTCTGATTTCTTTGGGATATGAAAAATTCTCGCAAATTCCCTAGAATCCGTTGACCCTGACCACCCCCATGATAAAGCCTATATCATTATTATCAGGAGAGTTTTACAGTGTCGGACTTCAAGCAAGCCATCAAAGATTCGATTAATCTACCTAACACCAGCTTTGCCATGAAAGCTAACCTCAACCAACGTGAGCCAGAGATTATAGATGGTTGGAATAAAAACGCGATTTACTCGAAGATGGTCGAAAAGAATGACGGTCAAACCAACTTCACCATGCCCGATGGCCCTCCTTACGCCAATGGCCATATTCACATGGGGCACACTCTTAATAAGTGCCTTAAGGATTTCATAGTTAAATACAAAAACATGGCCGGATACCAGGCTCCCTATATCCCAGGCTGGGATTGTCATGGACTCCCCATTGAACACAACATCACAAAAAAATTAGGTCCCAAGGTTCGAGAGAAAACAGATAAAGAGATTCGTCTATTATGCCGGGAAGAAGCCAACAAGTGGGTGGAAACCCAAAAGCAAGAGTTCATTCGCCTGGGGATCCTGGGAGAGTGGGACAATCCCTATCTGACGTTGTCGCCGGATTACGAAGCCGAAGAGGTTCGAGAATTTTCCCGCAATTACCAAAACGGAGTGGTGGTTCGGGGACAAAAGCCCGTTTACTGGTGCATTCCTTTGCAGACGGCGCTAGCTGAAGCCGAAATCGAATACCAAGATCATACTTCTCCTTCAGTGTATGTCAAATTTGATTACCAACCGAACCAAAAGTTTGGCTCGTTCGATAAACCTGTCTCCTGTGTGATTTGGACAACAACACCATGGACCCTTCCTGCCAACTTGGCCGTTTGCCTCCACCCCCAATTTGAGTATGGTTTCTTTGACGCCGGCAGCGAGCACTTGCTAATCGCTAAAGAAATCAAAGACTCTTTTGAAGAGGCCACGGGCTTGTCTTTAAAGAGTCCTTCCCAGTTTTTTAAAGGCGAAGAGTTTGAGTACGAAAAGGCGCGACATCCATTTATTGATCGCGACTCTTTGTTTATTCTTGGCGACCACGTGACCTTAGAAGCCGGAAGTGGCGTTGTGCATACAGCACCCGGGCATGGTCAAGACGACTACATTGTCGGCTTAAAGTACAACCTGGAGATTCTAAGTCCGGTGGGACCCAACGGCGCCTTCACCAACGAGTTTCCTAAATACGAAGGTGTTAAGGTTTTTGATGCCAATGAGATGATTATCAGTGATCTCAAAGAGTCTGGTCATTTGATAGCACGCAAAGATATCACTCACTCCTACCCCCACTGCTGGCGAACCAAAACACCTCTTATTTTTAGAAACACCTCGCAGTGGTTCATCACAATGGATGACGAGAACTACAATATTCGCAAAAAAGCTTTGGCCGAATTAGACAATATTAAGTTTGTTCCCGAATGGGGTGTGAAGCGACTGACCGCCATGATCGAAAATCGTCCTGACTGGTGCATCAGTCGTCAACGCAACTGGGGCGTTCCTTTGCCTGTGCTTTATTGCAAGCAATGTGATCACCCCTTAGTGGATGTTGGCATTATGGAAAAAATCGCTGACGCCATGGAAAAAGGCAGTGGTATTGAAGCCTATCACGACATGCCCATTGAAGAGCTGACCAGCGGGATGAGCTGTTCTGAGTGCAAGAGTAATGATTTTAAAAAAGGTCGAGATATTTTGGATGTGTGGTTTGATTCCGGAATATGCCACGCCGCTGTTCAGAAAAAGAGAAAAGGCCTTAAGTTTCCCGCCGATTTGTATCTTGAAGGCAGCGATCAGCACCGTGGGTGGTTTCAAACCAGCTTATTGACTTCTGTCGCCTCCAACGGACAAGCCCCGTTTAAAACCCTGCTGACTCACAATTTTGTGAACGACAGCAAGGGTCGAAAAATGTCTAAAAGTCTTGGTAATGTTGTCGATCCCTTAGACCTCATTAAAAAATCAGGAGCCGAATTGCTGCGCCTTTGGGCGGCCTCCCAGGATTACGGGCAAGACATGAATTACAGCCAAGAGGGTTTTCAGAGAGTGACCGAAACCTATCGTCGTTTGCGAAACACCATGCGCTTTCTACTTGGTAACATTGGAGACTTTGATTTTGGTAAAGACAAAGTCTCCTATGACCAAATGCCCCCATTGGATCAGTGGATCCTGGATCGCTCGTTTGAATTTATGAGTGCGGTTGAAGACCATTATGATAATTTTGAGTTTTACAAAGTCTATCATGCTTTAAATAACTTCTTCACCGTCGATCTCTCTAATCATTACTTAGATATAATTAAAGATCGTTTGTACACATGGAAAACCGATGGTCTAGACAGACGATCCTGCCAAACAGTGATTTATCTTTTGACGGACAATCTTATTAAATTAATGGCTCCTCTAACATCCTTTCTGAGTGAAGAGGCCTATGGGCATTTCCCTGGCGCCGAAAAGGAGAGTGTTTTTTTGGAGTCCTACCCAAAACCTGACGCCCAATGGGAGAACAAAAAACTTCGCGAAGTCTTTGCTGAACTTTTTGTAATCCGATCTGACGTTTCCAAAAAGCTGGAGGAGGCTCGGACCGCAAAAACTATAGGCTCTAGCCTGGAAGCAAAAGTGATCTTACAGTTGCCAGAAGCTCAATTTCAATTATTCAGCCAATTTTCGCAGCAAATGCTGAAAGAATTTTTTATCATTTCGCAGCTTGAAACCACCCAAGGTCCTGAAATCAATGTCGAGGTGCAAAAAGCTGAAGGTGAAAAGTGTCCTCGCTGTTGGAATTACGATACACTTGTGAGTACTGAGAAGTATGGACCTGTCTGCTCTAAGTGTAATGAGGCTCTTTGATGAAATCTAAACTGATCTCTCTGTCTTTGATTTCTTTGCTTGTGGTCGCCTTAGACCAAGCGACGAAAAATTATATATTGAAAGTCTTTGAGTACGGTGAATCCATCAATGTGATCTCTGACTTTTTTAATATTACCTATGTCAGAAATTACGGCGCCGCCTTTGGCATGCTAAGTAAAATTCAGCCTGATATTCGTGACTGGTTTTTTCTACTGATGCCTCCCTTTGCCATGACTGTCATCTTGGCAATGTTGAAAATGGCTCCAGCCAAGGAGAACCTTCGCAAGATTGCACTATGTGCCGTGTTTGCCGGAGCTCTTGGTAATTACATCGATCGCTTGCGTTTTGGTTACGTTGTCGATTTTTTAGACTTCCATTGGTACGAGGCTTACGCCTGGCCCGCCTTCAACGTGGCCGATATGGCGATTGTGTGTGGCGTTTCCGCCCTCATTGTCCTTGAGATTTTGGCACCCTTGCCCGACCAAAAGAAAAGTGATGGATAGCCAACTACCCCAGTTTTATACGATCGGCCCCCTCCCAGAAATTAATCTTGGATTCATTAGCCTCCCCACCTATTACAGCGTCTTGAGTCTGACATATTGTCTCGCTGTTTTGTGGTTTTACAAGCGCTGTGAAAGTCGGAATCTTTCGCAACGAAACGCCATGAACATCGGTATGATTGTTTTGTTCTCTGGCTTTATCGGCGCTCGTCTATTCCATGTTTTATTGGAGTATCCATCGCATTACCTTAAAAACCCGATCCAGGTTTTTTATTTCTGGCAGGGAGGATTTGTTTTTTACGGCGGATTTATCTTGGCCTATATTGCGGCCTTTCTGTACGCCCGCAAACTGAATCTGACATTTTGGTTATGGCACGACACCATTGCTCCCGTACTCGCTGGTGGCTACGCCATGGGACGAGTTGCCTGTTTTTTGGTGGGATGTTGTTACGGCGCCGCCTGTGACCTGCCCTGGGCTTTGGAGCTGAAGCAGGCTCACGTAGAGACTGGCGTCATCACATCCATCTTACGACACCCTACTCAGCTTTATGCTGTCGGGTTAGAGTCTCTAACAATGGTTTTTCTGCTTTGGTATGAAAAAAGCAAGCCACCACTAGGCAATGTTTTTTTATCTTGGGTTGTTTTGCATTCCATGGGACGAATCGTGATGGAAATTTTTCGGGCCGACCCCAGAGGTGGCTTTTATTTGGGGCAATCCCTTTCCACTTGGATTTCTCTTATTTTCATAGGGTCCGCAGTCACAGCCTATCGGCTTAAATCCTGTCGATAAGGTGGGTGCCCACTGCTCGAAAACTTGTCTGCAACCATTTCAGCCCCATTTCATTAAATCCTGCATTAAAAAATAGCACCCCCTACTCCTGGAAATGGGACTATGGTAAACCTCTGCCAATGTAAAAAAACCAACTTCTAAATAGGGGAAAATCGATGCTAGTAGGACAAAAAGCACCAAATTTTAAAACCACAGCTTCACAAAATGGAGACTTTAAAGAATTAAGCCTGGGTGATTTCAAAGGGAAATACGTCGTCATGTTTTTCTACCCTCTGGATTTCACTTTTGTTTGCCCAACGGAGTTGATGGCTTTTCAAGCTCAACTGGATGAATTCAAAAGCCGAAATACCGAAGTTTTAGGTTGCAGCGTAGACAGCCAGTTTACCCACGCCGCTTGGACCAGCACCCCTAATGCAAAAGGAGGAATCGAAGGCGTACAGTACCCTTTGCTGGCTGATGTCGGCGGAAAGATTGCCAGAGACTACGGAGTGCTAGCCGGCGAGTTTGCCAATGAGGAAGATTCTTACACCCCACCTAACGTTTCTTACCGAGGCCTGTTTGTGATTGATAAGCAAGGAATTGTTCGTGCCCAAATCGTGACTGATGAACCCGTGGGACGCAATGTGGGTGAAGCCCTTCGCATCGTTGATGCCCTTCAATCCTTCGAAGAGAACGGAACCGTTTGCCCTGCGAACTGGCAAAAAGGCGACCAGGGATTGAACAAAACCCAAAAAGATTTGGGTGCCTACCTCTCTAAATAATTTTTTAATTAATCATTCGGTATTTTCTAAAGAGCCCTTCGGGCTCTTTTTTCTGGTTTTTCGCTGCTAATAGCTTCACTATATTAATGACTCTCAGGGTGGTGACTGTATTTCACAAAAAAAGGACAGCTCAGAAGAACTGCGCCACTTAGCGATTTTGTCGCAACAAGGTGACAAACAGGCTTATCGTCTTTTCTTGAAAAAACTGAGTCCCTATATTCATGGAGCCCTCCGCCGAAAGTTGGGTTCGATCGTGGATCAAGAAGACTTGGCTCAAGAGTGCCTAATGGGAATTCATAAGAATTTAGCTTCTTACCAACCCGACCAGCCGATCAAACCCTGGGTTTCTGCAATAATTCGTTATAAATTGGCAGATCACTTTCGCAAGCTGGCAAAGAACAAAGAGCAACTGATCGGGGACTCGGTTCTTGAAGTCACAAATGAGGTCAGTGAACCGAATAAAGAAAGAGCCACCTCAAAAAGAGAGGCCTCAGAGGTCCTATCGGCCCTGCCTGAGACTTTGCGGCGAGCCCTTGAGATCACCCATATCGAAGGCTTGTCATATAGTGAGGCGGCCAAGAAGGAAGGAATCACCGAAGCCACCCTTCGAAAAAGAATTTCTAGGGCCTTTGCAAAAGTCCGGAACAAAGTGGCTCAAGATAGGGAGTTTTTGAATTGAAAAAATCCATGAACTTACTCATTGAAGAGCTCGCCGACGACCTGCAACCCGGTCGTCATTGGCACCCGGTGATCCGTGCCGGATTTTGGGCGGGTGTTTTTGTTTTGATTAGCACCCTCGGCATGCTCTCCTATCAGTCCTTTCGCCCCCACTTTTTCGATCAAATGCTTGAGCATTCACGATTCAGCATTGAAATGCTGTCGATCTTTTTATTTTCTAGCTTTTTGATTTTCAGCCTTTTTAACTTTATGGTTCCCGGCCGGAAAAGCCCCAACACCCTTTGGATACTTTCGGAACTGTCCCTTTTCGCATGGATAATCAGCCAATATCTGGCCTTCGGCTCGGCTTCTCCAAAGTCTTCAATTGTTGGCGCCAGAAGCTTCTGCGTTGAAGAGGTCCTTGTTTATGGCCTGATAGGAATGGGCTTTTTGTTTTATTTTGTCTGGAAAGCCCGGTTTCCATTTAAAGTTTGGCAGTGTTTTTTGATGGGCCTTGTCTCAGGCTTAATTCCAGGGGCTCTTATGCAGTTGGCCTGTATGTACTCACCAAAGCACGGACTGATATTGCACTACACTCCAGCTGTCTTTTTAGGCCTGTTGGCGGCCGGCCTTTTTCCGTTGATCAAACGATTCCAACTTAACTAAAACCCCAACAATTTATACACAGTCGGTGACAACTTACGGACTTTGCCCAAAACACAGCGCCGCCGCTCCCATAAGTATTTGATTTTACATAGTTTATTCCGTGCCACGTTGGCACACTCTGTGAAGTCTATATAATCGATAGATTAACTTTAATTTAAGTGAGGTATACAATGACAAAGAAAAATCTAACTTTAGGACTATTAGTCTTTATCGTTGGTGTGGCACTCACTGCCTGCGGCAGTAAAAGCAACACTAGCAACACATCAAACCCACCCGCCGAGGAAGTTCCAAAGGATTTCGAAAACGGAGCCAATTGTGGTAGCGACCAAAGTTGTGTGCAGTCCAGCAATGGAACTCTACGCATTCTCGATAAAGGTCTTTACTTGGAAGCCTTCGGGCACCGTGCAGGTAACGACATCACTTTTAACGGTGATAATGTTTTTAATAATATTCTCCAAGAAGTCGCTTTTGCTATTCTGGAGCCCGCTGCAGGCGTCGCCGTGTGTGCCGGTCGCATCTATTTAACAGAAGCTATTGCTGAGTTGGCCGGGATCGACAACGTCGATATCGAGTGCACCACAGAAGATCTAAACCTGTTTGATGGTGTGGGCTCTGGAGGCGGTTTTGACCAAAACATCGCTGACAACTATCCTGCTCGCTTGAGAATTCAATATGTCAACGGTCGCGCCGAAGCTGTCGAGCTGACCATTGATAGCAATATCAATGGTGGTGACGATCAGGAAGTGTTCCGCTATGACCGTCCCAATGTTTACGTCAACGATGAGAATTCATTGTTGATCCAAAACGACAATGGACGTATCCGGTTTGGAACAACCAACGGTCGGTTGATTGGTGAGTTTCTAAACTAATCAACCACCTTTAAAAAATTAAAACCTCACTGGAAGGGCACAACCCATAAGGGTTTGTGCCTTTTTCATTTTCTGATGAATGCTTAAAAACAACTCATTTCCTGACCGCTCAGCCTGTTTGTGAAACAATAATCAAGAGCAAGCGTTCCCTTTTCCCTGTTTTTTGTAAAAAACCCTGATTTTCCAGGCTTTTTGCCTTGACCGAGTTTTTAGCTTGGGATTCAATTTCAAAGTAAGCACAATTACAGCAAACACAAACACAACAAGGAGAAGCCATGAACAAAGCAGAGCTTATCGAGAAAGTTGCCACGACTACTGATTCAACCAAAGCCCACACTGAGCGTGTGTTAGATGCCACTATCGACATCATTCGCAAGTCCGTTAAAAAAGGTGACGAAGTGAAATTGGTTGGTTTCGGAACTTTCACGAAGCAAAAGCGCAAAGCCAGAAAAGGAAGAAATCCTCAGACTGGTAAAGAAATCAAGATTCCTGCGGCTTGGTACCCCAAGTTCCGTCCTGGATCTGAATTCAAATCAATGCTTAAGTAATTAAGAGCTTCAAGCAAAGACCTTTTTTCGAAACAAGACACTGTCTCGTCAAAATCAAAGGTCTTTTTAATAAAAAGCGGGATCACAATCCCGCTTTTTTTTTGCCTATTTGGCAAAAACCTCAGAATCCCGCGTAACGCAAGCTGTTAAAGGCGTTGAGCCCTGACAGAACCCTTTCCTTTCGCTAATTTGAGCCCCACACGTCACATCGGGAAGGGGAACCATCATGAGTGAATGGATCAATCAATTCTTTGGCCACATCAATGAGGCCATCGCCGCTGTTTTCTTTTTCGATGTTTTATTTTTCACGGACGACTACACCTTGCCTCTCACCGTTTTATGGCTGGTCTGCGGCGCCCTGTTCTTTACTTTCTATTTCCGTTTTATAAACATTCGGGCGTTTAAACATGCGATTGATATTGTCCGCGGAAAATATGACCGCGAAGATTCAGAAGGGGAAGTTTCCCACTTTGAAGCTCTGACCACAGCCCTATCGGCGACAGTGGGTCTTGGTAATATTGCTGGGGTAGCTATAGCCATTTCCATTGGAGGGCCTGGAGCCACCTTTTGGATGATCATTGCTGGTTTTTTAGGAATGAGTTCAAAATTTACCGAATGCTCCCTCGCCATGATTTACCGAGAAAAACGAACGGATGGTCACATCATGGGTGGCCCTATGGAATACCTTTCTGTGGGTCTTCGCGAAAAAGGCTGGCCTCGGCTTGGTAAAAGTTTGGCTTTTATTTTTTGTTTGCTAACGATTGGTGGATCTTTCGGCGGCGGAGGATCTTTTCAGGTCAACCAAGCCCTACATGCTATTTCTGAAACTGTTCCTTTTCTGGGGAATCACCGATGGGTCTTTGGACTGATCATGGCCATTCTCGTCGGAATTGTTATTCTTGGCGGGATCAAACGAATTGCTGGTGTCGCAGAAAAAATTGTTCCACTCATGTGCGGAGTCTATGTTCTGGCCTGCGTCTATATCCTGGCCCAAAATGTATCCATCATTCCTGATGCTTTCGGATTGATTCTCTCCGAAGCCTTTTCTCCCCAGGCCGGCTATGGGGGGTTTCTCGGTGTATTGATTACAGGTTTTCGCAGAGCCGCGTTTTCCAATGAGGCTGGAGTTGGGTCAGCCGCAATTGCCCACTCGGCTGCGAAGTCTGAGTTTCCAATTCAAGAGGGAATCGTTGCCCTTCTTGAGCCTTTCATTGATACCGTTGTGATTTGCACGATGACGGCTTTAGTGATTGTTATCACTGGAGCCTACAATAATCCGATCCATGCCGAGCTGGTTAACTCCAACCAAGGCGCCGCCTTGACCTCGCGAGCAATGGGCGAAGTTATTCCTTGGTTCCCCTATGTCTTGTCATTGAGTGTCGTTCTTTTTGCCTTCTCCACCATTATTTCATGGTCTTATTACGGAGAGCGTTGCTTCACTTACATTTTTTCTGAGAAGTACTCCTTTCTATACAAAACCACCCTCTGCATAGTGATCTTCTTAGGAGCCATCACCACCTCAACCAATGTTTTAGAATTTGGAGATCTGATGATCCTTGGAATGGCTTTCCCTAATATTTTAGGTGTCTACTTTCTTGTTCCCCGAGTTAAAAAAGAGCTCAACGAATACTGGGATCGTGTGAAAGACGGAACTGTCGTATCTAGTAAATAAAAAACAGCCCGTCACTGGTACGGGCTGCTCAATTGGGTTTGGCACGTCTTTTTAAAAGGCGAAATGTGTTAAGCTCGAAAGCCTATTCACTTATTACCTTTTCATGTTAATTACTTCAGCTAACATTTCATCAGCCGTTGAAATTCCCTTGGCGTTGGCCTGGAAGTTTCTTTGATACTGAATCATATTAACAAATTCTTTTGCAATATCTGTAGTCGATCGCTCAATCGCTTTCGCAAAAACCTGACCACGTCCACCGTTGGCAGGTTTACCAATAGCTGCGGCACCCGATTCGCGAGACTCACGAAGCTTGTTAGCACCCGACTTGAACAAGCCTTCAGGGCTTTGAAACTTCGCCAGACCGATCTGGTACATATCCTGAGTTTCGCCATTTGAGTACATGGCGGTTAGCACTCCGGTATCGTCGAAAGACAATCCTGTTAAGCGACCAGCTGCAGCTCCATCTTGTGACCAGGAAATCAGATCCGATTTAGCACCATACTGTTTCGAGGCTTTAAGGCCTGTGCCACCGTCGGTGATAATGGATTCTCCGAAATCAATTACGATGTCTTGGTTGGCTGCGGCTCCATTGTTAAAACTAAAGTTTTTCGACAGAACTTCTTCAGTATTTAGCAAACCTTGCGGCGTGAACGTCAACCGACCATGAATCACTTCTGAGTATTGCCCAGGAACTCCACCTTGAACTTCGGAACCATTGGCCAATCCATGATATTCCCAAACCCCATCTGCCATGTGCACAAAGGACATTGTCACGAGATGCTTGGCTCCTTGGGAGTCATAAACTTCAATTCCTGTAGTAAAGTCAGCGGAGTCGTAAGGTTCCTGAGGATTAAAAACGCGACCTTTTGGAACTCGAGAGTCCAAGTTAATATCCAACCGCGCTGTCTTGGTTGGCTTAGCGTTAACCAAGGCGTTTGGAAGCTTAATGTCTTCAAGCTTATTGGTAATTTCACCGGAGACATCGGCTTCGAAACCTTTGACTCTGTAGTTGTCACTCGTTACCAGGTAGCCTTCTTTGTCAAAGTGGAACTCACCATTTCGGGTGTAGGCCCGGCCATCATAGCCTTCGACCACAAAGTAGCCCTCACCGTTGATAGCAACATCTGTAACACGCTCAGTGTTGTCGACGTTACCTTGTACCAGAATCGGATTGACGGCTCCTAATTTAGCACCGCGTCCGATTTGGTTACCACCAAAGGCTCCCTTCAAACTGCGAGATAGCAAATCTTGAAACTCGGCTCGACTGGCTTTAAATCCGTTAGACGATGCGTTCGCGATGTTATCGGCGACAACACTTAGCCCTTGACCATGTGACTTAAGCCCCGTCACACTTGAGTACATTGAAGTTAACACTGCCATTTTATCCCCCTAAAACAATAGTCACTTTTTGAACGTTATAATTTTTTTGCAGTGGGCGCTTTCACACCACCGGTAATTCTTTGTCTTAAATCTCTATCCATTTTTGCTTGATTGAGGTTGGCCAGCGGAGCCTCTTTATTAACAGCTCCCTCGGAAACCTTTTGGTCCGGCTTCATCACATTGGATGGAGCCATCGCTGCCCTGGTTTGAGACTTCGGAACTGCGATCTCTTTAACGTCTCTCAGGTTTAGTGTCTTGCCACCCACCTGCAGAACTGGACCTTTACTGGTGAACTTCACGCCGTCGACAGTTCCACTAAACTTGGTGCTGGCCTCCAACTTTTGACCTTGGTACTTCGCTTCAATATGAGCGCTGTATTGCCCGACGCGAGCGTCTTTGCCATCCGAATGAAGACCATTCCAAACCAACTGATTCTTGCCTTTCATCAGGTCTTTCAATTCATAAGACTTAACGACAATTCCTTTGTCGTCCTTGATCGTAACAACGGCTTTTTCAGCAGGGCTCGATATATTGAACTCAATGGTGTGCTCTTTGTCGCCTTTTTTTCGATCAATCTGCCCCGAATCTCCACTGACCATTTTCCCGATTAGATTGAGAACCTCGAACTGAGCGTTGTCTCCACCTTTTTCACTCATTTTAGTTAAAGTTTGATTCATGTTCGTTAATTGTTCTACCGACGAAAACTGCGCCAATTGCGCAGCCATTTCATGAGACTTTAGAGGATTGGTTGGATCCTGCTGCTTCAATTGCGTCAACATCAACTTGAAGAAGGCGTCTTTCCCTAACTCGGCATTCCCGACACCTTTCACTTTTCTTGGATTGTTTTTGTAATTAGGATCAGCGACTGCATTCAAAACATCTTTTAGATTCTTATCGCCGAACTCTTGCTTCATCTTCAAAGGATCAGTCGTTTTAACCCCAGAGTCCTTACTACGGACATTGAGATCTCTACTAGGGAAGGCGTTGCCTGTAATTTTTTGATTCATATCGTCCTTCTTTTACGCAACCAGGTTAATGGATCGCCCCTTACCACTTTCGGTATAGGGATTGCGACTCAAGGTTAATTCTGGCTCGGTAGGGCCAGGTTGAAAGTTTCTGAAACTATTGACCAAACCACCGAATTTTTCTTCTCGTTCTTGACGAAACTGACCAAGAAACTGTTCGGCGAAATCACGGTTAGCCTGCTCTTGCATATGATTAGCCAGATCTGAGAAATCTTTTTGATAGTCTGGTGACATTTCGACTTTTAAAGTTTCTACCAAAAGTTTTTGCCCTTCCAAGGCGTTCTTAATGTCGATTAGCCCTTCTTCTAAGGCTTTCTTAGCCGCCATGTTATCCGCCAACATCTCGACGTTGACTTGACCATCTTGAACAGCGACCTTGAGATGAACTTTGCCAAGTCCTTCGGGTTGAAGGTGAATTTCCATCGACCCACCACCATCATCAACAAAAGCCCGAGCTTGCTTGATGACCGACTGCATATTCTCAATTTTTTCCGATTTCTCACTACCAACTTGATTTAAGGAATCGGCGAAAGTGACTCCCTCGTCACCAGAAACTGAAATATCTTGTTCTAAATACTGATTAAAAAGAGATTCGAGGTTGGCTGTGGGTTGTTCTGAATTTGCCTCTCCCCCCTCTTGACCTAGAGTTTTTAAGCTGTTTAGCGAGTCACCTTCATTGAGTGAAAGAGTTTCTCCCGCTTGCGAGAAGTCCAATTCACTGCCCAATTTTATCGAACCACCATCGGCGGCTTTCATGACACCCACCTTGTTGGTGAGCCCTTGGCCAAGACCAGCTAGCTGCTTCTTGCTGATCGCCTGCATCTTCATCTGGGCCATCATGTTTTCAAAGGCGTTTTCCTGAGCTTCCAAATTAATTTGATTTTTCCCTAAAGTATTCTTATCAACTCCCGATAGGTTTAACGAATCGGCTGGTTGCGCTTTAACTTCACTGACCTCTGCAAATTTTTTATCTAGTTTTTGCATAGAAGTGTCTTGAACAGGCTTATCTTGATTTGATTTGCTTTCAATCTTTTGTACGACTTTTTCTATTTTTTCGGAATTGGTTTGCTGAATCTTGGTTGGCTGAGATTGCTCCTCGTCTTTCTTCTTCACAGGCTCTTCACTTCTAAGCGCAACCTTTTGAGTGGAATCATAAGCCTCTTCCTCTTTTTCTTTCTCTTTCCCATAGGTCGATTTGGCTTGCTTAGGTTCAGTGGTCTTTTTCTTGGCCCCCAACAATAGATCTTGGAAATCCTTAGACTCACGATCGGACTTCAAGGATTGGCCTTGATTTCCTTTCTGAGCTAATAATGTCTTTCCACCTTGAACAATCACTGAGCTTTCCTTTACTGTTTTAAGCCTGTAAATTTTTCTGACAAAAACTGTGCCTTTTTAGGCTCTACAAAATTTAAAATTTCCGCAGCACTCTGTTTCTTCATCTTCCCCAAAACCTTGACTGCTAGATCATCATCGATTTGTGAAATAATCAGTGCAGCATTTTTTGGCTTCATATTCGAGTAAACTCCCACTAACTTATCTATACTCTCTTGATCCGCAGCTACTTTTCGATCCAACTTAGTTGATATGTTTGTTCTCATCTCTTGCATCTCTTTCAACTGCTTTTCTATTTCTTCCTTTTGCTTTTGCAAGTCTTCTTCCAACTGTGCCAAACGGCGCTCTTTTTTCTCCAGTTCACGTCGCTTATCCTTCAAGGCCTTGTAAATATTAGCATTTTTCATCGTCAATTGATCGGCATCGGCCTTTAGTTCAGAAGCCGAACCCACTGGCAAATTCGATTTTTCAGGATCATTCTTGCCTTCCTCAGCGGAAGAATTTTCCGACTCAGCCGCTAAAGAGGACGAAAAACCAACTTGAATTCGACTGAAAATTTCAATGAAATCATCAGTGTAGGCAAAAGCGTAAAAGGAAACGACCAGACCAGCCAAAGAACCAACAACCCAGCTCAACGACAGCCTAGCCTGTCTCGACTTCACTTTGGATTGGAAGCGAGGAATAGGGCGTTGCCTGGGAGGTTTTTTGGATTCCACACTTTTTCCCTTAGGCTTGCTCCCCTGATTTCTTTTGTATTGGCTATATGGATTTTGCATCTTGCCCTCTTTTTCGAGTTGCATTGATCTCATCCGTTATCTTCTGAGATTTTTTCTTGTACTCTTTTTTGAATTTTATAAGCTCTGACTTTTTGTGGAGTTGTATTTTTCGTACCTTAAGCTGCAATTCCAGAAGAGATTGGTGTTTTTCCTGAAACTGATCTTCGGCTTTTTGTATTTTCCGAGAAAGATCGGCCAAACTCATTTTAAGCAATTGGATAAACTGATTATTATCATTAACCCGATGAATATTGTGGCCATCTTTACCGACTTCAGAATTAAACAAGTAAGATTCTTTCATTTTGCTCTCCATCATGGCGTATTGATCCAATAGATTGTTGCGGTGAATTTCTGCTTTTTTTAGCTCACGTAAAGATGCTTCCCGCTGGAACTTCACAAACTTAAGGTAGGACTCGCCTCGGTATTTAAATTTCTTCATGTCCTAGACTCACAGCTTTCAATTCATTGATCGCTTGTTCGAAACTCCATTCTTCCGACACTTCTTGCTGTAAAAACCGTTCAAGGTGTCGGTTCATTTCAATGGCAACATCTAACTCGCGGTCCGAACCTATTTGGTAGGCTCCAATCCGAATCAAATCTTCATTTTCGCGATACAAAGCCAGTGCCGCTCGTGCTTTTTTGACAACATCGGCATGCTCTTTATTTATAATATTTGGCATCACTCGACTGGCTGATTGAAGGACATCTATAGCTGGAAAATGACCTTTTTGTGCCAAACGGCGATCGAGAACAATATGACCATCAACAATCGAACGTACCGCATCGGCAATGGGGTCGTCCATATCATCACCTTCAACCAATACAGTGTAAAGTCCAGTAATCGAACCTCCACTCTCAAAACGCCCGGCTCTCTCGAGCAGCTTTGGCATTAAACCAAAGACACTGGGGGTGTACCCCTTTGTCGTAACGGGTTCTCCTGCATTTAAGCCAATTTCTCTTTGTGCCATCGCAAAACGTGTCAGGGAATCCATCATCAGCATGACGTCTTTTCCTTGATCAGAAAAATGTTCGGCTATCGCGGTGGCGACAAAAGCTCCCCGCATACGCAGGAGAGGACTTTGGTCACTGGTAACAGCTACAATCACCGACTTTTTCAGGCCTTCTTCACCAAGAACATTTTCGATAAATTCTCGAACTTCTCGCCCTCGCTCACCGATCAAAGCAATGACGTTGACATCAGATCGGGTCGAACGAGCCATCATTCCCATCAAAACAGACTTACCAACACCCGAGCCAGCAAGAATACCCACTCTTTGACCTTTTCCCACTGTTAAAAATGAATTGATCGATTTAACACCAAGATCTAAAGGGGTGTCGATCGGCTTACGCTGCAATGGAGTCACAGAGTTCTTGTACAAGTAGGCTTCTTTTATAAGATTTATCGGCCCTTTATCGTCAAGTGGCTCTCCCAAACCATCAATCACTCGACCGAGCAATTCGTCACCGACTCTAACACTTGCAGATGTTCTCAGAAGTTCAATTCGACTTCCAAAGCCAATGGCAGAAAGGTCCGTTAAGGGCATCATTAAAACTTTTTTGTCCTGAAAGCCTATAAC
This sequence comes from uncultured Pseudobdellovibrionaceae bacterium, assembly GCA_964351315.1. Lineage (GTDB taxonomy): Bacteria > Bdellovibrionota > Bdellovibrionia > Bdellovibrionales > JAGQZY01 > JAGQZY01. Next base: position 230,758 of record CAYGNH010000001.1, read on the forward strand.
TTCGGTCAAAACAGAGGGGCGACCTGGAGCTGCAATTTCACAAATACTCCCCAGCTTGGCACCCGGCAAGTAGGCTTCGATCATATGCCCAACAACGTCAGTGACTTTGCCGATATCCTTAACAAGCACCCTACGTTCAAGAGTCTGAATGTAGCGATCAAAATCAATAACGCCCATACTCCCCTTTAGGTTTGGTTTTTAACAACCGTCTCCAACTTTTCAAGTCGCTGTTCAATGGTTGCGTCAATAACGCCGTGATTGGTCTCTATGATCACCCCACCGCGCGACACCTGACTGTCTTCCTCGATTCGAGTAGATGCATCGAGATTCAATTCTTTGAAAATGGTATCTTCGTGTAGATCAATCCACTTTTTGTCTTCTGTTGAAACCTTAATTGTCACCTCTTCGTCACTCTGAGCCATTTCCAGAGTTTTTTTAATTAAGGTTTGAATGTAGTCTTGATTGACTTCAACTTCTTTCATCAAAAGACGTTTTGCCATATAGAAACAAAGATTGACGATTTGCTTTTCGTTATCCTTAAATATGTCAGATTTAGCGGCCCTGATCTCCTGAATTAGACTCTGTATACTCGATAACTCGGTGGCAAGGCTTTGTTTTTCCTCGGCGTAAGCTAGTTCCCGCCCCTCTTCTTTGCCCAGCTCATAGGCCTCTTTGTAAGCACCCTCTTGAATTTCGCGGCTCAACTCTAAAGCCTGTTGAGCCACCTCTTTTTTCTGCGACTCTTTTTCTAACTCGTCAATACCGACATATTTCGCGACAATCTTGTCGACTCGGAAGTCGCCCCGATTATTATAGTTCTCAACATACTCCAAAGCTTGCTCACTCATTTGTGAATCGATTGCCTTGGGCTTGTAGTTGATCGCCATACGCTCGGCGAACTCTTTTGTTATAATATTCTTAGACGAGGGCATCTTCAGCTCCACCTCGAGCAATGATTATCTTTCCTTCGTTTTCAAGGCGTCGAGCCGTGTTCACAATTTCCATTTGTGCTGACTCAACATCGGAGACTCGAGCTGGCCCCATTGTTGCCAAATCGTCGGCAAGAAGATCGGCTGCTCGCTTCGAAATATTTTTAAAAACCTTGTCTTTAATTTCTTGATTTGCGGTCTTCATGGCCAACAACAGTTTGTCGTTGGTAACCTCTTTAAGAAGAGCTTGAATCCCACGATCATCAATCTTAACAATGTCGTCAAAGATAAACATAAGTTTACGAATTTCTTCGGCTAGAAGTGGATCTTTTTCCTCCACTCTGGACATGATGGCTTTCTCGGCGCCTTTATCCATAACATTGAGCATTTCGGCCACTGTCTGAACTCCGCCCAACTGAGACTGTTCGACCGTTCCGATGTTAGCCAACTCATCCTTGAGGACTCGATCCACTTCACTTATCAACTCTGGTGCGACGTGGTCTAAATTTGCCATTCGAAGTACAACTTCCGCCTGTAAAGTTTCAGGGAGACGCTTCAAAACTTCTCCCTTCTTTTCAGGTTCTAAATGAGCCAAGATAACAGACACCGTTTGTGGATGCTCATTGATCAAGAAATTGGCCAAAGATTTAGCGTCAACCAGTTCCAAGCTCTCTAAAGATCTTGTCGAATTTGTCGCTGCATTTAAATGCCCGAGAATACCTCGTGCTCGCTCCTCGCCCAAGGCGTCCATAATCGTTTCTTTCGAAGCCGATTTGTCAGAGAAAATGTAGTCTTCTGATTCACTAATGAGATCGTAAAATTCTTCTAACACTTTTTTTGTGACCTCAATGGGGACAATTCGAAGTTTTTGCATTAATCCAACAAGCTTTCGAATGTCGGCGTCATCCATTTTAGATAAAAGTCTTTTTGAAGCATCTGGCCCCAAGTAATTGACAAGAATGGCCGCTTTTTCAAAACCACGCAACTTGTCGTAAGTGATGTCAGATATTTTTTTTAATTTAATCGCTTGTTGATTCGCCATTAAAAATCTCTCCTTACGAGCCACAGACTAAATGCACCAGAAGCTTTATCTTCATCTTCATCCATGATTGCCATAATTCTTTCTCGCAGAATTTCACTTTCAGCTTTTTCAGGGTCCACCGGCTCTTCCAGTATGGGCATCGCCGATGTCATACCCGGTAAAGCTGAATCCACTCCATGGAGTTCTTCAAGTTCTTCGATCGTCTTAGGAAGCATGTCTTCAATGGAATCATGAAAGCTGTCTGTTACCCATCGAACAAAAGGTTTCACTAGCAAGAAAAAGATTAAAATTAACCCAAAGCCAGCAAGGGCCCAGCTGGCAACAAAACGTAAAAGCTTTTCTCTGTGTAGGGTTTTTACCAATTTATCAGCTTCTACAAAGTTTTCTTCCTTGAACTGAAAGGACTCCATACTTAAAGTGTCGCCTCTCGATTGATCATACCCAACAATACCTTTAATTAAAGACTCAAACCTTTGGATATCTTCTTCATCTCGGGGGGCCCATTCTCTTGATACGCTCCCATCTTCTCCAGTGATATCTTTATACACGCCATCGATCATCACCGAGACACTGACTTTCTGCACGGTGCCGGCGCTTTCCACAATTGTGCTGACTGTCTTGGAAACGGCATTATTCACTGTTTTGACTTCTCGATTGACGTCTTGATTAAAGTTCACTCGCCCCGCTTCTTCGGCACCAGGAATATTTTGTCGAGCTCCTGGGACACCCGTTGGATTACTGCGATTTCCTTGAGAAGACTCAGCTTCTGTGGAAACACTTCGAACAGCAATGCGATCGGGGTCGACATCTTCTTGAACTTTAGAAACTCGCTGAGGATTCAACGTTGTGTTAACCCTAGCAATGACTTTTCCTTCACCGACAACACGAGACAACACAGACTCAATCCGCTCCTCAAAGTGAGAGTCGATTTTCTTTTTAATATCCATGAGCTGAGCAGAACCGGCAACTGAAGGATCGTACTTTTTCGATAAAACTTTACCTCTGGAATCAACCACCGAAACATTTCCAACTTCCATAGATTCAACAGCATTCGTCACTAAGTGAACAATTCCACGAACTTGCTCTTCATTTAATTTATGACCAGGGTGCAACTCAACAACTACCGACGCAGACGGCTTCGCTCCTTCGTCAAAAAATGTTTTCTTTTTTGGTAAGGCTAAAATGACTTTACTACGATTTACGGGATCTAGAGAGTTGATGGCTCTCGATAACTCTCCCTGCAAGGCTCGTTGAAAATTAATTTTTTGTTCGTAAGTTGATGCGCCCAAATCGCTTTTGTCAAAGAGCTCTAAGCCAACACCACCTATTCTTCCCGAACCAACCTCAGCCATGATAGTCATTTGACTCGAGTGCAGATAAGTCTTCGGAACAAGAACTGTTCCCGTGTCATCTTTCAGACGAAAGGGAATATTTTTGGCTCTTAGAATATTTAAAACCGTCGCCATTTGTTCATTCGGAACATCCGGCAGCAAAACCGCATAATCGCTTCCGCTGCTCATCATAACAATTGTCGACATTGCCGCCAAACCAACACCAATACTGGCCATCAGTGATATTCTTTTTATAGGTGTCAAACCACCAAAGAAATCTCTAATTTGCGCTACAAATGTTTTTACAAAATCCTGCAACTCTAGCCCCCTCTAATTAGACCTGCATTTTCATGACTTCTTGATAAGCATCGATGACTTTATTACGCACCGACATCATGAGTTTTAAGGCGATATCTGCTTTTTCTGCTGCAATCATAACTTCTGAAATATTGGTTTCTTCACCCGTGGCCATTGCCTGCATTTTTTTGTCAGCCGTTTTTTGCATGGTATTTACTTTACCAATGGCCTCTTGCAGAGTGTCCCCAAAGGAGGGGCCTTCTGAATTCATGGATTCAGGTCGAACCCGTTGGGTTCTCTGCTCTGAAAATGTCTTTCCTGTCTCCAGCAAGTTCTTTGCTGTTGATATTGTTAAGCCGTCCATGGCCTACCTCTCTCTTTGTTTTATTCTACAATAGTTCTGTCAGTATTTCTTCTTTTATCGACCAATCTCCAGGGCTTTTAGTGCCATATCTTTAGTCGCGTTTAATGCCGAAACGTTTGCTTCATAAGCGCGTGTGGCTTGAATCATGTCCGCCATCTCGACCATCAGATTGATATTGGGGTAAGCCACGTAACCATTCTCATCAGCCTCGGGGTGATCAGGCTCATACTTCAGTAGAGGCGCGGCTCGATCAGAAACAACATCTACCACCTGGACTCGATTCACGTTTTTTTCTGGATTAGTCAGCATCATGTCGGCAAAAGACTTTGCATCCGGCATCGCCTCTAGTTTCACACTTTTCCGACGATAAGGTCCACCTTCAGGAGATTCAGTAGTGTTAATGTTGGCGATATTACTTGAGATCGCATTCATTCGACGTCTCTGCGCAGTCATTCCACTACTTGAGACTCGAAGTCCGGTCATAAAATCCATTATCGACCTCCGTCAGTGGCAGCGTACTTTAAAGCGGCTAATTTTTTGTTTATTAGCTGAGTCGCTGTATTGTACAGAATAGAGTTTTGCACTTGTTTGGCCATTTCTTTTTCCAAGTCGACCGTGTTTCCATCGTTGTTGTAGGCAATTTCCGGATTATCATAGACATCGGCACGAACCCGACCTATAGCCCCTTGTCCCATCAAGAAATGATCCTGATGCTCGACATGCATTTTACCTAGGTCTTCTCTATCAATTGCTGACTTCAAAGCCCCTTCAAAATCCATTTTCTTAGCCCGATAGTGAGGGGTTTCAGCGTTGGCAATGTTGGCATTGATAACGTTTTGTCTCAACTGCCGCATCTGTAATGATGTTGCTAAAGCCTTAATTGTTTTGTCATAGATCTGACCCATTTATTTCTCCTAAAGATTGGCTCGTGAAGTCGATTTGTACTCGTTGAGCTTGTTTCTTAGAGTTCGAATACTTATTCCCAAAATCTTCGCCGCTTGAGTGCGGTTTTCTTTCGTATATTCTAAAGTTTTTAGTATTAACCGACGTTCTGCCTCTTGAATAGTCATTCCAGTTGTAACCAGTCCACTTTCAGAAACTTCTTCATGCTGAATAGGACTTGTCTCAATCTGAATGTCATCCGGCCGCAAGGATTCACTATGACTCATTAGGCAAGAACGTTCGATCACATTTTGTAACTCGCGCACATTACCGGGCCAAGACCAATTGTGTATTTTTTGTAAAGCTTCGACTGTCATCTCTTTGATACGCATTTTGTTATCAACGGCTACTTTATTTAGGAAAAAATTGACCAAACTATTAAGATCTTTCTTTCTATCTCTAAGGGGAGGGATATTAAGAGGAATCACATTAAGGCGGTAGAACAAGTCTTGTCGGAATTCTCCATTCTTAACCATTTCTAGTAAGCTTTTATTAGTGGTGCAGATAAATCGAACATCTACTTTCTTTACTTGGGTACTTCCTAAGCGTTCAACTTCTGATTCCTGCAACACGCGCAAAAGTTTTCCCTGCAAAGCCAAGGGCATTTCACTAATTTCATCCAACAAGAAAGTTCCCTTATGTGCCGTTTCCACCTTTCCAGGCTTGACCATATTTGCACCCGTAAAGGCTCCTTTTTCATAACCAAAGAGCTCACTTTCTAAAAGGTTCTCTGGCACAGCCGCACAATTGGTGGCAACGAACGAATAGTCTTTGCGATGCGACGATTCGTGGATATGGCGAGCCATCAGCTCTTTGCCGACCCCACTCTCACCCGTAATCAAAACAGTCGCTTTTCGAACAGCAATGTTCGAAGCCATCTCCACGACTTTCTTCATTTCTGGGTCTTTAATATTTTTTATCCATCCATCCATAGATTTCCTCACTTTGCCATTGCTGGAATCCGATTAATCTTTTTCTCGGTTTCTTTTTGCCATCCGCCCGAGACTTGCTTGTTCTTAGCTAACTCTGACCACATTGATTTTTTTGTTAAATCCTTCCAAACTTTTTGAGCGTCGGATTGTCGACTTTGAGTAAAAAGCAGCTCACCCAGGTAGTATCGCTCTTTATCGAGGTTGTATTTATTGCTATATTCGGCTAACAAAGTTTGCCCTATATTGATGGCTTTATCTTTAAGCCCCTTACTTCGATAAAGTTGAAACAATCGAGACAATACATAAACCTGGTCTTGTTCGCCTTTAAATTGTTCATAAAACTTCTCTAGAATCGAAATGGCTTTGTCAAATTTTCCATTTTTTTCATAGACTTCAGATAGAAAGACATTATATTTTTCTCTCTTTTCAGGATCTATAATCGTCTCGGACTGAACTAAATTAATAGTTTTTAATGCATCTGCATAGTTTTTGGCTTCAAAAGAAAGACGGGACAAAGTGAAGTGAAAATCTGTTTTTGACTCTTCACCCAAAGCACTAATATCTTTTACCTTGTTCAATAAAGAAAGGGCCTGTTTCTTGTCGCCTTTTTGATAGTGCGAAACAGCCTGACGAAGATGAATTTCGTCAAAACTCGGATAGTATTCAAAGACTTTTCTTTCTTTTTCTTCTTTTGTTCCTCGCAACCCCATCATTCTCTTCTCAATACGGCCATAGGACTCCAGCGCCTCATCATAAAGATTCATTTTTTCATAGGCCTTCGCTCGGAAGTACTGGACATCCATTCTTCGAGATTTACTCAACCAACTTTTTTGGTGACTCTCGATAATTTTGAGAGCCGAAACCAGATCACCTTTTTTAAGTAATTGGCGAACTTCTCCAGCGATCGATCGAGAAATTCTTTTTTCAAATTTCTTAATATTGACTGGCTTAGGGTTGACCTGAAAGTAGTTGATTAATGTATTAGCGGACTCTAGGTAGTCTCCACGTTCATAATATCCATCAGAGATCATGAACGCAGAAAACTCATCGACTTGATGAAGGTCCACTTCTTTTTCTCTAGATCGTATTTCTTCGACAGAACTTTGCAACTCTTGCGACTTCATGTCTTTAAATCGCTGACTCAGGCTTCTCATTCGAGCAATGGTTCCACCAACGGTGTTACGAAATCGGAAAAAGCTCTCATTAAAGAACCCCTGAGCTTTTCTCTTATCTGAGTTCAGCAAGTCTACTAACTCTCCAATTCGAGTTAGAGCATAGGCACTATAAGGATGGGATGGAAATTTTTTAAAAAATTCTTTATAAGTTTTAAGCGAAGACGGATACTCTGCTAAGTTAAACTGCGCTTCAGCCTTATTGAAAATGGCATTAGGAAACTCTTTTGCATACTTAGGAAATTTTTCCAAGGCTTCATCATAGGCCCGTTCAGCTCTACGAAAGCTTTGTTTCAAAAAGTAAACATCTCCAAGTCGGTATTGGGCTTCGACAACAGTTCCTTTTTCATCCGATTTAATAACTTGATCAAAAGCGATTCTGGCTCCCTCATAGTTGTTAAGGTGAGCCAACGAATCTGCCAAATAGATTTTGATATGATTGTTAAATGGTGAGTAGGGATAATTTTTTAAATAACGTCGTAACATCTTTGTGGCTATAAAGTATTCACCAACGTCATGAGCCAAAAGGCCGGCATTAATCAAAGTTCTCTCAGCAATTTTCGAATCTGGATACCTCTCGATCAGCATACGGTAAATGTTCATTGCTTTCGATAGATACTCTGGTCTTTTATTCATTTTCCACAACTCAACCCAGGTGTCCGCTTCAACGTAGTTAAGAATTTCATCGTACTTAGATTGAGGAAAAGTATTTTTGAAAACCTTTTTAGCCTTAACAAAAGAGGCGAAACTTCTTTGATTAAAAAGCTCTAACAAGAAACGTGCTTGTTTATTCTCGTCAGAGAAAGACTTTCGAATTTCGTACTCGGGATGGAAGCTTTGCAGCTCTTGCAGATGTTTATTTTCTAAGGTCAAAATCGGAAATCGTAGGTAAATGTTACCTTCGGCTTCAATAACTTTAGCTTCTAAGTCCTCTTGATTGTAAGACGACCCTATGACGTTTCCAAAATCAAAAAGATCGCTTATCGTGTATTCAGGGGTCAACGAAAGTTCATATTTCTCTTCGATTTTTTTAGGCGCTTTCTTGATTGGATCAACTGTCACAAATTCAGCAAAGGCAGGCTTACGATTGCCTTTTTCTTGAGAATTGTCGATTTTATTGCTTTTTGCTTTGGCTATTTGCTCGGCTTTTTTCTTTCTTTCCTGAAGCTCTGCAAGCACCGAATCGTTTTCGACGAACAGATCAACTATTAAACTGTTGGGCTCTTGAGTCAGATAGTCGAAATTTTGGATACGCTGGTCACTCAAATGTATTAGAAGTTTCGATTTATTTGGATGCTCGTTGTCCAACTCCACTTTTTCGACAAGCAAACTGCTGAATTCCTGAAAGGATTCGATGCTTTTTGAATTCAATTTTGGTACTTCTAGGTGAATTATATTTTCTTTCTTATCGAGGCTATAAACCCAATCTTTCTGACCCTGAAACTCAAAGTGAGTCATTCCTCCGACCCGCTCAATCTTCGCATCGACACCAAGACTCGGAGGCGGATCGAGATTTGCTGCAGCCGATTGACCAAAACCAGTCAGCCCCAGTGCAATCATTTGAAATGTGATTCTCAATACCTTCATGCCACTCCAGTTTGAAGTCCAGTCCTTCGTATCTATATAAAGCACATTGAATGCCAACAGAGATGAAACAGGTTGCCGTTCAGGCAATCCTAGACCTAGAAAATATGGCAGCAGAGTCAGCGAGTTGACGCTAGATGCTCCCTATTTTCCCAACTATTAGTCGAGTCTGGAGAGGGGGCGGCGGGCTGACCTACTCAGACACAAAACGAAGTTTTTTAACCCAAACGGTTCCGATATGAGTATTCACTTTAGTAATTATTTCTTGCTGAAAAAACTGAAGCTCGGTCAGAAGAGAAGGATTACTCACGGCAATCGTCAACAAACCACTCTGAAAATCAACAGGACGAGTGAACTTGGCCACCGGCCCACCAATAACCTGGTTCCATTGTTGCTCGAGCCGATAGCGCTGGAACCCCTCTGATAGCGGCGACTTGCTATTTTCAAAAAGTCCTTGTAGGACGTTAGCAACAGAATCCAAATTCTTTTTCTTACTGGACATAGGGAGCTTATAGCATGGGATTGGGTGATCTTACAATTTCAGTCGTGGGCGGTGGTTTGGCAGGCTCAGAAGCCGCCTTTCAACTGGCCGAAATGGGTCACAAAGTGCGTCTTTTTGAAATGAGGCCAAAAAAAATGACTCCGGCCCACAAAACCGGTGATTTAGCGGAGCTTGTTTGCTCCAACTCCTTTGGCAGCGTCGCCCACCACGCCGTTTCTGGACAACTGAAATGGGAAGCTGAAAAAATGGGCTCCCTGATCTTAGAGTCGGCCGGTCGAGCCCGAGTGCCAGCCGGACAAGCTCTGGGCATTGACCGCTTACGATTTTCGCAACTGGTGACCGAAAAAATTCACAGCCACCCCAATATCGATTGGGTCGATCAAGAAATTGAAAACCTAAAGGATTTGCCTCGCCCCTGCATAGTCGCAACCGGCCCCCTCACTGGCGACAAACTAGCCAAATCCCTATTGGATCATTTTGGCGATGATTTTCTTTACTTTTTTGATGCCATAGCACCAATCATAGAGTCTGACTCTATCGATATGGAGATCGCTTGGGTCGGAGACCGCTATGGTAAGGGGGATGGAGACTACATCAACTGCCCTCTTGATAAAGAACAGTACTATCAATTTATCCAAGAAGTAAAAAACGCCGAAGTCAGTGACACCAAAGAGTTTGAAAAAAACACTCCTTATTTTGAGGGCTGTATGCCGATCGAGGAAATGATTCGAAGAGGTGACGAAACCATTCGCTTTGGACCTCTTTCTCCGAAGGGTCTTACAAACCCGCACAGCCAACAAAAGCCCTACGCCGTGGTTCAACTTCGTAAAGAGAACCGCAACGGAACGTCTTATAATCTTGTCGGCTTTCAAACTAAGATGAAGTACGGCGAGCAGAAAAGAATTATTCAAATGATTCCTGGTTTAGAAAATGCCAACTTCTTTAAACTGGGAAGCATTCATCGCAACCTCTATATCAATCCAACCCAAAAACTAAGCAAACAGTTGTCCAGCATCCACGACGACCAACTGTTCTTTGCTGGTCAAATCACCGGAGTCGAGGGTTACTTTGAAAGTACCTGTATTGGTTTGCTCTGTGCCCACTTCATTCATAACAAACTAGATTCTAAAGTTTTTCTCCCACCCCCACCAGAAACAGCAATGGGAGCTTTGTACGGAGCCCTAACTTCTGAAATGAAAGAACATTTTCAGCCGACCAATATCAACCTGGGCCTCTTCCCACCCCTACCACAGCGAGTAAAAAAGCGTGAAAAACGAGACCTGATTGTACAAAGAGCTCGAAAGAGCTTTGATTCTTGGGCTCAAGAAAGTTATTTTCCCTATAAGAGTGAGATGTTTATTCAGGACATGGCCGATCATCTGGCGACTCTATAGTCTCTTTATTCTTAATGACGATCGATCCGAAGATCCAAGAAAGTCACCTTTTCATTTATCCGAACAAACTTTTGCAGCTTTCGACTTTTCGATTTTACTAAGTTTCCAGTGCAGGTACTCGATCTGTTTTTGAATAAACTCAATTTCCCGGTCGGCTTGATCGCAGCTGTACTCGGTGAATTTTTCATAGAACTCTTTAACGTCAAAACCTTCTTTTGGCAGCTCTTTAACTTTTACCAATTGGTTTGTTAAATCATCGGTTAACTCTCTACTTATGTTGGCTATTCCTGGAGTTGGGTCATTGGCTCCAGGGTTGGAACTGTAGTTTTTGGAACAAACCTTGTTGGCCCCTTGTACCGAGGAGGCCAAGCAAAGTTGACACTCCCCTCCTGTGCATTTGATAAAAGGAAATAGACTAGCAGAGGCAACACTTGCTAGAAAAATCAAACCTAAGACTAAAGTCCAACCGCGTACAAAGTTCATACCTTTCAATATCGGACAATTGAAAGGAAATTTTTAATCATTCGACAGTGACAGACTTAGCAAGGTTGCGGGGCTGATCAACATCGTGCCCTAACTGATCGGCAACATGATAGGCTAGAAGCTGAACCGGAATCACCGACAGTAACCCGCTGAGCATCCAATGGCTGTCGGGGATAGAAAGATAGTGCTCACTGATTGCCTCAAGCTCCGGGTCCTGACCTGTACCGATAGAAATAATCACTCCGCCTCGAGCTTTTGCTTCTTCCAAGTTGCTGATCGTTTTTTCATAATACTTATCGCGAGGACAAATGACCACGATAACCATATCTTTATCTATCAAAGCCAATGGCCCATGCTTCATTTCTCCGGCGGCATAGCCTTCCGCATGCAAATAGGCCAACTCTTTCATTTTTAGAGCCCCTTCCAAAGAGATAGGATAATTGTGTCCACGCCCTAGATACAAAAAGCCTCGAAAGTCTTTCAATGTCTCCGAAGCCTGCTGAAACCAGGAGTCGTAGGACAGCACACCCTCCATCAAACTCGGTAAAGAAAGCAACGCTTCTACGATATGGGTTCTTTCATCGCTAGTGATTTGCTTTTTTCTCTCGGCCAAAAAGGTAGAAAGTGTATTGAGAACAGCCAAGGTACTTAAAAAAGCTTTGGTACTGGCTACCCCAACTTCGATTCCAGAGTTCATATAGAGATGCAAGTCAGCTTCCCGATCGATTGTGGAACGACGAGTGTTACACAAGCTCATAGTGGTCAAACCATTGTCTTTCGCTAAGCGAAGGGCTGCCAAGGTATCAGCTGTTTCTCCACTTTGCGAAATAAACAAGGCAAACGAATTTTTATCTAAGACTGGATCTCGATATCGAAACTCACTAGCCACATCAACATCCACAGGAATCCTTGCCAACTGTTCAATAAGATATTTTGCATACAACCCAGCATAGTAGCTCGTTCCGCAGGCAACAATGTAGATGCGATCGGCAGACAGCATGGCTTGCAAATGATTTTCGGGGGTTTCTTGGCCATCCAGGCCCAACCGTTCAAAGACGACACTTTTATTTTCGACGTCAATGTAGGGGTTAAGCGCGTTAGCAACCGCTCGAGGCTGTTCGAACATTTCTTTGAGCATATAGTGCTTGAATCCTTTTTTGTCCGAGGTCGCAATTGACACATCTACTTTTTCTACTTTCTTTTCAATCTCATTACCTTGCAGGTCAAAAATTTGAAAACTGGCCCCTTTCACCTTAACGATTTCAAAATCATCAAGATACACCACTTCGTTTGTCTCTTCGATAAAGGCCTGGACATCACTGGCAAGGAAAACTTCGTCTCTTCCTTTACCAAGAATCAGGGGTGGTCCGGCTTTGAACGCGATGATAGTGTCCGGTTCGGTTTCACTGACAACCAAAATGGCATAAGCTCCCCTCAATTTGGGAATTACTTTTTGAACCGCAGAAAATAAATCCTCGCTGTCTGCCAGCTCCCGAGAAATTAAATGGGTCACCACTTCAGTATCGGTTTCTGAATTAAAGACAGCACCTTGACCAATCAGCTCTCTTTTGAGTTCCGAGTAGTTCTCGATGATTCCGTTTTGAACCAAGCTAACACCTGTGACTTTATGGGGATGGGCATTTTTTTCTGTCGGCAACCCATGGGTCGCCCACCGAGTGTGACCAATCCCAATGGACCCTTGAAATTCAACGCCACTTATTTTTTCTTCTAAAGCAGACAGTTTTCCGGCCGCCCGATAGACCTCGAAATGATCACCATCACGAATAGCCACACCCGCACTGTCGTATCCTCGATACTCCAGTTTCTTTAAGCCATTAAGAAGGATTGATTTAGGCGTCTTCGGACCGAAATAACCAACAATTCCACACATCAGGATTCCCCTCTAAATTTTTTAGCGTAGCCTTCTTTATTTACTTGCCGAGAGCGCCCCACAGCCAGAGCTTCTTCTGGAACATTTTTGTTGATGGTTGAACCTGAAGCAATGATCGAGTTATCGCCAATCTCCACCGGGGCAATCATTTGTGAGTCACTTCCCACAAAAACATTACTCCCTATCTTGGTGAAGTACTTCTTTTTATCAGCAGCGTAATTACAAGTGATCACACCACAACCGATATTGGTGTTCTCACCAACCTCGGCATCACCAAGATAAGCCAAGTGATTGGCTTTAGATTTGGCACCAAACTTCACCTTTTTCATTTCAACAAAATTGCCAACTCTAGCTTCATCACCAATCTCAGTTTGAGGCCGCAATCGGGCATAGGGTCCCACTACAACTTGGTTTCCGACTTTAGCCTTTTCCAGATAAGAACCAGCACGAATTTGAGAACTCTGTCCAATCACCGAATCTTGAATAAAGGCATTCGGCTCGACCACACAAAAAGAGTCCACCCATGTGGTGCCTTTTAAGTAGGTTCCTGGATAAATCACTGTCCCAGAGCCAACTTGCACAGCTGGCTCTATGTAGGTGTTTTCAGGATCAATAATCATGACCCCTTCCTCCATAAGCTTGAAACACTTTTCGCGAAACAAAGCCTTTGTAGCCAAGGCCAATTCTTTCTGAGTATTGACACCAAAGGCGATCGACGGGTCAACTTTAAGCGCTTGCACATTTTCTCCAGCCTCAATACACAGGGAAACCATATCCGTAATATAAAACTCGCCTTGTTGGTTGTTCGGATGAATCTGTGGCAAATATTTTTCTAAAGCATCTCGAGTGACAAAGTAGATTCCTGTGTTCACCTCTTTAATTTTTTTTGTTTCCGCAGAGGCATCTTTCACTTCGACGATGGCTTTGATTTGATCGTTGTGCCTAACAATACGACCAAAGCTGGCTGGGTTATCGAGTTCTGCAGTCAACACCATCAAGTCACTTTTCATTTCTAAAAATTGTCCATAGGCCTCTTTTAAGCGTTTTCCAGAAACCAAGGGATGATCGCCATTGATAATCAAAATATGATCACCCAAACTACTAGGATCGGCTGACTTGACGGCGTCTGCCGTCCCTTTTTGCTCCTTCTGCTTGCAACAGACAACACCTTGGGGCTCGACAAGTTGCCGAATCAATTTTTCACCATACCCGACCACCACGCGAATTTCTTCGGCTCCACATGTCTTAACGGCTTGGATCACGCGATTGATCATTGGGTCTCCAGCCACTGGGTGAAGAACTTTTGGAAGCGGCGAGTTCATTCGAGTGCCCTTGCCTGCGGCTAATACGATGGTTGAAAGTGAGGCCATTGTAACTCCTGTTTTAATAACGGACCAATTTACTGTCTGCTGCCCTAAAATGCAACCGGCCCCCCAATGAAAGCCCTATCTGTGGTTGAAAAAACACATCCCCTGTGCCAGCCTATTGCTAGGGAGATAAATCAATGATTTCAGCCAACGCGGCCCTGCTTTCCGATGCTAAAATCGACCTCTCGGCCTCGGGGATCGACACCATTCCATTGGATCAGTCTGAAATCTATTTACAATCTTCTAGCCCCTCTGTTCTTGGCGCCCATTGTCGCCCCGGAAACTATAGAAGTCTGATTCCTCTATTGCTCAAAGAAAAAAGGAAAAACCCTAACAAACGCTTTATTCTCCTCTTCGATGACTTGGAATGGGAACAAGTTATCGAAATACACAACCTCATTCACCCATCAAGAACCCTTGCCTTTTCTCCTGATCTTGACTTCAGAACCCTTTTTCAAGAATGCTTCGGTCTCTACTACGAATTGGAACAAGGTAAAAACTTAATTGAAATGGTGAATCAACAAAACGACGAATTGAAGCGGTTGACCACCTCTTTAGAAGAGAAAGTTGGGGAAAGGCAAACTCAACTGGAACATTCTAAACAAAAAAATATCAATGCCGAAAAGCGTCTACAGGTTTTAAAAACAACCTTGATGCAAATCTACCAAACCTCATCCATCCGCGAAATTGAACACGGCGTGGCTTTTGCTTTAAAAAAGCGCTTTGGAATCACCGGAGTCCAAATTCGACGGCCCTCTCAATCCAATTTTGGGCAAATTGAACAGGTGGGTAAATTTTATAGTTCAAAATTAAAAAGTGGCAATCAAGAGTTTGGAGAAATTTTCTTTTTCAAAGATGGTGACAACCCCTTCTCGGCAAACGAAAAACGTTTTCTAAATCAAGTTGCGGAAGCTGCTTCTCTCTCAATGGTTCGCACCATTCAATATTTGAATAGCCAAGAGTTAAAAACTCAATGGGAGGCCACCTTTGATGCCATTTCAGACCCCATTTGCCTGACCGATGAAGACTACAATATCCAAAGAATTAACAAGGGCTTTCTTAAAAAAACGGGAGCTAAAAAATTTCAAGAGCACCTCGGGAAAAAATGTTATCAAGCCCTTTTTGGGCGAGAAAAACCTTGCGAAGAGTGTCAGCGAGGAAAAATCTTTCAAATTCGCAACCCTTCTCTAACAAGAAGTTCTGAGGTATACGATGTTTATAGCAACAATCTAGGCAAACACGGAAAGGGTTTATACTTTCAAATGTACCGTGATGTCACTCGCGACCTGAATTTGCAAAGACAGGTCATCGAGTCCGCTAAAATGGCCGAACTCGGAACAATCAGCAGCAGCATCGCCCATGAACTGAACAACCCAATCGGTGGAATGTTGAATTTCGTTCAACTGATTAAAATGGACCTTGAAGGGGATGAAGATTTTTATCAGGATATTTTGGAGATTGAAAAAGGGATTATCAAATGCAAAGACATTGTCAAAAACCTTCTTGGGTTTGCAAGGAAATCCTTCAATACGGAGATTGATGACATCAACATCGTCGAAGTCATCGAAGAGTCTATCAAAATCACTGAATTGAAAACAAGATCAATTGGTATTTCGATTCAGTTTGATTATGAAAACCCAGAGATCTACATGAGGGGGCGTTTTAACTTACTTACTCATGCTTTCAGAAATATTTTGCAAAATTCACAAGAAGCTCTTATCGACCGTCGGCGCGAGGATAAACACTTCAAAGGTTTTATTAAGCTTACCTTAAGAGAGACTTCCGAAGCCATTGAAGTCGACATTACTGACAATGGTGGGGGTGTCAAAAAGCAGATTCTCCCCAAAATTTTTGACCCTTTATTTACGACTAAAGACCCCGAAACCAACTCTGGTCTTGGTTTGACCCTGGCCTTACAAATAGTCAAAGAACATAACGGGACCATCGAGGTAAGTACTGATAAAGACAAAAAATTGCATGTAAACCTGAGCTTTTTCAAGTCTGAAGTGCAGTCTGGTCCATCGGAATTTTGACTTCAAAAAATTGACACTGTCAAAATGTTTCCCTAACCTGAAAACAACAGTGAGAGTGCTTTTTCAAGAAGAGAAAGCCTTTGATCCAAGGAAGGAACCCCATGAGCCAAGCGAAGATTCTAGTTGTCGATGACGAACAAACCCTGAGAGCGGCCCTCTTCAGAATTTTTTCACGCAGAAACTACCAAGTGATTACTACTGGAAATATTAGAGAAGCAGAATCGGTAATCACAGCTAACTCTGAACTGGAGCTGGCTATTGTCGACGTCAAACTTCCCGATGGTGATGGAATTGAACTCCTCTCTACTTTAAAACAAAAGTATAACGATATCCCTGTCATTGTTTTAACAGGCTTTGCCAGCATTGACGTTGCAGTCAAAGCCACTAAAAAAGGGGCTTTTCACTTTATGACCAAGCCCTTCAATATTGAAGAATTGGTATCTATCGCTGAAAAAGCCCTATCCCATAAAAAACTTGTTTTTGAAAACTCTGAATTAAAGAACCAACTGCAAAGCAAGTATCGGTTCGACAATATTGTTGGGCAATCAAAGCCAATTCAAAATGTTCTGACAATGATCGAGAAAGTGGCGGATACCGACTCTACTATTTTAGTGACTGGAGAAAGTGGTACCGGAAAAGAGTTGATCGCCAAAGCCATTCACTACAATTCAAGTCGAAAAGAAAAAGCTTTTGTTCCCATTAATTGTGGAGCTATTCCAAGTGAACTTCTCGAGAGTGAGCTTTTCGGACATGTCAAAGGAGCTTTTACCGGAGCCATTAGCAACCGACAAGGACGTTTCGAACTTGCGAACAAAGGAACACTCTTTCTTGATGAAATTGGCGACTTGAGTCCTAACTTGCAGGTGAAGCTTTTAAGAGTCCTGCAAGAGAAACGATTTGAACCTGTTGGCAGTGCTAAAACTATCGAGTCCGATGTTCGAATCGTGGCTGCCACCAACGTCGACCTGGCAAAGGCGGTTAAAGAGGGACGTTTTAGAGAAGATCTCTTTTATCGATTAAATGTAATCCCAATGAAAGTTCCGGCCCTTAGGGAACGCAATGACGACATCCCCATACTACTTGAACATTTCATTCAAAAGTTTAACAAGAACAAAGGCATTGCAATTAGTGGAATCAATCCGATGGCTCTTGAGAAGTTGATGTCTTATTCTTGGCCTGGAAATATTCGTGAACTTGAAAACTTCGTAGAACGCGTCAGTATTCTACGCAAAGAAGGGCGTATTGAGTTATCAGACATTCCGCAATATTTTGACGAGAACCAGTCCATGGCTTTGTTTGACAATTTACCTATCGACATCCCTGAAAATGGAATTGATTTTAACTCGGCTATTGCTGCCTATGAAAATCAGCTGATCTTGAATGCCCTTAATAAAACGGGCTGGAACCGAAACCAAGCTGCTATTTTGCTCAGTCTAAACCGAACGACCTTGGTTGAAAAAATAAAGAAAAAAGGACTTCGCCAAGAAGCCACTATTTAGTCGATCTGAGTTTAAACAAAACCCAATCATGGAAATCATCAAGAGAGCCGAACGCGTAGTTCGGCTTTATTTCTTCTGGAAGAACATGGGGAATTTTTTTCCATTGAGCATGAACCGAGACTAATCCTAAAGCATTTGCCGGCTCTATATCGTGGTGATGATCACCAACCATCACCATCTCGTCGGTTTCTGCCTGATGGTGGTTGATAATTTCCAGCAGCCCATCATGCCCAGGCTTATTGGTTGGAACACAGGTTCCACTTATCACTCTATTGAAAAAGCCGTCCAAACCGGTTCGTCGCAAAATACGCTGAGTTGAGTCTCCGTCGCGTCCCGTCCAAATGGATAAACTGGCTTTTTGCTTGTGAAGCGAATCCAGTACTTTTTCGACTCCGTCAAAAGGACGAATCTTGTCACTCAAATCGGCACCGATTTCACGCATACGCTGCATGGCCAGATCGGCTTGGTGGTAAGTCAATAGCCCTTCAAAAATGCGATGGGGATGCTTGTGGCGAATCTGCTCCATAAAATCATCTTCAACCGATACGTTGAAAGGCTCGAGAGCAAAGCTTAATGCTCGGTAAAAAATCCCATCGGAATCCACCAGTGTGCCATCAAAATCAAAAACCCAATATCTCATAGATGGTTGATATTGCTCGAGAAACAGGCTGACTGTCAAGGCATCAGACGACTCTGGCAAAGGCTTGGTCGGTTTTTTTGTCTCATAGACGTTAAAAAAATCAAGTTTTCCGCCGATTTAGAGAGATATGTCTCATTTTGAAACAATTTTTTCGAGCAATTTTGGACAAAACGACAGCTGTCTAAAAAATGTCTGTTTTACCCCTTTTAAAAGCAAATGACTGGGGGATGGATGGCCTGCTTATTGCTCCTATAAAGACTGAGAGGACGACGATGAATTTAAAGACGCTTTTAACCATTTTAAGCTTAACCACTCTGGCTAGCCCCTGTTTGGCTAGCTTTGCTTTACGAGGAAAGTCTTTTAGCCAAACCTCTGTAACTCCTACTCGACAAGAATTTAAGATTGATAAAAGCATGATGGTTAAAGAAGAGCCGACGTTCACTCACGAAGATGTGGCCGAAATAATCCCGACTCAGTTTCAGGAAAACGAAACTAGCCAATCTGTCATGAGCCGTATTTTGCAAAACACAGCCAATAAAATATTAAAGTCGGAAGTCATCGCCAACAGCTTTTTGATGAAAACTGCGAAACAGATGGAAGACACAACAAAAGTAGATATCGCTATAAAAGAGAAAAACAATACCCACGCTTCTGAGAAACAAATTGAACACAAAGTGAACTTTGATGTGCAGGCTCTTAAAGGACTTGCAAAAATCACCTACACAGGTCTCATTGATTCGAAAATCGAGTACCAAGCCACCAACGATACTCTTCAGGTGTCTTTGGAAGAGAAGCTTTCGGGAAGATCAAAAATTGCTTTGACTCACCTCAACGACCGTCAGCAATCCCGGCAACTTTTACAATACCAATTGTCTTGGTAACATTCTGATTATTGAATCGCTTTTTTTCCAATATCTTGGCGCATTTGAAGCTTAGGCCATTGGACATGGCTAGCTTGTTTGTAGGCCTGCTCAATCGCTTTCTCAATTGAAGAACCAATGCCTATGGCGTTAAGAACTCGGCCGCCATTGACGAGCCAATGCTCCCCCTTTTTATCGGTTCCCGCATGCAAAAAATAGGAAGTGTCATTCGAAGGGAAATCTCCCTCGATCGGAACTCCTTTGACCGGGCTGTCTGGATAACCCTCGGCAGCGAGAACAACGCAGGCCACAGCCCGGTCGTTCCATTGCACTTGTGGTATTTCGCCCCGAGCAATGGATTGAAAGGTCTCACCCCAATCTCCCTTAAGAAGGGGCATCAAAACCTGAGTCTCTGGGTCACCAAAACGAATATTGTATTCAAGCACCTGCGGCCCCGTCTCCGTCATCATGATCCCAATAAAGACGACCCCTCGGTAAATGAAGCCCTCTTCTTTCAGCCCCGCCACTGTAGTCTTTACGACTTTCTCGATGATTTGTTGGTAGTCGGCATCAGAAATAGGCATCGGAGCCACAGTTCCCATACCACCTGTGTTAGGACCCTGATCATGGTCGGATAAACGTTTGTGATCTTGCGCCATGGGCAAAGGAACAAAGTCCTCACCGTTAGTTAATATAAAAAAGCTCAATTCATAGCCCGGCTGGAATTGCTCGAGAATAGCCAGAGATCCAGCATCACCCAAGGTTTTGTTAACAAAAATATCGGTCGCGGCCTTTTCCAGATCGGAAAGAGTCCTACAAATAAAAACACCTTTCCCAGCGGCTAGACCATCGGCTTTTAGGACGTAGGGAGGCTCAAACTTCTCGGCCTCTTGCAAAACCTTTTCAACCGAAGACACAACACTAAACTTAGCTGAGGGAACATTGTATTTTTCCATGAAAAGCTTTGAGAAGATTTTGCTGCCTTCCAATTGAGAGGCCTTTTGGTCTGGACCAAAAACAGGAATTCCGACAGCGCGAAGCTGATCGGCCAGACCATCGACTAAGGGAGCTTCAGGGCCAATTAAAACGTAGTCTATGCCGTGCTCGGCAAATAGAGCCTTGATCTCTTCGAAGGTGCCAGAACCCCCGCAGACTTGAACCTGGGGCTCCATACCGGCACTTCCTGGAGCAACAAACACCCCATCGACGCTGGGACTCTCGGCGATGGCTTTCGCCAACGCATGTTCTCTTCCACCTTTACCGATAACGAGCACTCGCATAGATGACTCCTTCAAATCTTTCTAAAACATTATCTATAACTTGTCGGAGCAGTTTTCAAGGGTGACGATTCTTAAGTGCCCTGCCATACTCAAAGTGTGCTGGCTTTTATCTCACTTATAGTTTCGTTGACTTGGGCCCTTGAGCTTCCCCGTGGATTGAACGTTTCTGACCAAGAACGTATCCTAGAAATTGTCGGATTAGGCTCGAATTCCAAGTTTTTGTCCAACGCCTATCCCCTGGGAGGCTATAGTGGGCTTGAAGTAAGCCTTGGTCTCGACTCTATAGAAACCGCTAACATTGCCCAACTAGGAGATACCGCGAGCCAACGAGACACTCTCTACTTTCCAACAATCACCGTTGGCAAGGGCATCTACAACAACAGTGATATTTTCCTTCACTTCACACCACCCACGAAAACAACAGAAATCTCGAAATTTGGTGCCAGTTTTCGTTGGGGGTTTTATCAGGCCTTATTTCTGCCAATCAATTTCTCGGTGGTTGTCAACGCCGACACCGCGACCGTAAAAGAAAAACTGACGACCCGAAATCTGGGTGCCGATCTTCTTCTTGGAATGAACTTGTCTCAACTTTCCTTTTTTCTAGGAGGAGGATACGCCACCTCGCGCGGTGACTTTGCCGGAGGATTTAATGGATTGACAGCTTCGACCCTCACCGAAACTAGGCAGGTTGAAAGTGCTCACTTTATGTTCGGAACCACCTACAATTTTGAACCTTTTTTTGTGGGACTTTCACTGAATCGCTATGCCACCAGTGTTTATTCGTTAAAACTGGGATTTCTATTTTGATGGATTGGCGCGAGCCTTTTCAACGACCTTGGTTGTGGAGCGGCCATCAATAAAGCTCAAAGATCGCACTTCTCCCCCTTGATCCAAAACAAAGTCGCTGCCAACAATTTCGGAAATGGCCCAGTCTCCGCCTTTGACCAAGACATCCGGAGCCAGCTCTTTAATCACACGTTCTGGAGTTTCTTCGTCAAATAGAAAGGTGTAATTAACACACGCCAGGGCCGCTAAGATTTCAGCCCGGTCGTCTTCAGTTTGAATGGGTCTCTCTGGGCCTTTCAGTTCGCGCACACTACGATCGGTATTCAAAGCGACAACAAGAAGATCCCCACAACTCTGGGCCTCTTGCAAGTAGCGCACATGCCCGACATGCAGAATATCAAAGCAACCGTTAGTGAAAACTAACCTTTTGCCAAGGCGCTCCTTAGCTAGCGTTGTTTTGAGCTGTGCAAAATCTTTGAAATACATCGACTAGTATTGACGGCTATAAAGCTTGAGCCCGGAAAAATAATAGGCCAGATCTTTTCCAAAACCAAAGGAGGCCAGTGGAACTAAAATAATGCCGGTCACTAAAATGATGAAAGTCCGAAATAAAACTTGAAACGGATACATCATATGGTTGCGTTCTTTTTCAGACCCCAGCTGAACATCAAAAGCCCAATCACCGAGGGTTGAGCCATAAAGACCACGAGCCAGCATAAAATAAAAAAGTGTCACTCCTAAATAAAGTGCCCCAAGTTCAATCATGGTCCGTGTACTCATTTGGCTATTAGTTAACATTAAAATTATATCCACTTTTGTAAAAGCAACCAAACTGACCACAAACAAAGAGGCCAAACCTAAAATGACAGCGAAGTCGATGATTGCAGAGGCTGCGCTCAACGCCACTTCTTTGTACTGAGGAATAGGCGTCACCATTTGGTGATAGAATTTTTTGTTCACATCGGCTTTAGGAAAAGCCTGCGACAAACTGTCGTTTAGCGTGACGTCAAACTGGGTGTTAGACATCGACGGAGCTGTTGTAGGCTGCATAATGGGTCGATAGACAGGCGTTTTAATCTCGGGCTTGACAGGAAGACTAGGCCCCATCAGCCGATCTTCTCTTTTACGATCTTCTTTAAAGTCCACCGACGGCGGCAATGAATCTAACATTTTTTTAAGCGATCGACTTACGGGCGTGTCATTGGGTTTTACAAAATCAGATTCTGGCATTTCAAACTGAGTTCGTTTGATAACATCTTTCTCGGGATCCGCCACTGGAATCGCACGCGACTTTCTTTCTGAATTTTCGGTGTTTTTATCAAACCCGAGCCCCTGAGTTAGAGGTCGAAATTCAAAGTTTTCCAAATCCATCGCCCGCTCCTTTAAAGCTGTCCTAGACTATACTTTAGAATGCTCACCAAAGTCACGCAAGCCGTTTCAACCCGCAAAACCTGATCCCCCAATGATACCGGTAACAAGCTATAATCTTTAAATAATTCGAGATCTTGGCGAGAAAAACCGCCCTCGCTCCCGACAAAAATCCAGACTTGGTCTAGACTCTGCTGAGAAGTTGAAAGCCGAGTTGATAGGGGCACTCCCCCTTCCCCCTCAAAAGCCAGCAGCCCTAATTTGCTGGGGTCTGGGAAGTTCTCTTTTAATAAGACTCTTAAAGGGACCACTTCGGTTAACTTCATTAACTCACCCCGACCCGTCTGTTGGGTAGCCCCTTGGATAATCTTCTGCCAACGTTGATGCTTTTTTTCTAAATCGCCGGGCTTGGGCTTGATATGGCTAAAGTCAGAAGCAAATAGGTGCACCTGACTGACGCCAAGTTCAACCATCTTTTCAATTACCCGGTCAACGGTCTGAAACTTGGGCAAAGAAAGAGCCAGGTGAATATGAGGCTTAGGCAATTGAGGGATTTCTCTCTGCTCTAGGATTTTTGCATGCGCGGATTTTTTTTTTAATTCTAAAATCTCGACCAAAAAGGCCTTTTGCTCACAGATCACCTCAAAACGATCACCTACACCCTGTCGACAAACAGTGCAAATATGGTGGAACACTTCGCCCTCGAGAAAAACCCCCTGCTCTTTGACAGCAGGATCCGGTACCCAGTAGCGTCTCACTTTTCAAGCCTCATTAAATACCCCACCCACTCGTCTTTTTCTAATCGTTGGATCACTTGCAAAGGCCAATCAAGAGTCATTTCTTCGATAAAAGCGGAGTCTCTTTCACAAAGAATTCCAGTGAAAATGTAGTAGTCACTGTTCACTTTAACAAATTCGGGCTTTAAGTCTAAAAGAACACCATCAATGATGTTAGCGACGGTTAACTGAACTTTGTCTCGCAAGTCTGTCGACCAATTCTGACACCATGAAGCCCAAACCTTGGGATTTTTCTGAAGGTTCTCGGTAAAGACCCTTTTTGACTCCAAATCGTTGTCGAAAGCAAAGACCTTTTTGAACCCCAAAAGACTGGCAAGTATAGCCAAAATCCCAGACCCCGTGCCAACATCCAACGTCGAATTTAAATCCACATCAGTTTTTAGTTTTCTTAAAAGCTCGGCAGCCAATTGAGTGGTTGCGTGGGTGCCTGTTCCAAAAGCCATTCCTGGCTCAATGTAAATGCATTCGCCACCCTCCGGACGAAAACTGTCTCGGTGCCAGTCAGGGACAATCCAAATTCCTGCAATCAGCTGAAAAGGGTTCCACTGATCCTTCCAGTTCTGAAGCCAGTCGATTTTCTCGTGTTCGGCCACTTCAATTTTTGCCTGCGGAAATTGACCTCGCAAACCGGCCACCCAATCGGGCGATGGAGGTATTTCAAAATAGGCAATAAGACTTTTAGATTCCGATTCAATGACGGTGGGTTGGTAGGTGCGCTCTTTTTGTTCAAACTTTAAATTCTCTTGAACGCCACCCGCTCCACCCTCAAAGAGAAGGCTGGTTATAATGTCTTCATCAAGAGCATCGAGGCCTTGAATATGCAGAGTAAAATAAACCGGAGAATCCATAGAGGGATTCTTCGATTAGGACTACTCATTTGTCAATGCAGGTGAATTATTTTCCATGGAATTCTGGTGGAACTCAGCTTCAGAATTATCTGGAGCCACACTGGCTGGGCTGCGAGGCTGATCGAAAACACTAGAGGGTGCTTCGCGATGGCTGACCTTAGTTCGCATACTGGAAAGATCTAATTTATCACCAATCATTATAGCATCAAAAGCCAACATGGGACGGGCGGCTCTACGGTCAATTTCAACAAGGCGACCAATGGATTTTTTATCATCCGCCAAGATAATTTCCATATCGGCCACTTTGACCTGAAAATCACCCACCGAAGCATTTTGAAGGGGGTCATGAACCGGAACTCGTCGAAAAACCGAAACGATCACACCAGGGCTCAGACCCAACTTGGTTCCACCGCGGATGAAATAGTCAGCATAGACTCTTTCCGTATCATGCAGTTTCACTTTTTTACGAACCTCAATGACAACAGCTTCTTCTGGAGTCGACCAAGCCGAAAAACTAGCGCAAAGAGAGAAAAAGATAATAAACATTTTTAACATCGTTGTATCCCTGTCTTCGACCCGCCCAAGAATCCATTCATGAGGTCTTTGGTTCATAATGCTTATTCGGTTCAAAATGAGATCCTCTGGAGTCTAGTTCCGGAAAAAATTGCCTAGCTTGCTCTAAAAAGAGGCCTTTTTTGCCGCTCAAACCCCACTCAATTGGGTTTCATCTCGACTTTGTTGAGATCAGATAAAGGTCAGTTAATTCAAACTCTTAGTTAGCCCTTCATGAAGGTTCGGGTCTAAAGTTTACCGACTAGAGTCCGATAGGATATTCATGAAGCTGTTGAACGTATTAGGTCCATTGTTATTGGCTTTATTGCTCGCCAATTGTTCGATCGATGTTTCCATCGACGACATTACGGCCGACGACTTTCTTAAATCGACAATTCTTGCTACCTCTCGTGGTATTGGAGACGGACAGACATCCGCTACTCTGGTCGTTTTACTAAAAAACTCCAATGGGTCCGTCGTAAGTTCCTACAAACCCAATTTCGATTTTGTTGATAATAGCGGCTCCAGTGTCAATGCGGTTGGAATCACATTCTCCGATTGCTCGGTATCGAATGCGCAAGGGATTTCCACCTGTACCTTTAAATCCATTCAAGTTGGTGCTCGTCGCGTGGCTTTTAACAATATTGCCATTCAATTGTTTGGAGAGATTTACTTTGATGCCCCTAGCAGAAACGGAACTTTCCAGCAGGTCGTCAATTCAGGGCAAATTGACCAGGATGCTAACGGCTATACCGTCACATCCCACACCGGATCGATCTTCGCCGGGCTCAAACAAGACGTCAACGGCTGGACGGTCTTCACCAATACAACCGGCAGTATCACTCCTATCGAATGACGACAAAATTTGACATGATGTAACTAGCGTCGACGGCTGCTATTACCAACAATAGAGGAATGAGATTTGTCTTTCTTATTCTTTTATTTCCTTATTTCTCCCATGGCGTTGATCTCGATTTTCGTTTTGTTGATAACTTTTGCCAAAAGGCCAAAGCTCCTGGAACCAACCCCGAATTTTTTGGTGAATGTGGCAATCTAACCAGCTCTCGTTTTATCAATCAAAACTATAGCAAAATAAATCTAAAGGGCGGCGTCTTCAATTCTAGCTATTTTTACGTAACCAAGGTTTTAGGTGGGGATTTAAGCTACGCCTCCTTCCGTCGATCCATTGTTCTACAAACCACATTTGAAGACGTTATCGCGACTCATTTGGATCTACGAGGCAGCCACTTCAAAGGAGTCAGCTTTAAAAATAGTCAGCTTAGTGAAATTTTTGCCACTGGTTCTCGCTTTATAAATACGGACTTTTCAAATTGTGATCTGCGTAATGGAAACTTTTGGGGGAGTCAGCTGCAGCAAGTTAACTTCGAAAATGCTGACTTAAGAGGGGCCAACCTTTTACGAACCTTCATTTTATTCTCTAATTTTTCTGGTGCTCGCTTCGACCAAAAGACCCAATTGCCTTTTTCTGAGAAGGAGGCCATCAGCCGAGGAATGGTGAAAAGTGAGTAATTTTTTTCAAAGCCAAATTCAAAGAATTTCCAGAAATCTATCTCTAAGAGTCTATGGGGCGGCTTTGGCCCTGACTCACATTTGGACCTACTTTTATTGGCAAGGAAATAACT
This sequence comes from uncultured Pseudobdellovibrionaceae bacterium, assembly GCA_964351315.1. Lineage (GTDB taxonomy): Bacteria > Bdellovibrionota > Bdellovibrionia > Bdellovibrionales > JAGQZY01 > JAGQZY01. Next base: position 257,294 of record CAYGNH010000001.1, read on the forward strand.
TTTTCCTAAACAGCCAAAGTGGAATTAATGCCGAACCCGTATGCTTCCCCTGGTTTCCAGATTGTGACCTTTTCCGTGAATCTCTTTCAATGCAAAGTTGGGGAATCGTCCTTTACACGTATCTTGTCTTCAGTTGTCTGGGTTTAACTTTTTTCTTATCAAAAAAAACGCTGAAAATCGCCTACTACACGTTGCTATTGACCACCGGATTTAAATTCTTACTGCATATGAGCAACTACAATTTCATGGGTAATTACCACTACATGATATACTTAGTAACTTTGGCCTACTTATTTCTTCCTCAAAAAGTCGAAGTCATCAAACACCTTATTGTCGGCTTTTATCTTGCCGCTGGTTTTTTAAAAATTAATGTTGATTGGCTCAGCGGCGCGGCCATGATTCGATCGCCCTATATTGGCGGTAATTTGCTGGTCTTTTCACTTTACTATGTTGTTCTTTTGGAATTGGTGATTGTCTTTGGTCTGTTGCACGCCAATTCTTGGGTTCGTAGATTAACCTTGCTGCAGTTCGCCGCTTTTCATTTATTTTCATGGCACATCGTTGGTTTCTTTTATCCAATGGTCATGTTTAGCCTTCTTTCTCTTTATTTTTTCGACGAATGGTTGATTTACAAAGGGGATAAAAAAGTCGCCGATTACTTACTGCCTCTGTTCCAGGGCAAGGCCAGCAAGACCCTATATGGAACATTAGTCATTTTTGTAATCTTGCAAGGAATTCCTTTTTTGCTCGTTCCCGACCCCTCACTGTCGGGTACCGCTCGTTTGAGCTCACTTAATATGTTTGACTCAAAAACCGACTGCCATCACCTATTGGTGGCCAAAACCCGTCAAGGAACTGTTCACATTCGGCGACCGATGAAAAACCTAGGCACACGTTTAAAGTGTGATCCTCTAGTTTATCTAAATCAGGCCTATCGGTTGTGCCGAGAAAATAAAGAAAAGAAGGAAATCGAAAGACTCAGTCTGTTTTTGTTTAGCCGCAGAATCACCGAAAGGCAGTTCTATAAAACCTTAGATCTTCCCGATGTTTGTTCGTTAAAAAACCCTCTATGGGCTGAATTAACAGGAGATACAAGCTCATGAAGTCTTGGCATGTTCACATTCTACTATCGTGTTTTGCTGTTGGTCTTTTAGTTCTGTGTTTTATGCAAAACCCTCGCTTCTTGTCTTACCGGGGGAATTATTACAAAATTGTTTCCTCTCCCCCAATCTCTCCAGCGGCTCTGCTTCGCCCTTTAAAATCTTCTTGTATTGCTACTGCCCAATATCGGTATGATGTTAAGAGAACCGGTGTGGCGCCTTCCACGGCTCAACCAAAATCTAAAGTGAACATTGTCGAGAAGATATCTCCCTTGAATGTGGATATCCACGGCGCCTCCAAATCATCACCTACCGTTGATGATTCCGGTATCTATGTTGGTAGTGACACCGGATGGTTTTTTAAAATGGACCATGACGGAAAACCCTTGTGGTCTTTTTATGTCCCTGGCTCCAACAATGGGATTCATGGATCTGCCGCCGTTGATGATAAAAAAGTCTATATTGGAACTTATAATGGTTTTATTTACGCTTTAGATAAAACCAATGGCGATTTGATTTGGGCTAATCCTGTCGGAGACTATATTGGAGCCTCTCCCCTCTTAGCTGATGGAGCCGTGTTTATTACCGCTGAAACCGGTCACCCCGATGGACTCATCGCAATGCTGGATTGCAATACTGGTCAAACACAATGGGTGTCGAAATGGTTAGGCGGTCACTCTCACTCCTCCCCTAGCTTTGATTCCGTTAATGGAGTTGTCTTGGCCGGAGCTAACAGTGGGCGCTTTTTTGCGTTTGACAGTCAAACCGGAAAAGTCGTTTGGGAAAAACAACTGAAGGGACAAATAAAAGGAACCCCCATGATTTGGGATGGCACCGTTTACTTCAGTTCATGGGATCGAAGCTACCATGCATTTGATATAAAAACCGGCGATGAACGCTGGAGCACTTTTATGGGAGGACGAATCCAAACCAGTCTGAGTTTGGTTCCCGATGCTAACATCGGTGTCACCAACACCAAAGTGGGAGATGTTGTCGGATTGAATCTAACCGACGGAGAAATAATGTGGCGACTTCGGCACGGTGACAGGAATCATATGTTTAGTGTTTTAATTACCAAGGACCCCGACCGCCAAGGAGAGTACCTTGCTTGGAGCCGCTGTAAAACATTTCAACTTTGCACCTTAGATGCAAAGACCGGAAGACTACTAAACAACATCGACCTACCAGGCTCTTTCACTAGTGTGCCGTTCGCCTGGAACAATAGAGTCTATATCAGTCTTGATAAAAATCAGGGTTTGATCATTTTAGAATAGAAAATGTGTACTTGTTCAAACCTCAACATAAGTTCGAAAATTTCAAGTACCAAAGAAGTGACTAGAGGCCGGCTTCGGGCTCTCGTTTCGGCTTATCATCCTTCAATCGGACGGCAACACCCCAGTCAGAAACCTGACTTTTAATAGATTCGGGGTTGTGAGTGACAACTCTTTGCTGAAGTTTAGTAAAAATGGGCTCGCGAATTTCCAATTTGTTGTTTTGCAAAACACACTGCCGAGCGATGCGCTTTTCAATGTTCACAACAACAGGAGCTTTGAGATTGGCGGTCATGCGAGCTGGATCTTCCGGGATTGTGATAATACAAAAGGAACGAAGCTGAGACGTGTCCACCGCCTGCAGGCTTTGCAGGTCGGACTTCGACATCTCTAAGGTGTAGTTTTCTTCAAATAATTCAGGCTCCAAAACAGGAAAGGCGATGCTGGATTCATCACAGCTTTGCAGCCAGGCAAAAATCTCGTCATTGGGGTCGTCCAAAAGGACAAACTTCTCAAGATCATTGAAGCCGAGCAGACCCTCAGAAAAGGTCAAAATATCATCACTTGAGATTTCTATCGGTCCGAACCGGGTCGTATTGACTAGCATAAGGCCCCCCCTACAAAGCTTAGACGACGTTTCCCCTTTTGTGGGTTAATAGGTAAATAGTATTCTGGACCTTTCGCGGAGTGCAAGGTCTAATTCCTAGGCTTTTTAATGCTTTGCGCTATTTTTTGCTCTTAAGCAAACTGGTGAGTTCCTGGACTTTTTCGGCCGAAGTCTCTGTCGAGGCCTTATTTTGGTCCTGGATCGACACATAGACCTCTTCTCGGTGAATTTTGGTATCGCGTGGGGCTTCGATGCCCAGGCGAACCTGCTTGCCTTTAATTTGAACCACGCGAATCTTTATGTGGTCATCAATGGCTATGCTTTCACCAAGCTTTCTTGTTAGGACTAGCATAAATTCTCCTTCAACATCCTCGTCAAAGTTCTCATCTAATAAAAGAGGAAGGAAAATAGCTATTATTGGTCGCTAGGAAAGTCAAGCTGACAACAGAGCCCTTTAAAAAAAATCCCAGTGGTCTCCATAGTTTGCCAACCTTTTTCGCGAACAAATGTATTAAGTCTCCGGTACCCCCGTGAGAATTTTTCAATGCAGGGTAAAATTGCCCAGAAACACTATGAATGTGACTTTTTTGTCTCTCTTGGAAGCTCCCAACGCCGGCCCCCTCGAAAAGCTTGAGGGCCTTGTTTTCTAGCTGCTAGCGAATGAAATCAAGAAGACTGTTTTGAATCATTTTGCCAGAGGTCGCCAGAGACGCTTCAAGCTGGGTTTGGGTTCGGTTGAGATTGTTAACCAACTCATACATATCCACATCTTCGATTTCTGATTCAAGAATTTTCGAGTCCACTTGCAGCTTCTGAATGGTGTCCAACCCCGTATTGAGCACAGAAACTCGAGAACCTAGCTCGGCTCTAGCCAAATTGATTTGGGATAAAGCATCGTCTATGAAGTCCAGTGAGTTCTGAATTACAGACTTATCATTTGTTTTCAGACCGACCGTTAGGGCGCTGATTGTCGAAAACATATTAACAGACTTTGGCCCCCAATAGCCTTCGCTATTGATTGTCGGGTCATCAATCAAAGATCCATCCCCAACGCTGGCTGGTCCACGCAGTTCAGGCGGAGTCGTCACCGGACTCTCATCTTCTTGCAACGAAGGATCCAGCTCCTTCGTCGTCCCCATGGGGTCGTTGATCCGTTTACCAAGGAAGACCTTACTGCCCGGGATATTCATCACCATCTTGGCATCTTTATCAATCGGGATTTCTACTTCGGCATCATCTCCATAATAGTTCCCTTGCATATCAAAGGGAGCCTTGGTTGTTTTATAGCCGCCGAACAAATAGCGATCTCCAAACTTTCGATTGCCAATATTAACCATTTGACCAAATATTTGATCCATCTCTTTAGCAACCATTTTTCGAGTCTCTGGCCCGGAAGCACCATCACTGGCTTGTTGAACAGCCAACTCCTTGGCACGGATTAGAAGCTCACCCACCTCGCCTAAAGAGGTTTCTGAAAACTCAATAAAGGCCTTGGTCGACAAGATGTTTTTCTCAAACTGCTCAAAACCTTGCAGCTCGGTTCGAGATTCTAAAATACGTGAAGCCCCCAGCGGATCATCCGAAGGTTTGGTGATTCGCTTTTGCAAAGCCGCTTGATTCTGAAACTTCGACAGTTCAAAGCGGTTTTTGTTGAGATTATCAATCACCTGATTGTGATTCATTTTATCGGCGACACGCATACTTTACTTAGTACCTCTTTATGTTAATAACGGTTTCTAAAATTTCATCAGCAGTCCGAATCAAACGAGCCGCTGCATCGAAATGCTTCTGCATTTCAATCATTTTCGCCGCTTCCTCATCTAAACTCACTCCACTAATGCTTTCTCTCATATTATCTAACTGATTGACTATGTTGCCTTGTACGTCGGCTTGCCGGTTGGCAGCCTGAGTTTTAATTCCTAACTCACCAACAATACCCTTGTAAAATTCATCAAGGCTTAAGGTTCCACCAAAGATTGGTTTTCCGTACTGCAGCTCTGCAATTTCATTGGCAACCCGGTTATCAGCGGGACGGTTTGGGTCTCGACCGGCAGATATTCGAGCCGAATCCATTTTAATATCAGATGCCACGCTCAAAAATTCGGCTGCACCAACAGCCTCTTGCACTGGTTCAAAAAAAGTCATGCCTGTTTGGTTATAAGCGTTAAAGCCTTTCCCGTGGATATCATTGATCTCTTTAGAAACCGTGTAAGCTAAGTTATCAATGTCATTTTTTATACCATTCAACTCACCATTGCGAACACTCAAGAGTCCGCCCAAGCGACCGCCCTTGATTCGATCTGTCAACAACAAGGGCTCAGCGTAATCATGATGATAGAAGACAACATCGAAATCGCCTTCGTCTTTACCTTCCCGACGAGGGGTGGCTACAGCTTGTACATTGTTAGCAATTCCTCCCACCACGAGCACAGCATCTTTGGCTGTTTGTACCGTGACGGCCGAGTCTTCTCCTTCAGCCCACTGGATATCAACAATTTCTCCCAGTTTTTTCAATAACAAATCTCGTCGATCCCGCTCGTCATTGGCCCAACCACCAGTCAGTTCGACTTCTTGAATTTGAGTGTTAAGTTTTGCAATCTCATGAGTCATAGAGTTCATGTCATTCACGCTGATTTGCATCTGCGAATTGATATCACCAGAAATTTCATCCAACTGAGAGCTAATATTATGGAAGTCGTTTACTAAAGTTTCTGCTGAGGCACGCACGGCAGTTCGTCGAGGCATGCTTTCTGGATTGGTCGACAACTCTCTCCAGGCATTAAAGAAGTTTCCGAGTGAGTTATTAAACCCTTCAACTTGTTGCTCATTAAAAACTTGCTCTAGCCGCCCCAGTCCCTGCTGGCGCCCCTTGGCTGTTGCGAGCTCTGACTTTTCTTGCCCTATTTGTTTTTCTAGGTATGGGTTGTTGACCCGACGGACAGCCGCTGCAGTAGCGCCCATACCGATGCGACGCTTTCCACTTCCCTGGGCTCCATTGGCTTGGGTTTCAGTTCTTTGACGAGAGTAGCCTTCGGTTTCTTTGTTGGCGATGTTATGCCCTACCGTATGCAATCCGGTCTGGCTATTCATCATTGACCGTCTTCCTACGGTCATTAAGTTTGATACTCGGCTCATCCTAAACCCTTTTCGCTAAAGTCGTCTTGACCTTAAGCTTCCCTAGAAACCAGACGCCCTTGTGCGTCTTTATTCTGCTCCTCCATGCCCCCGCTTTTTTTATAAGTTGGGTTCTCATTTAAGGTATTTGTAATCGATTCCATGGCTCCCGAGACGTGTGATAATGCGGCTCTTACCAGAATTTCGTTTTTCTTATTCAATTCAACAATTCGCTGCACCAGCATATTTAAAACCGAGTGCAACTGCTCCATCTTTGTTTTTTCATCACCCGAAAAATAGATTGATAACTCAAGGAGAGTGGGCTGACTTTTTTCTATATTTAATTTCTGAGCTAACTCAGCAGCTGACTCTTGCCACTTTGAGTCCAACTCGCGAACTTTATGTACCAATTTTTCTTTGGCATCGTTGATATCAGGAATCCGCTTCATCTCGGCGGCAACAAGAACCTCGTTCTCCTTGCGGACAATATCAAGCAAGTGACGATAGACTGTCACCAATTGGTCGAGAGATTTAACAAGTTCCTTACGCTCTTTCATGTCTCAAATTCCTTAGGTGGGAAACTTCATGTGCTCTTCAACAAGTTTGTCTGCAACCTTTGTTGAATCCACCTGATACTTACCTGAATCAATAAGATTTTGGAAATAAGCCACTTTGTTTTCGTCAACTGAGTCTTTTTTTGCGATATCAGTGGCCTTTTTAATTTGTTGGGCTTGCTCAGACAAACTGACTTGGGCGGACAATGATGATTCCAACCCTTTCGCATTCTTTTGCTCGGCTTTCCCGTTTTTGACGTTTTTTGCATCAGCTTGCTGTTGCGCTTGTTGCAACGAGTGCGACGCACCCCTAGAAACTTTCATGCAACCCTCCTTGGTCAATTATATTTTAACACACCAGTGGTTTATTCTTTAATTAAAACTGTTGTTTTGGCCTCTGACGAGTCTTTTCGCGAGTTGGCATCCTCTATTTGCCATGTCAGATTTTGTGATTCAGGGCTGAGCTGGGCAAAATTTTCCCCTTCACTCAAAGACTTATTCAAAAGTCCTGGTTCCAGTTGCCCCTGAAAAACGAAGGTCGACTTTAATCCAAAGGGGTGCGAAAACAAGGCGACCTTCTGTCCATCAGGCATTTCAAATTGTTTTTCCAGTTTTCCCTGCCAAGGTAGCTGTAAATAGCTTTTTCCCGCTTGCTTGGGCCCCATAGCAATATTAAAAGTCTGCTTTTTGTTGGCCTTCGATGTGAGAGACCGACTGATTCCTTGAAATCGATCACTGAGGTTTGTGGGTCTCACTTGTTTTGGACCGTTCTTGGCTCCAAGCATTGGGTAAAATTTTTCGACAAGATCTTTATAGATCATATCACCGAAACCAACGCCCCCACGATCCACCCAATTGTTCACTGTTTTATCATCTAATTCTTCACGGAAAATGTTCTCAGCCATACTAGGTTTTGTCAGCTCACTGTGACTGACCGAGTTCCGCATTGCTTTCACCATCTTGCGAAGAAACTGTTCTTCATACATCTGAGAGGCTTTTCTCAGCTTTTGATCCAGCTTCTGCAGCTGTGGATGCATTTGTCTCGTTTGACTTTTATCTGCTTTCATATCGAAAAAAAGATCGGGAGGAAGGGAGACCTGACAAATCCTTTGCCATTAGAGTTTAGGTCCTGCAACTAAGCCGCATTCTGACCTCATATCCTGCTCACTCTTGAACCATCCTGGTATACGGCCCCTTACCTTCAACCCCCGCGAGACAACTTCCATGTCGTCCCATTGCTATAGTTTAACTTATTCAAATTTATCTTCATACGAACATTCATAATATTTCGAGCTCACCTTGTAAGGCCCCAGAAGCTTTGATGTTTTGTAATATCACAATCAGGTCTTTAGGTTTGATGCCCATTCTATTCAAACTTTGGACGAGCTCACCGACGCTGACTCGGCCCTGGTCACCTTCGATAAGGTGCACTCGGTCTCTTTTCTCGGATTCTTTGGTCGAGGCGGGGCCACGCAACCGCACCGGCCCTTGAGCCGGCGAAGGCCCAGCAACATTGACTGTGATATCACCATGACTGATCGCCACCTTGTCGATTTTAACGTGTTCACCTATCACAACGGTTCCAGTTTTTTCATTAATCACGACTTTAGCTTTCTGGTCTGGAAAGATTTTTAGTGACTCAATCACTGACAGAAGCTCCACCCCTTTTCCTTCGTAGGAGAAAGGAACAATAAAATCGACGGTGCCAGGGTCAACCGCCGTGGCATATTTGCCTCCCAAATCCATGTTGATTGTCTTTGCCATTCGCGCTGCCGTTGTCAAATCTGGGTTATTGAGGGTGAAGCGATACATTTTACGGTGGGAGAACTCAGCATCCATGTCCCTCTCAACCATGGCACCATTTGGTACTTTGGCGACCGTCAGATGGTCGCTGGAGGCTAGCATCGCTCCCTGTGCAACCGCATAAACATTTTTGTCGGCAGCCCGCAGAGGGGTTTGAATGAGGGTCCCTCCTTTGAGACTCGAAGCATCGCCGATCGAGTTGACCGTAACATCCAATTTATTTCCGGCTCGGGCAAAAGGTGGTAAGGTGGCGGTCACAATAACTGCCGCCACATTTTGCGAAGCGACGTCATCACCGTCGACTTTCATTCCCAACTTATCCAACATCCGCTTTAGACTTTTAGACGTAAACTCTAAGTTAGAATCACCGGTCCCGCTCAATCCAACAACCAGTCCGTAGCCTCGCAACTGGTTGTCACGAACACCTCGCAAGTTAGCCATGTCTTTAATTCGGACCCCGGAGGCAAACAGATCTGGACTCAGCATTAAAAGTCCTACTATCAATAAAGGAAATGTTCTCATTATCTTTTACTCCTGTTGGTCACGATATCAAATTTAGGATCAAGCAAAGTCTCCGCACTGATTCCCTCATCATCGAAGTCTTCTTGCCTAACGATCCCTTTGACGATCAGCTTATATTCTCGTTTGCCGATCATAAAAGGCTGGTCACCTTCCACCATGTAGGAGCCATCTTTCAAGATCTCTGTAATCTGTGAAGGCACCGTTTTAATTTCAAACTTTTTTTCTGGCGCTTTGGGAGATGCTGGTCCGGGAGCAGCCTTGGTTACTTTTTTAGATGCAACACCTCTTTGTGGCACACTTTTCCCCTCACGTTTTTGAGAGGCCAATCGCCTTTCTTCTCGTTGAGCCGTAATACGATCGAGTAAGTCTTGAATAACACTGACTTTCGTTTCAATTTGCTTTTTCGCCTGACCTTCAATTTCAACGTTTACGAGGTCTCCTATTAGACGATTGGTATTTTGAGTAAACAGGTAAGACCCCTGCCCTCTTTCAATCCAGAGCGAGCCCGAATCTGCACCCAGCTTCGATTCTTCCTGTAGAGTCTGATGATTGGTTCGTTGATACTTTTTATTTCCTGCAATCTTTCCAACGGATTTTTGGCTCATGCTTTTTGACTTCTTTGTGACCTTACCACCCACCATCTCTTTAAGATACTTGCCTACGCTGGCGCATCCGGTGAGCAAACCGATTGAGAAGACTCCAATAGTTAGAATTCTAAAAATCACTTTCATTGCACCCTCACAATCCCTTTTTCCAAAATGATCGCCGCAAGCCTTTTTCCAGTTTCTGGTAAAAACACCGGAATCCTATCACCGATCGATCCTGCTCCTTTTGCGACTCCTGACATGGTGACTTGCAAAGACCCATCATCCATAGTCACTTTTACATTTTGCCCATATTTAACGATTAAAGGTCGCTTTAGGTACCCCTCGTCGATGACTTGCCCACGACGGAACATCTTTCTTGGCTCCCAACCGACAACATCTTCGACTTTGTTTAGATAGGGTGTTTGCTGAAAAGTTACATCTTTTTCAAAAGTTCGAACGTCTCTGTCTTCGATCAATTGACCTTGTCGGATATTGGATTTAGCGACTACCACCTGATCTTTCCAACGGATCGTAACCGTTACAATACGACTGTCTTTCCCCATTTGAAGAACAAGGTTGGTCTGACCTCGCCAGCGGTCAGCGATGACTTTATCTGGGACAGCAATATCGTCTAAAATTTTTTTATTATGTATAAAGAGTTCAACCCTGCAGGTTTCACATTCTTTGGCGACCTCAGATTGAACCACCTTAGCAAGGTGTTCCTCGATGCTATTCCCAGGCTCGCTCGAAGGATTCGCTCCGGCAAAAACAAGCATTAAAAGTGAAAACCCTAAAAATTTTGTCATAACCTACCTTAAATTATTAATCATTTGTAGCATCTGATCAGAAGCTTGCATGGCTTTAGAGCTGGTTTCAAAAGTTCTCTGTGCCTCAATCATATTAACCATCTCTTCAACAATGTTGACATTGCTTCCCTCAAGCTCCCCTTGGGCTATACTTCCAAAATGCCCCCGCCCGGGCGTTCCGGTCTGAGGATTTCCACTGGCAGGAGTCGGGCTAAAGTTATTTTTTCCAAGCGCCTTAAGGCCAGCTGGGTTAATAAAGCTGGCTAACTCAATCTGACCAATGACTTCTGGTTTCGACAGACGATCACGAATCAACTCCACTTCGCCCCGCGAGGTGATCCGCACCTCAACGGTATCTTTCGGAAGTTCAATCTCCGGAACAAACAAATTACCATTTTTATCGACAAGCTTTCCTTCGAAATTTCTTTTGAACTCGCCGTTGCGGGTGTACATCACATCGCCCTCTTCATTCATGACCTGAAAAAAGCCCTTTCCTTGGATTGACAAATCAAATGGATTTTCTGTAATTTTAGCGGTACCCAGGGTGTGGTCTCTAGAAACGGCCGCCGTCTTTACACCCAACCCCGTTTGCACTCCAGTTGGAGACACAGCATTCAGGCCGGAAGCGGCGCCCGGCTCTTTTTCAGTTTGATAAAGTAGATCTTCAAACTCAGCTCGTGCTTTTTTAAAACCTGTTGTCGAGGCATTTGCCATATTGTTGGAGATCACCTCCATGTTGGTCTGCTGCGCTTGCATTCCAGTAGCCGCCGTGTTCAGTGCTTTTAACATTCTATCTCCTTGTTACCTGACTCTTGGAACTTCGTTCGCAAGTTTCTGGTTCATCTGGTCATAGGCTTGTATTGCTTTTTGGGTGCTTTCAAAAACCCGAGTCGCGTTGATCATTCTTGTCATCTCGGTGACAATGTTCACATTGCTTTGCTCAAACGCACCCTGGTGCACTTGAAAATTTGTCGCGTTGACCATTTGGTTTTCAAAGTTCTCTCGGACTGTAAATAAGGAATTTCCCTGTTTATGAAGGGCATCTTTCTCGGTGGCCGTTTTTAGAGACAGTCGTCCCTGGTTCGCCCCCTGAACAAAGACATCGCCTTTTGATGTTATGGTGAAATTCTTTTGGTCGGTCAGCTGAATAAAGCGCTCTTCGGGGGTTTGACCTTCGAAACCCTCAAGGAGAAGTGGATAACCCTGTTTATTGACGATGATTCCATCTGAATTCAATGTAAAGTGGCCATTGCGAGTGAAACGAATACCGGCTGGGGTTAACACTTCAAAAAAAGCATCGCCTTCAATTCCAAGATCTAAAGGGTTTCCAGAAAGCTTTAATGCGCCTTGTTCAAAACTGGTCGAGGTTCCACTCACATCAACGTAGCTTTTGTCTCCGCCATTGATTGGGTAAAACGAGTCTATAGAGGATGGAACTTTTGGCGCTTCTATAACTTCCGGTTGTTTTTCATAACTGGTTAAATACTCTTTAAAGATCTGTTTGTCTTTTTTGAAGCCTGGAGTGTTGGCGTTGGCAATATTATTGGAGATCGTGTCCATTTGGGCACTGTGTGCAACGGCTCCACTTACGGCTGTGTAGATTCCTTTGGTACTCATACTTTATAAATACAAAGCAATGCCTATGCCAAACATCGCTGCAGGTCTAAGGTCTACCCCACTGTTTCTATTAATATTCTCTCTGGTCTTTTAACGAGAAACTTGGTTGGCTTTGAGCGAATCTTTTCTTGAAACCCATTGAGAAAGGCTGAGACAGGTCCTCATCGTGAAACGCCACCGGCGTATGACGCTGCGGAAATTACTTTTGCGTTAGCTTTTAAGAGAAGAATCTCCCAAAAACCATGTGAATGTTCACAAAGGTCTAGTAGAATTTCTAGGCTGACTGGTTTTATCTTTATGGACTTTGTTCTGTGTTTTTCGTCAAGATAATGGCGCCAGCGTCAAACCATCTGCTGACCTGGATTAGCATTCGACGGCAGCGTTTTTTTTAGTAATAATGGAGCTTATGAAGAGATTGGGAAAAATTCTTGTGGTTGTAGGGTTTGCTGTGTCTTTTGCTCTTCCTAGTTTTGCCGCTGTTCAAAATAGTTCACCCACAAACAAAAACGATTCGGTACGGAAGTTTCGACACTTTCGCAAAGATTTAAAAGCGCCTATCCGTAGCACCTACTCACCTCCTGTTTTTGATTTTCCTGTGACTTACAATGAACAAGTAAAGTCTTGGATCAATTACTTCCAAACGAAAGGGAAAACCTCTTTTAAAGTGTGGCTGGAGAGATCGTCTCGCTATGCCCCTTATATTCAGCAAGAATTGGCTAAAAACAACCTTCCTCAAGATTTGCTTTACGTCGCAATGATTGAAAGTGGTTTTACCTCTCGTGCCACTTCTCATGCTGGGGCTGTGGGAATTTGGCAGTTTATAGCACCAACGGCACGCCGTTACGGTTTGAAAGTTAACTGGTGGATCGACGAAAGACGCAACTTTACCAAAGCCACCAGCGCCGCTATTCGATACAAAAAAGATCTTTATGAAATGTTTGAGTCCTGGCACTTGGTTTCAGCCTCATACAATACGGGCGAGCACCGAATTCAACGCTTAATTAAAAAGCATCAAACCAACAACTTTTGGGAACTCGCAGAGATGAGAACTCTCCCCGAAGAAACTATTAATTATGTCCCGAAGATTATTGCAGCGACACTCATTGCAAAGTCTCCAGCGCTTTATGGGTTTAACAATTTAGAGTACAAGGTGCCCTACCAGTTTGAAGAAACCTTGGTTCCTGGAGGAACCGATCTTGCTAATCTAGCTCAATATATTGGCGTTCGGCATCGCTATCTGAAGGATTTGAATCCTGACCTGTTGAAAGGTTTCATTCCTCGCGAAGTAAAAGAGCACCGTATTAAAGTCCCTGTTGGATCAAAACCGCTGGTTCGTCAGTACGCTAAAATTATTGGTCAGACAACAATCTAAGGTACTGCTATGTCTCATTCCTTGAGAGTTCAAAAATACGGCGGAACAAGCCTCGATTCCATCGATAAAATTAAATCGATAGCACAGAAAATCAAGTCTGACTTCGATAAAGGCGATCGGTTTCTTTTGGTCGTCAGTGCTATGGGTAAGACCACAGACGAGTTTTTAAACATGGCTCGACAGATCTCAGACAATCCCGATCAAAGAGAGCTGGACATGCTGCTTACGGCAGGTGAACGGATCAGCATGGCCCTAATGAGCTTGGCTCTGAATAATTTGGGCGTTCCTGCCATCAGCTTTACTGGTAGCCAGGCCGGGATCATGACCTGTGGAACCCATGGGAATGCCGACATCCTTGAAGTGAAACCGATCCGAGTCGATGAGGAAATTAGAAAAAATAAAGTTGTGATTATTGCCGGCTTTCAAGGAGTGGACCCAACCAGCAAAGATATTACCACATTGGGGCGAGGTGGGTCTGACACCACGGCTATCGCCATGGCCTCGCACTTCCGTTGTGTTAAATGTGAGTTTAAAAAAGATACCGAGGGTGTCTTCTCTGAAGACCCTCATAAAAACCCAAAAGCAAAGCACTTTCCCTTGCTCACATGGGATCAAATTATCGAAATGACTGAAGGCGGATCTCCGTTTCTCCATGTAAAAGCCGCTCGAATGGCAAAGTCTCTGCAAATGCCCTTAGAAATTTCTCATGCCCATAACCCAGAAGGCAAGAAAACAAAAATCAGTGGATGACCCAATTGAGTAATCAATTGGGTTGATAACGAATACGAGCCGTGAAACCTTCGCGCTGCTTATCAGTAGACCCTAACTGAGGGTCGACCGACAAGGCAGAAGACAGATAACTCATATTCTGATCCTTAGTACTGTCGAGATTAAAGTCCCCCAAGCCAAAAATAATTTCACTGGAAGACAAACTCAGATGGGCAAAAAAGTTTCGCATCCATCCCTTACTTTCATCGCTAAAATCATTGCCTTCGCTGTCATAAATCATGCCCGAAACAATGACCGCAACTTTTTTTGTTTTGTAGGTGGATTCGCAGACTCCCAAGGTATTCTCACTGATTAAGCCACCAGAAGAAAGATCTTCGATCGGAACTTGTACGTCTATTTCACAAACTGGAGTGAAATTAACCTTTGGACCTGTTTCAGTTTTTGTGATCACGTACTTCGACATCTTGATACGAACATCCATCATCTTCTCACGTCCAGTGAAAGATGCGACTTTCACGGCCCCAAGGTTTAAGAGAGGCTGAGAAACTCCAGGACTCACAGAGTACATATTCAAAACCTGGGCCTGAACGAATCCACTGGCTAAAAAAACAATTAAAAAACAAACACTTTTCATAAAACTCTCCCCGTCTCCGAAGATTTTCACGCCTCTGCGGTCCTGTCAGCGCGTCCCGCGTAATCACCTCTTTTTAGAATCTGTCTTGGGTTGCCAATTCCCCTTGATTTTTAAAGTCAGAAAACTAAATATAGAGAAGAAACTTGCATCCCAACGAAAGGCCTCTCCGTGAAAGCAATTCTTTTGATCCTGACACCTCTTTTGATGACAGTCGCTTGTACAAAAAAAGAATTAAAAACTGAAACCCAAAACCACGTGGAGGCAAGGACCTTAACAGTCCAATTGGCAGAACAGGCTCAACAGTCAGCCCAGCAAACACCAAAAGAAACTCGTCAAACCATGGTCGAAGCCATTCGACAATTAAAAGAGTCAGAGATTCTCAGTCAAGCCTTAAAGAAAGGTGACAAGATCCCAAGCTTCGCCCTCCCGGATGTTCAGAAAGGCCAAGTTCAAATTGATGATTTACTTAAAAAGGGCCCCGTGGTTCTTACCTTTTACCGAGGCGGTTGGTGCCCCTATTGCAACCTTCAATTGCGTGATTTACAGAAGCATTTACCAGGAATCAAGCAAGCCGGTGCGGAGTTGGTTGCAATTTCTCCAGAGACCCCCGATTCTTCCGCTAAAACTATTAAGGACAATGGCATTGAGTACTACGTTCTCAGTGATGCCGATGGTAAAGTGGGAAAACAATTCGGCCTGATGTTTCATCTGAATGATGACCTAAAAAAAGTCTACCAAAAGTTTGGCATAGACCTTGAAAAAACCAACGGCAACAAAGACTGGGAACTGCCGCTAGCCGCGACCTATATCGTCGACAAAAACGGATTAATCATATTTTCTTTTGTGGATGCCGATTACAAAAGGCGAGCAGAGACAACAGAGTTGATCGAAATATTAAAGTCAATTTAAACCTCTCTCTTTTTACTAAAGCGGAAATGTTTTTGGAGGCATTCATCCCACAAAAACCCGGGGTGAAAACCAAGACCCCCGATACCAAAACCCACAATGAAAACCTGGAGATATTGTAAACAAGCTTGTAAAAGCTACAAGGATTGGCCATCAGGAGCAAACCAGTGGGCCGAGAGGCGGCACATTCCTTGTATTATAGTGACGTGAAAGGGCACTTTGGGACGAGCCTTTTCAGGGTCGAAGAAGGGATAAATGGATCGTAAAAAGGTAAGAGATCGATTGCAACAATCTTGGCCAGGGCTTCTCGCCCTGTCCGGGATTGTTATCGGCAGTGGTCCCTGGCTTACAGGCTCACTTTACCGCAATTCTTTTTTGGGCGCAGGTCTCACTTTACTGTTTCTCGCGTGGGTCGCCGCTAATTTTAAAAATAGACAACGTTTAGTAGCAAGCCAAAGATGGAAAGATCAGAAAAAAGTAATGACGGCTATGGCCGCCTGTGTGTCCGTAGGTATAGGAATGCTCACTTACTACGAAGTCCAGATGCCAAAATACAAAATAGCAAAAATCGAAAAAGAACTCTATCGAGTGCCTCCTCAATTGAACAAAGCCCAACTTCGTGAACTGGGCGCCGAGTGCAATACCTATGGTGACACCTTATGCAGTCACGATGTGTTTGCAAAAATCGTAGAAATGGACTCTCGAGACTATTTCGCCTTAGCCAATTTAGCGATGGCCCAATCTCACTTAGGTTTTCACAAGTATGCCGTTCTCAATTTTAGAAAAGCCATACAAAATGGCGTGCAACAGTATGATACCTACAAGTTTTATGGACACTCGTTGCTGGCAACGAACCAGCCCGCCTTGGCTGCTCAAGCCTATCAAGCTTCTTTGAAAAAAAACCCAAACCAACCTTCTTTACAAGAAAAAATCGCGCAAATCACTGACAGTCAGTAGTCTCCGACAAAGCTGTGCCTCAATTTGATACGTCATTATTGTATTCACACCCCTAGGGTGAAGACAGTTTCCTACCCCAATAGCTCTATAAGAGGTTTAGGGCGGCACAGCTGTTGCTTTTAATAAGCGATAGATAAGGCTATTGGGGGTCTAAAATGAAGTTGATGGCATTAACATTATCATTGGGAACCATTCTATTTTTTATGAATTGTGGACCAAATGCAGAGTTTACCTACGACGAGCAATTGCGGTCAGTGGTCGATGGCGAAACAGTGGAAGTTGTTTCAAACGAAGAATTTGATGCAATCAACAACCAAGGTGACAACGGAATAAATGGTACCAACACAGGAATGGGAGACGGAGGCGACTCTAATGATGACCGCGGACTTCCCGGCCACAGCAGTCATGATGATGACGATGATAGCGACGACTCCTACGCTGGCTCAGAAAACAGTGGGCACCGGCATGGAAATGAGGAAAATCATGGAAAAGGTAAAAAGTGTCGAGACCGACTGATCGAGCAACACAACAACAACAGGCATGACGAGATGGTGACTTCCCCTAAAGAGATGGATTCCGATTCCGACATGGCTGCTATTGTCCGATGTGGAGACAAAGGTAATAAAGTTTTGGTTTGTCACTTCCCCAACGCGGACCACAGCAAAAGGAAAACTTTGTGTATTGGACGACCAGCCCTTGAGGCGCATATAGAACACCTCGGTAAAAAGCGCGGCAGTGAACATGTCGACTATGCTGGCCGCTGCAAAGACTAGGTTGAGGTCGACTCGACTCTGTCTCGGCGTGCTAAAATCGTCTGTCATTGCCGCAACGGCCTTGCTATGGCTTAAGTGAAGGAAATCACAGTGGTTCTAATTTCATCGATCGTTGGTCACCACCTGGCTTACAGCCTCTGTCTTCACCTGTCTTGATTAGTCTTTCTCTTTAAAAATCTGAGATGATAGCGTTTCCTCTATGATCATGACCACCGCGATTTTTTACGTCTTCGGCCTCAGCTTTTCTTGCTTGCTGCTTCTATTGATGCGCGAATACCGCCGTCTTCTTAAGGATATCGATCACCTCAATGAAAAGCTGATTGTTAAAAAAGATTGGATCGACAAGCTAGAGACAGAGAATGACTTTCTGACCCAACGTAACCGAATCCTCCGCAAAGAGGCGTTTCGCACCGAAGTCTATACCGATGATCTCACTTTTAACGACGACAAGACGACCCCAAGCAACACGGTTTCCCGTTATGACTTCCAGCAACTGCAAGACGAAATCACTTCTATCAAAGACCTCATTAAAAGTCAGCTGTAGCAAAAAAAAGCCAACCCCGATGGGTTGGCTCTTATAAAAAAACGAATGGTTTTCGACTTTAGCGCACGCGATTCGCAACCGCTTTAAGCGAAGCCTCTAGTGAGAACGAGGACTTTTGCGCCCTGCTTTCTTGGTTGCTTTTGTTTCTTTAGCATCTGTAGTCGCGGCGTCTTCTGTTGGAGCATCCGCTGTCTCATCAGTTGTTGCAGCCGCGGCTTTGGGAGTGCTACCCGTCGTCAACCCCCGAGCTTCGCAAACCTTAAGACGAATCTCTTCCATAATTTTTGGATTCTCTTGCAAGAAGGTTTTCGAATTGTCTCGACCTTGTCCAAGACGCTCACCGTTGTAGCTAAACCAAGCGCCCGACTTATCAACGACCTCGTACTTAACACCCAAATCAAGAATGTCACCTTCGCGGGAAATTCCTTTGCCGTACATGATGTCGAACTCGACACGTGCAAACGGCGGTGCCATTTTGTTTTTCACCACTTTAACCGCTGTACGGTTTCCAACAACCTCATCACCTGACTTGATGGCGCCAATACGACGAACATCTAATCGGATAGAAGAGTAAAACTTCAACGCGTTTCCACCGGTTGTGGTTTCTGGGTTACCGAACATCACACCAATTTTCATACGAATTTGGTTGATGAAAACAACTGTGGTTTTACTACGGTTGATCGCACCGGTTAATTTACGAAGGGCTTGCGACATTAAACGAGCCTGTAGCCCCATATGAGAGTCACCCATGTCACCTTCGATCTCGGCCCGTGGCGTAAGTGCCGCCACAGAGTCAATCACAAGAATGTCAAGAGCGCCGGAGCGAACCAATGTTTCTGTGATTTCAAGAGCCTGCTCACCCGTATCCGGTTGTGAAATCAAAAGCTCTTCGGTGTTAACACCCAAGTTGCGAGCGTAATTCACATCCAAGGCGTGCTCGGCATCTACGAAGGCGGCGGTACCACCCGCTTTTTGAGCCTCGGCAATAGCCGTAAGAGCCAAAGTGGTTTTACCTGAACTTTCTGGCCCGTAGATTTCAATAATTCGACCGCGGGGATATCCACCGATACCTAATCCGATATCCAAACTGAGTGCACCGGCTGAAATCACCGGAATATCACCGTAAAGACTTTCGGTTTGTCCAAGGCGCATGATCGAGCCTTTGCCGAATTGTTTTTCAATTGCTGAAACTGCGAGATCAATCGCTTTATTCTTTTCTGTGTTCATAGAGAACCCCCATTCATTAAGTTAAAAAGTTAATTGAGTTCGCCCGAGAAAATTCTCGCTAAAGTTTCAAAGGCGAACTTTGCCGATGATTGTTGGACCTGCGTACGGCTTCCCGCGAAGAGCTCTTTTGAGCTCCATTCAAATCCAGGGCCAACAATGGCAAAGCAGACAGTGCCCACAGGTTTAGTATCTGTTCCCCCTGCCGGACCGGCTATTCCGGTAATGCTCACAGCCCAATCGGTCTCGGTCAAGGCTTTCACACCATGGGCCATCTGCAATGCTACGGGTCGACTGACAGCCCCCATTGTACTCAAAACTGGAGCCGACACGCCCAAAACCTCCCGCTTCATTCTATTGCTGTAAGTCACAACCGAGCCCATAAAAACGTCTGAAACGCCCGGTAAGCTTGTGACTTGCGACGACAGAAGTCCTCCTGTGCAACTCTCTGCAAAAGCCAGGGTTTGTTTTTGCTCTCGCAAATGCTGAATCAGTTTTTTTATAATGTCTTCCAAACCCTGCTCCTAATCAATCACTCTCAGAGGGAAAATGCCTGTCCTTGTAGCCACAAAGATCACTAGAATCGCAAACAGGCCAGCCACAACATCATCAATCATGGTGCCAAAGGCTCCCGGAACCTTGCGGTCCAACCACCCAATGGGAAAGGGTTTCCAAATATCAAATAAACGAAACAAAAGGAATCCTATGACGGCCTCAAGATAGCTCACACCAGGATAAAAACTCAGACAGGACAGAACCATCCACATCCCGACCAATTCATCCACAACCACCTCTTTAGGGTCGTGTTGGTCGAAGTACCTTTCGTAATACCGAGTCGCCCACCAGCCTAATAAAAAGGCAAACAAGATAGAGATCCACTGAATCAACAAATCGCCGGGCATAACTGCCTGCCAAACAAGCAAAGCTAGCAAAGAGCCCCAAGTTCCTGGAGCTTTTGGGATTTTACCCACCCCAAGGGTGGCGATAGCGGTGGCCAACCAGCGAATCAACATAAGCTTTTGTCGACTGAGGCCTGATAAAAGTCAAAGCCTGTTCCCACTTGAAAAGGCGATCGCCTCAGTGCGCCGTATTTTAAATTCCTGTTTTCTTTTTCAACAGAATCAGCCCAAAATAGATGCATGAAACATATCGCCATAATACTCACCGCCGTATTCGTTTTCTCCAACGCCCAAGCCATCACCATTGATGTCTCAAAAAACCCAACCCTTGGGGTCGAAGGGCTTAATAAAAAGCGTCAAGAAGAGATGACTCAACTCCTCAACCGAATTTCTGCTGCTGCCAACGAGCAACATCAGATTTTTGGTTTCTACCCCGAAACTTTTGAAGATTTGGGTTTATCGCAAGAGTTTATGAACGCTATGGCCGAGTATAAATTTGATTACTACTCAGAAGAGGACGGCTTCATTACTGAAATACAGTTTGGCAAGCACACCTTAAAAATGGCTGAGGGTGCTACAATCACCGTCGCTCGGTAACTCTCACTGAAAATAGTCAATAAATCTCTGCACCTTCGCTGGCATTTTCGATAGACTGTTGCCATGGCTACACTTGACGAGATTCTCAAAGTTGCAACGGAGCGGAAAGCTAGCGATGTGCATTTAAAAGCTGGCGTTGTGCCTGTGGTTCGGCGCCACGGGCGAATGCTTCCCCTGTCTAAAAAATGGAAACCCATGACGGCCGCCCAACTTTCGGGGTTTGCCGAGCAGCTGATTAAAACAGAAGAAGAGCGAACTAAGTTTGATCACTTCAAAGAAGTGGACCTGGGCTATGGAGTCAAAGGGGTAGGACGTTTTCGAGTCAATTTGTTTATGCAAAGAGGCTCTGTTCGAATAGTGGCCCGTGTGATCTCGGATGATGTTCCCAAATTTGAAGATCTCAATATGCCATCAATTATCGAAAAAATTGCTAACCGTGAGCGAGGATTGATTCTTGTCACCGGTGTCACAGGGTCGGGGAAATCCACAACTCTCGCCGCCATGATCAATCACATCAATAAAAATAAAAACAAACACATTATTACTATTGAAGACCCGATCGAGTATTTGATTCGCGACCATCGAAGCCTGATCTCACAAAGAGAACTGGGACTTGATACCACTAATTTTTCGACGGCCCTCAGGGCAGCCTTGCGACAAGACCCGGATGTGATTCTTATTGGTGAAATGCGTGACCGGGAGACCATAGAAACCGCTATGACAGCGGCCTCGACCGGTCACCTTGTGCTTTCAACCTTGCACACTTTCGATGCTCAAGAAACCATAAACCGAATTCTTGCGGCGTTTGAAAGCCATCAACAGGATCAGATCCGCCGTCAATTGGCTTCAACCCTACAGGCAGTGATCAGCCAACGCCTGGCTCCTAGAAAAGACAAAAGCGGTGTCATTCCCGCCGTTGAGATCATGATCAACAATGCCCGCATTCGAGAGATGATCGAAGACCCAGAAAAAACCAAAATGATTTCCCACGCCATTGAAACTTCGGCCAAGGCCACCGGGATGCAGACTTTTGATCAAAGTCTTTTGCGACTTATTAAAAAGGATTTAATCACCTTGAAAGACGCCCTTCAACTTTGTAATCACCCGGATGACTTTTATTTGAAGTACAGCGGAATTGCTCCGGGACAATCGGATACAAAAATCGTCAACAAACCCAAGGAGCTGGATGACTTGCCAAGCTTCCCTGGATTTGATTTAGAAGAGGACGATGACTAGAAATAAACCACCCATTAAAACCCCTTGGATGAAGGCCATGGACTATCTGGCCCGCCGAGACCACTCTGAAAAAGAACTGATCGAGAAACTAAGTCGTTTTTTTGAGTGGGAAGAGATTGAACCTACCATTCAAGAGATGAAAGAGCGCGGCTGGATCCTTGATCCGGTTGAGCTGGCCACCAAGGTCACCGAGAACTTGCACCAAAAAAACAAGGGATTCCTCTACATCCAGCATTTTCTGCGTAAAAAAGGCCTGCCCAGCACCGAGAAAGACCCGGATCGGGAGTGGGAAAAAGCCCAAGCCATCATCGAGGCCAAAACTAAGGCTTCTCCCGACCCTAAACGTATGGTTTCATTGCTTAAAAACCGAGGATTTGATACAGAAACTATATCGAGGGTGCTCAATGAAATACGTCGAAATTCGCCAAGCCTTTATTGATTTTTTTGAATCCAAACAACACCAGTTTGTGGAAAGCTCTAGCCTGATTCCCCACAACGACCCCAGCATCATGTTTACCAATGCGGGGATGAACCAGTTTAAAGATGTGTTTTTGGGTACAGACAAAAGGAAGTACAACCGCGCCGTCACTATTCAAAAATGCCTGCGCGCCGGCGGCAAGCACAATGACTTAGAAAACGTGGGCTTCACCGCCCGCCACCACACCTTTTTCGAAATGATGGGAAATTTTTCTTTTGGCGATTATTTTAAAAAAGAAGCTATAGAATTTGCCTGGGAGTTTTTAACCAAAACATTGAGTATTCCTGAAGACCGACTCTACGTCACTGTTTTTGAAACCGACGACGAAGCCGCTGAAATTTGGCAAAAACATATTGGAGTCCCTAAAGAAAAAATCTACCGTTTTGGCGAGAAAGATAACTTTTGGCGGATGGGTCAGACTGGCCCCTGCGGACCCTGTTCCGAGATTTTCTACGATCACAACCCCAATGGGCCAAAAGTTTCTATCGACCAGGATGAAGATCGATTCGTGGAAATTTGGAATTTGGTGTTTATGCAGTTTTTTGAAGACGAGAATGGTAAACAAACGCCTCTGCCCAAACCCTCGGTCGATACGGGGTCAGGTATCGAGCGCGTGGCGGCCGCCCTTCAAGGCGTCACCGACAACTATCAGACCGATGTTTTCCAACCTTTAGTTTATAAGACTTGCGAGTTGGCTGGACTTCCGAAAGATTGGCTGAAGCTGGCGCAAAATCCTAATCAATTGGGAGCTGTTAAGGTGGTCGCCGATCATGCCCGGACCGCCGCCTTCTTAATTTCCGAAGGAGTTCTTCCTTCCAACGAAGGCCCCGGTTATGTATTGCGCCGAATCGTCCGCCGTGCCATTCGCTACGCCAGAAACCTTAGCATCCAAACCTCCATCTTCCCTGAAGTGGTTGCCGAGGTCATAAACACCATGACCTTTCACTATCCCGTTTTGGGAGAGAAAAAAGAATTTATTTTACAAGCTGTGCGTGACGAAGAAACTCGTTTCCTACAGACCCTGGACAAGGGCAGTGAGATTTTAAAAGAGGAAATTCTTAAACTGCAAAAGAAACAAAAAACCGAATTGTCTGGCCAGACTGCTTTTACACTTTACGACACTTACGGCTTTCCCTTTGACCTTACAGAACTGATGGCCAAAGAAGAAGGGCTGAAGGTTGACGAAAAAGGCTTTAATGCCGCCATGGAGGCCGCGAAAGACAAAGCCCGAAAGGCTCACAAAACCCATAGCATCTCCAGTGATGAAAAACATTTAGGTGAATGGACCCAAAACCTTCCTGCCACTCAATTCGTCGGAGACTCCCCCACTTCCAATCACCAGCCAATCCAGTTGCTAAGTGACTCGAAGATCACTGGCCTTAGTGATGGTGAAAAAGCGGTGGATTCTCTAAAAGGCAATGGCTGGGTGTCATTCGACACCACTCCCTTTTATGCCGAAGGCGGCGGTCAAGTGGCTGATCGAGGTGCCATTTACAACACAAACACGAACGAGCAAGTGGCTAGAGTTGTCGATGTCAGAAAAATGAATGACAAATTTATTCATTACATTGAGGCCGAAACCAACTTTGCGGTTGGAGAAACCTACCGGATTGTTGTCGCAAGCCACGAAAGACAAGCCACAATGAACAACCACTCAGCCACACATCTTCTACAAGCGGCCCTTAAGCAGGTCTTAGGTGACCACGTAAGCCAGGCTGGGTCTTTGGTGAACTCGCAAAAACTTCGATTCGATTTCACCCACAATAGCTCATTAACAACAGAAGAGTGGGAAAAAATTGAACGAGTCGTTAATGACCAGATCGCTACCGGAAAAAATGTCGATATAGAGATTATGCCAATTGATCAAGCTAAGGAAAAAGGGGCCGTTGCCATGTTTGGTGAAAAATATGGCGATGAAGTTCGCGTCCTCACCATGGGCGAAACCATTGACGGTCGACCTTTCTCCATGGAGCTTTGCGGTGGAACCCATGTCCAAAATCTGGCGCAAATTCGTTTGTTTAAAATTGTCGATCACTCGAACGTCGCTGCTGGTGTCCGCCGCATCGAAGCGGTCACCGGCGTAAATGCCTTTAAGTTTTTAGACCAATTGAGTGAAGAGAACAAATGCATCCGACAAACGCTGCTTGGCCTTGCCATTCCTAAAGGCCCCCTTGCCGAAGAGTTTATGTTTGATGAGGCCTATGAGTCTGTAAAGAAGCTTAAAGATGAGGTTAGTGAACTTAAAAAGCTTTTAAAAGAAAAAGCCAGCCAAAGCATTTCCATCGATGACATTCTTAAAGAGGCTCAAGAAAAGACACTCGGTGGACAAAAGGGATTGGTTCTGATGACCCGCCTGGATGTCACTGACCGTAATCTGTTAAGCGAAGTCGCCGACAAGATTCGCGACAAGAACAGCAATATCGCCATGGTCCTGATTGGTGAAAGTGAAAACGGCCAACCCAAACCTCTGATCGTCGCTGTCTCAAAAAACCTTAAAAAATTGCACGCCGGAAAAATAACTAAAGAGCTATGCACCATTCTTGAGGGCAAAGGCGGCGGTCGCCCCGATTTTGCCCAAGGCTCGGTGTCCAACCTTGATAAACTGAAAACAGCCAAAGATAAGTTTTATGAGCTCTTGGAACAATAAGGGAACAAAAGTAGAGGCTGAAAAACTAGAGGCTTGGTTTGCCGAAAACGCACGCCCGCTGCCATGGCGTCAATCCAAGAACCCCTACCGCATTTGGATCTCCGAGATCATGCTTCAACAAACAACTGTGAAAGCCGTAATTCCCTACTTCAATCGTTTTGTAAAACGCTTTCCAACGGTCCAAAGTTTATCAGAGGCTCGCATCGAAGATGTCTATCAGCACTGGGCAGGATTGGGTTATTACTCGCGGGCCCGCAATATTCACAAGGCCGCGCAAGTTCTGTCCTCTCTCAAGATTTTCCCTCGGAGCTACCAAGACCTATTAAAACTTCCGGGCTTCGGTGACTATACAGCTCGGGCCGTTAGTAGCCAGGCTTTTTCTGAAAAAGTCGGAGTGGTCGACGGCAATGTGATTCGCGTGCTAAGTCGCCGCTTTGGCTTGCCTATTGAGCATTGGAAAAATAAAGAGAAAAAGGTTTTACAGGACATTGCTGACCACTATGCCCAACTGGCTGAACCAGCCAAGATAAACCAGGCCTTTATGGAGCTTGGAGCGACAATATGTACTCCGACCAACCCCACTTGCTTGCTGTGTCCCTTGAAACGCAACTGTTTGGCCTTAAAACAAAGTCGCCTGTCGGAGCTGCCTTTAAAAAAGCCCAAAAAAAGCATGGAGATTTGGGTCTGGAATGCCTTAGTGATCGAGCAAGGTGGCCGGATTGGCTTTGTGAAGAATGAATATGCTCCTTTTCTAAAAAAGCAGCTGATTCTCCCCGGGTCAGTCGAAAAAAAGTCAGTAGCTCCAAAGACCTACGATTTTCAACACGGAATCACCCACCACAAAATTTTTGTCAAAATCTCCAGAAGAAAGTCTAAATTTAGCTCGGCAAAAATTGCCGATATGACTTGGCTTTCTCCTAAACAGCTGAAAGAAAAGGTGCCTTTCTCCCTTATCCAAAAGGCGGTCGATGTTGGCCGGGGTGACAAAGCTTAATTTTTCAATACAATAGAAGAATGCGCGTTGGGGGAATTCTCTTTAGCATTTTGATTTTTCTTGGACTCGGCCAGAGTGCCGATGCCTTTATCCCTCCCGAGGCCATCAAGGTCACCAAACAGGGGAAAAACCGGCAGCCTGTCTTTGTTTCTGACAAC
Source organism: uncultured Pseudobdellovibrionaceae bacterium (assembly GCA_964351315.1). Lineage (GTDB taxonomy): Bacteria > Bdellovibrionota > Bdellovibrionia > Bdellovibrionales > JAGQZY01 > JAGQZY01. The sequence goes on from CAYGNH010000001.1 coordinate 283,423, forward strand.
AGTTTTATTTTCGTCAGTGAGGGACGCCGCTTTCAGAAAGATCCTCAGTTATTCTTTTATGATTTAGAACAGGGTAAAGAAAAGCGCATCACCCACCAACGGGGGCAACTATCGAATGGCTTTTACCTCGACGAAACCGGACATATTTTCTACACCAGCACAACAGATGAGGAAAAGGAAACACCCTATGCACTTAAGAGCGTGATGGATCGTTACCCCGCCAGCGTAAAAAACGACTCTTTTTTTCAGGTAGAGTTCGCTCCTCAAGAGGTTTATCAAAGTCGGATCGATGGAACAGAGGTTCAAAGAATCACCGAATATTCAGGTTTTGATGGTTTCCCCGCCTATTACCCCAAAAAGAAGCAACTATACTTTTCTCGCTGGGAAAATGGGAAAATTTCTATCTATGCCCAATCCATGCAGGGAAAGTTGGCCCCTTGGAAGGTCTCTAAAACTTCAGGCCATGACATAGGTTTAAAAATTTCACCCGAAGGCAACGAGTTTGTTTGGTCACGCTTTTCACCCGACTTTAAGTCTTCGCAAATATTATCGGCTAGCGCCGACTTACGAAACCCTTCTTATGTCACATTAGAATCCGGGGTCAATTGGGCCCCCACCTGGCACCCCAATGGTAAGTCTATCCTGTATAGCGCTCGAACCAGCGGTATGCGAGACTACGATTTGTTTGAAGTCTCGGCTAACGGCGATTGCAAACGACAAATCACCGGTTATGCTGGCGATGAGTTCTTCCCCGCCGTCTCTCCTGATGGAAAAACCATCCTTTTTACCTCCACCATGTCCGGCGGAGAACAAATCTACAAAGTGCCCTACCCCGGCTCACTGAGCTGTCCCCAGCCTCAATAGGCCGCCAGCATTACCTAACTAGACTAAAGTTTGTATTGGCCAGAGCGGCTTTTCAGGGCTGGAAAATAGGTCTAGACTGATCTCTATGAAAGCTAAGATTTATATCCCATTCGTATTCGCCCTTTGCTTCAACCTTCCAGCCCATTCGGCTCCTAACCCCAATGCCAGCTCACAAATGGTGGCTCCCAAATTGGGTGTTCATAAATCAAAGTTTGGTTTTGAAATCATGGCCCAGAATTCGGCTTGGATTAAAACTGAGCCCCCAAAGAAATCAAAATTTATTGAAACCGTCTACCGGTCACCGATTGAACGCAACAATGTTCGCGCCTCTCTGTCGGTTCGAGTAGACAATATGCGAAGCCCCACTTCGATCAAAAAATATGTCAAACGCTGGATCAAGGAATATCCCAAGTATGGTTATGACGTCTTAGGATCAAAGGGTTTCAAATCGGGAGACAAGAAGGGTTATGTGATCGACCTTATCAATACTCGTAAAAAACGCCAATTGCGTCAGGTGATATACCTCAATAAGCAAACAGCGGTATTAATGACTTGTCGAGATCACACAGAAACTTTTAGTAAATCTTTAAAAGAGTGTAACAACATCGTTAAAAACTTCAGCTGGCAATAAATTTAGGAGGGTGCCAATCGGATACCCTTCGAATGAATTCGGCTCTCGGATCGAGAGCCCATTCCGATGACTCTTACTTTTTCAATGAATCGCGAATTTCTCTTAACAGTACAATATCTTCACTGGGGCTGACCGGGGCCGCTTCCGCCACCGCTTCTTCTTTTTTACGCAAATCTTGCATTTTAGAAATCAGTTTCACCATCATGAAAACAACAAAGGCTACGATCAGAAAATCGACCACAGTTTGGGTAAACTGACCATACTTCACAACCGGAGCCGCAGCTTTCTCGGCGGCCGCTAGACTTTCATAGACTTCACCGTTAAGTGCGTAAAAAAGTTGATTAAAACTAACTCCACCCAAGGCCATACCGATTGGCGGCATCACTAAATCATTTACAAACGAAGAGACAATCTTATTGAAAGCCCCACCAATGATAAAAGCCACGGCTAGATCAACAACGTTCCCTTTCATCGCAAAATCTTTAAACTCTTGAACCAATCCCATAACAATCTCCTTAAGAAAATAATTGATAGGTTCTTTTTAATTGGGTTTGGCTGTTTGCACAACTTAGCAATTAGGACATGGTTGATTTTATTTGGTCAAAAATAGAAAAGGGGAATCTGTTGCCCCCTTTGATTCATTACTGCTCTACCTGTTTATCGGCTGGTTAGCTAAAAAGCTTTTTAAAGGCGCCTCTAAGTTTTGAAACAACACCTTTTTCAGAGGATTTTTTACTACTCCCCTTACTCTCACGGCTAGGGTCGTTATCCCTTGGCCTTTTGCTATCGGAACTCTTTTTAGGTTTTCCCGAGCGCCTTTTGCGATTTTTATTATGCGAAGACTTTGGAGTGTCATCTTTTTTGCCTTTATGACGACCCGAACGTTTATCCCGGTGAACATTTTTTTCACTGCGCTCACTTTTTTCTACGCGCTCACCTTTTTCGGATTTTTCTTCTTCATCCGGTCTTCTTTTGCGTCGTTTTTTATGATCCGACGATTTTTTCCCACCGTCTCTTTTGTCGTCGCGATTTCTTGGGCGATCATCACGTTTCTTGCCGCCACCTTTGCTACGACGATCATTGTTGCGCCCACCAGGACCGTTGGTTCGGCTGCGCTTCATGATGGATTCTCCCCTTGGAAAAGGAGAAAAGTCTTCAGGAAGCTCACCATCCTCCATCCACTGGGTTTCAACCGGACGATTCAAATACTTTTGAATACGATCCAAAGCTTCCACGTCTTTATCACTAACAAAACTAAAGGCTTTGCCTTTTTCACCAGCCCGCCCTGTTCTTCCAATTCGGTGCACATAATTTTCGGCATCGTCTGGTAGTTCATAGTTGATCACCAAATCAACACCTTCAATATCGAGGCCTCGAGCAGCGACATCGGTGGCCACCAAAATGTTTTCTCCGCCTTCTTCGCGAAAACGGTCCATCACCCTTTTGCGCTGGGCCTGAGAAAGAAGAGATGAGATCCCCGCGGCTTTGTAACCATTTTTATTTAAAAATTCGGCCACTCTTTCCACATGACTTTTGAAGTTCGTGAAAATGATCACTTGTCGAGGATCGTGTTTTTTCAAGATCCCCAAAAGGTGGCCAGGCTTCTCGCTATTACCCAAATGAAAGAGGGCATCGACCACATTATCCGCCGTCATCTGATCTTGTGAAACTTTGATTTCTACCGGATTGGCACCAAACTGGTAAGCCACATTGAAGACATCGAGGTTGAGTGTGGCACTGAACAACAACAACTGACGTTCTTCCGGAATTCTGCGTAAAATATATTTCATATCATCTTTGAAGCCCATGTCGAACATGCGGTCGGCTTCATCAAAGGTCACTGCACGAACTTGTTTCAAGTCCACTTTGTGCTGCTTGTAAAGGTCGATCAAGCGACCTGGAGTCGCAACCAAAAAGGTAAAACCCTTTTCGATATTTTCAATTTGTTTTTCAATGGAAACACCACCGTAAACAACCACCACACGATGATCGGTGCCTTTTACAAAATCGAGAGCACAGTCTTTCACCTGCTCTGCCAACTCTCGGGTCGGAACAAGAATCAGATTGAAATGGTTGTGCTTCCACTCTGGGAAATAGCGTTTTTTAATTTCTTCGCTGTCATCTTCTCTGGGGTTTTCAGAACGCAACACGCGTTCGATTAAGGGTAATAAAAAAGCCGCTGTCTTCCCAGTTCCGGTCTGGGCTAAACCCGCCACATCTTGCCCACTCACTATAAGAGGTATGGCCCGATCTTGAATAGGGGTGCTTCTTTCAAAACCTAAACCCGCGAGGGCTTTGTTGAGATGGTCGCTTAATTGATAATCGCTGAACTGTTTGCCTAGATCCATTTGAACTCGTGATCGTGATGTTGAAAAACTGGTTTTATCACTGCTTACCCCCGCCGGCAATGTTGAAAAAATCTTGGATGATCTTCAAGGTCTCCATGGGCTTTTCGGCATGAACCCAGTGCCCCGCTCCCTCGACAGTCCATCCCTGAATATTCGAGTTATTCTTTAAAACTTCAATAAATTCAGACTCTTTGAGGTGAGTCGACAAACCTCCACGAATGTACAAGGTGGGCATGGATAGCCGTTTGAATTCGGCCCAATAATCTTTATGTCGCGATTGCTCTAAAGTTTGCTGAATCAGGTGTTTAGAAAACACCCAATCCACTTCGCCATTTCTGTCCTGAAAACTGCTATAGAAAAACTCCATCACCATTTTGTTGGGATATTGCTCTAGAAACTGATTTTCCATAAAAGATCGGGCCTGATCTCTTGATTCAAATGGGACAGGGACAAACTCCAGTTGCTCCAAAATACCCCGCATTGAGTCCCAATTGGCCGAGGGTCCTATATCGACAATCACCAGTTTTTTTATACGCTTAGGGTACCTGTCGGCAAAAAAAAGGGCCACTCGTCCGCCCATGGAATGCCCGACAAGGTAAACGGGCTCTTTCCAACCTAAGTGATCAAGAAGGGATTTCAAGTCTTCACAGTAATTACCCAATTGAAAACCTTGATCGGGGTGCCAAGACTGACCGTGCCCTCGCTGATCAAAGACTAAACATTGGAAATCTTTAGAGAATTTCTTGGCTATACTCAGCCAGTTCCGCCCCTGGCCCATTATTCCATGTAAAAAGACTAACTTAGGGGATGTGTCATCGCCTAAAATTTGGTAGTTAATACGCTTTTCAATTGGAAGCATTTGGAGCCTTACAACAGTGAAACATTCCCTACCCTTGAATGAAGAATGGATTGATTCTCAAGCACTTAAGTTAGTGAATAAACTGCAGAGCCACAACCACACCACTTACTTAGTGGGTGGGTGCGTCAGAGATCTTCTCATCGGACTCCCCCCAAAGGATTTTGACATCTCCACTTCGGCAACCCCGGAGCAGGTCAATCGCATTATCCGGCCGTCCTACGTTATCGGTCGCCGATTTAAGCTGGTCCTCGTCAAACGGTATGGGGAGCAGTATGAAATCTCCACCTTTCGTGGGCAAGCGAGCAACGAAGACGACGAAGAGGGGCCTATTACCAACGACAACACTTTTGGTTCCCCTGAAGAGGACGCCCGTCGCCGCGACTTTACGATCAATAGCTTTTTTTATGATCCCGTAAAATTTGAACTCTATGACTATTGCAATGGACTGAAAGATATTGAGAATCGGGTCGTTCGTATGATTGGTGACCCTGCCATTCGCATTCAAGAAGATCCTTTGCGAATGTTGCGCGCGATTCGCTTCGCCCACAAATCCAACTTTCAAATCGAAGAAAACCTTCGCGACGCAATTTTCAAATACGCTGACCAAATCAATTTGGCGGTTCTACCAAGAAGGCGCGAAGAACTTTTAAAGTTTTTGCGCCTCGACACGGCCAGTGGTTTGTTGTGGGAAAGCCAAGATTTGAATTTGTTGCATCACCTCAGTCCGACTTTAAATGATGTGATGATGAATTACGATGGTGACCTTTTTACCAGTTACCTCAATCAAGGTTTAGAGTCCGTCGCTGACATGGGTAACCCCAACGAGTTGTTTTCAGTTTTACTGTTCTCAATGATCTCCGCAAAACGCCCTGAGTTTTGTCAAACTTTAACCCTGAAGAACAAACAAATCGAAGAGCTCAGTGAGGTTTTAAAAAATGAATGGGGCATGTTCCGCAACGAACAAGAGCTGTTCTTCCAAACTCTAGACTTCATTAAGGGCTTACAGGGCATGAAAGACCTTAGTAAAATTCGCAATCGGTACAAAGTCCACTTGTTGAAAAGCAACAGTATGGTCACCGCCCTAACCCTTTGTAGTGCCTATAAGCTTTTACCCGAACCAGACCTCTACTTCTGGGCCACCGAATTCTGGAAGAATAACGGCCGTTAAGCCTAGCCCCAGCAAGCTTTGTTATCGACAAAAACAATAGGGTGGAAAATCCATTTTATTGGTGATATTCTGAGACCATACCGATTAAGGAGGTACCCATGGGTGTAGGAGGCGGTCAGTTACTGATTATAGCCGTTATTTTAGTGGTGCTTTTCGTTGCACCGTCCAGACTTCCTGGTCTTGGTAAATCCCTTGCACAAGCGATCCGCGGATTTAAAAAAGGCATGACCGATGACGAAACCGATGTCACCGAGTCAGTTAAAAGAGAAAAGCTGGAAGACTCGGAAAGCGAGCCGGTTGCAAAAAAAACCACCGAAAAAGAAAAAGTCTAAATTTATTCCTGAGTTTTAAAATTATGGTTACAGTATTGAATGTAACAAATACCGTGGTGCTCGCGGCACATTCGAAGAGCAATTAACTTGGCTTGCGATGGGTTTGGGTCACTAAAAAAATGACCATTGTAACAAGTCTTCTCATCAGAACCCACGGCCTTGCACACATAAGCTTTTTTTAAATCTGAGTCCGAAGCGCAAGAGGCTAAAAAAATTAGCCCCGCCGTCAAACCCACTATTCGTGATAACAAATATTTACCGTTAAACTGAATGGGCCGCTTCAACAATAGCTCCGACTCCCAATCCGTACATTTCATAAAGTTGATCCGAGGTATAGGCACTTCGCCCGAAGTGGTCTTTGATCCCTAAAGTTTTAACTTTGCAAGAGACTCCGGCGGTCAGAAGGCTGTGACAAACCATCGCTCCCATGCCGGCGACGTCTCGGTGGTCCTCAATCGTTACCAAGCGCCCCCCTGTTTTCTTTAGACAGGCATCTAAAGTTTTTAAATCAGGTTGATTAATAATCGACGGATTGACCACGATCGTCCCGGTTCCTGTCTCAGCCAATCGTTTTTGCGCTATCAATGCGTTCTCTAATAAAGACCCTGCTGCCAACAAAGTAACCGAGTTGGCAAAGTCCTTCGAGTTGTCACTAACGACTTGAGCCGCTCCATAGGAGAAATTGGCATTTTCAGCAAAACTCTGTGGATAAGTCTCTCGTCCCAAAAAGAATACCGTACTGCGCGGAATCTCACCCTTTTTTCGAGCCTCTGCAAAACGTTCTATGCACTGAGAAACCAAAGCTTGGGCCTCGTCCGAACAAGTTAAACAAATCACATCCACGTTTGGAATGGCGGACATTTTAGAAAAATAAGTGAGGGCTTGGTGAGAGGCCCCATCAGCGGCATCTTGAAAACCGGTGTGAGAGTAAATAGCAATGACCGGGGCCTGGGAAAGGCCACTCATAATCAAAGGTAAGGCCCCCTTAGTGACTCCAAACTGGGCAAACGTATCAACAATAGGAATGTATCCCTGCTTGGACAAACCAACCGCCATGCTGACCATATTGCTCTCGGCCACTCCCACTTCAAACGAGGCCTTTGGATACTTCTTGCGAAAACCATCAACTCCGGTTGAGCCTTGCAAGTCGGCAGAAATTGAAACCACTGGATAATTTTTTTCGAACATTTCACAAAGAGCCGCACTCACACCATTTTGGATTTTAATGCGATCGCCTGGTACTTTTTCAAAAGGAGACTTGGGGGCGCTTAAATGAGTGAGTTCGATCGCCCATTGGGTCAAAGCTTCCGGCGTTTTTTCATCACCATAAATTTCATCTACGAATGACTGGATCTGATCGGCTTTCTTTAGCGGAAAGCCATGGCCCCCCGAAGCAGCTTGCTCGGTTTTCTCCACCCCTTTGCCTTTGATGGTTTTAAACCAAAGAAGTTGTGGTTTTGTTGGGTTAGACTTCGCTTTGCTAACAGATTGTTCAATTTTCAAGTAAACGTCTTGCAAGTTGTGACCATCTTCAACGAATGTCACTTCCCAACCAAGGTCATCTAAAGACTCGAAGGTCGGTCGCATGGAAAACGAATCGTCATCGATGCGTCCAGATAGCTTCGTGTTATTGTCACTGACCATGCAAACGAAAGGTCCCATTTGCCCTTTGCTAGCTAATCCAGGAATAGCCGCAAAAGCTTCTTTGGCTTCGCCTTCCATGCAGGCCCCATCTGAAATCGCCGTGATTGTTGTTCTTGGCTGATCACTCATCGACTCAGCCGCTGCTAACCCCTGAGCTTGAGGTAAGCCTGAGCCTAATGGACCATTCGAAATGTAAACACCTTCGGGAAACAAATGCGCTTCGCCATGACCAGTCAGGCCACTTTCGATGGAGCGAAAGCCCTTCAAAGATTCTAAAGTCAGATTGGCCAAACCGTAGTTGGCCTTCAAGGCATAAATGCCGTTTTCACAATGGCCAGCATCGTTAACAAAATGAAATTTTTCAAACCAGTTTTTCCCAGCCTTTTCAGATTCAGTAAACATCAAGGCGTGGCAGGCCGACATCATCTCGGCAAAAGCGGCCGGCCCACCGAAGTGGCTGGCAGCTCCACCAATGACCGCTTGCATATCCATCAAAGCGACCAATCCTCGAGTCGCTTTGGGACAGGCTGCGAAGACTGGGTCTCCGGCCGTATTTTTGATCTCGACAGAGAACAAGGGTTGATGTGTGGGATTACCATGCAAGTTTTGGGGCGTCTTCAATTGTTCCATACCCATTGGGTACTCGATTAGGTCTGTGGTGACAAGCTTTTTGCAACCTGTACAACCCGTCCATTTTGCATTTGGCAGACCCTGTCGGCCAGATTTTCCACATCTTGACGATCATGGGTCACGAGCAAAACAGGGCAGTCTAAATGGGCACTGACTTGTTTCAGTAATTTCTGAGATTTTTCACGCAGGTCTTCATCCAAAGAAGAGAAGGGCTCGTCCAATAACAGCATTTTAGGCCGATAAATGAGAGCCCTAGCCAAGGCCACTCGTTGCTTTTCTCCACCAGAGAGTTGGTGGACGGAGGATTTTTGGCGACCTCCAAGCTCTAAAGCCTCCACCAACCAATTGTAATCTTTTTGCCAATTTATATGCTTCTTCTTGTTCACCGGAAACAAGATATTGTCTTGAACGGTTAGATTAGGGAACAACCCCAAATCTTGAAAGACCACACCCAAATTACGGTCTTGTGGCGCGTATTTCCCCAAATCCTGACCCTCCCAAATCCACTGTAAATGTGCGTCTTGATCGAGACCTAATAGAATACGCAAAACGGAAGACTTTCCAGCTCCCGAGGGCCCCCAAAAAACGGTAAAGCCGTGATCGAGAAGCTCTAAGTTTTCTATTTGAATTTGAAAATCATCGTATTTACGACTTAAACTTTTGACCACTGACATAAATCAATCCTTGGAAAGAAAAAAAGACTACGGCACCACAAAACAACAAGGGCCATAAAAAGTTAACCGCCTGTTCGCTGCGGTAATGGGATAACACCTGCTTCATCTGAAAGGCCAAAGTTTGAACCTCCGAGGTTTCAACAAAAAATCCAGTTATTGCAAAATCCCCGCAGGCCCATAATCCCGAAAGCCCACTCAATAAACATATTTTCGGCAAAAGTTGAGGAAACAATATTTGAAAGTAAACTTTGCTCCACGTTACCGGCAAATTAGCACTCACTTGAACTTGAGTTCGAAGATTTTGTAAACTCTCGTGGAAAGACAGTCGGTACAGAAAGGGAATGTACAAAAGAGCCAAGGCAAAAATGATCTTTACAAAGCTCGACCCCACCGATTGCCCGGGCAAAAGTAGAAAAGCAAAACCAACAATCACCCAGCCAGGATGTACAAATGCTCGCAGGACCCGCCCCATCCATCCACTGATAAAACAAAAGGCAAGGATGGTCAGTAATAGAAAACTTAGCATACCCACTCCTAAACCGATAATAAGGCTTCCTCGTATTCCTTGAATGGATTCCGTGAAGCTTTCTGCCATCATGTTGGGCCAGGACAAAACTAAGCCTGCCAATAAAAAAACCAAGGGGAAAGCGGCAACAAGAATTAACGGTCCATACCCAAGATAAGTAAAAGATGAAAGCGACACCGGTTGAAAATTGGGGTCCCATGATTTTTTTTCTTTAATAAGCAAAGATAAAAGAAAAACAAATCCAAAAAGCAGCAGTGCATAGCCTGCGGCCTGCCCCCATTCTCCAAACATAACGATCTTCTCGTACAGAAAAACTTCTAGACCTCCGAAAGAGCTGCCTCCCACTAAAAATGGAATAGAAAAACTAAAGAAATAAAGAATAAAAAAATAAAAAGCGATAGCCTTCAGTTCGAATCTTAACTCTTTAGCTAGGCCACGAGTCATAAAACACCAAGGCGAAATATTCGCCACTTGCGCAAAATCGATCCAGCTTTGCCCACGACTAATCAACAGTTGGAACATCAAAACTGAGATCAAACCCACGTTCATCAATACATGAAAAAACACCACAGCCCCCAAGCCAATAGGTAGGTGGTGCAAAACCTTAGTTGATAAGGTGACGACCAACAGAGGCGGAATAAAACCTGGCAATATCAGTAAAAACTGCAAAATCTGCAATCTAGCCGGCCGAATCTGTGGCGCCACTCCCAACAACCCAAGTGCCCCTAAACCACCAAGCAAAAGGGACAGGAGAGTTGAAAGCAAAGCCTGTTGGCTCGCCCCTACAGCCACTTTAAACAAAAAAGGATCCCACACAAAAGAAAGCCATTCAGCATGCAGGCTCACCAATAGAAGAGGAAAAACCAAGGCTCCCAAAATCATAAAAAATAAAATTTTTCTTAATAAAAGACTTTTTTCCAAAGATTCACCAATTGGCGTTTTTGTTTAATCAGGGTCAAATTCTCTATCGGCTTTAAGTAAGCAATGTTTTTGGGAACTTGAAAGGACTCTCCCTCAAGTGCCGCCCCATCCACTGGAAACATATAATTCTTTTTCATCAGTATTTTCTGAATATCCGTGCGTAACAAAAATTTCGCCAACTTCTGCGCTTTTTCGCAGTTGTTACAAAAATCGGGTATCCCAGCGTACTCGACTTGAATAGGATGCGGATTCTTAAATTCAACAGCTTTATAGGTATCATCATTCTCTTCAAGAGAGTGATAAAGAGGAGAGGTAAAATAAGAAAAAACCAGTGTCTGTGGCTGCATCTTAAAAATACTATAACTTGAAGACCAAGACGGCGACATGTTTCGAATACTTGGTTTTAGTTTTTCTAAAAACTCGAAGCCTTTTTCCTGCCCCATATCAGACAAAACCCAAAGTAAAAATTGCAAACCCGGAGAACTCATTCGTGGGTCCTGCAACAACAAAGAGTCGCGATACTCCTCCTTGACTAAATCTTGCAGGCTCGCGGGAGGCTTTATCTGCCCCTGCTTGTATACGAAGGTTAACGGCCCCCAATCGTAAGCCAAGAAATCGACAAATTGGGCGCCGTCGGGTAAAAGATTTCGCTCGCCCCGCGAATGACTTTCTTTCATATCCTGCCAGCCAAAAAATTTTCGAGCTTCGAAGATCGAAAACTGATCGAAGCCGATAATAAGATCCGGCCGGTCTGTTTCTTTTTTAAATTTAAGACGCTCAATTAAAAGCCCTGCGTTACCCGCATTGATCCATTTAATGTCTAGTCCTGTTTCTTGTTTAAACTTTTTTGCAATTTCGGGCCCGGCCCCCCACTCCTGTAAAAAAGAAGAGTAGGTCATAACTCGGACAACATCGGGACTCACCTCTTCGCGATCAGAAAAAAACAAATAGGGGAGGAATAAAACGAGAAAAATCGCGACCAAGGCCACTAAGTAGTAAAAAAAAGCCCTATTTAACATCGTCAGTTACCAAAGAAGACCGCGGCGACTCTTGAAAAAGTAATAATCCAGTCCAAGACAACGTCCGGCCCCCAGCATTAAAAACAAAAGGTGTATGTAAAATAGAAAAATCTGACCCGGGCTCGATTGAAATTCAAAAAAGAAATGGATGTGCATGGAAAGCAACATTCCTAAAAGGGCTGCAATTCGAACCCCAAAACCCAAAATATAAGAAATCCCGATAAAGATTTCAAAAAGGATCAGAACGTAGGTCATCACCAACCACTGTGACTGGATCAGGTTTTTAAAAATCTCAAAATACAGCCCCGAGTTTTCACCAGCCATACTAAGGTTGAGGCGTTCACTAATATAAGGGTGCTCCAAATAGCCCGTATTCAATCGATCGATCACAGTCGACAAAGACTGGTAGCCCAAAACGATGCGAACGAAGGCGACAGGGTACATATGCCCCACGTATTTAATGCTCTCTAAAAAGGATGCCAGCATAGGCCTACTTTCTCACGATTATGGTCCTGGTCCAAGGAAATTTCTACCTTAAACTTAGGTCTCGTATTTCGCTGCTGGCAAGACACAAAGGGTGATTTTTCATAAAATTAACCTATGGAAGTAAAGAAAGTTGAGTCCTCGGACTGGAAAAATTTGAATGATTTTTTAAACAAACAGCTAAGATCCCATGTCAATTGGTCCCTACAAGATGAGTACCCTTTGGCCTTTAGCGAAAAAAACCGCGAAAACATTCGGGTCATTAAGGAAAACGACAGCGTGGTGGCACATGCCGTCGTCCACCCCACTCTTATCAAAACCCATTATCATTTGTTCAAAGTAGGTCTGATTGGAAGCGTAGTGACCGACGCCAGCAAACGAGGGCAAGGTCTCAGTCGAGAAATCTTGCAGAGTTGCCTAAAGGCTTGCGAGGACAACGCTTGTGACATTGCGATGCTCTGGACAGACTTGTTCAACTTCTATGCAAAGTTTGGTTTTGAAGTGGCGGGTTCTGAAATCGCTTTACAGGTCGACCAGAGCTACAAGCCCGAAATGAAATCCTCATTAAAAATCCTTGAAACTAACAAAGTCTCACCAGCAGCTCTGCTAAAAGTTTACAACAACCACAACTTGCGCAGTATCCGAACCACTCAAGATATAGAAAAATATTTGAGAATCCCACAAACTGAAGTCTATACCGCCTGGAACCAGCAAACCAACGCTTTAGAGGCCTATTGTATTGTGGGCAAAGGAGCAGACTTTACCAACTATGTTCACGAATGGGGTGGGGGCGTAGTCGCCATTCAAACCCTATTGAAACATATTCAGCAAAAAAAACAGGCTGTGATTACGTTGATCACCCCCCCACAGTGCGAAAACTTGATAAAAAAGATGATCGACTGTGGCGCTAAGGAATACTTTGGAATTCTTGGAATGATTTCGATCATTAACCCGGTTAGCTTTTGTAAAAAAATTAAAAAAGGCGCTCGAGCCCTTGGCTACAATGACTTTATTTTTGACTACAGAGAAGGTCAGTACTACTTCGGGTATGGAGACGAAATTTATCAGACCGACTCCTCTCATGATGTGACCCGACTTGTGTTTGGGCCCGCCAAACCCGAACAAATTCACGATTTTAGCGAACAGGCCCTCCAGGCCTTAAAAGACATTTTTCCCATCCCCTTTTGGGTTTGGGGCTGGGACTCTATTTAGTGAGAGTCCTCTTTCTAATTGCTATTTGCCTGTTGAGCCTTTCTTGCGAACGAGATCCGGTCGGTAATAATCGAGGTCCACAAACCACGCCCAATGATATTATCGAGGCGCAAAATCGAAGCCTGGCTAAACTTGACCCGTATCAGATCAGCATGGGACAGAGGGTTCACTTTATTGAGTCCCAAGAGATCATTAGCTCACAGGGCCCCTTAAAAGCTCTTAGTAAAGAATGGGTCACCGAAGTGACGGACGTCGCCAATGAACCCAGTGAAAGAGTCTTAACCACCTATAAAACAGTAACTGATAAGTTGTGGGACGAAAACTTTGTTTACGTTTTCAAAGGGATCTATTCCCTTCCCCAGGTAGAAGCCCTTGAGCTTCTTGATCAATTGGATCAAAGTCGCTACCAGTTGCCCAAAATGGTGCAACAGCTTAAAGAAAGAAGTGGTGCCGAAGAATCTGAAATTACTGGCGTTGCCTTTCACAACCTCATTGAGCAAGAAGTGACTATTGTCCCTCCCGACAAGGTTAAAAATTCAACCAACTGTAAAAATCTGACGAGCTGCCAAATAAAAGGCGATCGAATCTCTTATGACATTGTTTTTCTTATGGCTAATGGAAACACCCAGACCCACAACGTAGAATGGTTGATCAGTTCTGAAGTTCCTTATTTTGCCGGAATTCTTAAACAATGTTCGACCAGCTTAGTCCCAGTCGATACCCTCCGCGTTCTGGTAAAACTCTGCAATGAAGTTGTCGATTTCGACGAATAGTTGAAAAACGATACAATCTAATTTAGGTTCAAGAGAAGGAAATAAGTCCGACTCAAGGAGTCTCAATGAAAAATTTTGCCGTTGTTTTGACAGGCTGTGGTTTTCAAGATGGAACCGAAACCACCGAGGCTATCTGCACCCTGGTGTCCCTGGGGCGCTATGGAGCTCAGTATTCTTGCTTTTCACCGGATAAAACTTTTGATTCCGTCAACCACTTGTCAGGTGAACCAGGGGACAAACGAACCTGCCTTGAGGAAAGTGCACGAATTGCCCGCGGGCAAGTGCAGACTTTAAAACACCTTGATCCCAGTGACTTTGATGGGGTTATTTTTCCTGGAGGATTTGGCGCCGCCAAACACCTTTGCGACTGGGCTGAAAAAGGGGCCGCAGCCAAGGTCAATCCCGAAGCTGTGCGCATCATCAACGGATTTTTTGACCAAGAAAAGCCCATTGGCGCCATTTGCATCGCTCCCGCACTGATTGCTAAAGTTCTGGGCTCCAATGAAATCACGGTCACCATTGGCAACGATTCCGAAACAGCCTCCGAAATTGAAAAGACGGGAGCCCACCACGAAAATTGTCCCGTCACCGACTTTGTGACCGACCGACAGCACCGAATTATTACAACTCCGGCATACATGTATGATAAAGCGCAACCCTATGAAGTCAGCCAGGGCATCGATGGACTGGTCAAAGAAATAGTGGAGATGGCATGAGTCACATTGTCTTAATTTTTGGAGGACCATCAGCCGAACATGACGTCTCCCTTGTGTCTGCAAAAAACATATTTCAAGTCCTCGATGAAACCCAAATGCGAGTGACACTTCTCGGTCTTAGTAAAGATAAACAGTGGAAGATGATTCGAGGAGCTGATCTTTTAAAAACAAATTTTGTGAATCCCATTGATTTAAAAAGCATTGGCCTTCCTGTTCGACTGATCCATAACGAAGAAGGCGTGTTTGTAACGGCAGAGGACGGGTCCGATGAAAAAGTAGGACCCATCGATGCGGCCTTCCCCATCATTCATGGGCCCTACGGAGAAGATGGCCAATTGCAAACCGAATTGAATGCACTTGGACTCGAGTTTGTGGGTAGCGACTTTATGGCTTGCGAAAACACTTTTGACAAAGCCAAAACTAAAACGATCGTCGGCGAAAATGGTATTCCCCAGGTCAAGTATCGAGTCTTTGAAGAAGAAAACCCAAACTTCAACGATTTGAAAAGTGACCTCGGAACCCCCTTCTTTGTTAAACCCGCCAACATGGGATCCTCAATAGGAATTTCCAAAGTTAAAAATGAAAGCGATCTGCATGCCGCCCTCGCTGAGGCGCGAATTCATGATAAGAAAATTGTGATCGAGCAAGGTGTTACAGCCCAAGAGATTGAGTGTGCTCTTCTTGAGGACAATGAACTTAAAGTGACAGGTTTAGGTGAAATTGTTCCTCACCATGAGTTTTATTCTTATGAAGCAAAATATTTGGACCCCAATGGCGCAGACCTGGTCATACCGGCAAAAGTCTCTGCGGAATGGGTGCCCAAAATACAAGACCTCGCCAAAAAGTGCTTCCAGGTTTTAGAATGCCGAGATTACGCCCGAGCCGATTTTTTCTTAACCCAAGACGGTGAGATCTACTTTAATGAAATCAACACCATTCCTGGCTTCACCAGCATTAGTCAATTCCCCATGCTGTGGCAGAAAGACGGGCTGGCCTACAAAGACCTAATTGTAAAGCTTGTGCAAAATGCTATTAACCGAAAAAACGCCAATTCTTAAAATTGACTAAGAACTTCTTTATGTCGCCCGCTCAACCACAACTTGCTAAAAACCTGATTGTCATCATTGCTGGACAATTTGATTTCCCGAAAAGACTCAGACCCACCCTCTAGAACAGCCGAAACCCATTGGTCCCCAGCGGTCTCTAGTTGCCCCTGCAATTCAATTTGATCGACCAGCCCCCACTGATGAGCCTGCCAGCAAGAAATGGTCGCTGAGGAATTCAACCAACTTCGTGTTCTCGCAGGGCCTAAGCGACGAACCAAACGCTGTTCTCCACCCCAACCAAAAGTTAATCCAATCCTTCGCTGCCACAATCCAAACAGACTGAGAGGGGTCGCTATCACCTGATCAAAGCAAGACAAGAGTTCAATTCCCCCACCCAAACACACCCCATCTACAAGGGCGACGGTCGGAACTGGAGAGTTTTCTAATGCATCTAAAACTTCCAGAATACGTCGGTTTTTCTTTAACCCTTGGTCTTTGTTTTCCAAGGATTGGTAGTGGCGCAGGTTACCACCGGAACAAAAAAAAGGACCCTTGGCTCTCAATACCAAAGCCGAATGTTTGTTTGAAGTGCGCAGCTGGTGCAAGGATTCCGCCAGGTCGGGACTAAAGGCATTGCGGGTTTCAACTTCATTAAAAGTGAGGTACAAAATATTCTTGTCTATCTGATGGGTCAACTGAGGCATGAAGAATTCATACCACTGCCAAGGCACAGAAACAAAAAAAAATTGTTAAGCGATCGCCGATCCAAGCAAATACTGATAAATTGCTTTTTGAGAAACAAACTCTAAACCAGCTTCTTCTTTGCTTTGGTCACCTCTTTTAACCCAGACCACCCTCGCATTCATAACTCGTTCTTTTTGAATCTTATCAAAGTTAAAATGCAACTTCAGAAGGTCTCCCTGCTTGAGCTGACCCAACGAACCTTCAATCCTAACGCCGCTTCTTGAAATATTGTTGATCGTCGTTTCAATTCTGAAGTCAGAACTGTAGGCCTCTAAAACCGCCTGTTCGCAAACACTGAATCTTTGATCACGGCGTTTGCGCATCATTTCAACATTCATGCAATTCTTAATTAAACCGATCAATTGCGATGGACTGTAGGGTTTGTGTAAATGGTAAAGTCCTTTAATTCCGTGAAACTGGCTGATATCAAAACTTTGGGCAGGGTTGCCAAGCACGAGAATAGGACCGCTAAATCCTGACTTCCTTATTTGCACAACAATTGGAAAAATATTTTTGTTTACAAAATCTACGTCCATCAAGACTAGCTGGACCGTTGCATCAAGGACTGTCTCTAGGTAACCGGGACGAATTGCCGTGACCCTTAGTTCGTCGCTTTCATCTATTAGAGGCTTTATTTCAGATTTGATTTTACTCATTCGGTCTTGTTCGCGACCAACGACAACCAGCTTTTGCACATTCCCCCCTTAGCGCAAATCGGATATCAATGTAGAGACTTTCTATCAGGATAATGGCAATTGAATCAGAGCAACAGGTGTAGTCTCATTTTGAAACAGTTTTTTTATATTCCATTAAGCAATGATTCATAAACCATGGCTTTAGAGATAAACCTCAATCCCGCGGATCGATTGTCATCCCCAACATCACCCTTAGTCCAAACAACCTGAGCTGACATTGTATGATTCTTTTTAAGTTCATCAAGCTCAAAGCAAACCCGCAACAGGTCACCTCGAGAAAGGTCATCCAGCTCGCCCATAATATGAGCCCCACCTTTTGATATATTGGAAATCACAGAAGTTGAACTAAAGTTTTTGTTGTAGGACTCTAAAGTGGCATTCTGCCTGGTATCGAATCGTCGAAACCGACGCTGACTAACGTGAGTTTCACTCAGGTACTTTACAGCAATACCCTGCAAATCTTTATTCTCATAAGGTTTCTCGATCAGGGTCACATTCTGCAGGTCTGCAAAGCCGTCAATGATTCTTGGGTCAGGAATCTTCACCATGATAATAATGGGTCCTAGATAGCCCAGAGAGCGCCAGTGAGTGATATTGCTTCGCATACTTGAATTGAAGTGTTGGCAGTTAAAAACGAGAAGGTTGTAAACATTGTCGAGCATCATCGGCATGTTGGCTGGACGGGCTCCATAAAATTGAACCGCCCCCACCTTTCGAGTGATAGGTGCTAACTTTTTTTCGATCAAAGTGTTGTCTGTTTCGTTTCGACTCGCAATGAGAACCTTAAGCATATCTGTGACCTCTATGTTCCTTATCTTCCTAAGAACTTTTTCGGACATCACAGCCGTAAGTTAACGAGACCTCTCAAGAGGAGACATATTTTGATTCAAGGTGAGACAGAGAAGTGACCTAATCAAAATTGGACTGCAAACTATCATTTGTTCGACAAATTTCACCAACAACAGGCCCAAGAAAGAGAACAGATGTTCTTCCAAACTCAAGCCCCAGGCGAAAAACAAAGGACATGAATGCGTCTTATCTTTCCGAAATTGGAACGTACTTCTGCGCCGACTTACCAACCCACTCACCCCGAGGGCGGTAAATTCGATTGTTGCTATATTGTTCTAGAATATGAGCGATCCAACCTGAAACGCGAGATGTAGCGAAAATTGGAGTAAAGACATCCAAAGGAATTCCCATGCTGTAATAAACACTGGCCGAATAGAAATCCACATTGGGCAGCAGACCTTTTTGCTCCTCCATCTTTTGATCGAGGATCTTAGACATTTTAAACCACTGTGGTTCGCTGGATTTTTCAGTCATCTCTTTACTGATTGAACGAAGAATTTTTGCCCGAGGGTCGCCATTTTTATAAACCCGATGGCCAAAGCCCATAATTTTGCGTTTCTCAGCCAAAGCTTTTTCTAACCAGGGACCGATATTTTCTTCGCTACCAATTTCTTTGAGGGTTCGCATCACCTGCTCGTTGGCTCCCCCGTGGAGAGGCCCCTTCAAAGCTCCAATTCCACTGACGATGGCCGAGTGCATGTCACTTAAAGACGAGGCAACAACGCGCGAAGAGAAAGCCGAGCAATTCAATTCGTGATCGGCATGTAAAACCAAACAGGTATCGAACACTTTAACCATTTCCTCCGAAGGCTCTTCACCCTTCAGCATGTACAAGAAATTCCAGGCAATGCTTTTTTCAGGTTTGGGATGGACCACATCTTTGCCATCACGCAAACGAGTGAATGCCGCCACCAAGGTTCCCATTTTTGCCGTTAAACGAATCGCTTTACGGGCATTGGCCGCTGCATCTGTGGCCTCTTTATCAGCATCTTGATCCCATAGGCTCATCGTCGAAACGGCAGCCTCCAACCAGGCCATCGGGTGAGATTGAGTTGGTAAATTTTTAAGAGCTGCAATCAAATCTGCTTGCAAAGCCGCCTCTTTACCCAAAGTGGCCTTCAATTCATTCAGTTCCGATTGATTAGGCAGTCGATCATTCCACAAAAGAAATATTGTTTCTTCGAAATTTGAATTCTCAGCGAGTTGTTCAATTGTAAACCCTCTGTAACAAAGTGTCGCATCCACAATGGATGAGATACCTGTCGTACAAGCAATCACGCCTTCAAGACCACGATCAACAGCACCATCATAAACCTGCATGAATTCTCCTCTCTTTAACCTCTTTGTTTTACTCGGCAAAAGTGGTCTTGATCTAGTGAGGGAGCGTTAACTTTTCGGCCACAGCCTTGGCTTTTAGGCCAGCTTCATGATCCGGTCTTTAACCTCGGTCACAATAACAGTCAGGTCTTTGGGCTGTTCACTGCTGAATTTAAGGGCTTGATAAAAAATTTCGTTACGCAAATGGTGGACGTCTTTTTTTACATTTCTTTTAATGACGGAAAGGATTTCATCCATCCCCCAATAATCTCCGTCCCCATTCTGCAGACTCAAGAATCCAGAGGAGCAAAATATCAGTTTGTCCCGTGGGTTGAGGTCCAACAGGTTCTGACCCGCCGGAGCCTTGCCAGTGGCCGGACTCATGGGTTCGGCCTGGCCCTTTAAAAGATCAATTCTTCCCGTGGCATCCTGAAAATGGATGGCCAGAGGCTGACCCACGTTGCAATAACTCAATTGAAACTTACGGCGATCAAAGACTCCGTAAAAAACAGCGGCTTGATCTTGGGCCTGGGAATTCTGCGCCATCTCCTGAAAAATTTCCTGCATCACCGATTCGGGCTCATTATTTTTTGAATCTTCAATCTGGTAATTCAGTTTCATTAAAACCGAAAGAAAAAGGGCTGACATTCCGTACCCAGACGCCGAAGACAGAAAAAGCCCAAAACGCATTTTGTCAAAGTGCTCAAAAATATCAAAGTAGTCGCCACCCGACACCGAACTCGAACTGAATTTTGTACTAAACTCGAATCCTTGAATATTTGGAAACTCGGTGGGCACAAGAAACTTCTGCACCTTTAGTGCTCGCTGCAGCTGGTCATTAACTTGGACGATCAGCCTCTCCAGCTCCACGTTTGCCTCAGAAAGTTCTTTTTTATAGATCTTTAGATCCTGATCTTTCTTCTGGAGCTCAGACTCAAGTTGCTGAATTTTCTTCTTTAAATCTTCATCGGTGGTCACCCGAAGATTGTCCGGCGGGGGAAGCGACCTGTCAATCACTGTCACTTTTCGAAGACTTTAGGATTGAAAAAAATTCAAAACCTGGTTTTATCAGCCCATGCATTCGGGGGACCTGGATTCTGTAAAGAGCCCATCAAAATCGTTTTCCATTCTTCGCAACCAGACGAAATTGGTGATGGAGGTCTGTCATTTTACTGAAGACCTGAACCCGCTTTGGGACACTCGATCCACCTTTGAACAATTGAAAGCCTTGAGCGGTCCTATCATCCAAGCCTGCGGAAACTTTGATTTGCAGCAAGACAAATTCACCTCTCTCACTCAAGCCTTTTTTGAATCCCTAAGCTTTCAAGTTTCGAAGTCCAACCTGGGCTTGCAAGATTGTTTTCTGCCCCAGGTCCTAACGCATCGAAAGGGACCCACCCCTTTAATTATGTTGCTTTTTTGCAGCTTGGCCGAAGAAGTGGGCATTCGCACCCAAGTCAGTAGCTGCCGATTGCGATTTCTATTGAAAGTGCAACTCGACGATAAAACCCATGTCGTTGATTTCTCTAGGGCCTGCGCTCCTCTTGAACCTTTTGAAATCGTCGATCTTATCAACAAAGGCTTCGACTTCTCCAATGGTTCGCTGAGCCCAGAAACCTTGGTGGTCGAATATCTCAACGGACTAAAGGCC
Source organism: uncultured Pseudobdellovibrionaceae bacterium (assembly GCA_964351315.1). Taxonomy (GTDB): domain Bacteria; phylum Bdellovibrionota; class Bdellovibrionia; order Bdellovibrionales; family JAGQZY01; genus JAGQZY01. The sequence goes on from CAYGNH010000001.1 coordinate 304,525, forward strand.
TTAGCGAGAGAGGAAAACAAATTGCAGATCCTGTCGATGGTCCATAGCTACCTTATGCGCTATCAACCATTTAATTTGCGCCATGTCTCAGAAAGGGCACGCGTCGCTTATGAAACGGGAGACTATCGCACGGCCATCGATGACATCCGCAGTTACTTTCTTTACAAACAGCCCGAGTTTAACAATTTAGACTTAAAGCGAATCTACAAAATGGCCTTACGCCGCGTCCGCCATCTTGAGAATTAAAGAGCCAAGCTCCCTATGCTTTCGGTGATCCGATAAAAGGTTTGCGACGTTAACCGACTTGGCCCAACTTCTTTCTTGTTCACAAAAAACCGATCCAAGAGGTCATAGCTTTTCGCGATATTGGCCTTCACTTTTTCAGGGTCATCTTTACCTACCCCCAAGTTGAAGTGAAAGAAGGATTCGAAGAGCTTTAATTGCAATCCCAACCAGAACCGGCACTCTCGCTCCCAGTCTTCGTCCAAATCTTTTTCTCGTAAAACCGCAGTCACTAGGCTCAAATCATCGACCAAAAGCTCCAACTGGTTAACGGTCTTATAGTAACTCATTATTTCTTTAACCTGCCAGCGGTAAGAGCGCTGCCGACCAATCGAAAAACAATACTCTTTTAACTCATCGCCGACTCGCACCAGCATGCCCTGATACCGCATAAACTTTTGATTGATCGAATGCTGTTGAAATGAAGACTCGCGACTCATCTTAAAAAGGGTGTGAACGGAAGTTGTGTATTTTTTAAATTCTTGCCGCAACAAAAACAGGGCCAAGTGAATGGAGTAACAATCCCCTCTTTGCCCTATGTTGATTATTTTTTGAGTGCCAGGCTTTTTCTCGGCCGAATGGTTGTAAAAAGAAGTGAGGCTCAAAAGAAAGACAAAAGGAGTCGCCAGCAGCAATGACAAAAAGCTGTATACGAAGAAAGCCACCACCACCAACTGAAAAGAGTCAATGAAGCGACTCACGCGGAACAACTGAAGCCATTGGTCATTAAAGAGAGTCACCAAGGTTAAAGTCACGACAAGCTGAACGACCTGAATTACAAAATTTGAGGCGAGAGTCAGGTGTAAGCGCTTTCGGTTTCGAAAAAATTGGCTGTAAAAGCCCATTAAAGAGCAAACACTATGAATAAAAAACAGTATGGGAAACCAAATTAAAGAAATACCAATGAACAAATGGAACAAAGCCAGGCTTAGCAAAAAAGCGACAGGAGTTCTAAAAAAAACAGTCGTTAAAACCACGATCGCAATGGCCAAATTTTCAGAGACATGAAAATTATGGATATTCAGATTGACCTCGGCAAGAAAGGGGTCGAAAAAAGCAAGGATCATTAAAAACAAACCCAAGCCAAAGGCGCCAACACCCAGGTCTCGCAGCCGCTCCTTCCAAAAGAGACTTAAGGAAAAGCCAAGCAAGCACAGTCCGAGCCCCACATAAAGGTAGCCTGGCAACAACAAGAGGAGAGAAAGACCCAACCCCATTTGACTTCCTAGTAAAATCAGTAGAACTTGTTTTTTGCTAAACGAACCGACGTTCACTAACGAAGAGATTTGATGGTAAAAAGCTTTTTTCCGGAAGCTAAACAATTGATAGAAAATGGCCATCACAAAATCAACAAAGACTCCTTGACCAAACTGTTCAAAAATCCAATTTTGTATTTTCCCGGTACCTTGCGAAATGCGAACAGAATAGAGTTCCAGAAGAAAATCACTGATAATTGCAAACACCACAAGGGCAAGCAACATTGAAGCTACTGGAGGCAATCCGATATCTATGTTCAAACGTTTTTACCTTGTGTAAACATCGTAACGTATCAATTTTCCTTCAAAAACAAATTGGGGTTTACCATTTAAATGGTCGCCTCTATGAGGTCTTTTGACAACAACTCTTTTGATTCCATGCTGTATTGCAAGCTCGATGACTCTTTGCACACCAAGCCCATCATTAGAAACTTCTCGCAAAAAAGCCAACCCCTTCTTTGGAGCACTTTTTTGCTTAACATTCTCAAACATTGGATCCAGGTAGAGCGCATTCACCTGTGAGGCCAATTGCTTGAAACTTGCCTGACAATCTCCCTCTTGAAGATTCAGCCCCGACAAGCCCTCTCCATCTATTTTTAGGGATTGCATCAGCAGAAAATACACCAACGGATTGCGCTCAAAGCCAATCACCTGGGCTCCGCAAGACAACAGGTGAAGCGCGTCTTTCGCCATACCTAAAGTACCATCTAGCACCCGAAAATCTTTCTCACCTTTAAAACCAATGGCTCGACAAAGCAGATCTTTCTTTGGGTTGATTTTTTTTCTTTTCATATCCAGGAAAGTCTGGCCAAGATTAATTTGCAGGCGAAAACCAGCGCCCTGACGAGGGTCACCAATCTCCCAGCGTCCTTCATTGAATCTTAAAAAATAACCGACTGGATTTTCCGTCAGAGCTAAATCGAATCGCTGGCTTAAGGATTTTGCCAACGAAGAACCGTCATCTAGAACAACGACAGCCATAAACCAGAAAGGGACGTGAACACCAAGAGGCTACTTTCAATGGTAAAGTGCAGTTTCTGCAAACTCAAACAGTAGGAAATATTTGACGATAGAAACGAAGCGGCCCCATAGAAAAGACTATTGATATAAACTTCAAAACAAAAAGAAACCAAAAGGATCATCAAGACGTCCGGGCGTTGACTAAACCATGCAAAAGCCGCCAGCACAGCCAAGTGCAAAACTGACATCAACGAGTATAACAGCTTTGAACGCTCAAAACCAAACAAAGTAGATAGCGTCACCACGCGAGCTTTGCTGCTATAAAAAATATCTCGTACTTGTTTAGAAAAGTCATATTTCAAAGCGTGATAGCCGAAGACAGCTCCTAAGAATCCAGAGGCCAAAGTCATTTGATCAAAAAACAGATACTCAAAACCCAAAACCAAAAGCGGGCCGCCCATCAAAAAAGTTGCGATCAGGCTGACTCCTTTAAAGCTACGACTTATAAAAGTCGCGGAAAGACTTAACCCAAGCAAAAGAGCAACCAGGGCCAACACCAACGTCATCGGCTTTTCATAAAAACAATAGCTCGCCATAGCCAATGAAATCGCAAAGAACCCCAACGCCAACTGACGTGCCTGATAGGGCCGAACCAAACCCAGGACCAGAGGCTTCTTTGAACTGAATTCATTGATTCGGTCAATCCCACTAACGTAATCGCTGTAATCGTTATACAGAGTCAGTCCCAGTAAAAAAAATTGTAAACATAAAATAGAACTCGCCAAAAGCAAAAAATTTGGCGCTCCATAGGTGCCCATCAGGTAAGACAGCCCACCGACTATGGGAAACACCAAATAGATATTTCGAGACAAAGAATACCATTGAAAAAGGGCCTGCATCAACGACAGGGATTGCCTTTCGATGATCTTAAAAGTCACAGTTTCTTCAAAGGAATTGACCGAGAGGTTCCGGACCGGCTGTGCAAATTGTGTTTTTGAGAAGCGGCCTGTGAGAAGCGGCCAAAAACTTGCATCGTTTTTTGAAACCGTAACAAACTGGCTCAACGCGCACTTCCGGGTTTGGGTTTTCGTCGCCAATACAAGATCTCTGGGAGGTCTTTTAAATTTTTGACAATTTTTTTCTGGTCACCCTCTAAAAGGGTTTCAAGTAGTCCCAGTTTGTGACTGTACAAGTCGATCAACTCACTGTTGATTTGATCAAAACTTTCGACGTCAGCAAAAAACTTGGCCTCGCCGATTGTTCGAAAAATTTCACCCAGGCTTTCCACTTTGGCTAATCGAAGACGGTCTTCAGCACTCAGATCTCGACAGAAATAAGCGCCAAAAGAATTAAGGTAACCCGATTTGATGTCTCCCAGAATCGCTTTTCCCTCGGAGTTTCGAATGTCATAATCCAACAGGTCATCGCTGCGTTGAAACAACAAACCTAGGGTGGTTCCCAAATCAAAAATTAATTCTTTAATGTCTTTGGCGCAAATGCCTTTAGCCAAGAAGGGTGCATACAAGCACCATCGAAACAGCGAAGCCGTTTTTAAACTATGAACTTCCGTCAGCTGGTCGAGAGTTAAATTAAAATCCCCCACCAAAGAGTCCTGAATCCACTCTCCCTCTAAAAGCTCAGCGATGGTCTCACTGGTCAGTTGAACCAATTCAATTTTTCCGTAAGCTGATAGATTGGTCATCACCCGCGCCAACAAATAGTCTCCCGCCAACACCGCATATTCAGGGGTGTATTTCAACCAGGCCGTGGTTTTGCCTCGGCGCAGATTCGAACGGTCAACGAGGTCGTCATGTAACAACGATGCATTGTGAATAAACTCAATGGTCTGACATAACAAAAGAATCGCTTCGCGATCCAATCCCAAAGGGTCTGCCACTTTGCGGGTCAACAAAGACCGAAAGCCTTTGCCTCCTTCAAACAGGTCATCGTACAGCTTATTGAGTTTTGGCAAATAGGCTGGGAAATCTTTTTCAGAGTAATACTTGATATCAGATGTTCTCACGGCACTGGGTTTATCAAAAATACCCCCTTTCTAGAATCAGTGAGTCGTTTGCGATGCGGCGCGTTCAAGAGGCGTCTTCCCCCAGGAGCCGATTGGTGGCAGAAGAGCGCTATGGCTTTTAAAACTCAGATGAAGATCCACTTTGACGAAGCTGACCCTGCAGGAATAGCCTTCTCGGGTGGCCTTTTTACTAAAATCCACCGCTGCTATGAAGATTTTGTCCAGGCTTTGGATCAGGACCCGAAGGCTTTCTTTCTTTCACCTAAAACCCTGTACCCCCTTCGTCACTTCGAATGTGAGTATTTTCGCCCTTTGCTGCCTCTTGAAACCTATGACGTCGCCATTAAAGTGATCAAGATTTCTGACTCCAGCTTCCAGCTGGAGTATCAGGTCGGACTCGCGAACGAACTCTGCGCCACCTTGCGATCGACTCATGTCGCTGTCAGTAAAAAAGACTTTCAGAAGGTGGCTATTCCTAGTTCTCTAAAACAGAATTTAGAAAAATTTGTGATTCCGCAATAACATCCATGGGAATTTCGTGAGCGCCATTAAAGGAACGCCAAGTTCCCTTGAGTCCCATCTCGCTGAGCTTGTCAAAAAGTTTGCGGGCTCCTTTGATATTCAAAACTTGGTCTCGTTCTCCATGGCTTTGAAAAAAAGGAATTTTCAGCTGATCCGGCAGAGTCGGAAAGGCCTCGGGAGCCGCCATATAACCCGACAACAACAGCATGGCCTTGGGAGTGAAGTTCAGCCGATAAAAACTATGGCTGGATAGGATCGCACCCTGGCTAAAACCACCGAAAATAACGTTTTTATAAAGCTTTCCCAAATGATTGAGCCAAGTGCAAACCTGACCAATCACTTTGTCTTCGGCGGTACGGATCGGAAGATCGGCAATTTCGCCATTGGCGCCCACCTCGAGATCACTGACCCGTAATTCAAACCAAGCCCGCCCCATCATCATGGGTCCAATCGGAACCTGCAGAACGCCTTGCGGAAAGTACCAATCCACTTTGGATTTCAGTTTATAAACTTTGGCCAGACTGACTAAATCGTTAGCATCAGCTCCATAGCCATGAAAAAAAACAACACAAGTGTCGGAATCGTCCACCTGCTCTACCAAATAATCCAATTGCTGAAACTTTTGCCACTGCATGGGTGACTTATAACACCTTGAGGTATTTTAACAAACTATTTACGGCCGTCTTGAAGAGCCCTATGATTTGGGGATGCCTTGGATATTATTTTTATTTTTATTGCTCACCCAGTGCGCGACCCCTCCGCCAGAAAAGCCCGTTGAGCCAGCGGTTGAAAAACCCTCTGTGGATCGCAACAAGATTAAGGCTGCGATTGGTTCTCACGTTAAATACCTTAGCTACTGTTATCGCAAAGCGCTGACCAGTGAAGGCGGCGCCCAGCTCAAGGGAAAAGTGGTGGTGAATTTTGTCGTCGGCCCAGATGGCAAGGCGACTCAACCTAAAGTTTTAGAAGACCAATCCACATTGAAAAATGAAACGTTAAACCAGTGTCTGTTCGCCGGGCTAACCTCTTGGGACTTCCCAGTCCATCCCGAAGGAGAAAAGCTGGATATCCTATACCCCTTTGTATTCAGCGACAAACCCCCTGCCGGGATGCAGAAAAAAATGGATCAGTTCGAAAATCTACGAAACCACTAGAAATAAAAGGCTTTTAAGCACTCCTGCCTTGCGGTCGGGCGACGAATTTGCTACCTGTTTGATCACGTACAACCTCGGAGCCAAACTATGTCGAAGACACCGCAAACGATCTATCTGAAGGATTATCAACCACCTCAGTTTCTCATCCCTAACATCGATTTGGATTTTCAACTTTTTGACAAAGAAACCATTGTAACGGCCAAGATGCTGTTTAGAAGAAATCCGAAAAGCAAAGATCCATCGACTTCACTCTTCTTAGATGGAAAAAATCTTGAACTTCTGGAAATCAAACTCGACGAGCAGATCCTTAGCGACGACCAGTATGAACTTTCTAAAAAGGGCCTTACTCTCAGCGATTGCCCTGACCATTTTTATTTAGAAACAAAAATTCGTCTGAAACCCCACACCAACAAAGCCTTTTCTGGACTTTATAAAACCAAAACTGTTTTTTGCACACAAATGGAAGCTCAAGGTTTTCGTCGTACGACTTTTTTTATGGACCGCCCCGATGTTCTATCGAAATACCGAACAACGTTGAGTGCTGATAAAAATCAGTTTCCTGTTTTATTGTCCAACGGAAACTTAGTAGATCAAAAAGATTTAGAGCAAGGGCGGCATCAAGCCACCTGGGAAGATCCTTTTCCAAAACCCTGTTACCTATTTGCCTTGGTGGCCGGAGACCTGGATTGGATCGAGGACTCCTATTTGACTCGATCTAATCGCAAAGTCGATTTAAAGATCTACGTCGATAAAGGTAAAAAAGAGCGAGCCCGCTTTGCCATGGATTCTCTTAAACAATCCATGAAGTGGGACGAAGAAACCTACCGCCTTGAATATGACCTGGACGTTTACAATATTGTCGCTGTTGATGATTTCAATATGGGAGCCATGGAAAACAAAGGCCTTAACATTTTTAATTCCAAATATGTCCTCGCCAGCTCAGACACCGCAACCGACGAAGAGTACCAAGGGATTCAAAGAGTCATCGGCCACGAATACTTTCACAATTGGACAGGAAACCGAGTCACCTGCCGTGATTGGTTTCAATTGAGTTTAAAAGAAGGGCTCACTGTTTTCAGAGATCAAGAATTTAGCAGCGATATGAACTCGCGGCCCGTAAAAAGAATAGAAGATGTATCGATGTTAAGGTCTCGCCAGTTCCCCGAAGACTCTGGCCCCATGGCTCACCCGGTGCGCCCCGCCTCCTATATTTCCATCGACAATTTTTACACAGTCACCGTTTACGAAAAAGGTTCTGAGGTTATTCGAATGCTCCACACTCTTTTGGGGGCCGATATGTTCAAAAAGGGTGTCACCAAGTACTTTGAGCTCTTTGATGGTCAAGCCGTCACAACCGATGACTGGATTCATGCCATGGAATTGGCATCGGGTCGTGATTTAACTCAGTTCAAACATTGGTACGATCAAGCTGGCACCCCTGAAATCTCAATTTCGACTCGCTATTCAGAGCCCGAACAAAAATATGAAATCGAATTGTCGCAAAAAACCATCGACCCTCGCAGCGGCCAAGAAAATCTTCCTTATCACATACCCTTTAAAGTGGGTGTTGTTTCCCGAGCTGGCAGCCCTCTTGACTTCTCTTACAACGAAAGGGACAAAAAGCAAACCACAGCGGTTCTTGAACTCACTGAAAAAAACCAGACTTTCACTTTGAAAAACATCAGCCAAGAGCCCGTCTTATCGATGAACCGAGAGTTCTCTGTTCCGGCGCAAATCAATTTTGAACAATCCGAGGATGATCTTTACCTTTTAATGACCAAGGATCCCGACAGCTTCAACCGCTGGGAGTCCGGTCAAAAATTGTTTCGACAAACTCTTGTCCGGTTTTACAACGAAATTGGTGCCGGCCAAACCCCAAGCCTACCGACCGAATTGACCGAGGCCTTTGCAGAGTTAGTTAAAAAAGGGGAAGAAAACCCGGCATTGACGGCCAAACTGCTAGAACTTCCCCAAACTCAATACCTGGCGCAGTTCTTGACCAGTATAAACCCAGAGCACCTTCACCAGGCTTATCAACAGTTTTACCAACAGATGTCAGAGAAGGTTCATCAAACTTTGTGGAGCACTTATAAAGACCTGGCCGACCGCAAACTGGGACTTTCTGCTAAAGATGTGGCTCTACGAAGTTTTAAGAACACTCTACTTTTTTACGTGTATCGACATAACGAAAACGAAGGAGCTCCGGTCTTCTACAATCAATTTATCGCAGCTAAAAACATGACCGACCAAATGGCGACCCTCACCCGCCTATCACTCTTCGAAAGCAACGAGTACGAAAAGGCTATCCAAGCCTTTCGGGATCAATGGCATCAAGACGCCTTGGTTTTAAACAAAGTCTTTATGGTGACCGCGATTTCTAAAACAGAGAACGCTTTTGCAAAGCTAAAGGAACGCTATCAGTCCGACGACTTTGACAAAACCAATCCCAATAATATTTACGCTCTTCTTTACTATTTTGCTCAACACAATTGGGCCCGGTTTCACGACCCCAGTGGTGAGGTCTACGATTGGTTTGCCGACCAAACCATGGACGTGGACAGTCGCAATCCCCAGGTGGCATCGCGCCTCGGATCTTGTTTTAACAATTGGAAGAAGTTGGCTCCTGAATATCAAAAAGGAATGAAGCAAGCGCTACAGAAAATGAAATCCGCGCCATTGTCTGACAACCTATACGAAATTGTGTCTAGAGCGTTGGCAGACTGACAGGCTAACGCGACGCTCGCGAAAGAATCTGACAGAACGCAAACCATTAAATATTTTTTTTGTTAGCCTTCTTTTTCAGCTATTTCTTATCATAGAAGCTCAAATAAGGATTTTTGGGGGTATTCTATGGATAGATTTTTGTTGGCCTTGGTTGGCCTGTTCCTTTTTTCACAACCGACGTTTGCACGGGACCCACTGGACCCACAACAAGTGGCTGAGATTATCAGTCAGTTTCAATACGAAGGTGTTTACGACGAGATCAAAAGCTCCAAAAGTGGTGGTTTTTTAAGTCGATGCTGGGTTTACGAAAAAGTTTTTGAGACAAAATATCCTGAAGCCACGGAACCCTTAAAAGTCTCCATGAAAATGTACATCCCCAACCGTGATAGCTTGGGTGAAGACGCCATCCCTGCCGTCATCATGATTCCACCCATAGGTGGAGAAAATTTGTTGGATAGAAAAACAGCCGATACTTTGTGCGACTACAACATGGCCGGAATCATTTTGACCAACGATTTCGCCAACATTGAATCACAAGCCAACGGGAAGTTGCTTCCTCCGGAAGATCATCAAGAAACCTATCTCAGAATTTCGGCAGCCATCAAAGGGACCATGACAATGATCGATCAGGATCCAAATCTGGATTACAATCGCATCGGAATTTTTGGAGTAAGCCTTGGAGGCATCCTCAGCTCTTTTGTAATGGCAACCCAGCCTGACATTTCAGCTGGTTACTTCGTGGTGGCCGGAGGCGATGTTCCCGAAATCTTGGCCACAAGTAGCCAAGAGGAAGTTGCCAAAATTCGTAGAAAAAGAATGCAGGCCGAGGGCTTCGAAACCCGCGAAGAATACGAGGACTACCTTCGCAAGTACATTCAGTTTGACCCGGTCGATTTAGCCTCGACCATGATTCCCGACACCTTAAACATGGTGATCGCCGAACGTGATGAAAATGTACCTACCACCAACCAAATGTTACTTCACGAAGCTTTCGGTGAGCCCACGGCCCACTACTACAACGATGGGCATGTTTCTACTGTCATTTCGTTCCTATTCCCCTCATCGGGAAGACGTAAGATCATTCGATTTTTTCAAGAACGATTTGAGCTTGAAAACCCAAGACCCGCAATTTTCACAATGTTAGATCAGTATTTTCCTCTGGCTGCCAACTAACCATCGAAACCTAGCCACCAGAAATTCTGGTGGCTTTTCAACGGCTTTTCTGTCATTCTAAAGCCGTTTTATGCCCCAAAAACTCAATGATCGAATTTATTCAAGGCTCATACGCACCATTAGCGAAACCAATGGCCTCAGTCTCCTTGATACCCTTGAATTAATGGTCAATGCCCAAACTCTTCCCGAGGACATTAAACGAGAAGCTATTAGTTTTTTACAACTCCTAAATGCTTATCGAATCGATCAAATCGACATTGAACAGCTGTTTGACCACCAAATTGGTCTTGCCCTGTTTCGGTTTTTTAGCCACTTTCCACTTCGTTATCGAGAAGAGCACATTCACCTGACTGGCTCTTTAACCGCCGAATACATATATCCTAGGGTCAAGGCCCTTCTTGAGGGACCCAACAGAACCCTTTACGAAGAGAAAATCACCGAGGTCTACGGCGAAGGCAGTCTGCCTATCCAGTCGGTCGAAGATGTGGATCGCCTCATCCGACTCCAAGACAATGAAAAATTTGATCGCTACCTTAAGATCCTCTACCTTGCCAAGCTGACCTTAGTTGACCAACAAGCCCACGCCGATGCCGCTTATCATTTAGCAGAAAGTTTATGGGAAAATTACAACATTGGCGCCATTCGATTAAAGTTTTCTTTGTCACGCTCAACCACCGACTCGTCAGAGCAGATTCCAGGCATTGAAAATGTTACACCTGAAGATGTCTTGATGGGACTCTATGATGGTTTAAAAAAGTTTCAAAACGAACACCCTGATTTTGATTTTATTCTATCACCCTGCTTTCGCAAAGAGCCTGACTTTTACGATTCCAAACGATTCAACAACAAAAAAGCGGATTTTGATTTTCAAGTCTCAGAGCTGCGTCGCATTTTGGAAGAACGCCCCGAACTTTTACCCTACGTTTTAGAGGTCGACACGGTTGGTAGCGAGAAAGACCTGCATCGGAAGTCTCATTTTCAAGAAATGAAGATTGGCTTTCGAAAACTGCAGTCGATCGGTCTGAAGATTCGGTCTCACCACGGTGAAACCTGGAAGACGTTGCGCACCGGAATTCAGTCGGTCGACAATGCAATGAACATTTGGCACGTGGATGCCATCGAGCATGGTCTATCTTTAGGAATCAACCCCAACTACTACTATCACAGTATTTTTCAACGGGTGATGCACTACAATCGTCGCAACGAACCTTTAGCCAAGGGAAGCATTGAAGCTGATGAAATCGAGGCCATGGCCTGGGGGCAACACACCAAGGTGAGAGACAAGTTGATCAATGGCGTGTCTCTGACTGAAAGTGAGTTCACTACGTTCGTAAAAACCAAATTTCATATGGCCCGAGAAGTCGAACACTACCAACACGATATTTTAAATCGAATGATCAATAAACAGCTATCGGTGATCGCTCTTCCATCATCCAACAAAAAATTAACGGGTCAATTTGAAGACTACAAAGACCACCCCTTCTCTTGGTGGGAGAAAAAAGGACTGAAGCTGGGTGTGGGTACCGACAATTACATCACTTTAAATACAAATTATATCCGAGAAATGATGATTCTTTTATTTACTGACCCAATTAACTTAAAAATTACCAAACTTTTGTTAGTTTGTACGGGCGAAACACGCCGACCTTTTATGAGTCAAAAACTTTGGCAAATGAGAAAGCAGGCGGCAGCGGAGGAGGATTTTTAAATGAAAAAAGTACTGTTTGTTTGTTTAGGAAACATTTGCCGCTCACCAGCCGCCGAGGGTGTTTTTCGCCAATTGGTGATGGACGCCGGTTTACAAGATAAAATTAAAATCGATTCTTGCGGAACCACGGGTCACCATAAAGGAGAGCCTGCCGACATCCGCATGCAAACCCACGCCAAGGAACGGGGGTACGAGTTGACCAGTGTAGCCCGTGGGCTAGAGCGTTCAGACTTGGAAGAGTTTGACTACATCATCACCATGGATAATAGCAATTACACCAACGTGGTCGCTTTAACGGCTGATGATTTGAAGTACAAAATCAAAAAGATGATGGACTTTGCCTCCAACCACCCGCACGACCAAGTTCCTGACCCTTACTATGGTGGACCTGACGGATTTGAATTGGTTCTTGATTTACTAGAGGACGCCTGTAGCGGATTACTGGAAGAAATCAAAAAGGAAATGCAAAACTGATGACTTCGACCACCCTGGAAACGCAATTTTCAGGAGCCCTGGGTCGCCCCATCGATCACTTTAAAAAACTTTCGGGTGGATGCTCATACCCTTCTTTTGTTGTTTACAGTGGCAATCAACGATTTTTTGTCAAAACCAATGATCAACCCACGAATGTTTTTAAAAATGAAGCCGAAGGTTTGATCGAGTTGGAAAAGTGGACGACCTTAGCTCCCAACCTAATTCACTGGGATCAAACAATGCTCGTGCTGGAATACGTTGAGCCAGAGGCCCCAACAAATATTTTTTGGCAGAAACTGGGTCTTGAACTCGCACGCCTACATCAAATTCAAAGCGATTTTTTTGGGTTGAAAAATGACAATTTTATTGGCTTGTCGAAACAACAAAATATCTGTGCGCAGCCAACCACGTGGGCTGATTTTTTTTGGAATCATCGACTGCAGTTTAAGTTCGACCAGTTGAAAGAAAAAGATCAGCTGTTCGAAACTGAAGATCGGATTCAAAAATTAAAACAGAAAAGTGACCAACTTTTAGTGAATCGAGAAATCCACCCCAGCCCTTTGCATGGCGACCTTTGGAGTGGCAACATCCTGTGCGGCCCCAACCAGAGACCCTATTTCTTCGATCCAGCCTTTTATTACGGCGATCGCGAAACCGATTTAGCAATGACCGAATGCTTTGGTGGCTTCGAAACGCCTTTCTATCAAGCCTATCAAGACGCGTTCCCTCTTAGCGAGGACTATCAGGCAAGAAAACATCTCTATAACCTTTATCATATGCTCAATCACCAGGTGATTTTTGGTGGCCAGTACAGAACAACTGTTCGAAACATTATCGATCTGATAATAAATTCCTAAAGTTCTTCTTTTTCTTTCAAACTTGCCGATAGGAAAGAGTACCCAAAAATCTTTATCATTTGAGGATCCTGTTGAAATCTTTTAACTACACGATAAAAGAAACACCCCACGGAATTATTGAGTTTCAGCTATCCGGAAGTATCGATGAATCGACTCAGTTCCCTGATGATTTTGATTTTTCGAATTTCAAACAAGTGCATTTTGATTTTGAACGTATTGAATTTATTAACTCTGAAGGGATCAAACTTTGGATCCAATTCGTGGATAGCATTTCTGAAAACCACGAGGTTCGCTTGGTCTACAGTCAATGCACGCCCTTAATCGTCAATCAGATAAATATCATCGATGGATTCTTGCCAAAGAATGCCGTCGTCGATTCCGTTTTTATCCCGGTCTCCTGTGAGCTTTGTGACCGCAGCCTGAACGTTCCCTTAAAAATGTCTCTTGTCGATATTGAATTCGATTCGATTCTCGACCGAGTCGAGACCGATCGCTGCAACAGGTTTCCTGTTTGTAAAAGCGCAATGGAAGTGGATGTGATCAAAGAATATTATTTTCGATTTACAAATCGGTAATATGTATGAGTTTCCCCATTGGATTTTTGATAAGGTCTCCATCGACAAGAAGTTCTTTCACTTGTGTCGAAGGAAGCTCGAACTTAAAGGGCCGCAAAAGCTCTTCAAAGACGGCTAACAAAGAGCGGGCTCCTGTTTTTTGCCGGTGAGCCTTTTCACTCAACATTTTCAAAGCCGATTCGGTGAACTTCAAATCAATACCATAATGTCTAAAAGACTCTTGGTACTGCTTTACGATGGAGTGCTCGGATTGGGTCAAGATCGTAAACAGATCATCAATTGAAAGATCATCGCAAGCCACTCGGATAGGTAACCGGCCAATAAACTCGTGTTCAAAACCAAACTCTACCAAATCTTTGGCTTCGACTTCTTTCAGAGCTTGGGTCATCTCTAGCTTTTCGTTTTTGTTGTGAAGGCCGATCGACTGCTGATTGAGGCGACGGTTAACAATATCTTCAAGGCCATGGAAAGCTCCACTGAAAATAAACAGAATATCCCGAGTGTTGATGATTTCTTTTTCCGCTTTGCCCTTTTTCTGAAAGTTCATAAAAGTTTTAAACTGTGAGGCCATGTCGTGACTAGAGTTTAAATCCACATCACTATTTTCTAGCAGTCGCAAAAACCCAAACTGCACACCCCGCCCACTAACATCGCGCCCGGTATGGTCGCGCCGAGACGCCAGTTTGTCGACCTCGTCGACATAGACAATCCCTTTGCTAGCCAATGTCTGATTGCCATCGGCGGCTTGTACGAGGTCACGAATGATATCGTCCACGTTGGCACCCATATAGCCCACTTCGCTAAAGCGTGTGGCATCCGCTTTAACAAAGGGCACTCCGATTAAGTCAGAAACTAATTTTACTAAATAGGTTTTGCCGACTCCGGTGGGCCCCATCACCATCACATTTTGCTTTTGATAGTGAGCCTTCTTCACCTCGATATCAAATTCGGCTTTCAAGTGATTGTAGTGATCACAAACAGCAATGGCTAAGGCCTTCTTTGCCTCATCTTGTCCAACCACAAAGCGATCCAAATAGTTTTTTATATCTTTTGGTTTGTAAGCAAAGTCTTTGATGTTTTCTAAAGCCTCAATCGGCTCGGCACGATCGACGTCCTCTTGTTCATCACCCGCAAACCCCAGCCCCTCATCCATCGTGAGAACCTGAACCTTGCCACCAAACTTCTTTTCGACAAGATCACGAAATTCCTTTTGCAAAGAGTCCGGATCGAAGCCTTGAGCCTGTTTTTTGGATTCGTCTAGGGGTTGATTGTCTTCATTCATCGACCTCTTCATACCAAATAAAGCCCAACAAAACAGGTGTTCTCGAGCCCCGATAGCGAGAAAACTTTACAAATGAAAGCTGTTTGATAATTTGACGGAAACCAAGGCCAGGAGCCGCTTTCCGTCAGTTCTGTCATCGCGCCGCGCGGACTTTTTTTTAAGGCCTTATTTCAACGGTTTATGGGACTGACTTGTATGAAAATATGACAGGATGAAAATAACGGGTGTCTGGATTCTAACTATAAGTTTTTTCTATCCCTCGGATAATTATAATCAATTTCCCTTATAGAGAGGGCATTGCTATATCTGAATCCAACAAGGGGGGAGATTAAAGGTCCCAAAAAAGAGACCTGAAAGATCCCGGGGTGTGAAGGAGAAAAAGCCGCTCAGCTGATTCGAACTCACAGGGAAACCCCAAAAATTGAAAAAGCCGTCAGCAAACTACATCCGACTGACCTACCTAACGTATTTCTTCAGCTGTGTTGAGCCCGCAGTTCCTACCCACAAAAACACCCATTAATGGGCCCCGTCTTCGGCTTTAAGCCCTTCCAGGGGCTTGTCAGTGGCTTGACTCAATTTAAGGTTCAAGCCCATCGCGAAGCTCCGCCAGTTCGCTGACAATGATGTCTATCGATCGGTCGCATGCGGGCACCTTTTACTCAGGTGGAAAACAATTTAACGGGTGTCTAGTGGGTTTTAGGGCTAGGCGAGCATCAGGTGGGTTTGAGGTCTGTCACAATGGCACATTTCTTGGATTTCTTTAGTTCAAACAACTAAAGGAGTTCTCCCCATGAAAACCTGGCGGCTCATTATTCTTACAGCAATTGCCTTCAACTTTCTGGCCTGTAGTAAAACCGAAAAAGTGGGAATTGGCGGCGAAGACGTCACCGACGAATTTTTGTCGGAATACAATGGCTCTTATGCCGAGCGCACCGACCCCACTGGAGAACGCTTGATTCTGTCACGAGACGGCCAAATTGAAGTTTTAAAACATCGCAATGTTGGAGAAGCCAACAATCCTGCCATCCCGGCCGACACCAACTGCAGTTTTTGGTTACGAGGAGAAGTGGCCTATGTCTCTCAGTTAAATAATGAGACTCGCCAGCGACAAAACGCCTCGGGCGAATCCTATTTAATCCCACAAACCCATAACCTTGTGTTCAGCGTCAACCGCGTCGAACTCACTGACGACTTAGAACCAGGGTCAACCACATCCACTGGGTGCCTCGCCTTTCAAGAAAAAATGAGCGATTTTCTGCCCGTCTACACCTATGGCATGGAGCTTTTTGGACAAGGTTTTCTACGTTTGCACACTCAAGGTGAGGACGAATATCAGGGTGGCGACCGAACAGAAGCCACTTTGGACGAAGTTTTTGTTCGACAGTAGGTTAACGAACCTCGACTGGCTCCACTCCCCACTGGTTGTGAAGATCTTGCATTAAATCGCGATAATCAGACTGGGTGATGGAGTCGGCGTTTAAGCGATAGAGGACGCCTTGCAACCGTCCATTGAGATAACGCTCGGTTCGAGTCAAGGTGGCTTTATAGGATTGGCCGACAGTCAAATGGTCGGCCCGGCGTAACAGCCCCACTCGCTCTTCCTGGGCGTCCCGTTTTTCCATCCAGCTTTCTTCCATTTCGTAAGCAAAGAGGCCGGCGACTCGACTGGTTCCTCGCATTTGAAACTTAAGCTCTTGATTCCATTCGCTGACTTCGGCTTCTTTTTTAAAGGTCTTTTGAAATCGGCCCTTCAGCGCCAATTCTCGAATGTCGGTGGCCACGTTTAGACTTCGCCGACTGTAGCGTCCCGACAGTTCTAGAACTTCCACTTTCTCTGTGACAGAATCCGACAAGACTTGCCGCGTTTGCGAGTAACTTAAGCTAGAACCACAAAAGTCTCCCGCAACTTGAAAGTTGAACTCTCCAAACTCAAGAGAACCCTTGTCACTGACAACACATTGGTTGGTTGGCATGGAACGACGCAGGTGAAGTCTTTGTTTGGAACGATCGACCGCCAAGCTCGAAGTGGCGTCAACATTAAAATTACCGATCTCATGAATCACAAACTGCAGGTCACCCAAACTTCCAAAAACGGTTGCCGTTTTATTTAGCTGGGGCTCTGTTAAACCGTTATCAAAGCCTTTGTCCTTGTTGCCATTGTCTTTGAATTCACCGATTTGGCCGCAGTGACTACAAACCAAAAAAATCAGGGGAAAAAGGCTTTGAATGGCTCTCATAGAAGACCTCCAAGATGGAAAAAGGATGACTTCCTAAGAAGAGCGCAATTTTTAATCACTGGCAAGAACTGTGTGGCTATCAATAGCAATTTCGGACTTTCTCTACGCCCTCTTCAACCGGTAGGATGTCTTCTTTTTGACTCCAATCATAGGTTTCAACAGCGCAGTTCAAAATCCAAAGGCGAAGCAGTTTCACGCGAAGGGCGCTAAGGGGCTGGAACCCTTCTCGGGCCGGAGGCATCGATTTATCGATCGCCACCGACTCAAAAATTCTTGATCCAGCAAGGACAACCTTTCCGTTTTCTTGATCACGGAGATGACTGGGGTGCCCCGGCACAATCCCATTGAGAAAAAACATGCTTGTGTACCGGCTCATGTCGGCTCCAAACAAAATGGCGATGTCGTCTTTTCTGTATCCGGAAGAACTGTGACAATCATAGCAACGCCCTGGCTGGAAAACCCATTTTTTAACAACGGCATAGTCGATGGACTCGGGCCTGTTAAAGAAGGGAGTGAGTTTTTCTTTTAAACTTAAAAAAGCCTGTGGCTCACCGCCGCGTTTCGGAGCGCCACGCACAATCCACTCGTAGACCAATTTTTTTTGCGCCTCGGACAGCGGAGTTTTAGGTTCCGGCGGCATTTTTCTTGATCCGGTTTCGGCCTCGAGCGAAGTGAAGAGGCGGCTCTCATGGGGCTCTCCCAACATTAACAAGTTGGGAGATTCAGAATCTTTGATGGCTTGGTAGCTGCTAAGATCGATTTGTCCTGACTGAACCTCGGCATTGTGGCAGCCATTGCAAGAGGTTTGAAAGACCCAACGATCCACTTCGTTAAAACCGATGCGGGTGGGATTGTTTAAAAGAATTCCCATTTCGGTTTCATCGCTCTTAAGGTCTTTGCTTCCAATCCTTGAAATTTGCTCGGGAGCACAGGCCGTTAATCCCACTGTTAAAAGTAGACTGGCCAAGGTAAAAAAATGAAATTCTGTTCGAGTGAGTCCCAATCATTCTCCGGTCACGAATATGCCCCAAATGTGACTAGAAACTCCTAGCAGGGACTTCTCCAATAGGGAAGCCCCTGTCGCATGTAATGATTATAGGGTGTATTTTCCAATCCGCTTGGGCTTAATTCCTTTGTGATTGCAGACAGTTCAGTGATCTGCCCGTTAAACTATGACAAGCATCGAATAAAAAAAACAATCGTCCACAAAGAAAACTGTGGCATTTCTCAGAATCTTTGTTATTTTTTCACAAATTCTGGGGGGAATTATGCTTAAATTTTGTGCTCTCTTGCTACTCTTGCCCTTGTCGACTTTTGCTGAAGACAGCTGCACTCAAGCCTCTTGCGAAAAGGTTTTTCACGTGCGCGAAAACCACCCAAAGCTGGCTGGCTTAGAAGTTGAGCTGGAAGATGGCCAAGTCATGTCGATCAATGAGTTTCTATCCAACATTTCGGAAGAAGACACTTCCGGTGACGTGCAAATCTTTGGTGGCGAAGTGCCCTGGCCCGTTGTCGGTGGCGATAAGGAAGACAAAAAAGAGGAAGAAGAAAAATAATCTTCGATCTAAAGAAAAGTCAGTCTTTGTCTTAATTGAAAATTAATATAGGTGACGGCAGTGAAAAGTGCACTGCCCCAAATGACATCAATCACTACCATCGCGGTTGGGTAGTTTTCTAAAATAGCCCGGTTGGTGAAATCATAAACTCCATAAATCAAGAACCCAAGAAACGCGCCATGAATAACAGACGAGCGAAGACCTCGCACCGAGCCGTTACGGAAAACAAAAAATTCAACGGCCAGCGCCATGCACAAATAGACCAGTAGACCCGGCACCACCCTAACATTCCAGGCCCCGTCGCTGGAAAAGCGACCGATGGAGGCCAGTTGATCGGCGTAAAAATCGCCGGCAATCAGATTAATCCAGAAGGCGTCGATTAGAAAAATAATGCCGATGGTTACAACCAAATTAGCGATAAGCTTCAATGCGCCTCCAATGAATAATTGAAAGCTAACTTAATTTTAGCCAATCGCCAAACAATAAATGTTGCGATTTTATTAGGATTGGCAGCTCAAGCGAGCCAGGACGGTTCGCTGTTGTTCGACTTCGTCAGCCGACCCTTTTAGTATTTCATACTGAATTCGAGTCACCTTTTTCAAATAGGGATCAAATTTCAAAGTTTTCTTAAGAAATTGATCTTCTCCTAGTCTTTTTACGATTTCGTAGCGCTGACTGTCGGCCTCATAAAACCAGGACTCCACGATGGTTTCATTGATGACAAGGTCTTCCGTACTTTGCCAATTGTTAACCGGGTACTCGCCAAGCTGAATCAATCCTTCATTCTCACCATTGATCACCGTTTCAAAGGGACCGCCTTTAATACCGTCGGTCACTCGAACATTAATAGAGTAAGTGTAAACCTCTTTCGAGGCAGCCGGTGCCCGAGTTAATTTTTTTCGGGAAATCTTAACCCGACATTGGGTTTGGTGGTTGACGGTCGGCAACAGCATGTACTCTGAACTCTCCTCGACCCAAGCCACACCAGGAAGGTCTGTTTCACTAGCTTGAAACTTTCCGTTCTCTGATTCAAACCCGGCGGTTTTTCGGCCTTCGTCTAACTCAGGATGAGAATAGGACTCTTCAATTCGAACGCCCCCATCGCCAATAAGTAAACGCAAAGGCGAAGTCTCTTTGGTTTGCACCGGTTGAGGGGTTGAACAAGCGGACACGACGGTGAAAGAGGCCAAGGCCAGGCCTCGAAAAATTCTTTGATCTAGCATAGTCAAAGTATAGTCTTCTTTGTAACCCGAACGCCACTCTCAAAAGGTCAAGAATTGCTGAGCACCACTGAGTTCAAGGCGCACGCGAAGCCCAAGACCGACCCTGGTCTCAGCGGAGGTCCCCTTTAAGGGCAAACCCCATAAAACAGCCCCAATTTCCCTGTAGACCGGTCGTTCGTTTAAGACCTACCGAGGCCACCAAAGGACCTGCCGTCGTTGGCGGGATCATGACCTCGGATTTTTTAGATTTGAAAGTCGAATTATGTTATACTGGCTTCTGCCATTGCGCTTGCATTGAGGCTCACCCAGGGGAACCTGAATGGGGGCGTAATGGCTTCGACGTGGATTTGGAAACTTAAGGAGCATGCCGAGGCTGCATGAGGACCTCGTAAAAAACGTGCACTGTTTTAATTGGCAATCAAATGCCTCTAGCTGCCTAAGAAATTAGATAGCTCACTGAACTTCTCGTTGATGGGTCGAGGAGGTAGGTGTCACCCTAAGCCATCTCGATTATTCAGTGTGGTTCCGAGCTGAATGATTTAAATCCTTCGGTACAAGCCTTGAAAAGTTTGTCGATGGAATTTTTAAGGTTCAACAAACACCGACTAAGCATGTAGTCGCCTTAATGTGGAAAGTTTGCGGACGCGGGTTCAACTCCCGCCGCCTCCACCACTCTTTTATAACCAATTTACATTTAAACTTTGCCCTTCGGGGCATTGTTGTTTCGGTTCCATGGTTTTTCGAGAAATCAGAGACTTAGGCTGTCCGTCCTCCCTATCTATCCCGTGACAATCCGATTTGATTCCTATTATACAATAGCTTTACAATTTCCAAAATAATTCGCAACAAAGCCTCCTGAGGGAACGAGACAATGAGTAAAAAGACTAAGACCAAAAAATTATTTTCCACAAATGAAAGACCTTTTTCTGAAAAATCTCTTCAGTTTTTGAAGAAAGCTGGGAAGCAAAAAAGTCTAACATGGTTGGTCTCAAAACAATCTGAATACGAACTTGTTCTCAGAGATCCTTTACGAGCTTACGCTGCCGAGCTAAAAGAAGAATTCGGTATTCGAGCCAAAGGCTATCACTTTCCTCAGCAAGGTATTGGTAGAATAAAACGGCCTAGCCATCGAATTGCCGCAGGAGAGGCAGTATACAAAGACTGGTTATCCTACATGGTTTCCAAGCCATCAAAATCAAGGTTTGAGAAAAATCCCATTTTATTTTTAGGTTTGCTGCCTAATGATCCTGAATGGAGTGACGTTGTCATTGCTGCCGGCCTTTTTCAAACAAGTAGCCAACAAATGAGTCGCATACGTTATGCCATTTCTGAAAATTCGAAACCCTTTAAAGAGCTTTTTAATGACAAGGATTTTAAAAAAAGTTTCAAAGCTGGTTTTTCTGAAAAATTCACAGCAGTGAGAACACCTCGAGGGTACGACCCTGAGCATCCAGATATCGGTTGGATTAAGCTTAAAAGTTTCTTTGTTACAAAACCTCTAACCATCAAGCAATTCTCTTCAAAGAACCTCGTAAAGAATTTGGTTAAGGACTATACTCAAGCACTTAGGCTTAATTCTTTGTTAGAAAAAGCCATTGAGGGCAAATGGTCTTGATTTCCTTGCGCAAATCAATGAAATTGATGACAGCAAACTTGTCCCATTACCAATGGATAAACTCCTTTTGGGAGCGGGGTCTTGCAAATAACCTTGACACTCATGATGAGTAACCAAATCAGAAGAGCCCTAGCTAAAATCAAATAGTTATAACCTGAACTACTTTTTATTACCTTGAAAAAGTCAGGTCAGATTTTAGCATTGTTAGGTCAATGACATCCTCCTGCGTTTAAGCCAATAAAATAAAGCCCTGCGGGTGGATGCCCTCAGAGACAAGTATTTGTTGTCCAAAGAATCGAGTTTGAAGACCTTAAAAGACAGTCTCGACCGTATGCACAGGGAGCTGGCAAAGCGCGACTTCAGTGAAGTCCCCACCGATAAACTCATCACTATGGCAAATGTGATAAGTACCCAAATTAACAAGGAATTAGAGATTTCTCTGACCATAAAAGATGACTTTGTTACAAGCCTTCTTGAGAAAAGAGACACCGTGACTTGGTCAGCATAGAATCGGCCCTGCTCATGCTGCAAGCAGTAAAACCCGCCTCAGAACTACCTTTTACGGCATTATATAGTTAGTTATGGTCCAAAATCTTGTCATTCAAGAGGAGGACTCGTGAAGCATCTAACCGCCATCTCACTTTCATTGTTTTTAATTTTTAATGTCAGCAGTTGCTCGACAACTTCTAAGACTGAAATCGGTGACTTCAAAGTGCCTGAAGGGTGGACAAAAGGAACGACTGCTCCATTTAAGACGATTACGGCCCCAGAAAATGACATGACTATTTACTTTTACAAAGAGGAAGTTGGGAAAAAATTTGATCTCAGCACCAAGTCCCTCGCGCTTTGGAAAAAAGTAAAGCCAAATTTTGCCTACAAAGAATTGCAAACAACCACCCCGCCGAGCAAAGACTGGGATGAAGTCATGCAAATTGTTTACAACGTCCCTGCCGAGGAGTCCAAAACTGTCCTCACCATACTGAAGGTTAAAGATGGAGTGGGGTATTTTAATTTGCTTGAGGGCACTGCTTCGACCCTCAATAAGCGTATGGCGCAAATGATGCAAATTCTTGAGTCATGGAAACCTGAGTCCATTAAGGTTGAGGACTTCTCAAAAGTCACTGCCAAAAACTTCAAGGATGTTGAGAAGGAGTTTGAAGCCTTTTTAACCTCAGGCATGAAAGACCTAAAAATACCGGGAATGACGGTAGGAATTGTCCAAAACGGCAAGGTTGTTTATCAAAAGGGTTTTGGCAAAGCCTCTGTCAAAAATGGTAAGCCAGTCAATAAAGACACTCTTTTTATGATCGGTTCAACCACTAAGCCATTAACAACACTTCTTATGGCGAAACTGATTTCCGATAAAAAACTAAAGTGGTCTGACCCTATTGGTAAGAATCTCAAAGGCTGGAAACTCAAAGACCCGAAAGTCTCAAAAGACTTTTTGATGAAACACTCTGCGTGTGCCTGCACAGGTATGCCTCGACGTGATCTTGACTTCATTTTTGAT
Source organism: uncultured Pseudobdellovibrionaceae bacterium (assembly GCA_964351315.1). GTDB lineage: Bacteria > Bdellovibrionota > Bdellovibrionia > Bdellovibrionales > JAGQZY01 > JAGQZY01. Next base: position 327,656 of record CAYGNH010000001.1, read on the forward strand.
ATTGAGGGTGTTTCTTCTGAACAACGAATGAAGCAAATGGCTGCCATGGCACCAACAACAAAGCCTGGGGAGACTTTTCAGTATTCCAACTACCTTGTAGCCGCTGGTGGATTTAGCGCTGCAAGAGCTTACAATAAATCGCTGCCTCTTCAAAAATCATACACCAAAGCAATGAAAGACTTAGTTTTGCAGCCATTGGGTATGAATCAAACACTTGTCACCAATACAAAGCCATACAAAGCCAACTCAGCTCACCCCCATTCCTTCGATATGAATTTGGAGCCCCAGCTTATTTCAAAGAAGATCGAAGAGTTTGCTGATTCAGTCGCTCCCGCTGGTTCAATTTGGTCTAATTCAACCGATCTGCTGAAATACTTGCAGTTTGAACTAAGCAAAGGGAAAAGTGCCCCTGGTTATATCGACGAGAAAAATTTGCTGGCAAGACGAGAAAAAGGTGTGCCTATCACCAAAGATATGTCCTACGGGTTGGGTTTGATGGTCGCTGATTACAAGGGTATCAGAGTGGTCGAACATGGCGGTAATACTATGGGCTTTACCTCAGAAATGCTGTTTTTGCCTGAGAAGAACATCGGTATAACCATTTTGGTTAATATGGGCAGCGCCAATGGTTTTACACGCCCTATCCGAGGCAAATTTTTTGAGCTGATGTTTGGTATGGACACAAAGGCTGAGGAAGCACTGGCTTTCTACAAAAAGGAACGAGTCAAAAGCGTCGCCAAGGTCAAAAGCCTTATTAAGAAATCGATTCAAAAACCTTCAGCTCTGGTTGGAAAGTATAAATCTAACGAGCTAGGTTCGCTCAATATCACTCGCAAGAACAATAAACTCATCGCAGATTTTGGTGAATTCACTAGCGAGGTCAAAGAGCTTAATGATCCGGGTAAAAAGAGAGTGTTTCTGCTGACCAGCCCACCCTGGAGAGGGTCATTTTCTCTTATTGAGGATCAAAGTGGCTTTATCATCGATGCCGCCCAACAAAAGTATTCATTCAAGAGGCTGTAACTCCGTAATTACATAGACTTTGTAATAAATTGTAGTTTTGGAGGGGTTAAATGGCTGAATTAATTGAACCTACACCGCCTCCACCATTTCTATTTGGTACTATCTTTTTAGATATTTTACGTTACAACGTTGTGAAGTATGTCTAAGATGTACTTTTATGAATGATTTAACATGAAAAAAGGGTAGCGAAATGAAACTTGGTGAATTTTCATTAAGCTTGAGTGTTAGTAATTTACAAAAGTCTAAAGACTTTTATCAAAAACTGGGATTTGAAGTTTTTCATGGTGATGAATCTCAAAATTGGCTAATCATGAGAAATGCAAAAACAACGATTGGTCTCTTTCAGGGTATGTTTGAAAAAAATATCCTAACATTTAACCCCGGGTGGGATGATCAATGTAATAAGTTAGAGGTTTTTGATGATGTTCGAGAAATTCAGAAGACACTGAAATCAAAAGATTTAAGTATATCCAAAGAAATAGATGAGAACACGAGCGGTCCAGCAAGTTTTATAATTGAAGATCCTGATGGAAACTCAATTATGTTTGACCAACATGTTTGAGTTCCGCTTGTTTCTGTCTGGAATGCAATCCAGTGTAATCCGAACTGATGACTTTATGATGACGGCGATCTACAAAAAGACCTATTATCAATAAGTTGAGTTGACTGGAGCCGCCTCCACCACTATCAAATCGAATTGATAGAAGCATGGATTTTAAAAGGTAAATCAAATGGCAAAGAAAATTAAACTAAAAACCTCAAAAACTAGTGCTAATCCTGCTGCCTATCTAAACTCAATTGCTGATACTCAGCTCAAAAAAGATAGTAAAACTCTCCTAAAACTTTTTAAAGAAACCACGGGCCTAAAACCTAAGATGTGGGGTGGTTCGATTATCGGATTTGGTGAGTATACATACTATCGCGCAAATGGTGATGAGGGTCAGTTTATGGCCTGTGGATTTAGCCCAAGAAAGAGTGGGCCAACACTTTACGTAATACCGGGGTATTCCAATTACAAGCCTCTATTAAAGAAGCTCGGCCCCCATAAACTAGGAAAATCCTGTCTTTACCTAAAGTCCCTTGAGGACGTGGATCTTAGTGTTATTGCCAAATTGATTAAACTTGGTCTGAAAGACCTCAAAAAGAAGTATGAAACAAATTATTAGAAATCTAAATTGCTAGTGGAACTTCGACTTCAACTTCGATGTAAAGGGGCTAATCATTTCAATTTGATACTATTCTTTTTTGTTTTTTTCTAAAAATTCCATCATCAGTTTAGCAATTTCGACAGGCTTTTCCTCTAAAGCAAAGTGCCCGGCACCTAATAAATGTAGTTCCGCATTCGGAAGATCCCTTAGATAGGCTTTTGCTCCAGGCCACATAAACACAGGATCATGCTTTCCCCACACAATTAAAGTAGGAGGCTGCTTCTCCTTCAAAAAATTCTGCCACTCCGGATAGGCCGCTAAATTCGATCGGTAATCCTTGAATAGTGATATCTGAATATCCTTGTCGCGTTTGGTTTTAAGAAAAGCTAAGTCGTGGGTCCATGTGTCGGGACTCATTATATAGCGCTTATCATCGGGAACATCCCTCAGATATTGTTTGTATTTAATGGCAGCCTGGCTCACATAGCCTTGGAGTTTAGAAACAGGAAATTTCGATCCTGAGTCTCCAGCGGTCAAAAAGAAATTCTTCTTTTGCTCAGATAGCCCTTCCATATAGGCATTGGCATTTTGAACAATAAGACCCCTGAGGTGATTGGGCTGGCTCAGCATGAGCCTAAATCCAACGGGTGCACCAAAGTCCTGCATATAAATATAGTAACTATCAATCGAAAGTTGTTTCAGCAGACCCTCTATTTGCTTTGCCAACAGATCAAATGTCACCTGAGTCTTCGCGGGGTCTGGACGGTCACTATACCCAGATCCTAAGTTGTCGGGCGCAATGACATGATATTTTCCTGAAAGGAGAGAAATCAGCTCGCGATAGGTGTGAGACGAACTTGGGTACCCGTGCAATAGCAGTATTGTTGTTTTTTTTCGATCTCCTGCCTCGCGATAAAACATGTTGTAGCCATCTACTTTAACAGTCCTGTAGTGGGTTTTACTTGGCCAAGAAATAAATTTTTCTGAGCTCGGAGTTGAACATCCGACTGCAAGAAAAAATATCGTTAGCAATAGGGCTTTAGTCATCTTGTTCTCCATTTTGAAATAAATGTCTCAAGCCTTGTAATTCGCCTACAAAATCTAAAAAGCGCTTTTTACCTATCCTTTTTTGCATTCTCTCACAAAGTGAATCCATCAACCGGCTCACCTTCTTAAACATCTTTTTTCCTTGAGGAGTGGGGCTAAGACTTGCACCCTTTCCTTTAGCCGATTTTTTGATAAGCCCTTGAGTCACGAGAGCCTGCACAAATCGAGTCATTGTTGATTGATCAAAACCCAATAAATCAGACAGTTCTTTCTGAGATTGATCCGGGTCTTTTGAAATAGCGAATAAAAGATAACCATGAGAGGGCGTTAGGCCCATAAGACCAAACTCTTCCTGCCAGATCTTGCTGATCTGTCGATTCAATATAGATATATTATAGTAAATGCATGGCTCAAACATATTTGCTTGTACATACAAGCAGATATCTTTTTAATAGGCAAACCATATATTCGTATGGCACTAGAGAAAGCGATGACATTTTGATGACTGCTTGTCGTCAAGTATTGTATATTCAAATAGTTACCATGATCGGGGCCGCCTCCACCAAATTTTGCACCAACATATGTCGTTGGCACTTCCAAAAACTTTATTGATTGATGGGGCTCTATCAAATTATAAACACTGATAGTCTTTCATAGGATGAAGAAGGAAAATATCATCTCCACCTTTGACGTTATTTAAAAATAAAGAAACAGCCTCAATCTGCTCTTCCGTCACTTCATCTCCACAAGTCGTAGAATCTAGTGCCAAATAACCATCTTTATTATCAATCAACATAGAACCGGGGTTGTTGGATGAAAAGTAGGCTTTGACATTGGGGCCATCACAGTCGATCGCACAGCGAGTTTTGTTTCCATCTTTGTAACAAGGCATTTCAACAGCATATACCTTAGAATCATTTTTTGCTTTAGCCTGAATTTTTAAAATCGGCAATGTGTATTCTTCCCCGTCCACCTTATAGGTAGTAATCGAGAACTTCGCAGCCATTTTCTCAACTGTTTGTTTCGGGTGGGCAACCATGTGAGCATTGGTGTACTCACGAGAGTAACATTTCCCTAATTTTTTTTTCACACCATTAAAAGCGGAGCCGGGGTCGGCCTGAGCCACAGAAAAACCAATTAATGTCAAAACGGCAGAAAGAAGAATAGACTTCATAATAAAACTCCTTGGATCGTAAAGTCGTTACTATAGCGCATTCCCGCAGAGGTTTGTGATCAAAAGAGATAACGAGAAAAGTTTTCAAAAATTTTTGTATTTCAAGATCAAAAACCTGCCATAAGCCCTCGGGCTGCGCCTGTGATGGTTAGAGATCAACTTCTAAGCACTGGCCTTCACGAATTTATTCGTTTTCTCTTTTCTTTGTGATATTTGATCGTTATGGAGATTAAAGCCCTAAAACCATCGGACACGAAATTCTTTCGAGAGCTAATGGCTCTTTTTGGACGAGAGTTCGATGAGCCTGACACCTATTTAGAAAACCCACCGAGTGATCAGTATCTGCAAAGACTTCTTTGTAAGGATCACATTATTCACCTCGTCGCAACGGTCGACGGCGTTTTGGTCGGAGGATTGGTCGCCTATGTTCTCGATAAATTTGAACAAGAGCGGTCTGAAGTTTATATTTATGACTTGGCTGTTGCCGAGAACCACCGACGGCAAGGCATAGCAACAAGCTTGATCAACGAGCTGAGGTCGATTTCTAAAGAAAAAGGAGCTTGGGTGATTTTTGTTCAAGCCGAACAGGCTGACCCACCGGCAATCAAACTCTACGAGTCGTTAGGTAAAAAACAAGAGGTCCTGCATTTTGAAATCGAAGTCTAAAGAGCCACCAAATCAATCTGCCCCAAATAGTCTCTGGCAGCCTCGCCGGCTAACAGCAGCCGTCACTCGCTTATCTATACTCACTTTTAAATAAAGCTGGGCCGCTTGGAGTATCTTGTGGCCATACAATCAGCGTTAACCCACCGGTATTCATGGCGACACTAGGACTTTCAGAATCTCCCAGGTTGGCAAGATCAAACGGAGAAATAAAATCATCGATATCGGATGGGTGAGTCCAGGATCCATCGGTGTAGCGACTCATGTAGATATGAGAACCTGGGTTGATAGTATGATCTTGGCTCCAGGTAATGATCGCCTCAGTTGATGTCATCGCTACAACGGGGAGTCGGGCGTTGGCTCCATCTGCAGAAATATTTGAAGGCAAACTCACTGGATTGGTCCAAAAACCTTCTCTGTATTCCGCCATAAATACTTGGTTGTCTCCATTACCATCAGGCTGCCTCCAAGCGATCACAATGTCTCCATTTGAGGCAATGGCTGCATCAGGTTGCTCACTATTCGTCGGATCCGGAGAAATATTGTTGGCCAAACTCGACGGGTGGGTCCATGATCCCGAGCGGTATTCACTTTTAAAAATCTGATCATTGGTTCCATCATTTTGGACCCAGGCGATTACCGTATCTCCATTTGAGTTCATCGCAACTGAGGGTCGAACCTTGGTGCCTTGGCCATCAGGAGAAATATTGTCCGCCAAGCTAACCGGGTGGGTCCACGTTCCATT
>CAYGNH010000001.1:333555-395294 GCA_964351315.1 uncultured Pseudobdellovibrionaceae bacterium
GCCATCAGGAGAAATATTGTCCGCCAAGCTAACCGGGTGGGTCCACGTTCCATTTCGATACTCGCTCTTGAAAACTTGCGAGTTCACACCGTCAACCTGAGTCCAAACAACTAAAGTGTCCCCATTGGCTCCCATAGCCACTCTTGGCTGGCTGACATCCGTTGTATCAGGCGAAATGTTATCCGCCAAACTGGAGGGGTGGGTCCACGTTCCATTGCGATACTCACTGATAAATATCTGAAAATTGACCCCGTCACTCTGCCGCCAAGCAATCACTGTGTCCCCATTGGAACTCATTGCGATTTCGAGTTGAATAACATCTTGTCCGTCGGGAGAAATGTTGTCTGACAAGCTCGCCGGATGGGTCCACGTTCCATTTCGAAGCTCACTCATGAAAACCTGATTATTGCCCCCATCACTTTGCCTCCATGCGATCACAGCATCCCCATTGTCACTATAGGCAGCGACGGGAATATCAATACCACCACCGAGACCCGAAAAAAAATCTGTAAGACTTGATGGGTGAGTCCAGACAGCTGGCGCGGAAGGACCAACGCCACCACCACCACCACTGTTACAAGAGGGAAGCCCTAAGGCACAAACTATAAAAAAGAAGAATATTTTTCTCATGACTGAAGCCCCTTTGACCCACGGCATTTCTTTAGAAATGCTTGAAACATTCTACCACAAAGTTCAACGGCGTCCACCTATCTTCGGTCTTAATCACCAAACTCTAAAAAAATGAAGCAAATTGAGAGCCCGGAACAAATTAAAACAGGTCTGGAAGGGTTGGCCACCTCTGCCAAAACGGCGCCCACATTTCCGATAAAACAATTTCGATACCCGGTGATCGAAACAAATATTAAGAAAAACTTAACAATGAAAGATGCCCGTTTATCTTAGACTCGCGCTTCAACCTTTTTGTGGATAATATGGGGCCTGGTTCACGTGTTGGCGAGCATCCAATGAATAAATGGAAAATTACATTTTACATTTCAACGGGCTTATAACCTTGCTAGCATTTCTCCTGGAATTTTGCTAATCGTCTTTGTGGATTTGTGACTTCTAAATCCATTCGCTCACGAGGTGCCTATGAAAGTTTTTGCCCTAATCGGATTTGTGGTTGCTCTCATCGGCTTCGTTCTATTTTTTAACGAAAGACGCAAATTCGACATATGGCTTCAGGACGGACACACAGTCATTACCGCCCAGCGACCCGCAACCAGTCAAAGGCTTACAACGAACCTCCCACCTTTGTTGAAGGCTTATCTAAAAAAAGTATTGGCGAAAGCTCCTACCGGCTCCTTCGTTGTTTTGACTCAAAAGGGTCAATTCAGGATGAAGCCCAATGAAAAAATGACTTCTTTTTCTGCCAAACAGTACGTCTCGCTGACAAGTCCAATGTTTTCTTGGGTTGCGAACATCAATATGAAGAGTCTCAATGTTTCCGTCTGCGATCGTTTAATTGACAACAAAGGAGAGCTTCAAGCCCGGCTTTTTTCTGCGATCACCGTTGCAAAGGGATCAGGTCGCCAGTTTCTTCGAGGCGAACTTTTACGCTACCTTGCCGAACTTCCTTGGTACCCATTGGCAATCCTGTATCAACCCAAAATTGAATGGGTTGCGGTTAGCCCTGATAAAGTCACTGGGACGCTCTCGGTAAATGGAGTCACTGCAACGGTGGAGTACCGCTTTGGAGATGATGGCCTGATACAGTCGATTTATGTACCGGACCGTGAAATGGCCAACGGAAACCGGGTTGACCTAAAACCTTGGCTTGGTGAGTTTTCAGAATACAAGGAAAGAGAGGGAGTAATGGTCCCTCTGCGCGGCAGGGTCAGCTGGCTCTTGGAGACTGGCAAGTTCACATACTTTGACGGCAAGATTGATAGTTATAAAATAGGCGGCAAGCCCAACTTTTAGTTTGTGGTCGGCCTCGGTCTAAGCACGATAAAAAGGCCTTTGTTGTCTGAGCCTCGAAATGAAAATCAGCCGCAAAGCCTGCAGGCCCCTAGGGAAGATATTTTTTTAAATCAGTAGCCCCGCCGATGAGGACGCCTTTGTGGAAAACTTGGGGGAAAGTCGGCCAACCACTCCAAAGCTTGATGGCCAACCGAACTTTCCATTGGGACAAATAGCTACCATGGCATATGTAAAAATAAGAAATCGATTTGGAGTCTAAATATTTTCGCGCCTGCTTAACAACTGGGTTTTGATCCATCCCAACAATGACCCACTCGTGTTTTTTTATGGCCTCTTGGACTTCTTTCACTACCTGTGGATGGAAGTTTTCAATGGCTTTACGAGCATTCGCTTCCACTTGTGATTCTTCGATAATTGGTCTCATGAAGGCTCCCTGACTTTTAAGTGAATTGCCTTTGCAATAACCGATAGTAGAGGCCGTTGTCATCTTTAGCAAGCTCCTCGTGCTTACCTTGTTGGACAACATGCCCTTGATCGATCACAAGGATTTGATCAGAGTTCTTAACTGTGGCCAAACGGTGGGCAATGACTAAAGTGGTTCTGGATTGCATGAGGCGGTGAAGGGCTTGCTGAACTAAGGCTTCGCTCTCGGTGTCTAAATTGCTCGTGGCTTCGTCAAGGATCAGGATCTTAGGATCTTTCAAAATGGCTCTAGCAATCGCCACCCTTTGCTTTTGCCCTCCTGAAAGCTGAATTCCCTTTTCCCCCACTCGAGTTTGCATCCCCTCGGGGAAGCTATCAATAAACTCCAGAGCATTGGCGGCCGCGGCGGCTTTTCGGATTTCATCCTCTGTCGCCTCGGGCTTTCCGTAGCGGATGTTTTCCAAAATCGTCGTAGAAATTAAAATAGGCTCTTGGGAAACAATACCAATTTGATTGCGTAGCCAGTTTAGCTTCAAACTTTGCAGAGGATGACCATCAAGTTGAATCTCTCCCGATAGGGGCTCGTAAAAGCGAGACAACAAATGACCGATGGTTGACTTTCCACCGCCCGAAGAGCCAACGAGAGCTACCATCTGCCCTGGCTTGATTTCTAGGTTAAGGTCTTTGATTACCTGGTGATTGAGACGAGTGGGATAGGTAAAAGAGACTGACTTGAATTGAATATTTCCTTTTAAATCATCCAGAGTTTCTCCTTGATCAACCGTCTGCGGCGTTTCCTCTAGAATTTCAAAGACCCGAAGACTGGCTCCCACCCCAGACATAAGATCACCCCAAAGACTTCCAAGGCTCCCTACCCCAATGGCCACAATCATCAAGTACAACAAAAACTGGGTCAGATCGCCCACGGTCATGTTTTGTTGAATCACTTCGCGACCACCAAACCAAAGCACAAAACAAATGGCGGCAAATCCAACAATAGTGGCTATGGTCATAAATTCGGTAATTGCACGCACGCGATAACGGGCAAAACCCAATGCCTGGAACAATGTCATTTCGTATCGTTTTATTTCATTTCGTTCTTGCACAAACGATTTAACCGTTCTAACTCCAAAAATTGTTTCTTCGGCGACAATGCTCGCTTCAGCTAATGAAGCTTGAAATTCTTTTGCGTACTTGCGGATGCGTTTACCAAAAATGGCCGCCGCCAGGGCTGTGGGTGGTATCAACACCAGCATCATTAAAGACAATTTCCAAGAAGTGTAGAACATAAAGGCTAGCCCACCAACGACTTGCCCAATGTTTCTTAACGTCATCGAGACATTGACACTTACCGTGTTCTGCAAGGTCGCACAGTCCGAAGACAGTCGACTCATTAGTTCACCAGTTCGGTTGAAATCAAAAAATGAGACATCTTGTGATAAAATTTGGCTAAAAAGCCTTTGCCTTAAGCCTATAACAATCTTTTCTCCGGCCATTGTAAACAAATAATAGCGCGCACTTCCAGCAAGACTCTGCACCAAAAAGGCCGAGAATAAAATGAGAACCATAGGCAGCAAACGATCCGCTCGCCTAGGCTCTAAAACATTATCCACCATCCACCGAACAATTTGAGGATAAGCCAGCCCGGCCCCGCTGGAAATCACCAAAAAAAAGAGTCCCCAAATCAAGGCGACTTTTTGGGGTCTGGCAATTGAAACAAGTCGGCGCCAAGTATCGGCTCGGCTTTCGCTTTTCATTTCATTTATTACTGACGTCGTCATAAAACCCTTCAGAAAGCAGAGTGGACTCAAATAGAGGCTGGAATCCGTGGAACCGCTAGAATAATGGGTATAAATACCCAAATTTCCCGACGACCGCAACAGAGTCCGGAATTTTCTTTTCCAATATTATATTGGAATGCTAACATTGGACATGTTTCAACCAGCCAATCCATTGTCTCTCGGCTTTTTTGTTTTTTTTGCTCTGGTGATGTTTGCGACCTGTTACCGGGCTCTGTGCCGAGTGTCTAACCCGAAATTGTGGATTGGTCCGTTTATCGGCTTGATACTGATATTTTCGTTGCTAGCCCTTTCGGGAATCATCAGCCGAGCCTTTATTCCATTTGGTCCTGCTATCTTCGCGTTAACTATTCTGGTCGGAGTTTTGTTTTCTTTTTCTAAAGAGACTGTAAAGTTGATAGACTCACTTTCTTTAGCCGTTCTTATTGGATTCCAAGGCTTTAGGCTTCCACTAGAACTTATTTTGCATGACTGGGCCACCTCGGGGACCATTCCCGTAGCCATGACCTGGACGGGACAAAATTGGGATATTGCTACGGGAGTACTGTCCATTTTCGCCATTCCATTTGTTGGAAAAAGTAAGACGATAGCCATCATAGTCAATACCATAGGATTCTTATTGCTGATGAATGTCCTTCGTGTAGTCGTTCTTTCTTCCCCAGTTCCTTTTGGCTGGCCACTTGAAAAGCCCTTGTTGTTAGTTGCACACTTCCCCTACTGCCTTATTGTTCCGTTGTTCGTGTTACCAGCTTTTATTGGACACCTCTTAACCTTTCGAAAAATAGGAAGGGCATGACAAAACTTGTTGCTGTTTGCCCCAAACACAACGAATCCTGTTAGTCTTTTTTCACCGAAGTTCTTGAGAGGGTTTCTCTGTCTTCACTTACGAAAGGTTTTCGATTTTTACTTGTCATTGAATGACTTTTAATTGAAAATTGGGGCATGAAAATATTAAGAATTATCTCACTTGCTGTTCCCTTTCTTTTTTATAACCTCAGTTACGCAAACATCGTTGGGTCGGACCTTGAAAACTTTAATCCCACTACAGATGGGCTTGGTTATGTGACCGTTGAATCTGGAGAGCTGCACGAACCCGGCATTTTTAACTTAGGCCTCTTTTTAGATTACGGAGTCAAAAGCCTCCCCCAGGCCGATCCCGGTGGCTCGGCTCCCGATGATCAACGAGCTTCAACCAATATTCATGTGGGAGTGGGAATTACCAAGGGCTGGAGTGTGGGTTTTAGCATGACCAACCTTATCCACGAAAGCTCAGAAGCCACTTCTTTAGGTGCAGCGATCAGCGAAACGGGTCGTGAAGCCTTCCGATTGGACTCGAAAGTACGATTGGTTAACGAAAAGAAGGCACAATTGGGAGCTTTTTTTGGAATTAACTTCAACAATATCGACAACAACCCCTATCTCGGGCGTGATCCGGGTCCTTCCGTCGCCGTGGGTGGCTTCTACGAGCGGCTTTCTTCAAAATCCCTCCGCTGGGCGATCAATGCTGGGTATCGTTTGCGCAACTCTGGCGCCCCTCTGACCGGCTTTGGAATCGAGCCTATTGATAACCAAATTTTTTACTCTCTGGGTGCGAACTACTGGCACGAACGTTGGGACACTCACTTTATTGGGGAACTTTATGGTTCTACCCCCACTAACTCTCCCCTCAACAACACAGATCGGGAGCTTTCGAACTTAGAAATTCTGTTAGGAGCCAAACAAAAGTTTTATGAACGAATGGATGTCCATGTGGGTATGACCCGTGGCTTGTATACCGGATTGTCGACCCCTGAGTTGCGAATTTATGCCGGAGTAAACATTAATTTCTCTGCAATTTCGGCGACTATTCATGGTCGAGGCGAGCATGGCGGGATAGTACCGGCCTACGAAATCAAGGACCAAGATGAAGACGGTGTACGTGATCAGGATGACCGTTGCCCCAATACGCTAGAGGGCACAACGGTCGACCACTATGGTTGCCCCCTGAACATTGATTCTGGGTTCTTAGATGATGACTTTGATGGCGTCGATAATTCTGAGGATCAGTGCCCCAACACTAAAATAGATGTCAAAGTGGATGCGTCCGGCTGCCCTTCGCTAGGAAATTCCGATGGTGCTGCCTACGCCACCTTAGATTCCGACGGCGATGGTGTGATCAATGAATACGACTTATGCCCTGACACTCCAGAAGGTGTTGACGTTACAAATAGAGGTTGTGAAATCCACAAAATTCAAAACGTAGACCTGGGGGTCCTTAATTTTATTTCGGGAACAGCAAAACTGACCAAAAAATCGCGGAATCGCTTTAAAAAGAAAATCAAATACCTTCTTGGGATCAAAAACTCGATTAAAAAGATTGTCATCGAGGGGCACACCGACAGTGTTGGCAAGGCCGCCTACAACAAAAGACTCAGCCAACAGCGAGCCAATACGATAAAAGGTATTATCGTTGAAGAGCTTGGGATTTCTAGAAAAAAAGTTGAAGGTCAGGGGTTTGGTGAGTCGCGCCCGATAGCCAGCAACAAAACCAAATTAGGACGCTTAAAAAATCGACGTGTAGAAATGCACGTAATTTCACGTTAAAGCAAAGCTTTATTATTGGATTTGAGCATTGCCCTGAAACTTCATTCGGCGGTACAAGGTCTTTCGATCAATGCCGATGTCTCGGGCTGTTTTGTCTCGTGCCCCGCTATTTTTAGCGATTGCGTAGCTGATATATTTGTTGATAACTTCTTCTAGACTTGGCAATCCCTCATTGTGTTTAAAGCTAAAAACATTTCCCTCAGATTGCAGATCGGAATTCGAAGGAGACCGGTTTGCATGAATAACCCTAAGGGGAATAAAATTTTCGAGAGTGATCTCAGACCCTGAGCACATGACAACGGCTCTCTCCACAGTGTTTTCCAGCTCGCGAACGTTACCATTCCAATCGTTTTCTAGAATAAACTGGATGGCATCTTTTGAGAAAAATCGAGCTTGGGAATCGTTAGCCAGAGCAAATCTTCTCAAAAACGTCTCGGCGAGAAGCATCAAATCTTCAGTTCGCTCTCGAAGTGGGGGGATTGTTATCGGGATAACATTAAGCCTATAGAACAAATCTTCTCGAAAACGTCCTTCTCCTATTTCAAAGTTTAAATCCTTGTTTGATGCTGAAATAATCCGACAGTTAATCGAGATATCCCGATTTTCTCCTATTCGCTTTATTTTCTTTTCTTGCAGAACCCTCAGAAGCTTTGCTTGTAAAGGGAGACTAAGATCACCAATTTCATCTAGAAAAAGTGTTCCATTTTCAGTTTCCTCAAAAAGACCAATTCTGGTTTCACAAGCACCAGTAAAAGACCCTTTGGCATGACCAAAAAGCTCTGACTCCAATAAGTTTTCAGGGATCGAGGAGCAATTGATTGCAATAAAAGGGCCTTTGCTGACCTTACTGTTGACATGAATAAAATTTGCAAAGACTTCTTTGCCCGTTCCACTTTCTCCGGAAAGCAGAATACTGGAGTGACTTTTAGCAACTCGCACGGCGATATCAACAGCTGCCAAAAACTTCGGACTACGACCGACTAATGTTTTTGGAACAATATAAAAATTTTTTACGATCTCTCGAAGTTCCGAATTATCAACAACAAGAGATTTGTTTCTAATTGCACGTTCAACCGAAACTTGAAGTTGTCCAAAGTGAATGGGCTTTGCAATATAGTCGTAGGCTCCCTGGCCAATAGCACTAATAGCAGTTTGCGCAAGTTCGTCTGGAGCGATTAATATAACTGGAAGATCTGGTAAGTTTGAGTTTAAAGCTTTTGTAAAATCGGCAGCGAGCATATTGGGAAAATGATAGTCTGTTAGCAAAACGTCCCACCCCTGACCCACGGTACGACTGTCCGCAAGGGCATCAAGCGCATTATCATAACAGATAACCTTGAAACCTTTTGGGGTGAAAAATGTGGTAATCAAACTATGATGTCTTAAATCGTCGTCGACAACTACTATTGTTTGATCATAAGTCTTATTAACCACATTTCCTCACTTTGCTTACAAGTACCACATGTTCCAAATTGCACCTAGAGAACGTTCCTATTTTGTACGAATATTTTTTGCTGGGCACCTCCGACGATTTGAACCTAAAAAACGATGGCATTCGAATTGCAAAATTACTTAACGAATATCTTACAAAGGAGAACGAAATGATTCGTGCAGCAATTGTATTTTTTATTTTAGCACTAATGGCCTATTTCCTTGGTGCCTATGAAGTCGCTGGTTTTTCAGCCGATCTTGGAAAAATTCTGTTACTTGTATTTTTAGCATTTGCAGTGATTTCTTTTTTAACTTCGCTAATGACTGGAAAAAGCAGTGGAAAACTACCATGAAATGAACAACTATCTAAACCTTATTAATCAAATTTATTAGGAGACAGTATGAAAGTTAATGAAGATATTATTAAAGGAAAATGGAAAGAGATGAAGGGTGACGTACAAAAAGCCTGGGGAAAACTCACTGACGACGAACTAGAAAAAACAAAGGGTGATTTGAAAGCCATTAGCGGCTTGATCCAACAGCGCTACGGCGAAGCCAGAGAATCCTCTAGCACCAAGTTAAATGAAATATTTAGTCGTTTTGAAGAAAAAAAGGATTCCGGAGTCGAAACGATTAAAAAGAAAATTAAAAGCTCGTAGAGGAGCGTCGCTTGAAAAAGAAATTTTAAAACCAATGTTTTTAACAACAAAAAGGAATATCCATATGGAATACCCAAATTTTATTAAATCAATACTTACATTGATCACTTTACTTACGTTTGTGGCTTGCTCAACGGCGCCAGAAGGAGTCATTTCAAGTTCAGCCGATCCTCGTCGAGAGATTGCCAAGCTTTCAAATGATCTCAATGCCGCCCAAGAAACAAATGTCGACGTGTTAGCTCGCAAGGAGTACAAGAAGTCACTGAAATTTCTTAAAAAGGCCAAAAAGGATCTTGCAGATGGAGATGATCAAGAAGAAGTTCTTGATGACCTTCGTTTCGCGAGACAATCATTAAACCAAGCTATTTCGGTAGCAAAAAGTCACCAGGATGATGCCCCAGGCTTGTTTGAATCCCGGCAAAATGCAATCCAAGCTGGCGCCACTCAGTCTTCGGAACTAAAAAAAGAACTTTATGAAATCGATGAAGACGTCGCCGACATTGTATACAAAATAAACAAGGTCAGCACAAAAGATGTGGCTCAGCTTCAAACTCGCTACGTAAACCTGGAACGAAAGTCTGTGATTAGTATCGAACTTGGAAAGGCGACGGCGCAAATTAATGGCGCACGAAATGATAAAGCTAAAGAGAGAGCTCCTAATACACTTCGCAAAGCCCAAATCAGTTTAAAAAACGCTGAAAGCCTGATCGGCTCAAATGTCAGCAACCCTTCGGGGTACCGGCAGGCCGTTTCTAAAGCCAACTCTGACGCCAACTTTCTTACCAATGTGATGCAAGTCTTGAAAGAAAACGGAAAATCCATGACTGAGGCCTCGGCGTTAAGAATGGTTGCTCAGAATCGACAAATTTCTTCTTTAAAGGGTGATCTCTCGATGTCTGAAGATTCGGTTTCGGAAGCTGAGTCAGAAATTGATCAAAAGAATCAAGCGATTGCTGAGAAAGAAAGCGCAATAGCCGAGAAAAACGTGGCTCTAGGCGCGGCTCAAGGCAGTATCGCTATGCAAAAAGCCATCGAAAAATCACGCCAACAGTTTTCCAATTCTGATGCTGAGGCCTATCAACAAGGTGACCACTTGTTGATTCGATTGAAGTCGATGAACTTTAAAAGTGGAAGTTCCGATCTTCCTTCAGAATCCATTCAGCTCCTTGTCATGGTCAATGAAGTGGCAAAATCATTAAATGCTAAGGAAATTAAGATTGTCGGTCACACCGATTCTGTAGGTTCAAGAAAGCTAAATAAAAGCCTTTCAGAACAACGAGCCCTCGCTGTCGCCACCTATTTCAAAGAGAATGGTGTCAACGGCGCAAGAGTTGTCTCTGAGGGGCATGGTTTTGAAGACCCTATTTCGACTAACAAGTCAAAAACCGGTCGAGCTCAGAACCGCAGAGTCGACATCATTATTACCCCGGATGATTCGGTTGCCGTCAACTAAAGTCCATAACCTCAGTTTACAAAGAATGAATGTTTGATCGATTGATATTTTATTCTAAGAAATGGGAGCGCAAAGCTCCCTTTTTCCAGATATCACTCCCGTTCAGATATACGCCCGTCCACTAAGTATAGCTCGCGATCGGCCATGGCAGAAAACTCTTCTTCGTGGGTGACCAAACAAACCGTTGTTCCTTGTTCTTTGTTTATGGTTTTTAAAATATTCATTACAACGGCGCCATTGGCACTATCGAGGTTGCCCGTTGGCTCGTCAGCAAACAGATACTTGGGGCTCATTATTAAGGCTCGTGCTATAGCCACACGTTGTTGCTCCCCACCGGACATTTGCGATGGAAGTTTGTGGGTGACATTCAAGACGTCCATTGTTTCTAGTAAACCCATGGCTTTTTCAGTATAGTTGTCTTGTTGATTGATATTTCTAGGGGGTAAAAGGATATTTTCAAGACCTGTCAACTCCGGCAAGAGATAGTGAAATTGAAAAATAAATCCGACTTGATTGTTTCGAAATTGATGGATGCGTTCGACTGACATTTTCGAAATATCTTCGTTGTCGATCAAAACTTCCCCGAAGCTAGGAAGATCCAAAGAACTGATTATATACAGTAAAGTACTTTTTCCACTTCCAGAGCGGCCCGAGATAGCAACGAACTCTCCGTCGTCGATTTCAAAACTAAGATCATGAAGGATTCTATGGGGCGGCTCACCGAACTCTTTTATGACACTTCGACCAACTATCACTACTGCCCCCGAATGATATCAATAGGAGTCATTTGACTGGCAGAATAAGCAGGAATCACACTAGCTATCAGCGCAGCGACCATCGCGGCCAAGAAGGCGGCAATATAAATAGAGGAATCGTAGCTTACGAACATGTGGTTGCTGCCCCCGAGCTCAAAACCAATATCTATAGCACCAACGAAAAAAGTAACGAGAGCCCCCATCATCAAGCCGATTCCTCCTCCACAAATTCCCAGAAAAAAACCTTGATATAGAATGAGCTCAAGAATTCGCTTAGGCGGGTATCCAATGGAACGCAAAATAGCGATTTCTTTTCTCTTTTGGTTAATCATAATAGACAAGACATTGTAGATACCGAATGCTGCCACAATCAAAACCGAAAACATAATGAAATATCGAACCACGTCCTGCATTTTTATCATTTCCATGAACATGGCATTGGCCAAACGCCAGTCCTGAACTTTGTCTTTGCTAAACATCGACCACAAACTGGCCAGCTCCTCGGACTTGTCGATATCATTCAGAGCCACAGCGATTTCGGACAGTCGCCCTGGGGTTTGGTTGATTTTTTGAACATCTGACAAATGGGCAAAGGCCAAAACACTGTCGGTGCGCTTGTCACCAAATTTTGAAAAACCTACGATTTTAAATGGGGTGACTTCGCCGTCAGCAGCCATTACGTCCACGAACTGCCCCAGCCTGACACCAAGGTCTTCGGCAACACCGATACCCAAAACAATTTTGTTTCCGCCTGAGGCTAAACTTTCGAAACTTCCTTCAACGACATAGTCTGCAATTTCGCTGATGCGCAACTGTTTTCTAGGCAACGAGCCAATCAAATTGACGTTAGATTTCAGTTTACTATTTTTAACAATCACATTGACTGTAAGGCGTGGAGAAAAGTCATAGACATCAGGACTTGAATTCAATATCTCAACCCAACCTAAGTAACTTTCAAGTTTCGACTCGTCTCTCTTACCTGAAGGGGGTGTTATCCAATGAATGAAGTCTTGATGAGGATAAAGACTTTCGCGCACATCTTCTTCTTCGATTTCATTCTCTGCTCCAGAGATAATAATATGAGCGGTATTGTTGAGAAGTGCTTTGATCATGTACTCTCGAAGCCCAAGCTGCACACCCGAAATAGAAACAAAAAGCATCGTTCCGAAGCTAACACCCAAAAGAATGAGGAAGGTTTGCTTCTTTTTCGAAAAAAGTTGCTTCATTGCAAGAAATAGCATCGCTATTGCCCCTTAACCACTAGCTCATCGGTCAAAAGAATATCGCCTTCAACAAGCTCCGTCCATAATCCGTCAGTATGGCCAATTGTTACTGGAACTTTCTGTTTCTTGCCATTGCGTTTTCGAACGACTCGCCCCGATGAAATGGCTTTAACCGGAATCAATAGGACGTCTGTTTTTTGGCCGACTTCAATAACTACATCCGCGGTCATTCCTGGTAAAACATTAGAGTCAATCTTTTCAGCCTCAATGTGTGCGATAAAATCTCCCTTTTTAGGGTATATTTTCTCAACCAGCCCCTCGATAGGTTCGCCCTGCAAACTTTGAAAGATTAGTTTCGTTTGCTGACCCGGCCTGACTTTAAGGGCCGCATCTTGCTCTAGAGAGACTTCAATGTATTTTTTAGTCAAATTTTCCAACCTTAAAATTGGTACCTGCGGTGTTACGATCTCACCATCTTTAAATGCGACGAATGTGATGGTTCCATCAAACGGGGCTTTAAACGAACCGACTCCTTCGATCGTTAGCATCGGAGCACCTTTCGAAACAAGGTCACCCTCTTTCACAAAAAGCTTGCCAATATTGGCAATGATTCCAATTTTTAACTCAAAGACCTCATCGGATTGGACTTTTCCAAGACCGTAAATTGCCTCTAGCACATCACCTTTTTTGGCTTTCAAGTATTGAGTCTGTTTTTTATTTTTATAGCCATAAAAGACCGCCGATACGATAAAAAGGCCCACCAAAACGAATATGATTTTCTTACTTTTTAACAAAGGTTCCTCCAGAAGTCCTATGACCTTAAAAAACCGGCTAAGGGGCACAAGGGCTTTACCAACAGTCTGTTCTTTTTTAGGGCAGACGCAGGGGCACTTTTAGTTAATCGACCTTCACCCGAAAATCAATCATTCGGCAACAAAAGGTCCTCAAGGAAAAAGGCCGTTAGCTCGCTTCGATTAGCGACTTTGGATTTTTTATAGATCGAGCTGGTTTGAACCCGGACCGTCTTCTCGGCCGTGCTTCTGTAGACGGCGATCTCTTTCGTCGAGAAACCCTTGATAAGCAAGAGAGCTATATCTTTTTCGCTTTTTGTTAAGCTCCACTGGTCGAACTGGCGTTCTATCTCTGAAGACAATCCATTGACAAAAGAAGCCGATTTTTGCTTCCAATACCTAAGATCCTCCCTGGCTTGGTCGAGAGTGGTGTTCAGTCGTCGCTTTTCTTGGCGCAACTTCCTAACGAAAAAGAAGATCCCCGACAAGCTGATGGCAATAATAGTAACTTCGATCAATGCATGCTTTGAAGTCACTCCTTCGCCCATGTCATTAGAGAGGTCCAGACCGGTTAACATAGAGATCCCGATCAGTATTAAAATGATAACTTTCATCTCAGATCCAACAGACATCTATAACAAACCTCCTAAGACAATTAATTGAACCATTTAGGTCAAGTGGCCAATTTCCAGACCCGACATCTCTTACTATCTTATATGCAAATGTCTATACAAGGAGATTCAGAATGTTTGATTCATTACCACTGCACCCAGCCGTTGTTCACTTGCCTTTAGGTATAGTCTTTCTACTGCCACTTGTCACAATCTTGGTCGGTGTCTTAGCGGTGAAGAGTGTCTGGGGTAAACGGTCTGTTCTTTTGCTGATTGCTTTCCATCTTCTTCTGGTGGGTTCAACCTACATCGCCCTTGAAACCGGCGAAAATGAAGAGGATAGGGTCGAAAAGGTGGTGAGTGAATCGATCATCGACGGGCATGAAGAAAAAGCCGAGGTTTTTATGATCGGAACCTCCCTCTGTCTGCTTTTAGTCATTGGTCTTCTTTTAGTGCCAAAAGCTTACTTGCTGAAACCCGGTCTCCTCGTTATTTTCGCTGCCCAGCTTATTCTTCTGTTTTTGGCCTACCAGGTTGGTCATTCCGGCGGAGAATTGGTGTATGTCCACGGGGCGGCTCGAGCCTATACTCTTGAAAAAAATACCTCATCCGAGAGCATCGACCCGAACCAAGATAAATCATCGAACCAAAGTCAAACCGACGATAATGGATCCGACTGAAGCCCCCCCCCCCTTTTCGATGGTTTTCTGATGCCAATGCGTCCTTTCAACAGACTGGCTCCAAGCGCACCGGATAAGCAGTCGACAAGTGCCCCACTAGGCCCTATTCTGCAGATTCATTGGCTTGTTCGTTGTTAGCGTAGCTGGGCCTGGGATAGCCAATCATTCTGAAAAGCTTAGACTGATAGGGATAGGAATATGGAGAAATACAGTAGTTTAGTTGAGACTTGGATTCACAACCCAACAGTCAGCAAAGTTTTTGTCCTTTCTTTGATCCTATTGTCTCTCGGTTTTTTAAATAGTCTGGCTCAGAAAATGATCTCGAATCGGGTTTCGGAATCTACCACCCGATACAAATTAAAAAAGTTTTCTAGTTTCATTCTGTTCTTCTTGTCGTTGGTTGCCGCTGGATTTGTTTTCACAGAAAAAATTGCAGGGCTCACTGTCGCCATAGGAATTGCGGGCGCCGGAATTGCCTTTGCCCTCCAGGAAGTTATTGCGAGTTTCGCCGGTTGGTTCGGGATTACTTTTGGCAATTTTTACAAGATCGGAGATCGAGTTCAACTGAGTGGGATTCGCGGAGATGTCATCGACATTGGCGTGCTTCGAACAACATTGATGGAGATCGGTGGCTGGGTCAACGGAGACCTTTACAGTGGTCGTGTTGTCAGAGTGGCCAACAGTTTCGTGTTTAAAGAGCCCGTCTATAATTATTCTGCGGACTTCCCTTTTCTTTGGGATGAAATCGTCATTCCCATTCGGCATGGATCTGATGTTGAATTCACAAAAACTCTTATGAAAAAAGAAGCGGATGCCATACTCGATACCTACGAAAAAGAATCCTTCGCGACCTGGAGCCACCTAGTTCGAAAGTATGTTTTAGAGGACGCTAAGGTGGATAACTTTGTGACTCTCACCGCCGATGCCAGCTGGATGTCATTCACCTTAAGGTATATTTGTGATTACAAAATGCGCCGATTCACAAAGGATCTATTATTTTCTAATATCCTCGAAGAAATTAAACTTCATCCAGATAAAGTAAAAATCGCAGGGGCTTCGATCGAAGTAACATCTTCGGACAGTAGAGAAACTGAAAGGTCGGGCTTTTGAAAAATTTGATGACTGTCATTCTCACTTTAGGTTGCGCCAGCGGAGCCTATCTCTATTATAAAATGAACCCGGATGACTTGGTACCAGCCATTATTTTCGGTATTGGATTGCTAGGCATCCTGTTAAGCTTTTTGCGGAATTCTAAATAAACTCAGCAAAGTTCCTTGAAAAATTAACAAAAATGCCACAATGTTAGAGATGATAACTTCACAAACCAACAAGAATCTCTGTATTTTGAAATCTAATAGGAAGTCCGCATATGAAAAAAATCATTGGAGTGATTGGGAGTCTCCGCAAAGACTCTTTGCACCGAACTCTTTTTAACGAATACAAAAACTTAACCGCTGACCGTTTTCAGTTGGTTGAAGGCGAAATCAGAGGAATTCCTCTTTATAATCAAGACCTCGATTCGGCTCCCCCATCGGTTCTAGAACTGAGTGGACAGATTCTTAGTTCCGATGCCGTTATTTTCTTTAGCCCAGAATACAATTACTCTGTGCCTGGTGTTTTGAAGAATGTACTGGATTGGGTCTCAAGAGACGATCGCAGCCCCTTTAACAACAAACCGGCAGCCATCATTGGCGCCAGCCCTGGCAATCTAGGTACAGGACGAATGCAGTACCATTTGCGACAAATTGGGGTTTTTCTAAATATTCATTTCCTTAACAAACCAGAGGTCATGATTGGGAAAGCCTTTGATAAAATCAAAGACAATAAACTCATTGACCAATCAACATTGGATTTTTTAGACAAACATGCCAATATTTTTGATCAGTACATTGAGAGTCATCTCAATAGAAAATAGCTTTTAATTATCATTGCCAACTCTTCCCGAAAGGATCTGAAAATGGAAAATATTGGACCTAGGAAATACAAAGGAACCGATTTTTCGGTTTCTTACGATAAAAACATTTGCACACATTCTGCGGTTTGCGTGAAAACTTTGCCCCTGGTTTTTGACCCCAAGAAAAAGCCGTGGGTGAACACAGCGGGAGCCAGCAAAAAAGAGATTCAAGACATGATTAAAACATGCCCCAGCGGCGCGTTAAAATTTGAAGGCTAATCAGTCGCCACCGTCTCGATTGCGCAAAATGTATTGCTGATAGACACCACGACCAAAAAGACGGGTGTGCCGCTCAAGAAGACCGACAGCAAAAAGTATGAAAACGATAATGATTGATATTTTAATAGCGGTAATTAGAAAGCCTTGTGAAATAATCACTCCGATGGCAGCAAGAACCCAAATTGTGGCCGCCGAAGTCACGCCAACCACTGACCCATTTTTGACCAGCATGACGCCAGCTCCTAAAAAGCCAACACCGGTGATCACCTGCCCGATCACTCTAGAGGGGTCCATAGAAGCCGACTCCATTAACAGGGCCACCCGCAAAAAAAGGTAGGTTCCCAGAATAATCATGGAAGATGTGCGTATCCCGACCGGCTTTCCTCGCAACTGACGCTCCAAACCAACAATAGTCCCACAAAAAAGTGTCGTAAAAACTGAGGGCCAATCAAAGGGATCGATAGAAATGAGGTTTTCGAGGTCGTGGGTCATACATATCCTTCCCAAACAGATTAGCTAAATTATAGTTCAATCGATTTTTACTCAAAAGACAAAGCGAAACTGGGTCGAAATTGACATTTTAGGCCTCTCTCAAGCCCCAGGCCTTCCCTGTTGACTTAAAACAGAAAAATGGTAACTACCTTTTATGGCCTCATTTGATATTGTTTCGGAAGTAGATATTCAAGAAATCGACAATGCCGTTAATCAAGCGCGTAAACAAATTGACCAGCGCTATGACTTCAAAGGCAGCAACTGTGAAATTCAATGGGATCGCAAGTCTATTACCATAATGGCTAACGATGATTACAAATTGGATGCCATCAAAGATATTCTTCAAGGCAAGGTCCACCACCGTGGGATCGATATGCGAGTCTTGAATTTTGCGAAAGCCGAAAAAGCTTCTGGCAACATGTGGCGCCAACCGGTTTCGATTATCGCTGGCATTGACAAAGATAATGCAAAAAAAATTGTTAAACTAATAAAAGACTCCAAAATCAAAGTTCAGGCGGCCATTCAGGATGACAAGGTCCGCGTGTCCTCAAAAAAAATTGATTTTCTGCAAGAATGCATGACTCTCGTTAAAAGTGCTGGCCTGGATGTCCCCGTCCAATTTGTCAATATGCGCTCCTAATTTTTAAAATTAACTACGACTTTTTCACAAACTCGGATTTAAGACCCATGGCCCCTGCGCCGGGAATCTTACATGAGATATTGTGTCCATCGGCGGCGTTCGGAGACAAGCGGATATTTTTAACTTTGGTTCCGGCCTTAATCGGGGATCCCCCTTTGACTTTCAATTCTTTAGTCACCACAACAGTGTCTCCATCAGCCAGCACATTGCCATTCGCATCTGTAACAGTCTGCAAATCCACTGTCGGCGACGGTCCTTCTGAGGGCTCGGCGTTCAAATCAAATTCGTGACCGCATTCAGGACAAGTCCAAAAAGAACCGTCCAGGTAAACGTGCTGAGAACCACACTTGGGGCATTGCTCTTGATTTTCGCTCACAAAAAACTCCTTTGCCGAAACCACTGGTCCGTCTATTATTGAACCCATTCTTGGAATTTGAAAGGAATAATCATGGATTTGAAATTGCTGCCCGGCTCTTATGCGATTTGCCGAATGAAGCCCGATCAATCCCCACCAAGCTCGATTTACAAAAGTGATTTCTACAGTATTTCAAAGTCAGAGCAGGAACTGTCCATTGTCTGTGAATCACAGTGGATTCAGGAAGACTGCAAAATTGAGAAAGGGTGGAGTCTCATTAAAGTGGTCGGCCCTCTTGACTTCAATCAAACCGGAATCCTGGCCTCTTTGGTGAACCCACTGGCCGAAGCTAAAATCAGTCTATTTGCGATCTCGACCTATGACACTGACTACTTGTTGATCAAGACTAAGACCCTAAAAAAAGCGCAGAAGACCCTCGAACAATCGGGTGCAAGCTTTATCTAGCCCCAAGCCCCTTAAAAAGAAAATATTTCAGACCTATTTCAAGTACAAGCTCCAACGACTATACTGCGCTCCCTGGAGCCCAATATGAAACTTTTTTTTATTTTGTTTTTTGCACTTTTCCTACCACCCCACCAATCCTTAGCAGACTCGGAGATCCAGAGGGCTCGCTTTGAAGGTCCGCTCAAGATTCTTGAGAGTGTTTTTCGTGATTATGACGGTTCAGAGCACTCATTGGAGTCTGTCACCCAAAAAATGCTGCGAGGGCCTCGACGAGTCGCCACCTTCCAGCTTCAAGCCTTAGGGCAAATTTATCAAAAGTATGAAGTTGAAAATTCGAAAACGTTTTTTAAACATACTTTGCGTTTTTCTGCGAAGTCCCTTGAGGACGCCATTGGCGGGTATGACAAGTGGAATGAAATTCTGAAAAATTTGCAGCTTAAGGGTGGCTCAGAATCACAGATCGAAACTGCAAAGAATAACAAGGATATCGCCTACCAAATATTGGTTTACGTTCTATCCGGAAAAATCCACTGGCGACTGCAGAAAAAAGAACAACTCAGCACAGAACACAAACACTTTCTCGAGAGGTATCAGCAAGAAAAGTCCCTTTCCCTTCTTGGGCATTTAGAATGGATCGGAACCACACCAAGTTTGGCGCAAGGACTTCGAACCCATATTGATGACTGGACATGGTTGAATGCGTCCGAGGATCGCACCTACGTTATTAAACAGTTAAGAAAGCATCTGAAAAATCTGGACAATACCGAATTTAATTTTAAATTACTGGAAGATACCCCTGAAGAGAAAGGTTTGCATGAATTTCGACGGGAAGTGAGATGGTTCTCTTTTCAAGTCGGTGTCCTTAATGGTACAGTCAATTTCTACGACACATTTTTGGAGAACAAGACTCCCGACTGTCCGAGCGCTGATTTAGCCCAACTTACCGACCCTCAAAAGTACCCGGAGCTAGCGAAGTCACCCTATAGCAAATTACCGATGTCTCCCTTCCCCGATGAGGACCTGTGCGGGATTTCACGTTGCCTGTTTTACAAAATGACCCAAATAGTCAGCGACATTGGTGAAATCAAAGATATTGTTGAAAAAGGCAATTTTCAACAAGGTTCTGGAAACACAACCCCAGACTGGGCGGCCGACGGCGCACAAAGGATTTTCGACGACATGAAGAAGTCCGAGGTCATTATCCACTTGCGAAGTCAGCTGAAAGCTTGCTACGACAAATAGTTATGGATGAATGTCATATCGAAGGCTCCCTCATTTTAGAGACACTTGTGGAAAATGGGACACTGGATGTTTTTTATGAGGCCATCGATTCGGATGACTTCTTGAAGGCCAAACGAATTTTGGAAAACTCTGGTTTTGATGCCGAAACCATTCAATGGGTTTTGTCGGAAATGGCTGAAGGAGAATAGAGATGCATATCACCCATGATCTTGATGCAAATGCTGAAAACGAAATTTCGTTTAGTGATTTTTTAAAGGTCGACATTCGTGTCGGCGAAATCATACAAGCTGAAGTCTTTCTAGAAGCCAGAAAACCATCCTATTTACTTCAAATTGATTTTGGCAAAGTCATCGGGCTAAAAAAATCCAGTGCTCAAATAACAGTTCACTACCAATGCAAAGACCTGATAGGTAAGAAAGTTGCGGCTGTGGTTAATTTCCCCCCCCGGCAAGTCGGCCCCATTCGATCCGAAGTTCTGGTTGTAGGCTTCTCTGACCTAAAGGGAGCTGTTGTGTTGTTTTCTCCAGACAAAGACGTCCCCAACGGATCAAGATTGCATTGAAAAATGTCAATGGTCTCTATTCCCCTCTTTGTTTGATCTTTAGAAAGTTGGGACACAGCACCATTAGAAGAAATCTAATCATAACGCAGGAAAATTCAAAATTTACGAATCGAAACCGAACTGCGATAGTGGAAGCCAATAAAGTCATTTTTCTTGAATAAGATTTAACACAGGAGGTTACAATTCTTTTCAAATTACTCAGTCTCGTTTTTTCAATGATTTTAGCAGCTCAAGCTCTGGCAACTGCGGAGGGGCAAAACTTTCAAAGGCCTGAACAGTTTGATATCGTTCCGGTTACAAACCTTGCCATCAGCAAAGGCGCCCAAACTTTACAAGTTATCACCAGGTTTCCCAATGGGTGCTATCAGTCCTGGGAAACATTTAAAGAAGTGGAGGGTCATCGACTGACCCTCTATCATGTGGCCACCTATCCTAAAGGTGCGGCTTGCTCTCGAGTCGTCGAATACAACCACCTTTCCTTTGGCATCGAAAATCTTCGTCCTGGTGACTACGACGTGATTGATGGCGAAGACGGTACTTACTTGGCGACTCTGGAGAAAACCGTCTCCAGCGCCCGGCTAGTGAGCCCCCAATAGTTTCGCTATTGCAACCGATCTCCCAAGTATTTCTTGGGAGACTTCTTAACTGGACGTTCATCCAATGTCAGGCAAAGCCACTCTGTTACCAAAACCCAGTCAACCCGATTAAAGTCTAAGCAAAACCTACATTAAGACAACCCGTCGAATTGCCGACACCATATATACTGGTAGTATTAGAGGTTTTTAAAAATGGGCACAGCTTTGCATCAAACATCTGAATCACAGGAACAAATTTACCAAGGGTTTCAAACTAACCTTAAACCAGCTCCCGTCTTAAAACGGCTTCTCGCTAGCTGTGTAGACTACGGGATTTTAGGAGCCGCCTCCTACATTTTTATTATCGTGGGCGGACTTTTCGTCGCTTTTTTTGCTGGCCTCATTGGCGCCACCATGCAAGGCAGTACTGTTGGATCGATTTTATTTGTAATTGTTATTGCTGTACTGCTCTTGGCTTTTCTGTCTCTTTACCACGCCTACTTCATCTACTTTGAATATAAAAAAGGCAGAACTCCTGGTAAAAAACTTTTTGGCTTGTCGGTTGTTACAGACGATGGTTCTCCAAGAACAAAATCGAAAATGATTATTCGTGAGCTTTTTAGATACGTCGATACCCTTATTTTCCCAATGGTTATCTGCATGGCTCTAACCGAACGTCGACAGCGAATCGGCGATTTGATGGCCGGAACTTTTGTGGCCTACTCCAAAACTCAAGAGGCCGGTTCTAATTTCATGTACATAAAGCAAGCCGATTACAATTACATCAACGAGTTAGTACAGCCACGCACCAACATAGACCAAAAATTTTTAGATGATTTTTTACAGCTAGCCAGCCAACGTTTCTTAAAGGGAATCAGTGAATTTGACATGAAAGACAGTCGTTTGCTTGCCTACGAGCAGCAAGTGCGGCAGTACTTTGAAAACGAAAGCCATCAAAGGCTTGATGGACGTTCGGCCCTTCTGTTTTTTGCCGAACATTGTTATCAATTGGATTTAAAGAAACGACTTGAAGAGAAAGGATAATTAAAATGGATAGTACATCATCTTCTGAAAAGATTAGCATTCAGTCGGCTGACTCATTCGTTGCCGCAGGCTTTTGGC
This sequence comes from uncultured Pseudobdellovibrionaceae bacterium, assembly GCA_964351315.1. Classification (GTDB taxonomy): domain Bacteria; phylum Bdellovibrionota; class Bdellovibrionia; order Bdellovibrionales; family JAGQZY01; genus JAGQZY01. The sequence goes on from CAYGNH010000001.1 coordinate 355,513, forward strand.
GACGTTTCGTTGCTGTTTTTTTAGACGGAATCATAATAGGGGTCGCCACTTTTCCTATAGGGATCATTCTTGGCATCACTGTGCAGTTTGTATCTCCTGGATCAGTTCTTTTGCTAAATCTTGCTTCATGGGCCGTTAACTTGGTCGCCGTTTATTTTTACTACGGCTATTTCTATAGCAACAAGGGAGCTTCGCCCGGGAAAATGGTCATGGGTTTACGTGTCATCAACAGTGAGAATGGGAAAAATCTGACTTATCTTGAAGCCTTCTTACGCGAAGCATTTGGCAAGTTGATTTCTGCTTTGCCCTTATTCATCGGCTATTTAATGGCTGCTTTTCGTGGTGACAAAAAAGCACTGCACGATTTAATTTTCAAAACTCAGGTTCTTCACCAGGAATCCAAGTAGTTTGAATTGTGGCAAAACTAAGTCGAGTTGAAATCTACGATCTACAAAAAAAGGTCCACCAAAACCGAGTGGACCTGTCTCGCAACACAAACCCGTCAATTGAAAATATTTTTCAGTTTATTGAACTGGTTGAACTACTCAACTCGGAAGTACAAAAGTTAAAGCGTCGGGTTCCTGACGACGATCCATTGCTTACTAGTTCTGAAGACGTACTATCCTTTTCAGCCCATAATATTCTTCTTGCCGCTCGATCGACAGATGATCAAGGTCAGACTCTTGATAATGAATACCGAAGAGTCTGGCGTGAGAACTTTAGTCTGTTTATTTTCACACTCGCTCTTTTTCTTATTTCGACCATCATTGGCTTCGCAATGACGTTAGCCGTACCAGATTACAGTAGCCTTTTTATTAGCCAAGCCATGATCGAGAATATTATGGATCAAAAGGCCTGGTTTGAACGAATTCGCTTAAACCCACTAGTTTATGGCTTGGGAATCGCAATCAATAACATTAAAGTCTCTCTGTTTGCCTTTTCATTAGGAGCTGTTGCCGGAATAGGTGGAATCTACATCATGACTATCAACGGCCTTATGCTTGGTTCTATCTTGGCTTTCTGCCAAATCTATGGATTTGACAAAGCTCTACTTAATTTTATTGTTGGCCATGGGCCTCTTGAACTCACTTTGATTGTGGCTTCTGTTTTTGGAAGCTTTATCTTTGGTCGTACCTTCTACCAAAGGCCTTATGATGAAATCGGCGTTAAAATGAAGAAGAATGCCAAAGATGCTATTTATATATTGTATGGGGTATCGATCTGGCTGTGCATCGCTGCCATCATCGAAGTGGGCGTCAGCCCCTGGGAATATCTTGATGCCAAAGGGAAAGTTGTTTTTGGCTTAATAGCCTCAGCTGTTTTTTGGTATTGGACTTTTAAGCCAATAAAATCAAGAAGTCAGTGAGGAACGAAGACTACTGTAAGCTTTTTTTGTCATAGAAATCCAATTGCCGGGCTCGGACCGTACGATGCCTCCACCCCATTGATTGACTCGAGCCGTCAGCAGTTCCAGCTCCTCTTCTATATGCATACTGTAAAGCAATCGGCCCACTTCCTCACGAGTTGGCTGATCTGGATTTAAACCCATAACATAGCGGCTAACAACTCTGGACTCTTCACTTAGGCCAATAACAACGGCAAAGTGCTTTTGACAGATGGAAAACATATTTCGACTGATTTCTTTGTAGATCCCTGGCATCGATGGATCGGTTAATACAAAGACAATTGATCTTTGGCTTGTTAATTGATTAATCGCTTGTGGCAAAAGACTGTAGTCGGGCTCAGACAAATGGGGTTGAAAATCCTCGGCACCGCGATACAGGGGCTGAAAACTTGCGGCATTACGTGCACCCTTCAACATATAGTGAATCCTATCTGAGAAGGAAATCAAACTTACTCGGTCTCCCATCGCCAAGGCGGATTCCGTAAGTTTTAGACAAGCCGAGATATAGTAGTCAATCTTGTCAGAGTTTCCCAACTTCCCAAGAAGGTTACGACTGGTATCTAAGACTAGAACCAAGTGGTGGGCTCTGTACTCTTCGTAAGTTCGAGTCATAAGTTGGTTATACTTTGCCGATTTTTTTGCATCTATATATTTTTGAGGATCAGGATACTGATACTTTCGAATCGAATGAAACTGATCTGCAGCTCGACTTTTCAGAAGTATACGCATGCCTGAAGAAAAAATTTGTTGCTTAGAGACTTTTTCTGAAAATTCAGCTTCCTTAAGTTTACCCTCAGGAGGATGGACTCGAAACTCAAATGGACTGATTTTGTACTGGAATACGTTCGACCAAATTCCCAGTTTGGAAATCGATTGAATGGTGACACTTTCCCAACGACTATGACCAATTTTATTCGCCATCGCTTTCGCTTTTACGAGGTACCCTAAATCTTTGCCGACCGACTGTTCAAGTAAAGGTAGAGCGCGCATTTTAAAATCCAAAGTCCCATGTTCTGGCAGAAGCCAAAAAATTTTTTTTGGTTTTTCTTGCATTTTATTCGTAAATTCGAAATAAAGTTGAATTGAGACAATTTCTCCTATTTCAAATGCTCTTTTAGAATCGACTTTCGCTACAAACGACTCTTCGTTCAGCAGACTGCGTCGATCGAGAAAAACAAATAACGTCAGAAAGGCCATTCCAATAAAGTAGACCAATCCGAAAGCCTTATTAAAGAAAGCCAAAGCTCCCACGACATGCCAAAGTCCGTAGGCTGCAAAAAAAGAATCACTTAAAGTGGTTTTCATCTTCATGAGGGAAAGGGTACCTTTCCTAAGATATCCTCTATCACAGAGTCCTCTGTAGCCTCTGAAACTTGCGCTTCTGGGTTCAACTGTATTCGATGTCGTAATATTGGTTTTGCTAAGCTTTTCACATCATCCGGAACCACAAAATCACGCCCTTCCAAAAGAGCCCAGATTCTTGAAGTTTTCATTAAGGCTATACAGGCTCTGGTGCTAGCCCCCCATTGCAAATGAGGATGCTTACGAGTTTCAGCAACAATTTGAGAGATATAACCTAAAAGGCTTTCATCTAGCCGCACCTGCTCGCTCTCTGCAAAAACTTTTTTAAGATCAATACTTAAACCTTGAATTTGGTTTAAATTGGCGGGTAGTTTTCTTTCTAGAAATTGTCGTAAAATCATTTGCTCTTTTTCAATACCCAAGGGGGTCACTTTAATCTGCATTAAAAATCGATCCAGCTGCGCTTCTGGCAATGGAAATGTCCCTTCGTAATCACGAGGATTTTGGGTGGCGATCACGAAAAAGTCGTCACTCAGCGGCATCATCTTGCCCTCGGCTGTAACTTGTCGTTCTTCCATTGCCTCAAGCAGAGCCGACTGAGTTCTTGGCGGGGTTCGATTGATCTCATCAGCAAGTACGAACTCCGAGAACAATGGACCTTTAATAAAATCAAAACTTTGAGATGCAGGAGAATAGATATGGGCACCAATAATATCTGAAGGCAACATATCACTTGTGAACTGAATTCTTTTAAACTCTTTTCCTGAAATTTTAGCAAATAGTTTTGCGGCCATGGTTTTTCCTGTGCCAGGAGGGCCTTCGATCAATAAATGTCCACCAGAAAAGTAAGTCACAAGAAAGTGTCGAACTAAATCCCTTTGCCCGACTAAAAGGGGGCCATCAAGGACTTCAAAGATCTGGTTGGCGATCTGGTTGACGTATGACATTTTGTTTTTCTCCTTTTTTATTGCGAATTAATTCTTGATGAAGCATGACGAAATCTCGTGATTGGACTTGCACTCGTTTATCGTCTGAATTCACATGGGGTTGTATTTTTTCATAGCAAAATTCAATCTCATCTTCCCAAACGGGAAAACGTTTTTTTAAATATTTTCTATACTTCTCACGAGCCCCACGTAGAACATTTGGATGGCTCAAGTGTTTAACCAAAAGCTTCTCCCCAACATCATGTAGGCTTTGAAGGCGAGGCTCTGGATCTCGACGAACCTCATTAGGATTTCTCGAAAAAAGAAAGAATAGAACAGCCCCCACTAAGATACCGTAAAGGGGAAGGCTGTGCCGCCAGTCCGTCGCAAGGTCGGACAGACTTTTTGTTGGAAAAAAATGGTGGTACTCATCGACTATCACCTTGGGTGCAAGGCGGGCCATCCTAAAAGCAAAAAAACGATTGAATTCTTTATTAATCAAAGCATTGCTATGGAGGGGAATACCAAGAAAGTAGAAGACGAGCCCTCGCTCCACTTGTTGGCTGTAATAAAAGCAAGAAACTTCTTTGCGTTTTACACAAGAGGGACGATGAGAAAATAAGACTTGCGAATAAAATGAGTAAGTCTCTCCTTTCTGGAACACTTCATCGTCAATGTCGCTGACGAGGTTTCGAGTCTTAAAGTTTTTGAACTCAGGATCTTTATAAACACTATAGTAGTTTTCAAGTACAAATTTATCCAAGATCGGTTTTAGTCTTAAAGCGGTTTCTTCATCGTGAGCTGAAAGAATAAGTTTTCCACCATTTTTCAAGAATTTATAAACGGTTTCCGCTTCTTTCTCTGATATTGGTGTACGTGGTGAAAGAATCGCCAAGGCATCAACTTTTGCCAAATCTTCGTAATAGAGTAAGGGGCGACGATAGATATTAAGCTCACCGTACTTTAGTTTTTCTAAAAATGCGGCAAACAAACTCATTCCTTTACCAGAGTCAGAATAAGAAGAAACACTATCGCGGCGTTGCTGATCTAGTTTATACTGCGAAAGGGCAATATATGCGAGAGTACAAAAAATACAAAGAATCACGATAGTTTTGCGCTGAGAGTTCACTGGGGTCCCTCCAAATTTCGCAACTGACGACTGTACTCTTGGTACCAGCCTTCATCTCCTTTTTCAGTCGTGAACATATTTTTGTATTGATCCATTGCTTTAGGAAGTTTGGTAGAATGGTTTCTCTCAAACTCTAGAGGGGTCATTTCGACACTCAGTTCTCTACGCTCTAAGAAAAGGCGCCACCGCAGTTTCGCAGCTTTTGCCCAATCTCCTTTCTTCATCATGACTTTCACCATTTCAACAAGACGCTGTTCTCTTGTCTCGATAGATAAGTCAGGTTCCGACGTCACCATTTTTGGTTTGGCAGAATATTTTTTGAAGAGTGCCAGCAACAAATAAATCAATAGCCCAGCAACGGATATCCAAAACAGTAAATAGAGGGCAAAAAAGATTTTTTCAAAGTTGACCCAACTCAGATCGGGTTTCTGTTTTGGTTGAAAGTACTTTTCGTAAAGGTCTTGAATGTAGTCTCGCCAAGACTGCACAAAATCACTCCAACGATCGGCTTCAGAATACCACTCCGGTAGGTCTGTTTTGACTTGCCCGTTGCTTTGCAAAGCCAGAGAATAGGCCTCTTCCTCGGCTGCAAAATCAGCTGGCAAAAGGTTTTCTATGTTTTTCATGGCTCATAGGATAACTAAGTTTAGGCATTGAATTGATGATTTTAATTTATAGGACAGCTTGTTGAGACTTTTGTCGCATATGCTTATTTTCGAAGCAGAAGGCCGTCTGCAACATCCAACTCTTTCTCAACCCAAAAGGTTATAACCCAAAGAAGACTCGATGCCTGATTTTTCGCGATTTCGAGGTTTCGCGGTCAATCTTGCCAATTCCTGTGGAACACAGAATAATGCAGGAATGTCTAAAAATAATAAATTGGTATGGAGTGACGAGGGCGGTGATCTTCGCAAAAAGGAAGTTGGCAACCGTGATGTGGCTGTTCATGAAAGTCAGATTGTTCTAAACGTGCGTCGGCTGACTTCCGGAAAAGGACGAACGATTATCGAAATCACCGGGCTTCCGAACAACAAAACCTGGTGTAAAGCTCTTTCAAAAGACCTCAAAAAGGCCTTAGGCGTCGGCGGAACATTTAAAAATCAATATATAGAAATTCATGGCGAAAAGATTGAAGAGGTCACACAATTTCTAGATAAAAAATCTTTAAAATGGAAACAAACGGGCGGCTAATGTTTCAAAAACAAAAACTTTTAGTCGTGCTGCTTCCTTTTTTGATCTTGTTCTTGGACACCATTTTTCAGTTTTCTAACTCCACATCGCCGAAAATTATTTACACTCTAATCCTTGGGTTTTGGATGGTAAGTTGGTGGATCTTCGAAATTCTTCCTTTAGGCGTCACGGCCTTGATTCCGCTCTTCTACCTTCCTATCTTTCAAATACTCCCCCTTAAACTCGTCACTCCAGCCTATTCAAACCCTGTTATTTTTCTATTTTTAGGAGGCTTCATTATTGCTAGAGCCTTAGAAAAAACCAACCTTGATGAAAGGATCGCCCTAAACATTTTGGAAAAAACAGGAAAAAGCGACCGTGGCATCATTTTGGGATTTGTCGTGGCAACATCTCTACTTAGTATGTGGATTTCAAACACGGCAACCACCGTTATGATGGTTCCCATTGCCTTGTCGGTGGTGCACTTCCTAAAGCATAATTTGGAGTCTTCTTCTCTTAAAAGTTTTCCTCACATGCAGACTGTCCTGTTTTTATCGATTGCTTACTCAGCCAATATCGGCGGCATTATGACACCCATTGGAACACCTCCGAATGTTGTATTCATGGGCTACTTGAATGATCTTTACAACAGGAACATTGATTTCTATTTATGGATTGCGGCGACAGCCCCAATCGCTATTCTGCTTCTTTTCGTCATGACTATTCTTTTAAGAAAAATTTACCCTTTTGAGGTGACTTTACCAGCCCAATTTCCAAGTTTCATTCGTGACAAAAAGAAGAGTCTTGGCGCCATTGGCTCTTCTCAACAAGTAACCATTTTCGTTTTTGTGCTCGCTGCCTTCCTATGGGTTTTTAAAGAAGGTCTGCACTGGCTTTTCAACACGACTTTTCTCAATGACACCTCAATTGCAATTGGCGCTGGATGCCTGCTTTTCCTCATCCCTGTCGCGGATCGTGAATGGAATCCTATTTTAAAAAAGGATGATATCAATAAACTCCCTTGGGATATTGTTCTGCTTTTTGGCGGCGGAATGGCTTTGGCCTCAGCACTGAAAGAGGCTGGACTCATTGAAAGTGTCACCACCTATTTCACCACTTTAAACATAAGTTCTACCTATCTTCTAATAGGTTCATTGGCGTTTGTAGCTTTGTTTCTAACCGAGGTTATGAGCAATGTTGCCCTTTGCGTGGTGGCGTTGCCACTGATAATGAAGCTGGGTGAAGCACAAGGTCTCGACCCCGTTTTGGTAGCACTTCCTGCGGCTATTTGTACAAGCTTTGCTTTTAGCATGCCGATCTCGACCCCTCCAAATGCCATTGTATTTGGGACCGACGCTATTGAAGTCAAGCAAATGCTAAAGGCCGGTATCCTGCTCAACTTTCTCGCCTTGGCCGTAACTATGACATTAGGCTACTACTTGATTCAATGGATCATTCTCTAGAGAGATCGTCCTAGCGTTTGCCAGCTTTTTAATTCGTGTTATATTTCCACTATGTTTATAAAATTACGTTCCCTTACCATTGTCGCCGTCTTATTTTTTACATTTAGTCATTGCTCAAAGAAGACCTCACCAAAAGCAAGCAAGACTCCAGAAAATTTGAAAAATGAGATCATAGCTACCTCCGATGTCGCCGACCAGGAAATCGGAAAAATGATCAACGAGATGTCTGACATGGGGTTTCAGAACAAAGCTCAAATGACTTCACTGATTGACCAGTTCAACAAGACCAATGATAAATTTGAAAAATATAAGTTGTGCTCACCTATTCTTTTAGCTCAGGTCAGTTACAAACTGCGCGCAAAGGTGAACAAAGACATTCCGGAGCTCTCTGAAGCTCAACTTGAGACAATTAAAAAGGCCGATCAACATTGCCGATGGGCCGCTCAGACGATCAACAAATTTGAGAATTCCCTGACTGATAGAGACTTCAAAAAGATCAGTGAAGGGGTTCCCAATTCGTTATTGCCCGTTAAAAAAAGTTTGTTTTCTTCAGGTCGTAATTGCACCACTACCGAATATGAAAACCTTTTAAAACTCAATCGCCAACTTTATACCGACACAAAAGTTCTTGGGGCTGTGTTGATAATGGTTGCCATCCAGACCGATGGAAATATTCGCGCCTACGCCCCCAATTACCGAAAGGTCATCGAAAAAAGTAACAGCATCGAAAAAGATTTTCTGTTGAGGTTTGTCGACTATGCCACAAAGTCTAAAGACAGTGCTCGGGACATCGAACAGAAAAAAGAATCACTTTTGAAAGCTACAAAAGCTTTTTCGGAGGCTGGAATCAAAAGTATCCCAAAGTTCTTAGTTCAATCGGTTTCGGCTGCGCCAAATTGCTTTAGTTCAGTTCGCTCTGGATTAGTTGATGTTGCAAAACTTGTTGTCACAGGCGATAGAATGAAAAACCTTTACGTTCGCCTTGCCGACGAAGTGAAGAAGTCAGGCGATCTTCCAAAATTGAAGCCAGTTGAAAAAGCGAACGAACTCAACGATCTCGAAACCTCCTTTCTACAGCAACTTATAACTGAAAAAGTCGACACGCGTGACAAATGGTTTCGACCCTTTATGATTTCAGGAAACAAAAACAGTTTTAAAGTGGTCTCGGCCGGAAAAGATCGAACACCGGGAACATCCGACGATATCAGCTACCCTAGCAAGTAACCGCAGCGCAATGTCACTTGATCTTGTGACGAATGGATCAACCTCAGTCGCTGACGGGAGTTCGTCACCTATTTCTTCGACGAACTCAGTTGGACGAAATCAACAGCTGACTTTGACTTAGAGCCTCTGGTGGCTTTAGTGATGGCCGCAGAGGTTCTTAAGAACAACCGAACAGGCTGATTCGTTTAAGGTCGTTCGTTAGTTGAAATCTTATGTTCTCAAGGGCTAGCAACACCCCTTTTGTATGCTTTCGGGGTGTTGCTTTTTTTTCATTTCAGTCTGTCGATTTTACATATTTGGGCACGAGACCGGACAATCTCAGACCTCACAGACTAAGATGTAAAAAAAAAGGGGACAAAACGTGAGATTCAAGAAAAGTAAAATAATTCCATATATTTACAGCCTGACTATGGTTTTCTGCTTGATTTCGCCTTGGCCCGGATTCAGTGGCGGGGAATTTAGCGGTGGTGGAATTTACCTTTACCCCACTCAACACATGTTCGGAACCAGAGGACAAGCTCGCTTAGCTTTCGACCGATTGGAAAATGGAACCAAAGCCTACTGGAGCTCTGATTTCGCAAAAGCTGTCCCAAAAGTTCGGCTTCACCCCGAATCCAAAGATCGATTTGTCGCCGATGCTGAAATATGCATCGAGGGAGACCAAGTCCGTTCCGTCGTTCCAGGAAATTATTCGGATCAGTTCATTAGCGTACCCGTCGAGTGGGAAGTTGAAGAATGCCGACGCTGGCGCGTCGACCGAGACGACTCAGGATTGCCGAGAGTCTTTTATTCTAAAGTGGCTGCTGAAAACTGGATCCAAGACAACCGATCTAAAGCTGACAGTGAACCCTATTGCCTGGATGCTGACTGGAAGGTCGTCAAAAAAACACCACCTCTTTCCTACCAAGTGAGCTTCTTAGCGGACATTCGCGGTGAAGATGAACTTTACGAGGTGGGCCGAGTTCGCTTTAAACTGTTCTCTTGCAGGGATCTTGAGCGAATCGCTTTGAGTTCACAACTTGGTTATCAAAACTATGTTGAAGACCGCGACTTCGACAGAGATGACTGGGTGCAAATGGCCGGCGGTGAGTTTAGTGGTGGTGGAAGACCAAAGAGGAGCAATTGATGTTAGAAAACTATCAATCATCGCCCGCGACTCCAAAACGTTTAAGCCCTAAGGCTGAGCTGCATGAAGCCTTTGTGCAGCTACGAACTGTTCTTATTTCTTACTTAGAGTCGAGACCACATCTCTCTTTAAATGGCTTAGCCAAGCGTTGCGCCGTCAGTGAACCCACTTTGCGACGGATAAAAAAAGGACAACTAAAAACCTTACCCGAAGTCTCTACGATCATTGATCTGTTGATGTATATTTCTCAAGAGAAAAATGCGCGGAAAATTCCAGAATTGTTTCCTGGCCCTCTTGCCGACTACCTCAAGTCAAAAACTCCACAGATTGAAGCCATGGTTGAGATTGAAGTTTCCGAGTCTTTAACTCAGAGCTTAAGAGACCCTGTAAAATATTTAATCTATAAACTATCTGTAAACATCGAAGGCGTCTCTCTTGAAAAAGTTGTGGAAATGTTTGGAAGCTACGGTGAAAAACAGATTTACGAACTATTGCAAGAAAACCTTTTAGAGGAACGAAAAGGTCACTATTTTGGAAAGATTCAAAATTTTTCATTATCAAATGATGTCTTTGTAAAACACTTCAAGGCAACCGCTGACTTTATTAAGCCCGAAACTTTAGCCAATGCTCCGAGAAACCAGTCCCCTTTGTTCGTTAACTACTCTTCCGGGTTAAACAAGAAGGCCTATTCTGAAATTTTAAAAATTCAAAGGCTGGCGCTCAAAAAAATTCTTAAAGTTTTTGTCGACAAAGAGTCAGAAGGTCCGATTCCCGCTTTTTATTTGGCCGCCTTAGATACTTTAGATCACGATTCTGCTAGCGATTTCTAGTGTCTTAAAATGGGACATCTCACTCGACGTTCTTCTAGTTTCGATACAACACATCCCCTGAAAGCCCTACCTGCTGGGCTTTTCAAATTATAACGAGAAATATTATGTTAAGCTTTCAGTGTGAGACACTGGTTTCTAAACCTAATGCTAATGACTTCTATATTGGGCCTTTGCGCTAACTGCACCCATTCTCCGAAAATCGATGAAGGACCTTGGGCATTAATAAAAAACGACGAAGCCCGCGAAAAATATATGATGGTTCAAGCCGCAGCGGGGTCGCTGTCCTATCAGAAACTTTACTACAACATTAAATTACTCAATGAGCTCTATCCCAATGAAGATATTATTACCATCACACACGCCGGAATATATGGTGATTATGGTCAAACTTTAGATGAAGAAAAAGAAAAAAAACATAAAGCCAAAGCCGTCGAGATGCTGAAACCCTATATTAAAAAAAGCTATGCCAGCTTAATTTCACAAGAGCGAATCCTGGCCTACAATCAGTTTTACTATCATTCTCAGCAGTACCAAAAACAATTGGAGTATGGAAACCTGATTATGGAAAGAGGCGGCCACGGTGGCGAGGTTCTTGTCGGCGTTGGCGGTTCAATGCTGGCTCTAGAGTTGGACAAAAAAAATGAACTTTTCAAAGCTCGAGTGATGGCTCTCAAAGCCCGGCAAGCTTGGGAGAGCCTTTACGATCTCTCTATTCCTCAAATGCAAAAAGCGGCCTATCAGAATACTTTCTACCTGACATCGCTGGCACTGACTGGAGAGTGCACTCAAGCCCAAAATGTTTTCGACACTGTTGTAAAAACCTCAAAGCGCTATTCAGAAATGGAAAGATGGTATCAGCAGTTCAATCCATCGAACCTAAATAACTGTCAGCCAACACGCCAGCTCTCTGGTCATTAGATTAAAAAAACCACCAATCACCCCATTGATCTTGACCAATCTCGGCCCGACCCCATACTAGAGAAATGGACTCCGAAGATCTCCCTGCCGAATTGCAGACTCCTCCTGAAAAACGCTTGGTGCAGACCCTAATTACTTTGAAGCCGAATAAGCGCAGCTTAATCGTCAGCCTAAGTATGATCCTCCTAATCACTTTCTTCAGCCAGATTTATTGGATGAATTTTGCAAACCTGGCGTCATCTTTGCCCGCAATCAATCAAAATATCTTACAAGACGGTGAAGTTTGGCGCCTTTTCACTTCCGTTCTCATCCATGGTGATCTAGCCCATCTTGCATCCAATATGTATATGCTCGGGATTCTCAGCTACTTTGTTTATGGATACTTTGGGGCAAGACTGTACCCCCTTTGGACTTTTTTGGGTGCCGGATTTGTAAACTTAGTTTCAATTGCAACCTACCCAGTGCACGTCAGGTTGCTGGGAGCATCGGGATGGGTTTATTTACTCGGTGGTTTTTGGCTTACCATGTATCTTTTCATCCAAAGACAATACCCGTGGAGCCGGCGATTGATTCGTGTCTTGGGAATGGCCTTAATGGTTTTTTTTCCGACTAGCTTTGAAGCCACTACAAGTTATCGCACCCACTTTATTGGGTTCATGGTGGGAATAGTCATTGGTTTAATCTATTTTACTTTCAATAAAAAAAATATACGTAGTTATGAAGAGTATCGATTGGTTGGCTAAATCAACGCCAATCGTGGAAAAGGAATTTGACCCCATTTAAAAAAGGGGTGCTAGCACCCCTTTTTTGGTTCACATTGGATTCGTGAAAATTCTGATGCTTTATTTCTTCATATTTGATTTGAAGAATCGGACAGCGCCTTCAGCAATTTGCTTCTGGGCCTCGGGACGAGCCAACCCATGCCCAACATCTTTTAATACCGTGTACTCGACCGGTTTACCTTGTTTTTTCATTTCTCCAACAAAATCATCCATTTCAGCCTTCACCGTGCGAATGTCATTTTCTGCTTGGTAGATCTGCAAAGGAACTTGAATGTTGTTCACATGAAAGAATGGCGAACGCTCTTTGTAAAGAGCCTTGTCTTTTTCAGGGTCACCAATTTCTCTTTTGAACTCGGACTGCCAACCCTCGTCCGGCGGTATCGATTTCATAAAAGTGAAGAGATTTCCAATAGCAACCACACCGACCGCAGCATCGAAAGCGTCTGGTTGAAACACAACCGTGGCTAAAGTTGAATAACCTCCAAAACTACCACCAAAAATAAAGGTGTTGTTCTCATCAATCCAGTCCAACTTTTCTACCGCCTTGCGAGCCTCAACTAAATCCTTGATGTGGCCACCGCCCCAATCTTTATCGTTTAAAGTTTCGAACTTCTTACCATAACCGGTTGATCCACGGACATTCGGAGCGTAAACCACAAAGTCATTGAGAGCCATATATTGGAACCACTTGCGATAGTTATGGGTCTCGAAAGAATCCGGTCCACCATGAGGCCAAATAACCAATGGGTATTTCTTTCCAGAATTTTTCCATTCAGGTTTGGCATACAAGATTCCATGAATGTTCATCCCATCAAAACTTTTGTATTCAAAGTCATAGGAGGTCGCCAATTGGTCTTTTGAAATATTGGACCGATTGTAGTTCAAAACTTCATTGTATTTTTTAGTATTAATATTAAACAGATTCAGAGTGCCTGGGTTATTCGCTGCCGAATACATAAGAAGCATCTCGCCGGTGGTTCGATCAAATGAGACAGGGGAAACCGTTTGATTGTTAAATAGTTGAGGCACTTCAATTTTTTTCTTAAACATCGACTGATAGAACGTTAGCTCGGAACGCCCTTTATAAGACTCATGAATATAGTATAACTTTGACCACTCACCATAGCCACATCGAATGTCTTTGTTTTTGTCTTCTTTAACGTAGTAAACATGATTCGGTTTATTCAGTGGAATTTTTGCGCACCCCTGACGATCTCTTTTATAATCGGTATTTCCGAACATCGTCATCGAGGGCCCATCAATAAAAGCCGGCTCAAAAACAGAGTCTTTCTTTTTAAAGAGTAAATTGGTTTTCTTAGTTTTTGTATTGATCAAATAAAGTTGATTTTCGTTGTTGCTTAACGAACGAGAGCCAACCACAAAGGTTCCGTCGGGAGTAGCCATAGCCCCCATAAGATTGGTGCGACCATCGCTAAGGCGACTCACTTGTTGACTAGCCATATCCATGGAGTAAATTGAGTAAACAGCCTTGTCCTCATGGTTTGAAATGAAAAACAAAGTTTTGTCTTTTTCGTCCGTGTTGACAACATAGGCTTGTCGGTCTTTGTTTCCAAAAACTAATTTTGTCTTATAAGTTTTTTTGTCCAAGGTATAGATTTTTGAGTTTTCATCACCTTTGTTATCAATATGAAGAAAAATTGTTTTTCCTGTTCGGCTTTCAGTCAAACCACCCACACTTTGGCCATGGTCATAAACCATCGTGAATTTCTTGGTTGGGAAGTCATACCGATAGACTTTTGGATAATCGTCTCCGGGTTGAGCCATAGTCATCAGAATGGCTTTTTCACCTTCTAGTAAGACCATTGATCTTGGCGACAGAATTTTTTGAAATTCATCAAAATCGACCTTGAGGTCACCTGTCCCTCCAGTGGTCGCACAAGAGGCCAAGATAAGACCGATTGCAAATCCTAAAAAAATATTTTTAAACATAGGGGATCCCTTTCAAAAATGATTTGAAAGGACACGCTAGCAAACTGCTAGCGAAATGCAAGCTGCCATTGCCTTAGAAACTGATTCTGAAATGGAACAAACCAGAAGTTGCCAAGGTGGCCCCCTGCGGGAAACAGGAGAAGGCGGCGTCCCAAGGTTTGCTGCAAAAAGTCGATATCTTGAGACCGGATTAAAAAGTCATCGGCATTTTGAAATAGAACAATCTGTTGGTTATTTCTTAAGGTGGACTCAATCCCATACAGGCTGTTGTGGCGATTCAAGAAACTTAAGCTAAAAGGATTTTTGGCACCGTAAAATCGTTCCCAAAGTCGCTTTCCCTCTATAGACTCTCGAAGGTATCGGGCCATAAAACGGCTGACGTAGTCATAGTAACCGTATCTTGCCGACCGTCGCTTTCTTTCGGAAGAAAGGCCTGCAGGAATAATCCCGACATCCTCTTTCTGTTGAGAATAGAAAATCACATCCTTCAAAGTTTCTCGATAGGCCTTTCCTACCAAGGCCATAAGATCCGCCTGATCCAGTTCGGCGCGCTCTATGGATTGACGATGTCGGTCAGCCGAAAAGGCCTTGCCAATCATCTTGTTAATATATTCAGTAAAACCAATAGCCAATCCGGCTTTCTCCCCAACACTGTGGGCATCAAAGAATTCATGATAGCGATCCAGTTGCTTCATACTATAAAGCAAGTCGACCGGAGGACTCAGCAATACGACTTTTGAGAAATTAAAATAACCTTCGCGTTGATCAATACCCGCCATATGGGCTGCAACAAGAGCTCCAAAGGAGTATCCGGTCAACCCCCACTTCGAAACCTGCACTCCGCGCCCCAACAACTGACGTTTAATACTGATCATCTTAGTATAAAGATCGTAGGCATCGATACGGGTTTGGCCGACGTAGGGTGACGACGAGGCCAGGGCGGCAAAGTCATCTCGGAAAGTGCTTCCTAAAACAACAACATGGTACCCCTGACGATGAAGCATAGAAGCTAGGTAACGACCTGGACCAGAGTTTGCGTCTCCCCCCAAGCCAATATTTAGAAAAACCAAGGGGGCGCGTCCTGAGACTTGATAAAATCGGTAATTGAAGCGTGTCGCGCTCGTGTATCCAGCCGGAACCATATGGGCCTTGTTTTGACCTAGGTGGATTTTTTTACCTCGAGGCCCTGATAAATTAATAACACTAAAGGTGGCCTCTAAAGCCGAAAGGCTTGGAAAGTTGTAGTTCTCTACCTTATTCGCACCAGCGTGAAAACTGATCAACAGAACAGCTAGGACAGTCAGTTTCTGCAAAAATCCCCCCCTGGAATGACTCTGAGATAGTCAACTCTGGGCAGTCTGGGAAGGCATTTGCGTTGCGTTAGGTAGCGGGGTCTGTTGATTTGCATTTTGCCCAAAGATTGAAAAAAACATATGGTGGTGCCATGGAAAATAATTCAATTCATAGAATCGTACTAACCGGGGGCCCTGGTGCCGGCAAAACAACGGCCGCCAACCTCCTTCGACGTGAGATCGGCAAAGAAGTGGTTGTCGTTCCAGAAGCCGCGACCATGATTTTTTCTGGTGGATTTCCGCGCTTAAACTCCACACAAGCACTGAGAGCCACCCAATCAACCATCTATTGTATCCAAAAAAATTTAGAGGATGTGCAGTCAGCCGCTTTTCCCCACCGAACCCTTCTTTGTGATCGTGGAACTCTTGATAGCGCAGTCTATTGGCCGGATGGCGCCGAGGATTTTTTTAAATCCCTTGGCACGACCACACAAGCAGAATTGAACCGCTATGACGCTGTTATTTTCTTCGAGTCAGCCGCGGTCGGGAACAAAGAGATTATTGAAGGTGGGAACCCTTGTCGGAAAGAATCTTTAGAGGAAGCTATCGAGCTAGATAGAAAGTTAAAAGACATTTGGTCACAGCACCCACGATTTTACCACATCCCACACCAGGAATCCTTTTTGAAGAAAATCACCGAGGCCATCGATTGCATCCGCACGGTGATTGGAAAGTAAACCAGCCGCAAAGACCATTCCGAAATCAAAGCATCTTGCAAAACGAAGACTCTTGGGCTTTTGGCAAAAATTTTGATCGTTACTGCCCCAGGCATCAAAAACTTCAGACACTTTGCAAACCTATGCTTTTATTAGACTTTATATAAACTCATCGTGGTTTGCCTCTCTCTTTAGAAAATCAATGGTGAAGGGTCGACACTGGACAAGCCATGATCCAGTTCTTACAATTAAAGTCTCAGAAACAAGGATTTCAACATGCTCGCCAAAAAAAACTACTCGTTAAAAGAAGTCTTATTGTGGACCCGATATGAGATTTTTATTTTCCTCGGTTACGCCGCAATCGTTGCCTTTTTGTACGAAGGCTTGGATCTCCGCTATTTACGGCTTCCCTGGACACCTTTAGCTCTGATCGGTACGGCCGTTGCTTTTTTAATCGGTTTTCAAAACAATGCCGCCTACGGAAGGATCTGGGAGGCTCGAAAAATTTGGGGAGGAGTGGTCAACATCTCCAGAAGTTTTACAATGAAAATTCAAGATATGGTGAGGCCCATCGACGGCCTTCTTGATCGAGACGAAACACGCAGTGTTCATCGGGTTTTCGTGCTTCGCCATATTGCTTGGCTCACTGCTTTGCGCTACGCCATGCGAGCCGAAAAACCATGGGAAGGTGCCAATAGCCATAAAACAAGCAGTGAGTGGCGAAACATGATTCATATTCCCGAAGACCGAGAAACTCTACAGAATGAACTGACTAAATACCTCCCTCTGTCCGAACTGGACTACGTCATGGCAAAGGGAAACAAGGCCTCGGCGGTTCTTTTTTTGCAGTCTAAGCACTTGCGAAAATTAAAAGACGAAGGTGTGCTTTGGGAGTTTTCTTTTTTAAATTTAGAAGATGTTTTACAGGAAATGTTCAATCTTCAGGGGAAATCCGAGCGAATAAAAAACTTTCCCTACCCTCGACAGTACTCATCAATCAGCGGCTTGTTTATCACTTTGTTCTTAGGCTTGCTTCCGTTTGGGATCGTCCCAGAGTTTGCAAAAATAGGACTGGACTTCAAAGCGAGCTTCCCTGGTTTAGAGGAGAGCTTCGTCTGGTTTTCCATTCCTTTTTGCGCCATGGTTTCTTGGGTTTTTCATACTATGGAGAGAATAGGACGGGCCGGCGAAAACCCCTTTGAAGGGTCACCCAACGATGTCCCCATTTCAACCATTGCCCGTGGCATTGAAATCGACCTGCGCCAACAAATGAATCACCCGAGCTCCGAAATTCCCGCTCCCTTCAGCGAGGACAACGATGTTCAAATGTAAACTCTTGGTCTTCCTTTTTTATCTTCCATTGTTTGGTTGCGTTTCGAATCGCCCCACAGACCGGCTGTTGTTGGATGTGCAAAAAGCTTGCAGCGAAAACATGGCCTTGGTTGAAAAGCTGATGGTTTTTAATGCGTCTCAATTCGATCAAAAGAAACCTCTTGATCCAAAATGGGGGTTTGAACAAATTTGGGATTTACAAAACCAAGTCGCCGTTCAATACAATCTCCAGTGGCTGCAACTGAGGTTTCAAGACAATAAACTGCAAGCCCTTTGGTTCGGTCCACGGTCCACCCTTGACAAGGATCTTGTGGCTATTGGACTTCGGCGCACATTGCTTCGCAACGAACAAAGGGCTCCAGAAAAAGACTTCATACGGGGAACTTACTACAGTCAAGACCTCAACGACCGTAAGCTTCGTATTGATCACAAAGGCGGACCAGAGAAGGGTACGACAGTCACTTGTTTCCCTTCAAAGCGGTTTTAGATTGAAGTTTTTCCTGATCCTTCTTTTTCTTTTGAGTTTTTCGGCGCAAGCACAGATCACCCAGAATGTACTGTCAGAAGCGCAACCTCAGTATGAAGTGGGCGTGGGAGTCATCACTCTCAATATTCCAGACTACCCTGGCTCAGACAACAACATTATCCGAGCCGTCCCCTTTCCCTACTATGTTTACCGAGGCAAGTACCTGCGGTCTGATGACGAAGGAACACGGGCCCGACTTTTATCGTCCAAGAATCACGAAACAGGTTTAAGCTTTAGTTTTAATTTTCCAGTCAAATCCGGAGACAGTCCGGTCCGACAAGGAATGCCGGATCTTGACGCCATCCTGGCGATCGGCCCGCGCATTCTGTTTCGATTTCTTACGGACAGCCCAAGCCACAAGCTCAACCTGTCACTTGCCACCCGAGCCGTATTTTCTACCAAGTTCAGTTTTAACAATTTGATGCGGGCTGAAGGCTATTCCCTGGAACCCCGGTTAGCCTACTGGTATCGGTGGCCCCTTTCCCAAACCACCCTTTTTTCTAGTCTCAGTTTCGAGTTCGGCTCGGCTAAATATGCAGGATATTTCTACAATGTCCCAACAAATTTCAGTACAACCGAACGCCCTCAGTTTGGGGCGAAAGCCGGCCTGATTGAAACAGCGTTGGCAGCCGGATTTGGTCAACAGCTTAGTAAGGATTTGTTTCTGTTCGCCGGCGGATCATGGAGAAATCTAGAATTCGCGGCCAATAGAGACAGCCCCTTAGTTGCCTCCAAAAACAACCTGGGCTTTTTGGTGGGTCTGGTTTGGACTTTCTATGAGTCTGAAGAAAAAGTGACCCCGCTTTAAGGCCCACAAGACTTTCTCCCAAAAACTCAAAGGCTGTTGAACTCCTCTTGCATTTCATTGGAGCTGGGTATAAACCAGAGATGTGCACCCTTTGCTAGTTATTGTGGCTTTTAAGGGGTGTTCGAGAAAGTTAAACAGAAGGAATAAGGAATATAGTATGAATACAGGTACAGTGAAGTTTTTTAATGCAACAAAAGGATTTGGATTTATTACCAAGGAAGACGGTAAAGACATCTTTTTTCACATCTCTTCCGTTCAAGGAATGGAGCCAAAAGATGGCGATCAAGTAGAATTTGAAATTGGCGAAAGCCAAAAAGGCCCCTGTGCCGTGAATGTTACAGTCTCTCAAGGCTGATTCCTTTCACTTCGATCTAATTTATAAGTCAAAGGTTTTGGTCCATTTTTACCGACAAACCTGGTGGATGGAACCAAGGCCTAAAAGAAACCCCGAAAACGCTTAATAAAACTTCGGGGTTTTGTTTACCCCCCACATCTCAATTGCATTTTTTCGCATCGACACACCCTTAGTACGAATCGTTTGTTTTTGTGGGCAGCCAACTAGCTTCATATAACCGGTTAAGGTCCTGGGAATTTTTTATGTTTAATGAAAAAGAAGTCTTTTTTCAGTGCCCTTATTGCGCCCAAAGAATCTCGTTTTTATGTGAAGAAATCCATGGCAGTCAGCAATATATCGAAGATTGCGAGGTGTGCTGCCAGCCGATCCTCATGCACTTTGTAGTGGAAGATGGAGAGATTGTTTCCTTCTCTGTGGAAAGGTCCGACTGACTCAGTCGCCGTAAACGACCTTGCTGAGCAAATAGTTCTCTTGTTTAAAATTTCGACTTCCATAGTTTTTGCTAAGATAATTTAGCAGGCCATTCTTGATATAATTGGGAAAGAAAGGCTCATGAAAGTTTTTAGGAAACTCTTGAATGGCCCAGTCCAATTGTGAGTCGTCACCCAACTGAATGGAGTCAACTAAACCCCAAAAAGCATTTTTGCGAGCCACCCTTAGAGATTCGTCGATAACCTTTTGTCTGACTTTTTGTGGAAGCTCGTGGTGCAAGAAGACTGAAACAACGGCATCAAATGAGTTGGCTTTGAACGGAAGTTTTTCGGCGTCGGCGACCAGAAAGTCAACATTGGAGTTTTCTATAAAACGCCGCTTCGCAAACTTAATATAGGCCGGGCTAAGATCTATGGCAGTGACTTTGGCATTTGGAAAGGTTGCCAAAATCTGTTTGGTAAAAGTTCCGGTCCCGCAAGCCAGCTCCAAAATGTGTGGACGTTTTCGTCTTTTTAATTTGTTAACCATAGGTTTCAACAGTCGCCGTCGCATCGGATCGGCCAGGCCACGAAACAACAATTCGACCTGATGCTCGTAAAACTGTGCCGATTTCTCGGTCATATAGCCGTCGGTTTGATGGTGAAAGTTTCTTTGATAGTAGTCTGGAAACTCTTGCAAGTTTTTTACTTGTGCCGAAAAGGCCTGAGTTTCTTTATTCCTTCGCCGCCAAAAGGTCAGCGTACTGTCACCCATGATTTTCAACCAGCGAGGAAAGTGTTGGCCCGGGTTTTCAAAACCAAGTAACGCTATCGGAAGGTTCAAGCCGACGAAGTCTTGTGCATCAATTTCCAAAAGGCGACGCGCTTCATTGATGATATGTTTTTGTTCGTCTTCCGCGGGAAGGCGACGGTCCGACCCTGCAATCAGCTTGTGCATCACCGGAAGTGGCAAGCTCTCTAAAGTATACAACAGAGCCCGAGCTTGAGACAAACCTTGTACAGTGGATTTTTTTAAAAGATTTGCAGTCGTCATTCGATCTCCTTAAATAGCACAAACAGTCAAACCTTTTTGCACAGCAGGTCGGCTGGTGAACTTGGTCATCCACTTTTGAATCATTTTAAATTTATCCAATTGGAGTTCCTCACCGGCATCGTAAAACTTGTCAAGACAAAGTACCCAAGGAGCAATGGCAATATCGGCAATGCTGTACTCCGCTCCAGCGATAAATTCGTTTTTTGAGAGTTGGGTTTCTATAACTTGCAAAAGGCGCTGACTTTCCTTGCTATAGCGCTGGAGCGGGTAAGGGTGATCACATTTATCTTTCGCATATTTAAAAAAGTGCCCGAACTGACCAAACATTGGTCCGACACTTGCCATTTGAAAAAACAACCACTGAAGAACGCGGCTTCGGTCCGCCCCTTGCGAAGGCAGCAATTGTCCGGACCGATCAGCGAGATAAATCAAAATCGCGCCAGACTCCATTATGCTTAAAGGTTTCCCATTGTCTCCGGTAGGGTCCACTATCCCAGGAATTTTCGAATTGGGATTGATTGCTATAAATTCATCTTTAAACTGATCCCCATCCATGATGTCCACTCGGTGGGCGACGTAAGGTATCTCCATTTCCTCCAAGGCGATTGATACCTTTTGACCGTTGGGGGTGGCCAGTGAATAAAGCTGAATCTTTTCCATTAGTTATCCTTTTATTTATTTGTTCACATTACCTTGAACTATTGTAGCAGATTTGTTATACTTTTTAAACAAGGATTGCGAGGTTACACCAAATGCAACAAATGAGGAAACTAAGAATCTTTTACGATGGTCTCTGCCCTGTTTGCAGTAAGGAGATTGAACTTTATAGACGACATCCCTTGAGCACCCGGCTGCAGTTTGTCGACATTGCCGAATCTCAATTTGATGCAGAAAGTGAAGGTTTGAATCCCGAAACTGTGCAACAAAAATTTCACGTTAAAAAAGACGGACAAATCATTCAAGGCGTGGACGCTTTTGTAGAAATTTGGAAAACTCTGGAAATGTGGAAAGCTTTACAGTGGGCGGCGACCTCAAAACTCACCCGCCCCTTTTTTGAGCTGGGATACTGGGGCTTCACCAAAGTGCGCCCCTTTTTAAGAAAAAAAAATTGCGATACGGGAGTTTGCGAATCACCCCGCTCGTTTAAGGAGATCTCATGAAAAGTTTACTCTATTTATCAAGTCTTATTGCCTCCTTGTTGTTGATCCAACCTGCGGCCTGGGCTACATCTTTACACGGTCAAAAGATCAATAACATCGGAGGAAAGCCAATGGATCTTACTCAATACAAAGGAAAGCCCGTTTTAATGGTTAATATCGCCACGAAATGTGGATACACACCCCAACTGGAGGGCCTTGAAGCTCTTTACCAAAAATACAAAGACAAAGGCTTGGTGGTCGTCGGAATCCCAAGCAATGACTTTGGCGGACAAACTCCGGAAGACAACGAAGGTGTTAAAAAGTTTTGTAAATTGAATTACGGCGTCAGTTTTCCTTTAACCGAAAAAGCTGTCGTCAAGGGAGAGAAGAAACACCCCTTGATTGCTAATTTGATTTCTCAGAGCGACAACAAAAAAGACATAGAATGGAATTTTGAGAAATTTTTAATCGATAAGAATGGTCAACTGGTCGAGCGCTATGGTTCATCAGTGAAGCCAGAAGACAAAGAGTTAACAGATAAGATCGTATCCCTTCTGTAGCTGTGAGTTTTCAAAATGTGAGTAACTACCTTGTTTGTGGAGCCAGCTCAGGAATTGGGCTGGCTCTAGTTTTAGAGTTCTGCCAACTTGCTACTAGTCAAAAAATTATTGCCACCCATCGACCCAACAGTGATCTTACAGCTCTACTTGAACTTCAGAAAAAATTTCCCAACAAATTGCACCTGCACGTCCTGCAAGCCGATCACGAACCTGACTATGAAAATCTAAAAAATATAATCTTGGCTTGGAACCAACCATTGGATGTCTGCGTCAACAGCATCGGCCTTTTGCAAGACCAGGACCTTCAAGTCTTTCCCGAAAGAAAAATTGAAGAGTTTTCTTTGGCAGCCTTCTCCATGGTTGTTGCGGCGAATGTTGCCCCAACTCTTCTCCTTGCCAAACATTTGAAAGGAATTCTACGAGAAAGTGCTTCGCCCCTGTTCGTCAGTCTGTCCGCCAAGGTCGGTAGCATCGGTGATAATAAAATGGGTGGGTGGTATTCTTATCGGATTTCAAAGACCGCTCTAAATATGGCCATTCGAAATTTCGCACTGGAAATGGGTCGAGTGAACGCTCGTTCCTGCGTGCTAGCGCTTCACCCTGGAACGACCGAATCCAAGTTGTCAGAGCCTTTTATGGATTCAGCCAAAAAAAAATACACAATTCATCAACCCTCTGAAACGGCTCGCAACTTAATCAAGGTCATTGAACAGTGTGTAGCCAATGGTGAAACCGGCGCTTTTTACTCCTGGGACGGCACCCTCTTGCCTTGGTAGTTTACAAATGATCCGCTAGGATTTGCGGCCAATCTTCTACGTCCCCTGCATTTTCCGGGCGGTGCCAACATTGAAGGGTGTCTTGGTGGCTGTAATACAGGCCTCCCAACTGAAAACCGTCGCCTTCTAATTTACCGATACCATGCTTTAGCAAAGAACCGCCCAATATTCCTTTCCTTAAAACTTTGGGGCCTAAAACCTCTTGAAGACTGCCTCGACGAGCGCCAAAAAACTGATAGAGCTCGCGATTCGGATCAGAAATAAAATGCACATCCTCTAATCCAAATTCTTTTTTCATAAGGTCACTCGAAACAGAGTCGCCCATATGAACCACATGGATACTGATTCCCTTATCGCGTATTTTGAGCTTGTACTTGGCAAGTTCAGATAAACTTTCTCGACAAAAAGTACAACCACGGTGTCGAACAAGCAAAAAAATATTTTTTGCAGACTTGTTTACATCTTTCAATAGAGGGTGATTAAAGCTGTTAAACTTTGATTCATTTTTTTGCGGATTCATTCTGACTCCTTTTCCAAACTCCTATTAAAATTAAGGCAAATGGGACCCACCAAATGAGATCGTTCAACAACAGCATTGATCCAAATCTTAAGTTGGATCCCCCCATCAAAAAGGTCCACGCAAAACCGATGGGACCGCAGATCTTTCCTAAAAAACCCACCAGAACAATCACCCAGTGTTGGTCAACATTGGACGCTGCCAACCAATAACCGACTCCGTAAACACCAACAATCATGCCCACGCACTGCCAAATCTCGGGGTAAAGGGGCCGCTGAAGACCAGCCCAGTCAAACAGGGCCATTGGAAAAACAACAACCCAGGCTCCCCACAGAACATTGTAAATTCCGGCCACTTTTAATACGAATCTTGCAAACCTTCTTTGATCCATTGGCTCACCTCTTTCGAGTGGGTGTAATTGATTAAATGCCCGGCGCTCTGTAAAATTTTAACACAAGAATCTTTTGAGCGTCTGATGATACTGTCATGCTCGCCATGGATTTGATAAATGGGCATTTTGAAATCTTCAGCCTTGAACTGGTAGTCCCATTTGGCGGCGGCATTGCTGGCCCATTTGAAAAAGTCAAAATCCATGTCTTCAAGCATTAGTTGAAGCATTTGCACTTGATCCTTCTGCAGTTTCTCCTCTTTGCTTAACTTCGGAATTGCAATCGACTTGAGTCCCTGACGGACCATGCTTTCTGGAAGGTTTTGTAGAAGAGAGTTTTGCATTCGAAACTGAGAGCTGATCTCTTCTCCCCTTCGGTTGGCTGAAATTAAAAACAGAGCTCGAGCCTCAACGTGCTTTGCAATCTCCAACGCAAGCTGCCCCCCAAAAGACATGCCCCCAAGAGCATCCTGGGAACGGATTGGTAGATTTTTGGCCCAGCGGGCACCGTATTGAGCCAAAGACTCATCCGGGTTGGGAGTGAGCCATTGGGGCGTTGTGATCTGAAACCGACCCAAATCCATCTGACTGAACAGACGGTGGTCGGCCCCTAGACCTGGAAAAAGAAACAACTTTGGCGAAGAATTTAACATATGTTCAAGATAGCATGAACTTTTGCGGTCGGCAACGGAAAGGCTCTGTTTTGACACTTAAATTGCAAACTTAGCCTAAAAGCTTTGAGTTTCCCGCCTCAAATTGCTACGTTGCGAGGAGCTATGATTCAAAATATTTATCGCCAAACAACCGAAGATATTGAAGTCGAAGTGATTCCGATTTTCGTGCCCGACCAATCCCAGTTTGCGGGTCAGTTTCTCTATACCTACAACGTCTCGATCACCAATCAGTCGGATCGATCTTGTCAACTTTTGCGCCGGCGATGGATCATTATTGATGGAAATGGTCATTGTGAAACCGTCGAAGGCGATGGCGTTGTCGGAGAGCAGCCTTTTCTGGAGCCCGGTGACAACTATCAATACTCCAGCTATTGCCCGCTTTCGACTCCCACAGGGAATATGCGAGGATCGTTCTTTTTCGAAGATTCTGCCGGTGACGAGTTTGAAGTCAAAGTTCCTGTCTTCTTTTTAAGAAAAGACGCCATCATTCAGTAAATATTGCCTGTGACGGGGCGTAGGAACTGGCTCCTTGCTTTTCATTCCGATATAAGTTTCTTGACCTCTGACCATGGAGAAAAGTCTATGCCTGCAAAGATTGTTTACACAAAAACAGATGAAGCCCCGGCTTTAGCGACCCACTCTTTCTTACCCATTGTCAGAAAGTTTACCGCCGCTGCCGGTATTGAAGTGGAGCTAAAAGACATCTCATTGGCCGCACGTATTCTTGCCAATGCTTCTGAATTTTTAAAGCCTGAACAAAGGGTGCCCGATGCGCTTCAAGAGCTCGGTGATCTAGCCAAAACTCCCGAAGCCAATATCATAAAGCTCCCCAATATTTCAGCTTCGGTTCCTCAGTTAAAAAATGCCATACAAGAATTGCAACAAAAAGGCTTCGCCATTCCCGACTACCCCGAGGATCCTAAGAACGAAGAACAGACTAAAATCAAAATCATGTACTCTAAAGTTTTGGGCAGTGCCGTTAACCCTGTTCTTCGCGAAGGAAATTCCGATCGGCGGGTGGCCAAGGCTGTCAAAGCCTTTGCTAAGAATAACCCCCATAAAATGGGAGAGTGGAAATCTAGCTCCAAAACTCATGTGGCCAGTATGAGTGAAGGGGATTTTTATGGAAGCGAACAGTCCCATGTGATGTCGGCAGACGATACGGTCAGCATTGAGCTCACCGCTACCTCAGGAGCCAGTCAGGTTCTTAAAAAAGACCTGAAACTACTGGCTGGAGAAGTGATTGATGCTTCAGTTATGAGCCAGAGTAATCTAAAAAGCTTTTTATTGGCAGAAGTTCAGGATGCAAAGAAGCAAGGGGTCTTGTTTTCAGTCCATCTAAAAGCAACCATGATGAAGGTTTCCGACCCGATAATTTTTGGACAAGCCGTTGAGGCTTTTTTTGCTTCCGTATTCGAAAAATTTGGCCCAGATCTTGAGGCCGCCGGCGTTGACTCACGCTATGGTCTTGGTGACTTGTTAAAAAAGATAGAAAAACTTCCCGCCAAAAAAACACAAGCCATCCAAATGGAAATTCAGGCTTGTTATGATAAGGGTCCAGACCTTGCGATGGTGGACTCTGACAAAGGCATTACCAATTTGCATGTTCCCAGTGACGTCATCATAGACGCTTCCATGCCTGCTGCCATTCGAACCAGTGGACAAATGTGGAACAAGGATGGCAACCCACAAGACATTAAGGCCATTATCCCCGACCGTTCTTACGCTGCGGTTTACGAAAAAACCATTGAGTTTTGCAAAACCAACGGAGCTTTCGACCCTAAAACAATGGGAAGTGTGGCCAATGTGGGCCTGATGGCTCAAAAAGCCGAAGAGTATGGATCCCACGACAAAACGTTTTTGATTGAAGAAGCGGGTACTGTCGTTGTCAAAAACTGCTCGGGTGAAATTCTAATGCAACACCCGGTGGAGCCAGGGGACATTTGGAGAATGTGTCAAACCAAAGATGTGGCGATTCGGGATTGGGTTAAGTTAGCCGTGACCCGAGCTCAAGCCACCCAAACTCCCGCCTATTTTTGGCTCGATCCGCAACGGGCCCACGACGCCTGCTTGATAGAAAAAGTCAGCCAGTATTTAAAGGAACAAGATACCAAAGGGCTGGACATTCAAATCCTTAGCCCGTCCCAAGCGACAGAAAAAACATTGGATCGCGTTAAAGCTGGCGAGGACACGATCTCGGTCACAGGAAATGTCTTGCGAGACTACCTGACCGACTTATTTCCCATTCTCGAGTTGGGAACCAGCGCAAAAATGCTTTCCATTGTCCCATTGCTCGCCGGTGGTGGGTTGTTCGAAACGGGTGCCGGAGGCTCAGCCCCCAAACATGTTCAACAGTTTGTCGAAGAAAATCATTTACGCTGGGACAGTCTTGGCGAATTTTTAGCACTGGCCGTTTCGATCGAAGACTTGGCCGTTAAAACCGAAAACAACAGAGCCAAGGTTCTGGCTTCTTGCTTGGACCAAGCCAACGAATCCTTTTTAAAAAATAATAAATCTCCTTCTCGAAAAGTAGGGGAAATCGATAGCCGTGGGTCTCACTTCTATTTAGCCTTGTATTGGGCCCAAGCCTTAGCCGAACAGGGCGAAAATGATGAACTTAAAAAGCATTTTTCAAATTTTGCTTTACAGCTCAAAGAGCATGAAGGACAAATTTTAGAAGAGTTGAACTCTGTCCAAGGCCAAGAAGTTGTTATGGGTGGATACTATTACCCTGACGATACTAGGGTCGCCGCGGCGATGCGCCCTTCCAAAACACTGAATGACCATTTGGATTCTCTTTAACTGAAAATCCTTCGAAAAGTCAGATTGATCCGTGGGTCTAAAGCGCGACTGCGCTTGGGTAGGGTGTGCTTCCAGTTTCTTTGAGTTTCCCCTCGCATCACCAGTAGACTTCCCGATTCTAAATGAATTTTGACATTTTGCCGTTTCTTAAACTTGTGTTTCATTAAGAAATCTCGACTCTGCCCCAACGAAACCGAAGCAATCACTGGCTCTCGCCCCAGCTCTTTTTCGTCATCGCTGTGCCAGCCATTGGAGTCCCGTTCATGACGATACAAGTTTAACAGAACACTGTTGAATTTCCAGTCCGTCACGGACTCCACTTGCTCTTTAAGAGCGATCAACAAAGGGCTCCATGGTTGCGGCTGCAAACGAAGACCTGAATATTTGTATTCAACTCCTGAATCAGCGTGCCAAGAAAAAAGACGAGGTTGCATGACCTTTTTGCCGAAGAGAACAATTTCATCTTCTCGCCATGGCGTCTCGGCATGAAGCTCTGCAAAGGCCTTATCGCTCTGATCAGAATCGAGAAAAGCGGAATGATAATCAACATCTCCATCTTCACTGACAAGTTTCAATTTTCTGTTCATGTCTGACAAGACTTTCTCCTAGGCCTTATGACTGACTCTTCCCTAGATTTTAAAAGAAACCTTGAACATTTTCAATGCGGACATAAAATAGTGAAAGTTTTAAAACCCTTAAGGAGGCATAAAATGAAGACTCTAATACTCTTGGCCGTTCTCGTGGCCAGCAGCACCAGCATTGCAAAAGCCACTCAATGTACTAATTACGACAAATTTTCCGACATCAACATGATAGAAATGAAAACCATAGTGGCCGAAAAGTCTGCGACAATCATTGATGTTAACTCTGACGAATCTTTTAAAGAAAGTCGAATCCCTGGGGCGATTCATTACGCCTCCAACAAAGAGAACTTTGCGAAAGTCCTTCCCAAAGACAAAGACGCTTTGGTCGTCGCTTATTGCGGGGGCAAGATGTGTACCGCCTGGCAGCGAGCCGCTCAAGCCGCCTGTGAAATGGGTTACACCAATATTCGCCATTTCAGTGAGGGGATCACTGGCTGGAAAGGCACCAAGAAATCGAAAAAATCGAAAAACACCTAAAGTAAGATTAGTCGGGTGAGTGCCCCTATCCGTCACTCACCCTTTTTCCATCGGACCTATCAATCTAAATACCTGAAAAGACAAGGTATTTTGAACGCCCCTCTGGCACTGTTGTTGCTCTTTAAATAGGCTATGGCTCATAAACTGGTGTTAACCTTACTTTCAATCTTGATATTAAACCCATTGGTTTGGGCCGATTCGTCTGCCTTAGAAAACCAATGCGAAATCAAACAAGTGAGCATAAACCTTTTTCAACTTCACCACCGATTCGATTCGATGGGGCAGTGCCTGCAGTGGCAAACTCGTTCAGAGCCAAACTTTATTGAAAACAACATTCCCAGTCGTCTCTTCCCCCAATATCAGGATCAAGCCAGCTGGCAAGCCTTTGATCATTTCGAGTTTTGTTATGACCAGGATCACCCGGAAAAATTACAAGCCTTGATTTCAGCACTTGATGAAAAAGGTTTCCTTAGCTTTCCCTATCGCAATCTAAAGTATCAATTTGGAATCCTCAACAGTCTGGCCTACAACGTCTCTCGAGCCTTGACCAAATCCTTTGCCATAAATCAAAACGGTATCTTCTATTATACCACCGTCGAAGAAAACTTTTGTTCTCAAATCGATCTCGACTCTGGCGCTCTGAACTATCCCAATCGATCTTTGGACGCCTATGAACAGGCAATGACTATTTATTACCAACTGATTGAGATTGTATCCCATCACTTTGACGTCATCGAACAGCACTCTTTCTTGCCCGAGCCTTTGCAACATCAGAACTAAAGGTTGCTTTACTGAGCTAAATTCGTTCAAATGTCTGTATGGCCAAAGGTTTTATATCTGAAATTCAACGAGTTAACGGCTACTTAAAGGAAGTGATCACTTTTCTCGATGACACCGGAAAGCCAATCACACAAATCATGAACCCAGTCATGGTCGAACTAAAACCTCGAGATATTTTACAGCTCTTTGTCGGATCGTTCTTGATTGCAGCCCCCCTTTCATTCACCGAAGAAATTTGGAACCTAAGCAACGAGTTGCCTGACCGCAATGCTTTCGCTCTCGTGTCGCTTTCGTTGGTCATCGTGGTTCTCTTTATTTTTTTCAACTTCTACCGCTACCGGATGAAGGGGCACGTTATTGAATTTCTCAAACGTGTGGTGGCCACTTACCTGATCGCGATAAGTAGTGTTGTGCTTATTTTAGCGCTTATAAACAAGTTTCCCATCTTTGAATCTCCTGTTATCGCCTTGAAACGAATCGTTATCATTGGCTTTCCAACTGTATTTGGGGCTATAATTAGCGACTATTTGAAATAGGGTCTTTGTTTCAAGACCACCTACTCAAAGGTTGAAGGAGATTTTATGCAAATCGATATCGGAATTCCCAATGAACATAGAACAAAGATTGCGGCCGGCCTATCCAGTTTATTGGCAGACAGTTACACTCTCTATTTAAAAACTCACAACTATCACTGGAACGTGAAAGGTCCAATGTTCCAAACGCTCCACTTGATGTTTGAACAACATTATACCGAGCTTGCCCTGGCAGTCGACTTGATTGCTGAACGTATTCGCGCTTTGGGAGAAAAAGCGCCCGGCTCTTACCAAGAGTACTCTAAACTAACATCGATCAAAGAAGAAGCGGACTGGCCCACGGCCCACGAAATGATTCGGAACTTAGTGACGGCCCATGAGACCGTCATCCGAACCGCTCGCAGCATTTTTCCAGCCGCCGAAGCTGGCAGCGACGAAGCCACTGTGGATCTGCTAACTCAAAGAATGCAGCTTCACGAGAAAACGGCCTGGATGCTTAGAAGTTTATTAGAAGAATAACCGTCAGGTTGTCAGGATGGGGCAAAACCCCACCCTGTTTTCTAGACTTCTGAGTTTAATTTAGGGAATTTCAAAATCACTTTTTGCCCCTGATTGTCCATAATGACATTTTCAGTGTCTAACCCTGGCGGAACTGAAAAACTTTGAGAAAAGCTCGAACTGGAATAGAAGGAAGAACCGTAATGGGAAGAGTTTCTCCTTTCTGAATTCACTACTTTTTGTCCACGCACGGTGACCATTTGCTGGTCCACGCTGACATCCATCGAGCTGCCCTCAGTAAAGTCACTCATGGATATTTCGTAGATAAGATACCTCGAGTTTTCTGTTTGCTGAACCTCAAAATTTTTGCTTCGAGCCCCACCGAAATCCCTCATTGAAGAAGAAAGGGGCGATTCATCGCCCCATTGTCTCCATAATCGACTTTGTATTTCATCAAGATCAGCAAAGGGATCCGATTCAAAAAAAGAATCCTCAAACATTGATCGGAACGGGCTGGGTGAGTTGCTTTCACTCAAATTTTGTTTCCCAGAATCATCAATTCCAAAAGGGACACTAGAAGCTCGAATGGTTTTTAAGTTCACAAAAAAAGCGGCGACACCCATGCCGATCAGCAGTCCAGAGAAAAGAAATACCATTTTATCTTTTAGATTTTGACTCATACTCTCCTCCTTTCTAAACCAGAGTCAATTTTCTGCGCAAGCGCCGTCTGCAATGACGACGCTTTTGGGTGCTACTTCTCAGTCTGCGCAGAAGAGTCTTTTTGACTTTTTTAAGCAAGGGAATGATTTTTTTGCCTTTTTTCTCAGTGACAAAAGTTTCGTTTGGAAGCTGAGCCGCCATAGAAACTGAAAATTTTGTCCCCGGCAGTTGTTCGATCTTCACCTGAAGCTCTCCTTGAACTAGAACTTCTTTGACCTCTTTAACAACCGAATCCACTTGGTCCTTGGTGGTTTTTTTAGAAAATTTATCTTTGTGATCAAGAATTAGCTGATAATCAAGATTTTCCATATCGCCCCCCTCAACTCACTTGCTTTTGTATCTCGCTTTCTTCAGTGATTTTCCTAGCCTTCTTCCAACGATTAATTTCGCGCTGTAAACCGCTTTCCATAATACGCAACGCTGGCTGAAAATCCTCACTCAGGCCCTCGGCGGCAAACTGCCCGATTGCGGATGCGACGCTTCCGCGAACACAAAAGAGAGCTGATTTTTTCCGCACCAAAATTTTTACGGTTGAATCACTGGGCGCGATCCAAAAAAGATCTTCAAGTGCTTTACGCAAGACTTTCGCCTGAGATGCTGACGGCGAAAAATTGTCGAACTCAAAGTAGTCAGTCCAATTACCCATCTTACCTCCTCTGAAAATTGAAAAAAGTTTTCATTTTTTTTAAAGCCTCCAGACTAGGGGGCTCTTTGGAAACCATGAGGTCGCCCGCGCGAACGTCAAGGCTTCTCCTTTATTTTATCGGTAAATAGGGTTAAAAATAAAGGCCCAGGACCACCGAATGGTTCCTTTTGAAAACTGAATTGTAATTAGTTAAATATTTAAAATGATTAAATAATTGGGCTAAAGCTCACCACTGAGACTAAAATAGTACTGCCGGCCAGTGTTGGGTCCCCAGGTGTGAAGCCCATCAAAATGAGAATGGTTAAAATGCCAATGCCAGGCCGACGGGTTGTCTCCAACGCCGGCCTGCGTGTAGTTAAACAAGTTATTCACATTTAAACTAAACCTGAAGGTTTTATTTAGTTGATAAGAGACTGAAGTGTCCACCGTAAAGAAGGTGGGCGATGTTTGGTTTTTTAGCTCCAAGTTAGGGTCTAAGTTGGGTTCGGCCGCTTGGTTTCGGTTCACATAATACTGGTTGTAGGAGCCGTACTTGGAAAGGTCTCTCTCTCCGATAATGTTGACTAAAAACGAGTGGGTCCAGGCGTCTTTTTGAATGGCCGACTTAATTTGGTAGCGTTGCTCGATAGCGGCCGTGGGAAGTTTTCGCTTGTATCCGTCTTCGTATTGAAAAAATTCGAGACTGGTTTCGAGGAGCCACCAGGTGTAGGGTTTGTAGCCCATCAAAAGGTCCGCCACCCAAATGTCATAGGGTTCCGGCGAATTTTGATAAAGAATGGGTTGATTAAATGACTCAAAGCCATAGGCCATGTTCTCAAGGTGAGTGTAGTGCACCCCGCCTGTCATGTAATAGTTCGGCGTATTCCAGCTAAGAGAGTAGACAAGAGAGTGTGCTTTCTCTAATTCGGTAATATCGACCTGGTAGCCACTTTCATTATTTCCGTGTTGGGACTCAAAAAAAGTCAATGGGGCCCGGTAACCAAGACCATAGGAAAAACGTTGTGTTAAGTGGTCGCTGAGATGGTGGAGAAGTTGGAATCGTGGAGCTAGAATGGGTTTTTCAATAGCATTGACCAGTTCGACCCAGTCGATTTTCAAATAGTCAGCCCGAACAGCAAAATCAAACTCCACAACCTCTGAAAGAAAATAACTGTATTGAGAGTATAAGGCATAGGAAGAGGAGTTAAAGCTGTCTTTCTTAATATCTCTTGGGTCGCCTTCTGGATACTTTTCAAAAAGCGACTGAGAGGCCGAACGCAATCTCTGATCTTTGAAAAAGGCTCCTAGTGTAAATAGGCTATTTGAACCGTGAGCGTACTTGAGGCTTGTGTCGCCCACAAAGAGGTTATCAATATTGGCGTAGTCAAAACCATGCTGATAGATTGCAGACTGAGCTTGTCGAGCGTACCCGATTTTCCATTCGTAAGTCATTTTGTTGCTAAGATAATGGGAGGCCGTCAATGCAGCCTCCGTTCGGTCGATTTCGACCCAATCCGTAATTTGCAGAGGATCACCAATGAAGTCTTGCTCAACGCTGCCATTAACGAAGTCCGACGCTTGGGCGGAAAGTGGGCGAACTTCAGTGGGCTTGGTGGGATCCCAATAGCCGCCAAGTATTTCTAAATTTGAAGTGCCGACTCTTATTGAGAAGTCATTTTTTTTGCCTAGTAAAAAACGAGTCTTACCCATTAGACTGTAATTTTCTCGCTCAGGAAATTCAGAAACATTGTTCTGGTCGACATCCCATGCTTCAGCCCTAGTGAATTGTCCACCCATGAGAAAACCAATTTTTTTTTCTTCACCTCGCCATCCATAGAGCAAGCTGTGGTTTTGTGACTTTCCCGTGGCTTGATCGTCAACGCCAATGGAAGTGCTGTAGGATTTTTGAAAGTCCAGAGGATTGACCGTGATGAGGTTTAGAGTTCCCCCGATAGCTTCCGGGTTCGTCAATGAAGCTCCAGTCCCTCTCATAACCTGAACCTCAGCCAGGCCATTGGTGGGAATATTATCAACACCGTAGAAACTTGAAACGGCTGAGTGCAACGGCAGGCCGTCGACTAGAATTGAAGTGTGTTCCCCTCTTAAACCATTAATTGTCAGTCTTTTAGCTCCACAGTTAGCGCAGTAGACCTGACTGTCGACCCCAACCTGATCTTTTACAACATCACTTAAGTTTTGGCGACTGGGCTCTTTGAGTTTAGCTTTCGAAACCTTTTCGACCTTAAATATGGAAAACGGATCAACAGGACTCTCAGCCGTTGACGATTGCCGATCGTCAATCACCACGGTGGGAACAGTGACATCCTCTGAAAGACCCACCGATGGAAATAAGGTGAAAAGGCAAGCGGCTAAATATAGCATGTCGGATCAGGCGACTTAATGCTCGTGCTTGTGCCCCTCACCCGATTCGTCTCCCAAGGAAAATTCCACTGTTTTCATGTCTTGAATTTTAAAATTCGAGCAGGCGACAGCATCGTAATGTCCAGCATGAGACAGCTTCAACACCGTACTTTGCAGTTGGTCCAGATCAGACTTGTTAATCGCAAATAAACTATTGTCATCAAGAACCTTATCAAGAGAGGCTTCGAATGCATCGAAGTTCATATCCAAAAAATCAGCTCTTAAGGTCTGGAGAAGTTCGCCGCTCTGTTCGTATTCCAACAGTTTGTTGAAATCAACATCAATGCTTTCATCTT
This sequence comes from uncultured Pseudobdellovibrionaceae bacterium, assembly GCA_964351315.1. Taxonomy (GTDB): domain Bacteria; phylum Bdellovibrionota; class Bdellovibrionia; order Bdellovibrionales; family JAGQZY01; genus JAGQZY01. The sequence continues at coordinate 390,081 of CAYGNH010000001.1, forward strand.
TGAGAATAGCAGAAACTAAAGATGGAGTCGCTTGATCACCTACCGAATCGATGGGGTAGTAAGTATTGGTGTCAATATTGTAGCGTTTAAATTCAACGATGGAGTCCATTGGCACTTCGCCATGGAGATCGTAATCAAACTTCGCAACAAGCTTATGTTCAACATGGTCTTCTTCATGACTCTCTATCGCTGAAATATACAATAGACATTCTTTGCCGAAGGGATCACGTCCTCGATAGCTAAGGGCCATCAATTCAAGTTGTTCTTGCTTGCCCGGCTCGCTCTCCACTCCGACACCATTGGCCCCACTGTTTACCCCTTGCGGGTTGGTCACTGGAGCCTTAGGGTCCTCCGCGCAGGCAGAATTAGTTAATAATATTAATGATATAAGAGTCTTGGCGATTCCCTTTGTCATAGTTCCTCCAGTGATTGATTTTTTATTGCGAATTTTTCGCATTTAAATTATGATGATTTTTATTGCAACTTATTGCTTATGGCAAGGAAATTTAATGCGTTTTTTTATCCTCAGCTTTTTGATGCATGCTTTGCTATTGGTGGCTGGATTTATAGTTTCTCGATCCGAACCCACCACTGTTGCATTGAAGAATAGTCAGACAATGATAGAAATCATTTCATTGGAAAGAAACCTTCAGCCTATTCAAACTTCCCCTAGGTATCAAAATTCTTTAGCGAACAAAAATAAGAAAAAAGGCCTAAAAAAAGAACGGCTGGAGAGGAAACAGAATCTCACCGCCCTTACAAACTCCGCAACCAAAAACACGAAAAAGGTTGAGGGCCCACCCAGTGACAGTCGTTCCGACCGAGAAAGAGCCGTGGCCCTCAGCTATACTCAAGAGCTAAAAGTATTTTTAGAAAAAAATAAACATTACCCCAGGCAAGCCATCCAACTTAAACAGACTGGCGTCGTGCAGCTACAGGTCAAAATCGGCTTAAATGGAGTGTTCGAAGAAGTTCACCTGACTAAGACATCGGCATTTCCTTTGCTTGACCAAGCGGCGATCGATTTGATTAACAGACTCGGTCGCTTTAAACCACTGCCCGAGAAACTTCACAGCGTATCTCACTTCACGATTCCCATAGCCTATATTATAGGAGGGAGTTAATATGCTTTTGGCTCTTTTATTTTTCTTGAGCAATCCTTCCTACCCCACAGCCCCTTTGAACCTGCGAAGCCTTTCTGATTTTTCTTCGGTTAAAATTGATCGTGACTCAAGGAAACCAAAAGTCTTCATGTTATTTCAAAAAGATTGCCATGCCTGTAGGCAACAAGCTCAAGATCTTAATTGCTTGCAACCCCTTGCCGATGTTTTTTTAGTCGGCTCTTTCTCATCAGAGTCCGACTTGAGAGATGAATATCGGCGACTCAATACCGAAATCCCAGGATTGTATGGTGGGCTTGATTTTAGAAAAACCTTTAATATTCGCGAGAACTTGACTCCACAAATCATTTTGTCCCAAGGCACGAAAAAAAGTTTAATAATAGGACTAACCCCTTGCCTTGACATCACAACCAGATTGCAAGGTGGGAGACATAAATGAATCGACTTGAAGAAAAATTAAAGTCAGAAAACCTTCGGTTAACCACACCTCGAAAAATTATTTTTGATATTCTAAGAGAAAGCGAAACGGCACTTTCAGCACAAGAAGTTTGTGACAAAATGAATGATTCCATTAAGTTTAAAGCCGACCAAGCTTCCGTTTATAGAAACCTTTCTTTGTTTTCAAAACTTGGACTTGTTCACCGTTTCCAGTCCGGAAAGTACTCCCTTTGCCAACATGGTCCAAAGTATAGCCACGATCATATGCACATTGTTGCCAACTGCTCTCACTGCGGTAAAACCTATGAAGTGCAAAAACATGGTGAAGGACTTTGCCAACTTGCCGGCCAATTCAAAAACTTTATCGAAGAGTTCAATTCCTTTTCGGGGGTCACTCTTCAAGGGCGCTGTAAAAACTGCTCAAGGGTTTAATCAAGGCCGGGCTGCGGCTGAGGCAAAAATGGCGTCCCTGGTCCACCGATTGATCGAATAAAAGCCCCTGTTGTGACCACTAAATACCCAAAACCACTATCCAAATGGTCTTAAGTCCTGTCTTGCTTTGAGTCAGTTTTACCGATGAGATAATTGATGAAACTCAATTTGTCCGACAACAAAGTCATCGCTCTTTTATTAGTGGCTCTCATTCTTCAAATCTTGCTTCTTCTATGGCATATGGATTTGATCGGATCCCCATCTAAAAACGAAATGGCTGAAAATGGGGTGCCAGCTGGAACCATTGAAAGCATTGAAAACTCCTTAAAGCGGCGCCCCCTTGATAGTCTGATTTGGGAAGAAAGCCGGGCTCCAGAGAAAATTTACTTTCATGATTCCGTCCTTACTCTTTCAGAAAGCACTGCAAACATTCTATTAAAAAATGGAACACAAATTAAACTTTCAGAAAATACTTTGATTACTATTGAACCTGAACAATCCAATGCTTCTGGTGAAATTAGAATCCGAATGGCCCAGGGAAATTTGCGAACCCGAAACCCTTATAAAAAAGCAATTATCAATGATCAGACTACGTCAGTCAGGATTGAAGCCGACAGTGACGTGGATTTGGCAAAAAATCAACAGGGACAAGTTGAAGTTTTGGTTAACAAAGGGAAAGCAGACGTTGTCTTTAATGACAAGGCTTATGCAGTGGTAGCCAACGAGAAAGTGATCTTCAATAAAACTGGAGTCAGCAAAAACAAAGTCAGTCAAGAATTGCAATGGGAAAGCCCTAGCCTCCTGCGGGTGTATACCCATAAGGAGCAATCGACCGTTCCGCTTCAGTGGCACGGAAGTGCCACTGAAATTGTAATTTTAAAAGAGGGTGAACCTATAAAAGCAGTTCAGCTGACGACGGGTCAACAGAAGGCCACTGTGGATCTTCCTCTGGGAACCTATTTTTCGTACTTGAAAGGGATAGAGGGTTTGTCGAAAAACCGAGAGCTTCAAGTTTGGGCAGCTCCAAAAGTCCAGCTTGTTCTTCCCCGTCCTCGCGACCGAAAAAAAACCGGAGCTCTACAGTTCATTTGGACTCCACATAACAAGATACAATCCTATGAACTCGTCGTTTCTAGGGGTGAGAATATCATTCGTGAACCCATTCCATTAAACAAAACAACCAAGGTCCTAGAAAGTGAAGGAGACTTTCTCTGGGAAGTCTGGGGCGTTGATCAAAAAGGCTTCAAAATTCCTCCGGCTTACTCCAATCCTCTTTTTATTCGCGAAAATCCTTTCGCTCCTCCCAAACTCAAAAAACCAAAGATCATTGAATCCAAACCAACTCCTAAAACATCAAGGTGGTCGGAAATTCTAGTGCCTAAGGCTTGGGCTTTAGAAAAGAAAACGGCTGTGTTTACTTGGGAGGAGGTCTCTGGCGCTGAGATCTATTTTATTGAAATTTCAAAAGACAAAGAGTTTCGCAACCCATTGGTAAAAGTTGAGTTATCCTCTCCTGTCTTTCAATGGACTAACTTTGATGAGACCGCCACCTATTACTGGCGAGTGGCGGCTGGTGATCGGTCGGGACGAATGGGACTCTTCACCGAGCCTGCCGTGGTCGACTGGGATTACGTTCTGGCGAATCCTAATAAAATGGTAAAACCCAAAGCAACAACAGCAGCGTCTTTGAAAATTAAAAAAAGAAAAGTGAAAACTGTGAAAGCCTTAAAACCTGTAGAAAAACCCGTGGAAAAGATTGAAAAAAAATCGAATTCGCCCGAAAAAGCAGTATCACAGCCCCCGCTTCCTCCGCGAAAGATTTTTAAGTCGGCGTCTTTTTTCTATCAACCTGGCTACGGTTTAAAAAACTTCAAAGAAAATGGTCAAACGAAAGCGAAGCTATCTGGCTTTAGTCCTCTTTCGTTCGGTCTAGAAACGCAAATTTATTTAAGCCGCTCTTCAGTCTTACGTTGGTACAGTAAGTTTTATCAACTGGAGTACGAGCCGGAACCAAAATCTGCGTTTCCATTTCAGCCCAACGTTAAAACACAAACATGGGTGAATCATCTTAGTTGGTCTCCTCAAACCACTGCTTGGGGTTTTGGGTTTTGGCTCGCTAACCTGCCAACTTTAAAGAGGCAAAGTTTCGAACAAGTCGGCATTGAGCAAGAATGGAGCTATGGAATTTCAGTTGATAGGACAACAAACTTATCTTCTGTACAATGGGTTGCGAATTTTGCAATGATCGCCGGCAACAATCAATGGGGAGGCTCAACCAGCCAGCGCTTTCTTTATCCTATTCTCCTCGAATCCCTAAAGGTCGGGATGGAAATTGAAGTTATATATTTAAACGGAGACGCCCAATCCACCCTTTTGATGGATTCCTACTTGCTTCTAGGCTGGGAGTTTTAAATTTTTTGTCGGCGCAATATTAAGGCCAAAAGAAATGGAAAACCAAGTAAAAACCAGCCAGAAGATGGTCCCTTTTTATTCACTCGACCGCAACTTGTGGCTGCAAAGTCATAATCGGTTTTAACGCCAGGGGTGTAGTTGACAGTGATGGCACTCAACATGTCTGGCGCTGAAACATTCGTGGTCGAAATCGCCACTCTTAACTTAAAGTATCGCTTACCATTTAAAATCGACAAATCGGTCGTCCAACCGGTATCATCGACTATAAAATCATCATCACTTCCAGCAATTTCGACTAAAAAATCCGAGGAGACCGGGGTTGTCGAAATCCCATTGAAAATAGGTCGAGTGTTTTGTAAATCGAAACTTATGGATTCAGCGGTCTCCGTTTCTGATGTGAATTGCACGTCTCCTGGCGTGATTGTCTCTTCCACTGGCGTGTAGTATCCGCCTCCACCACCGAGAACAGTGTTGTATCCGCCGATTGTACTGGAGTACCAGTTACGGCCAGGTCCTCCGCTTCCACCATTGTCTGTAGGAACATTGGAGCCACCCGTTCCAAGGTTGGCAACTCCGGCCCCAGATCCAACTGTATTTAACATTTCAATGTTGGCACCTGCAAAAATCCGAACCGAACCGCCGCCGCCGCCGCCGCCAGCACCACCGGCCACGGTGGATCCCCCACCTTGTCCTCCGGAGGCCAGAATGCGTCCAAAGTTTGAAGACGGAAGATCACCAAGACTGAATTCTCCAACTGCATGAATGATCACGACACCGCCTCCGCCGCCACCACCGCCGCCCGCTTCGGTGG
>CAYGNH010000002.1:0-338900 GCA_964351315.1 uncultured Pseudobdellovibrionaceae bacterium
GACCAAGAAACTCCCGAAGCTTCCTGAAAATTCACTAAAAAATTTCGGATGGACATTTTTTTGAGTGGCTTTTTATTTTTTAAAATTTCTACCTGATTAAAAATATTTTTGGCGAACCTGTGCCGGCGGACGAGGGCAGGCTTGGTCGACGTTCCGCTGTCGCCTTTTCGGTCAGGTGGCTCGGAGGCACTGACTGCGCTCAACTCGTTCTCTTCTGATTCACAATTGGCAGTCGTCGAGACTTCCAGATAGTCCACTTCGACATGACCCAATTGAAGTTGGCCGGTGAGAAGTCGCCAAGGGTCTAAACGGAACAAAAGATCTTGCCCACTGAGTTTTCGGAAAGCGCATTTTTTTTCACTGAGGTCGATTCTGTTTATGGTAATCCCGACAACGGGGGTGAGCCCAGACCGAAAACTCCAGTCCACTTGATCGATTTTTAAATCGTACTTTGCAGGCCAATCAATCTTTTCAATAAGCTTTTCTTTGAGGGGATAGTTTTGCAGCAAGACTCGAGACAAGAGACCCAAAACAAAAACAAAAACGAAAGTAAGAGTGAAACGAAAAAGAGAACGCCTAAAATGAATGTCTTGTTTACGAACGGGTCTTGCCGACGGCTTCGCCACTTTTCCTCACTTAATCATTTATTCAAAAATCAATTCTAAGACTTCGTATTCCTTCTCCCCTTTGGGGCTAGAAACAACGGCTACATCTCCTACTTTCTTCCCAATCAAACCGCGAGCGATCGGCGATAAAATTGAGATCAGACCTTTTTTAACATCGGCCTCATCGACACCCACAATCTGATAGGTCACTTCTTTGTCGACTTCGTAGTCCATCATTCGGACTTTGGTGCCAAAAACCACGGTTTCACTTTGGATCTTCGACGTGTCTACGACTTCAGCACCCGCTAACTTGCCTTGGATATCTTGGATTCGACCTTCGACCAGGGCTTGCCTTTCTTTAGCAGCGTCGTATTCGGCATTCTCACTAAGGTCCCCATGGGAGCGAGCTTCTTCGATCTGCCTAATAACATCAGGGCGCTGAGTGTAAATTAAGTCCTTGAGCTCAGCTTCAAGCATCTCTTTCCCTTTAAGCGTCAGTGGTAAAGATGTAGACATTTCTGACTCCCTTGTTCGTCCTCTAGGGCAATTTCTAGAATTGCAAAAGAAACTCCGTTTATAGCGAAAGACTTTATTCCTAGCAATGATTTAAAGAAGTCATTATAGTAAAACAGTCGATACCGTTCGTGATCAAGGGGAAGAGGATGAAGCTTAATCCGACCAACAAAGCCATTCTGAAAAGACTGTTGGTTGGCCGGAACTCGCGCCCTTTGAAGTCCATCATTCAGCGAGTCGAGCCCGCTGATCTGGCCTCTTACCTCACTCAATTGACCAAAATGGAAAAACGGCGACTTATTGAAGCACTGATCACGGTGCACAAGGCTGGAGCGGTTCTCGTCCAGATCCCTGATTCTCAACTTGGTGGACTTCTTGAGGACATCGATGATGAGAAAATGGCGAGAATTTTGAAGCACAGCTCCATAAGCGATGGCTCCTATATTTTGCAGTTTGTTGACCATGCTCGTCATAACCCTCTGCTGGTGAACCTCTCTGAGGACAAAAAAGAAAAGCTCTTGCAGTTCCTCAATTTTCCCGAGGATTCGGCGGGTCGAATTATGGACTCCCATTTTTTCACCCTGTCATCCGAGTTGACCACCCAAGAGGGCCTCGAGTTGATTCGACGAAAATCCAAAGAGGAAAGCATTTATTACATCTATTGTGTATCCGACGATCAACGTTTGACCGGTGTTGTTTCCTTGCGGGACTTGGCGATCTCCGAGCCTGAGACCAAAATATACGATATTGCTAAAAAAGAGATTGTCACCGTTCACCCAGCAATGCCCGAAGAAGACGTGGCTCAACTGGTCAGTCACTACGACTTTATTGCGCTACCGGTGGTGGATGAGCAAGGAAAGATCCTAGGAATTATTACGGTCGACGACGTCCTCGACATTATCGAAGAACAAGCCACGGCTGATATCTACGCGAGCGCTGGTCTACAAGAAAGTGACCGAGTTTACTCTTCGATGTCACAAAAAATAATCAGTCGAACACCGTGGATGTTGCTGAATCTAGTTTTAGCAGGAGCCGCCAGTTTCGTACTTCATATGTTCGAAGGGATTTTAGGAGAATTGGTTATTCTTGCCGTCACTAAAAACATTGTGACCAGCACCAGTGGCAACGCGGCCATTCAATCTCTGACCGTGACCACTCGCGGTTTGGCGGTCAATGACTTTCAATACATCAGCAAAAAGTTGGTCATGTTAAGAGAAACTATGGTTGGCACCACCCTGGGTTTTATCACCGGCAGTGTCGCTGGCGTCGCAATCTACTTGCTCCGAAGTGACCTTGGCTACAGTATGCTGGTCGGACTTGTTATGTGCTTCTCCATGATCGCCACATCTTTTGTCGCCTGCATTGCCGGAGTCAGTGTCCCCATTATGCTGAAGCACCTCAATCGCGACCCTGCCGTAGGATCGGGAGTGATCGTTACTGTTGTCACCGACATTTTTGGATTCATGTCATTCCTTGGTCTGGCTACCCTTGCAATGCCCTACTTCGGACTGAGTTAAACCTTTTAATTTACAAAGAAAGTTCCGTTTTGAGATTATTTAAAGGACTTTCCTTGTCCTCCAATCTCATGTACCCTTTAGGATATGAAAATCGAGCTCGCGGAAAAAATTCAGAAAGCCAATTCTATACTTCTAACGACCCACCGTCAGTGTGATGGGGATGGTTTGGGGTCTGAACTGGCGATTTACCACGCCCTTAATAAGGTGGGTAAAAATGTTCGCATTCTTAATGTGGATGGGACACCCAAGAAATATGATTACCTTAAACCTGACGAGTACATTCAATATTTCGACGGTTCCTTCGACCCAATCGGCCAACCTGATTTGGCTTTAGTTTTTGACACCAACGATCGGCGCTTGATTGAACCTCTTTATGAAGAGCTTGAGAAATCCTGTAAAGATATTGTCTTTGTTGACCATCACCCGGTGCTGCAAGAAGGCCCTGCACCCACCCCCGGCTCAGTTATTGATATTCGCGCCGCAAGCACGGGCGAGTTGGCCTATGATATTATTCGGGACCTGCAGATCCCACTGGATGCCAACATTGCTCGCGCCCTTTACACCAGCATTGTTTTTGACACCCAACTGTTTCGGTATGTGCGCAACTCACCACGCTCCCATGAGGTTTGCATTGAGCTGCTTAAATTTGAAAAAGATCCGGCCGAAGTCCATCGTTGTTTGTTTGGCAATTTCACAGCCCCCAAACTAAAGTTTATCGCACAAGCTTTATCCAATGTGGAGTTTTTTGAAAACGAACAACTGGCCATTTTACATATCAAAACTGAAGACCTGAATGCGATGGGATTAGATATTGATGACAGTCGCGACCTCATTGATATGATCATGAACATTGAATCGGTGCGGGCGGCCGCGGTCTTTCGTGAAGACTCTCCCAATATCCATAAGTTGAGTCTGCGCAGCAAAGGGGAGTTCCCCATCCTGTCGATTGCTGAGACTTTTGGAGGCGGAGGTCACCACTACGCTTCTGGCGCACCCATGCAGGGGCACTACCAAGAACTCAAAGGACAGGTTCTAGAGGCGATGCGCCGCCTTTTGGTAAAAGCTGACGCTTGATTCGATCACTTAAAAAAAGGTGCGAATAAATCTTTTTTCGGGAAACTTCGATAAAAACCCAAATAGGCAAAAGCGATAAAGGGTAGCGCTTTCAGTCCACTTTGCGTCCACACCGAAAGTAGAACCCCATAAAGGCCCAAGGTTTCAAACAAAACATATTGCAAAACAATGGCAATGAGTAGACTTTGTTTACGATCTCGCAAAGGCATTTTCAAAATGCGATTTTTTCGAATGGCTATATAATTTTTAAAAAACACCCAACCCAAAATAAAAGTGATCACACCTAAAATACTAATGATCCACTCTAAGCGGGACGACGGCAAAGGCTCGGTTTTGACAAAAACAATCTGACTTTGGACATAGAACAGAGTCATTGATAAACAAAGTCCAGCCCACAGATAAAGGGCCTGCTTGCGAGTGCTATCCAACATTTGATCATTTTCTGACAACATGTTCTCTGAATAACACATCCTAAAAGCGGAGCCACAGCTTTTTGTCTCTTTCTTTGACCAATTTATGACGCAACGAAAAACTCTCCCAAGGTCACACCCCATTCTAGCGATTTTCTGATAAAATACGCTTATGACGAAAACAATCCGCTGGTCTGAACCGGGTCGCGAAAGCCTGGATCTCAGTTTGACTATTCAAGAGGGGCAAATCCTCGGCGTGAGTATGAAATGCAAAGGCTGTTTGGATTTCCTTGTTCTTAGTCAAAAAATGAAGTCGAAACTACAAGGGGACATCACCAACCTTCTGCCCCCACCCGGGAATGATCACGGGTCGGTGATATGGCGAGAGGTGGTTGCAACGATCCAAGACCAATGGAACATCCCAATTGAACACGAAGAGCTCTGCCATTGTCGCAAGATCACCACCGAAAGAGTCGACCGAGCGATTGTTTATGGTGCTCACAGCGTTGAAGAAGTTCGCAAACGAACATCTGCCAACACTGGTTGCGGGACCTGTAAACCCGATGTTGAGGCCATGATTAGCAACCGATTGAATATTAAATGAAGGATTTTTACACCCACTCTTTTGCAGACCTTGTCATCTACCAAACGCCCACGCTTTGGAACACCTATCGCAATTACAATTACATCATCGCCAAAGGAAACCGAGCCATTATCATAGACCCTGGGGAAAAAGAGACGATTCAAAAAACAATTGCCGCACATCAATTACAAGTTGACGCCATATTCCTCACGCATCACCACCCAGATCACACCAATGCCACCCAAAGTTTAAAAAAAATCCACGACTGCGAGGTTGTAGGCTTTGAAGGTGATCGAAAAAGACTGCCCCCTCTCTCAAAATCTTACTTCGCCGATTCAAAGATGCAAGTTTTCGGGCACTCGATGCAGATTCTCTTTCTTCCCGGCCATACTTTAGGACTCTGCGCTTTTTACTTCCCAGAACTTCATCTGTTGTTTTCGAACGATCTTATTTTTTCCTTAGGATGTGGGCGCGTCTTTGAAGGAACTTTTCAACAAATGTATAAAAGCCTTAAACGGGTTCGTGATCTGCCAGAGCAAACAGTTTTGTTTTGCTCTCACGAGTACACTCTGCAAAACTTAGTTTTTGCGAGAAGTCTCTTTCCGAAGGATCGTCGATTGGCCGAACTTCAACCGAAGATTGAAGACCAATTAACAAATCTGATTCCTACCGTCCCCACCACATTGAAGTTCGAAAAAGAGCACAATCCTTTTTTGAAATGGGACGACCCCGACATTCGCAAGGCGATAGATAGGGAGCAGGCCGAAGACTGGCAAGTCTTCGCTGAAATCCGCCGCCTCAAAGATTTAGCCTAAGCCTGTTGGCTATCAGGTGAGGTTTACGGAGTCCCACCACCGGATGTCGGAAGAGACCGCTAGCCAAATTGATCCGCCACCCCCGAAATCTTTAGGACGAAGAGAAAAATCTTTTGAACACCGCTCTGTGCTTCACCTCTAAAAATTAAGACTTTCCAAAATAGGAGTCTAGCACTCGAAGTGCCTCGTCGGCTTTTTCGGGGTCGACAAACAGAAAGTACTCACCCATCCCCGAGGTCATACTTCCGAAACCCACCATATAGGATTGGCTAAAATAAAAATCAGCGTCAATACCCTTTTCTTTTAAATAAACGATCAAGGTTGTCATTGTGGATCGATCGTGACCGTTGATGGAGGCAAAACTTTGCAAATGCGTGTATTTTTTATGAAGCTCCTGCAAAAGATCCACATCTTTGACCGCGGCTTCGGCTTTTTCCAATTCCGCGTGATCGATTCCCTCGTCAACCTTAGGTACCGAATATTTGACCTTTTCATTTTGCCTTTTTAGATAAATCAACACCGGCAACAAGATGACAGCACAAGATAATACCACTGAAATCACCATCGAAAGTGAGCTTTCAAACAAGGGTTCATAGATCATAGAACCTTACTCCCCGCTGATATCCGATTTGTGATTCTGCCCAAAAAACTGATCCGCTGGGTACTTACGGTCATTTTTCTGCATCTTCCGGGCAAAGCAGTCACTGAGATCAAACTGGTAGCGCTGAGAAAAGCGTAGCAAAAAGAACAATACATCCGCCAACTCTTCACCAATGGCCTGCCGCTTGTCTTCGTTTTTTAGAATCTCTTCCACTTGCGAGGAGCTTTGAAAACGAAAGTGCTCCAAAAGTTCAGAGGCTTCTGTCACCGCACCAATGGCTAACTCCTTTCCATTGTGATAGGGGTCCCAGCCACGTTCTTCGCAAAAATGTTGAACTTGCTTCTTTAAGGTTTCGAAAGTGGTTTCGTTATCCAAGAGGTCTCCTATTTCTGTTTTTTGAAAGGCCCCATGGGCCCCAGCAAATCCACAACTTTTTGCATTTGAGACTGATGCCCCGCCAAGACCCCTTTGTTGAGGTAGTTCTGTTTACCATAGGTCATCACATCCAAGGTTTTCACTTCGTAAAGGGCACAACCTGCCTCTTCCAAAAGAACTTGGGCGGCGGCCGTGTCCCATTCACTGGTCGGTCCAAAACGCAGATACAAATCCGCTTTTCCACTGGCAATGTCGCAAAACTTTAGAGCCGAACCTTTTTCGAGAATCTCACCAATTTGTAGAGCCTTAACAACCTTTTCTTTCTCAGGGCGCTTATGAAATCCGCTGGAGAAGACCCGAAGATCACCTTTGACCCCGGGGTGGCCGATTTTGAGATCATCGCAATAGGCCCCTTGGCCTTTAACAGCCCAATACAGCCGACTGTTGGTCGGATCATAAATCGCACCCATGTGAGGCTTCCCATTCTGGAGAAAGCCCACACAGATCGCGAACTCGTCCTCGCCGCGGGCAAAGTATTTGGTCCCATCCAAGGGGTCGACCAAGAAGTAGGAAGACCCCGGCTCGGGAGGCACCTCTGGAAGCGCCTCCTCGCTGATCACAGGGTAGCCCAGGGGGCGCAAAGCCTGGACAATAAAGGCGCTGACGGCTTCATCAGCAGGGGTCACAGGGCTTCCATCAGGCTTTTTTTGAGGCTTGCGCATCTTGGGATCGAGGCTTAGTTTTTTTAGTAATTCCCCAGCTTTACGTGTGATATCAAGAATTGCAGGAACATCTAAGGATTGGCTCATCCCCTGTAGGTATTGGATGCTAGGCTAAAAGTGAAGTTTTTATTGTCGGTACTGGTGGAGCGTGTTATATCCTGACCTTCGTTTTTGTAAGAAAAGGACTGAATTATGGCTAAAAAAGGCAAAGTAAGAATCATCACGTTGGAATGCACAGAAGCTCGCAAATTGGGCCAGCCTCCTTCTCGTTACACTACCAAAAAGAACTTCCAAACCCATCCTGAGCGTCTAGAGAAAAAGAAGTACAATCCTAACTTAAAGAAACACACGCTCCATAAAGAGCTAAAGTAAATAGCGCGGTTTTCATTAGCCCTATATAATAAAAAAAGCCTCAGATCTGAGGCTTTTTTTTTGCTTTGGCGCTAGCCTCTGGAGGCTAGAAGCCCGCCCTGGCAACCATTAGAGAGTGGTGGTTTCGACGGCTTCGTCTTCGCCTTCTTCTTGGTTGGCGAATTTATCCGGGTGCAAGCGCATATCCTCTGCCTTCACAAAGCTAATCCATTGATCAGCCTGCTTTTGCACGTCCTTCGATGCTTTTTTCGCACTGATAAAAGCCGCCGTGGCGGATTCAAATTTCTGTTGATTGAAACGAGCTACACCTAAAGCCATGTGCACATGCTGTGGACTTTTTATGCTTCCCTTCTCCAAGCCCTTGGTTAAAAACTCGTCGGCTTTCTTCCAATCTTCCTGCTCAAGGTAAATGCGGCCTTGCTTTGCGAAAATACGACCATCTTTGGCCATCTGGGACGACTTCTCGTAAGCAACCAGGGCTTTTTCCATTTCTTCAGCTTGCGCCCAAGCGTCACCCAAAATCTCATAGTTCTTCTGAGTTTTCTTTACCGAGCCATCAGCCAAAGATTTTTCAAGAAGTCGAGCGCCTTTCAGTGGGATGCCTCCGTAGATGAAAAGGCTGACCAGGTTCATGATTTCGGAGTCCTGCTCCAGGTAACTCCCCTTTTCGGCCAACTCCATGGTCGCCAGCGCTTTCTCGTTCATTTCCAGATTCAAGTAAACACCGGTCAATTGCTTCCAATATTTTTTCTTTTCTGGAAACATTCCGGTTAGCTTTTCAAGAAGGCGTCCCGCCTCCTTAAATTTCTCCAGTTCGTAATTCATAGCGACCGCAAAGGCGAGCCATGATTCTTTAGGTTTCTCTGTCATATCAATGGCCTTAGTCACAAGTGCTAAAGCCTCTGAACGCTTTTTCTTTTGCGCCAGGATCGTGGCTTTCAAAACATAAGCATCGGGGCTGGGCTCATCGGCCACACTGAACCACTCGTTTATCTTTGTTAAGCCAATATCGTATTTTTCTTGGGCCACATAAACCTGAGCGATGGTGTACATTGTCGACAAGGTCGGGCTGTAGGGAAGAGACTTTAAATCAATAGCCCCTTGCAGGTATTTAATCGAGTTTTTAAAATCATCTTTTTGAGCATAGGCAAATCCCATAGCCTGCATCACCTGGGCTTTTTCATGAGGCCGATCAGCCGTGGTTTTCATCAGACGATTAAGAACTTCGATAGCTTCCGTAGTTTTATCTTTTGCCATGAGTTCATGGGCCCGCGACAGACGTCGATGGGTTCCCTTTGAAATCAAGGCCGAACTTCGGTTTTTTAGTTCTTCTTTATCAATAGCCGCCATCGCGAAAGTCACGGACAGCATTGTTCCTAATAAAATAATTAATTTAACGATCGATCCCATTGCGTCCCCTTTTTACTGTGTGAGTTTGAAATCCAACTGGACTTTCTGGGCCACACGAACCGGCTTTCCATCCTCTTCTTGGGGTTTGTACTTCCACTTCAGTACCGCGCGTTTTGCGTCCATATCAAAAATTCTTCGCGGTTTAGAATTCACAATTTGCACATTGTCGACAGTTCCACTTTCGGTCACTTCGAAAGCCAAGACCACAAAGCCTTCGATCCCCTGCATGGCCGCTTTTCTTGGAAACTGAGGCTCAATCCGAACTATCGGCGTGAGCATATTCCCTGCTCCTCCGGTTCCGGCTCCCCCCAAATAGGGGCCGTTGCCTTTAAGAGAGGTGCTGAGCTTAGGCAGCTTCATATTCATTTGAGGTTTAGTGGGTTGCGTGGCCGCCAACGACAATTTCTGTGGCGGTGGTGGCTTTTTAGGCTCTGGCGGCTTTTTTGGTAGCTGCCTTTTCCGCTCTTGCACCATACTGTCTTTCTTTATGCGGACGAATTCTATAAAATTTTCCGAATCGTCGGAGCGATTCAAATCGGCCCCACCCGAGATCAACTGGGACATCAAGTAGAACAAAGACAATGTTACCAAAAGTCCCGACCCTGCGGACGAAACAAACTTGTTGGTTTTAAAAAAACCACCAACGGATTTAATAATTGGGTCAATTTTCAATGCACCCATTCAATCTCCTCTATTCGCCAACACCCGGAGAAGCAGCCACTGAGATACTCTCAACGCCCGCCAATCGGATTTGATCCATTACCTGCACAAGAATTCCTGTCTCAGACATTTTGTCAGCCTGAATCACAACTGTGCCCTCGGGGCTTTCTGCATGTAACCTTTCAATATTGGCTCGCACCGATCGAATGTCGACCCGACGCTTTTGAATCCAAATGTCTCCGGTTTGCGAAATCCCCACAAGTATTGAGGCTCTTTCTTTTTTCTTCGCCGTTGAAGCCGACGGACGGTTAACGTCCAGACCGGACTCTTTCACAAAAGACGTGGTCACAATAAAGAAAATTAACATGATAAACACCACATCCAACATCGGTGTTAAATCAATGCCTGCGTCCTCTTCCTGATTTTTTCTTCTTCGTCTACTCATAGTTTCATCCTTAACAAGTGCGCTCTAGCTCAATGGCAAAGCGTCGGCAAATTTTTGTTGTTCTTTCTTCGCCTTGGATTCTAGCAAGCTTCCAAAATACAGTCCTGAAAGGGCCGCTACCATCCCAGCCATGGTCGGAATCGTGGCCATAGATATCCCTGAGGCCATCAATCGCGCGTTTCCGGTTCCGGTTTGGGCCATTACTTCAAAAACCGCGATCATACCAGTGACCGTTCCCAAAAGGCCCATCAAAGGACACATCGCCACCAACATTTTGATGATAGAGATATTGCTTTTCAGTTTGGTGGCCATCTTTGAAATCTCGGCCTGCCTGATTTTATGGGCATACCAAGAGGAGCGGTCTTTACGAGCCGTCCAGGCTGCAATGGCTTGTTGACGATCTTCTGGAAATTCATTTTTAAAATACATGAATCTTTCGATGATCAACCCCCAAAGCAAGACTAGGGTGAAGAAGATAAGCCAAAGCACATCCCCCCCACGCTCTAAAAAGTCTCGAATGACGTCGATTGTTTCGATTAAAAACATAAGCCTTAGGCCTTACCCTTTTCGGCGCGAGAAGCGATCATTCCAGCACTTTCTTCTTCTAGAATTTGCACCAAAGCTTTTGATTTGTTGGCCACAACGTTATGAAGCAACAACAATGGAATGGCACAAACAAGGCCGAGAACTGTTGTCATCAGGGCTTGGGAAATACCACCCGCCATCAACTTCGGATCGCCGGTTCCAAACAGAGTGATCGATTGGAAAGTGGCGATCATCCCCGTGACGGTTCCAAGTAGACCCAAAAGAGGGGCGACTGCCGCCAAAATCTTGATGGTGCCGATTCCTTTTTCCAAAGGCGGTGTGCTTTTTAGGATAGCCTCGTCCATTTTCAACTCAAGGGTTTCAAGATCGGCCGCCTTGTTCGACTCGTAGGCCATCATGATTTTCCCTAATGCATTGTCGCCATTGGCCGTCGTTGTCGTCATTTGGGCTTTGATTTTATCGCCTTCAGTTTTCAAGGTCTTGATTCGCTCAATCACCAACCCAATCCCTAAAAAGAGAAGCGCAATGATCACATAACCAACCAGGCCACCTTGCTGCAAACGCTCGGTGAAACTGGGAGCCTGCACTAACATCGAAAGCAAAGATCCACGTGATGGATCGATTGCAAAGGCCTCGTAAGTGCCTTTGGCGCCCGTCACGTCATCGATCATGCTGGTAAAACGAGATGAGGGCTGACGACCCAACTCTACGATTTGACCGGTTGAAGTTTGGTAGTTGTAATAGTCACCTTCACTAACAAGGTTAAAGGCTCCAATACGAGTCACCATCTGCTCTTGTTTTTCACCATCGGATCGAACAACTGTGGTTTTAAATTGAGTGGTTTTACCCGTCTCTGTCATTTCGCGCTGAAGCTCATACCAAAGACGCTCAAGTTTAGGAATATTAGGAAGGGCTTTACTTTCTGCCAAGTCAGCAGCAAAAACCTCGCGACCACGAATCTGGGCCGAAACCACTGAGTTTTGGATTTGACCTTTCAGGTCTCCTGCGACCTGACGAACCACACCAAACATCTCGCCCAGTGTGCCCATCGCCAAGTTCAGTTCTTCTTCAACTTTTGCCAGTTCTTTTTCAGTGGATTCGAAAGTTTGAGTCAAGCGAACGGTTTCTTTTTCAAGAGCCGCTAGCTCCGCTTTTGCTTTTTGCAACAAAGCCGTCTGTTTGTTTTTTTCACTGATAAATTCAGCCTCACGCTTTTTAAATTCAGCAGTCTGAGTGACGGCTTCATTTTTAACTTTTTGCAGAAGCTCATCCAAAGTCGCCGCTTGCGCTAAAGATGGAACAAGTAAGAATACAATGAGTAATGATTTAAAGAGTTTCAACTTGCACCTCCACTGGAGCTGGAACAGGCAGTGTCATTAAGTTTGGAGCTGCTTGTTTGCGCGCCATTTTAAGACCCTGTTGGATGGATTTTCTATAACTACTGGAAAGGGCTTCCCATTTACGATCTTTTTGATTCCAATACCCTTGGGTTTTGCCGTCCAGGGTTTGATAAACCAAGCTGATACGACCCGTACGAAGAAAATCAACGGTGAGTTCTTTTCCGTCCACTTCTTGTAAACCGCGATAGGCCTCGATGGTTCGACCATATTCGTTTTCAATCTGATAGGCTTCAACCACTCGACGAAACTTTTCAGAAGTCGAAACTTTGGCTTTATCCATTGTTTCTTTGATTTGGGACAGGCGCTTGGATCTTTCGTCAGGCAAGAAAGGCACATCCAACTTGATGAACTCTTCTAGGTTGCCAATCATGCGATGCATGAGAGGAAAGATTTCTTGGTTGGTGGTTTTGATTTCTTCGATCTGAGCTCGCATCGAAACCATTTCTTTCTTTTGAGAATCGATTAATCGACGAAGCTGCTCATTATAGATCTTCGTATTTTCGATTTGTCTGAGCGTAGCTCGATACTCATCGATGATCTCTTTGGTTTTGTCAGCTGTTGTTGAAACCCGTTGCTGATGATCACGTGCGGCGGTGTCCACCTGCATCTGCTCACCTTGGGTGTCTTTCAGCTTTTTTTCTTGGGCATTGGCTTTCTCAAGTGTCCCTAAAAAGGCCAATACAAACATGGCTGTAAACGCTAATAGCGCCAACCTTACTGTCTTTAACATCTGTCTTTTTTGTAAACTATTCATAGTACCCCTCGAATTTTCACTAGCGCATCCTACCCTCCAAAGGTCGAGGGAATCAAGGATTTGAATGATTTCTGAAACACCCCTGTCGAAAATTCACGGATCACTAAAATTTAAGCAATTTTGAGGAGGAAATTCCCCTCAGATACAAAAAAACCACCGGAGGGTTGCTGCGGTGGCCTTGTAAGATTCTTAAAAATAATTCTAAAACTAGAAGTTCTGGGTGTAATTGACGTAATAAGCTCGTCCAACAGGGTCATAAATCTCTGCGTTGAGGTAGCCGGCGCCACTGGTTCCATTGTCCACAGACAAGGGTCGCTCCGTACCAAAAATATTGAGAGCCCCAACAGCTACGATGCCCTGCCACGGGAGGTTGTAAGAATAGCGGAAATCCACCTCTGTATGATCGCGAGTTTTACCAAAGGCGCCCGGGTCAATAGACTCGATGGATGCGTTCTGCTCACCGATCGTCTTAACAATAAAATTAAAAGATTGGTTGGAGTTGTTGATCCCCAAAGTGACGTAGTTCTTCCAAAAAGGATAGCCTTGGAAGCCTGATCGGTTTTCTTTACCTAGACCAGGGAAAGGCTCTTCGATCACTTCAAGCAGAACCGAGTGATCAACAACCAGATTCAAATTCCAAGACCCAAACAGGTTGGGTGCGTAAGCCGCTCGGAAGTCCAAACCTTTAATTTCTCTCCTAGACAGGTTCACATTGGGAGCGACGATTGTTGAGATGGGTCCGTTAGGAGAAACCCGCTGCACGTCAATTCCAAAACCATTAAGGTAAGAGTTCCCAAACTGTTGCTCGGCACGAAAGATGTCTCGCAACCCTCCGCCAGTCGCCAAATTAGAGACGATGCTGTCTTGATTCACAATGTAGTGATCCACCGTAAAGGTAAAACGTTTGAAGGGTTCAATCACCGCCCCGATATTAAAGGATTCAGAGGTTTCTTCTCTAAGATTGGGGTTTCCTCCTCCCACTGTAGGAAACTGCTTCGACTCGTTTGCAATGGGATCAGTGGCTTGTGGAAACGTGAGGGACGTGTCTCCATAGAGGCTGCTTAACGCTGGTGCTTTAAACCCAGTGCCCCAAGAGCCTCGAAAAATCAACATATTGACCGGTTTGTAGCGAAACGCCAACTTGGGGTTCACCGTTGAACCAAAGTCGCTAAAATTATCAAAACGTCCTGCCGCTTGAACTTCCATGCCTCGAAAAGGCGGAATAGAAAATTCCATGTAAGCCGATTGAAAGTCTCGGGTTCCTCGCCCAGTGCTGGCTGTCCCACCACCCCACTGATCCTGCCCGGCGGTAATCGCATCAGCACCTTCTTCATAGGTTTGCCAGTTCGACATAACACCCACAGCGAGAGACAAGGGGCCTGCGGGCATGTCAAATAACTCACCCGTTGCACTTGCCAGTACTCCTCCAATAGAAGATTGAACCTCTTCAAGGGGTTGGTAAAAGGCTGAACTAATATTGTCTTTATTTCCGGGCGCCGCGAAGGGATTGAAGTTTCCAGAGTTGGCTAGAGATAGTAGTTCTGAACGGACAGCGAAACCACTGACCCCTTTGTTTCCAGTCTGAGAAAACCCATAGTTCGTGGAGACATTCCACTCCCAAGAGTCTAAAAAGTACCCACTGGCTCCTAAATCCACCGCGTAGGTGTCTGTTTTCACTTCGCTGACTCGAGGCCCGGCTTCATCAACCAATCGATAAAAGACGGTAACGGGGCCTCCAGCCGTCCCAGCGTTCCAAATATTATTAAAAGTATTTTGTGGCACGCGTGTGTCTTGTCCACCTGGGATTTCAGTATTGTCGAAAAATCGATCCGGTGGTGGCGCCAACTGACCGTTGACTTCACGGTGAACGTAAACCATTCGGGCGTTCAACTTAACTGACTCATTAATATCATAGGTCCCGTTGAGCAACCCACTGAACTGCTCGGTGTCTGGAATGATTTGCATAAAGGGACCATAATTAAAACGACAAATTCCATTATCATTTTGACCCGCGGGGCAAGGGTCAGCATTACCACCCGCATTGAAAGTGGCACCATCATCGTCACTCCAACTCCCGGGAGACCCAAAAACACTGAAGTCTTCAAGACGAGGACCCGCAAAGTCACGATCGCGAACCCAAATCTTTTCATTTTTCTTGTATTGTAAGACACTCAAAAAAGAATATTTACTTCCGGTCTTACCATAGGTCCCGACCACATCGGTTTTGTTACCGCCCGCTTCTTCAGGGACCGATTGTTGGATCATGATACTACCGCCATCCATATTTTTTCTGGTGATGAAATTGATGACTCCACCCAAAGCGTCGGAACCATAAATGGCAGAGGCTCCGTCTTTGAGGATTTCAATACGGTCAATGGCTGACATCGGGATCAAGTTAAGGTCAACAGAGGTTCCACCACCAATGGTTGGTAGTCGTCGACCATCGAGAAGAACCAAGATATCTCCGGCCCCAAAGCCACGAAGAGAAGTTGTAGAGGCCCCCGTCGCCGCTCCACCCGAAAGAGCCGATTCGCGAAGCCCACCTAAGGAGGCCACTGTAGTATCTCGCAACACATCTCCAACTGAATTGTAACCCGTGTTGTTCAAATAGTCGCGATCGAGGGTTAAAACTGGGGATGGCCCTTCAACATCAATGCGTTTAATGTGGGACCCAGTCACTTGGATTTTTTCAACTTTGCTGCCCGAGGCCTTTTGTTGCATCTCTTCTGTCGCTTCGACAGCGTCCGTAGTTGCTTCTGTAGGAGCCTCAGTTGTTGTCTTTGTTTCTGTGCCGGTGTCTTCTTGCGCCCATGCAAACATAGGAAGAACAAAAAGAGCCACGATCAGTGTCCCTAACTTTTTCATATTGAATACCCCATTGAAAAAAAATGAATCCCTAACGGTCTCCTAAAAGATCCGCAAAGGGGGTTTTCTAGCGAGCGCCCTGTTTACACTCAACTAAAAACAACTGATACTTGGCGTTATCTAACACCACGCCTCGTCACATTCTGGCATTATCAAGATTTGAATTTTTTAAAATTGCGACGTTGACCCTTCACCCGTCTGTACAGTATCGCTGTGGCGCAACAGGAGAGCCGTTATGCTTAAAAAAATCTCATTCACTCTTTTCATCAGTTTGTTTTGTGCGTCTTTGGCACAAGCCAAAATTCTTTTTACGCCTTCGATCACCTATATGAGCCAAGAACAAGAAATCAGTCCGGCTCCGGCGGTGGATACGAAATTAACCATCATTGATTTACGACTCGGTTATGTTTTTGATTTTGGGTTGTATGTGGGCGGTTTATACTCGATCCAAGATCACGACTTGTTGTCAGACTCTTCGGACTCTCTGTTAGGACCCACCTTGGGGTACTACAACGCTGGCTTTTTAGTCGCTGGAACTTTCTATGTTTATGGAGAAAAAGACATCACCAACGGGTCCGGTAAATACTCTGGTGTCTCTGGCTACCAAATCGATGTGTCCTATGCGGTACCGGTGACTGAAAACTTCCGCATGGGTCCTCAGTTAACCTACCACTCTTATGAGTACAGTGATTTGGAAGTGAACGGGATTAGCGGCAGCGCCGATCTGAAATTTTCGAGCATTACTCCTTATTTTAATTTGACGTTTGTGTTCTAAAATAAATCGAGGCTTTGACACGGAGGCTCATCAGGGCTTGCCGTGAATGGGTTCGATTTAAGATTCTGAAAGCCAAAAAGCCTGAAATTTCAGCGAAATTCCCCAAAACCCATAAGGAACGGCTTTTCCAGGCTCCTTTGGTGCGTTGACAGAAATTTAACAGATCTGTGAATCTCTTTTCTTTACCTATCTGTCCCCATCTTATAAGTTTCCCCCCAACAAACAAAAGCGGGCCTCTTCTTGGCCTTAATTCGGGGGACTAACGAATGTATCAACTTTTGCTACTAGCGATGTTTTCTATTTTTGCGACGACCACATGGGCCCAGGCCGATGATGTGATTGAAGCCAGTGAAACCACCCAACTGACAATCAAACAGGAAAAGGTGGAAAAGAAAGAAGACGAGAAGAAAGAAGCCCCCTCGACCAAAAATGTCGAGAAAATCGAAGTCACCGGCTCTTATGTTCGCCGTATCGACATTGAAGGCCCCTCCCCTATCGTGACCATCGACTCCGAAGAGTTTGAAGTGGCTGGTGTGGACACCATGACTGATTATATGCGCGAGAATCCCATGTTCTCTAGCACCTCGGACAGCGGCAGTCGTGACGGTTATTTTAACTTTCGCGGCCAACACGCCGGTAGCACATTGGTTTTAATCAATGGAATGCGCATTCCTAAATTAGGTGGCGGCGGGTCGGACCCAGGACGTGGTTTTTACACAGGAGTCGAAAACATCCCAACCAACATCATCGAACGAGTCGAAGTTTTAAAAGACGGAAGCTCGGCTCTTTATGGATCGGACGCTATGGCTGGTGTGATGAACTTTATCACTAAAAAAGATTACGACGGAGTGGAGTATTCAACACGAGTCAACCTTCCTGAAATTGGACAAGGCTTACAACAAAATCACACGTTGGCGTTTGGAAAAAGCTACAGCCGCGGCAACTGGTTCTTGACCTCTCAATTTGTCGAGCAAAGAGGCTTCACCGAAAAAGACATTGGCAATGGCTACCGCCCCGGCGCGAGAACGGTGTCGCAAGCCTCCGAACACACTTTTACTCCCGTTTCTCAGCTAGGAGAGGCGGGGCCATCGACGTTTTTCCGAGGCAACTGTGTGGAAAGCTCGGATCGCGACTGCCCCTACAACGACACCCGTGGAATTGATTTCGTCCGTGATCCTCGCCAAAACATCGGAACTCTGATGAGTGGACGTTACGACATCAACAGCAATATGAGTGTTTCAATGGTCGGCATGTACAATCGTCGGCAACGAATGGACTATGGCCGCCCGGGCTTCATTAATTTCTCTCGCCAAAACGACCAAGCTCTACTCAGCACCAACAGCCTGACATCGAACAAGCTGATCAATCAGACCAGTGGTTCGGATCAAGGCGAAGTGGCCATTTTACCTATCGACGAAGTCGGGCCGCGCCAAATTGATGTTTTGCAAAATACCTACTCGGCCCAAGCCAAAGTTGAAGGGTACTACCTCGACACCTGGAAATGGGATCTTTCCGGAAGCTACGCCTATTCTATGGAAGAGAGAAATCATCAAAACGGATTGGTTAGCTTAAATGAAGTTCGCAATACTATTCAAAACTCGGCGGACTATCAATTTGGTGGACGCAACACCAACGCCTTTGACTCGGCTCGAGTCACAGGCATCGAAGGCTACGAGGCCTCAATGACGACGGCTCGCCTTTTTACCTCGGGTGAACTTTTTGACATGAACAGCGTCTACGGAGCCGGTGGTCCGGTCTCTTTAGCGGTCGGCGTTGAAGGGCAATGGGAGATGACTGGCGATGTCCACGATGCCAGCTTGACCCAAGAGGCTTTGAATCAGCAGTTTTTTCCTAATCAACAAGGCACCCGCACCGTCAACTCGGCATTCATGGAGATCGTAGCCTACCCCTTGCAATCGCTAGAAGTGCAGTTGGCCGGACGCAGTGACACTTACTCGGATTTCGGCAGCACCTTCAACCCAAAACTATCCGTCGGCTTTCGTCCCAATAATAAAATCTTGTTGCGTTCTTCAGTGGGCACAAACTTCAATGCCCCCAGCGTTCGAAACATGATTCAACGGGATTTCATTCAGTTTCAAGACATCGAGGTTTGCCCCGACCCTAACAATTGTAATGAAAAAACCATTCCGGTGACTCGATATCGCGACCCAACTTTGCGTCCAGAAGAAGGGGTGAACTACAATTTCGGAACCGTGATTCAGCCCAATAAAAATTGGACCTTCACTTTCGACCAATGGAACTTCGAAGGCGAAGGAATGTTGGCGGCACGCAGCGGCTTTGACTACTCCAACCTCTACGAGTCTTTGGGCTTTGACGACGAAGCTTTGGCCGAACAGGCTGGAGTCACGTGGGAACGAAATTCCTCCGGTGAAATCGTCGGTGCGCGCTTTCCATCCGTGCGCAATATGGGGACACGAGTGATTCGCGGAATTGATTTGAATGCGGCCTTTAACAGCCCGGTTCGATTGTTCGGTCGAGTGATGAAATTAAACGCGCGCTTTGACCAAACTCATATGTTGGTTCGTAAAACCAAATTCACTGAAGATTCTGAATTCGTAAACTATGGCGACATGGAATGGAAAAACACCACCAGCCTGTCTTTAAACACACAACGGCATGGCTATCGATTTGCCGCAAGGACTCTCCCTGGCGACACCGGAAACCGCGGCCAGACGCGCACCCAGACCATGTATGACTTTAACTACAACTACAGAATCCCGTGGTGGACGGCCAGTATGTCTTTTGGAGTCAAAAATCTTTTTGATAGCCGAGTGAACATTGCACTCAACCGAGACTTTATTGATTACACCAGTGGCTTCAACGCCAGTCAGTTTCAACCCCTGGGACGTCGCTACTACGTCGGTTATCGTCAGAGTTTCTAAGTCACTATTTTCCACCCAAAATTTAAAGGCCTTTTTGCTTCGAGAAAGGCTTTTTGTATTTAGGCCAAGCTCTATCATTTTAGTTAAAAAGCCCGCTTTGGTCCGAGTTTTAAAACCGATATTTGCAAATTAGTGTTTAGGTTTTTCGCAAAGGTCTAGAATCTTTGGTCAGGGATAGGCTTTGCTGCCTCAGTTTGAGAAAGGTCTTAAGACATTAATCCTTAGGACCGAAGACGAGTTAAGTCAGCAAGGAGAGCCATCATGAATCAAGCCTTTTTTAGTCGTCCATTGAGTCGTTACACCACAATGAGCTTGATATTTGCCTTAGTTACTTTTGCTTTTTTGATGGGCGCCAAGGCCAATGATCGGTGCCCTAGCTCTGAAGATCACCAATTGTCGGCTGTGCGCTACCAAATGTTTACGGCCTACCAGGTCGCCTTTGATGGCTACCAAGCCCCTTGCCAGATCAAATGCTTTGAAAAAGAAACCTGTGTGAATCAATGCCAACAGCAGAAAGCCCTGTCTTCGTTGGCCGAACATATGGATCAAGAGCTGAAGCAAAGAGGCTTGGCGCGCTGTGAAAGTCTGTCGCAAATTTGTTTAGAGGAATGTCAGGGCGACTCCAATCATTGCCAGAAGGCTTGTCAAAAAAAGACTCTATAATTTCAGCGGGGACGGAGACTCAATCTTAAGCTTTTTACCGCCAAAAACGAATTCCAACTGCCGGGCATGCAACATCAAACGTGAGGCCGTGGCTTTGCGACCGTAAACAGAGTCTCCAAGAACTGGATGTCCTTTGTGAGCTAAATGCACCCGCAACTGATGGGTTCGACCTGTTTTCGGAAAGCAGGCCAACATAAAATACTTCTCTGGTACCGAATCAATAACATGAAATTCTGAAATGGCACTTTCTCCAGAGGGATCAACTTTAAAATAAAACCTTTTTTTCTGAGCCGGCCCTCGTTTTATGGGGTCTGTCTGTCGCCACTTCGCTGGCAGAGATCCATCCCCCCACTCAACAAAAGCCACATACTCTTTGTAGATCTTTCTGTTTTTAAATAAGTCCGAGACCTCTTTATTGGCTTGCCTTTGTTTGGTCATTAAAACCAATCCCGAAGTTCCTCGATCCAAGCGGTGATGAAGTCCGACATAGGGAAGTCCTGCTGGAAAAGCCTTGCTCTGCAAATAGAAAAGACGAGCTTGGTCGTAAAGGTTGTCTTCAAAGTTTTTTAAAGTTTTTTGGGTTGGTAAGTCGGCGGGCTTATCTAAAACCACAATCTTGCTGTCCTCGTAAGCTGTGCTGAGGTCTACTGGCGGTGCAAATTGGGCGGCCAGAACAAGCTTCGAACGGGGGCGAATACTTTTGTCCCACCGATCGATTCTGCGATCATTACAGTAAACGGCCCAAGCCTGGGGGTTGATTCGCTCTTCAGGCTCATTGATTTTCTGTAAAAGCCCTTTGACCCAAGTTGATAGGACCGCGCTTCGATCGGGGCTGCGGTCCTCTAAAAAATAGACGGGACGATTCATTTAATAGATGGTTTTGAACAAGAATTCGTAGGTCAGGGCCCGCATTCTCGCTCTTTGTTTAAGGTTGGCGGTCGCAGCATGCCCACCCTCCGTGTTTTCATAATAACGCACGTTTTTGTGTCCTAAGGCCGACATTTTTGCCGCAAACTTTCTGGCATGGCCAGGATGAACCCGATCATCTTTGGTGGAGGTCAACAAAAACAACTCCGGGTATTTTTTATCAGCGCTCACATTATGATACGGAGAATAGGTCAACAGATACTCTCGCATTGCAGATTTTTTGGGGTCTCCATACTCGCCCACCCAAGAGGCTCCGGCCAACAATTGCGAATAACGAACCATGTCCAAAAGAGGCACATGGCAAAGAACAGCTTTAAAAAGGTCTGGTCTTTGCGTCATCACGGCTCCTACCAGAAGTCCACCATTGCTTCCTCCTTGAATGGCTAGGTGATCCTTAGTTGTGATACCTGATTCGATGAGGCTTTCACCCACCGAGATAAAATCATCGTAGGCCCGTTGGCGCTGGGTTTTTAAAGCCGCTTGGTGCCAACGCGGTCCAAATTCACCACCGCCGCGAATGTTGGCCATCACGTAAACGCCCCCTTTTTCCAACCATAGTTTTCCGACCACGGGCTTATAGGTCGGAGTCAACGAAACCTCAAAGCCCCCATAGCCATAAAGCAAAGTCGGAGCACTCCCCTTTTTTAGAACTTCGGATTTCCCAATCACGAAATAAGGTATTTTGGTGCCATCTTTACTGGTCGCCCATTTTTGCTGAACTTCCATCCCAGCGCTATTAAACTTTCCCGGAAGAGATTTCATCTGAATGATTTTCTGATTCTTGTCCGAGTAGTAATAAAGAGCGTCCGGACTTAAAAAACCATTCACCCGAAAGAAAAAGTCATTTTTAAAAGGGCTGGAGGCCGACAAAACCACGTGCGTATTCTTTTTAAAGGAAATTTCAGTGGGTTTTTTAAAACTGTTTTTTTCAAATCTAATCTCAAAAATTTTGCCGGTCACGTTTTCCAAAGCATTGACTAAAATGCGATCTTTTGAAAAAGCCGTTGTCAAAATAGATCCGGCCTTCCCCTGTTCAAACAACAAGGTCACATCATCGGACCGAACCGTCCCCTGTTGCGCCACACTCTCAGTCACAGCCAACAAAGACCCTGAGGCGAACTCTTTTTTATCGACCATCCAAGGTTTACGCAGTTCCACTATGATGTGTTTTTTGAAAACTCCCAAAATTTTCGCGCTCTTCGGGATTGGAACCTCATAGGTTTTTCCATTCACATAAAGGGAGCTGGTGGTCGTATAGAAGGTTTCCCAAGTGGCAACCAGTGAGGTCGCCCCCATCGAATCCACATAGGTTTCTCCGAACGCCGCCATGTCAGTTTTTCTCGCTTCTCGTACGATCCGCGCTTTTTCTAAAGACTGGCCACGGGTCCAAACTTTGACAATTCTAGGGTATCCGGACTCTGTCAGTGAACCTTCACCAAAATCGGTGGCCACAAAAATGTTGTTCCGGTCGATCCACCCCACCCAAGACTTGGCCTCTTTTAAATTGAAGCCATCTTTCACAAATGACTTTTTCTGCATATTGAACTCGCGAACCACTGAGGCGTCTTTCCCACCACGAGAAAGTATTATAAAACAAAGGTCATAGCCTGGGGCCCAACAGGTCGAGCCTTTATAAACCCAATTTTCGTTTTCTTTTTTGGCTAGTTTATCAATATCTAAAACCGTCTCCCATTGTGGGTTTTTCGTCCGGTAACTTTGTAAACTTGTTCTTCGCAACAAGCCTCGAACATGGGTGTCGTCTTGCCAAAAATTATAAAGGTATTCACCTCGCATAGAGACGTCGGGGATCTTGTCTTTCGCCTGCAGAATCTTGAGAGCGGTTTTTTCCAGATTTTTATAACGATCCGAATGAGTGATCTCACTCAATGTTTTTTTATTCTGCGCCTCGACCCAATTGAGAGCTTTTTCACCTTCAATATTCTCCAACCATAGGTTCGGGTCATTTTTGCCATCCAAACGCACATTGGATGTGGAGCAAGCAGTTAAAAACGCCAGCAAACAAAGAATTAAAAATTGATTCACGGAGGTCCTCCAAGAGTTAGGGCATAACCCACCATCCTGAATTTCCTAAAACAGGTCAACGATTTACGCAGGCATAACAAGGCCTAGAAGCCAGGTGCGCTTTTCATAAGAAAAGCACCGATCGCTCAGTGCTTGTTAAATTGATCAGAACGCAAGAAAGCTAGTTCGGCCCCATGATATAGTCATAGGCGGCTTTAAAAGCCACAGGAAAACCTTTCTCCCGATCACCCACCATATCGACCAGGGTGTCGGGAGTCACTCCAGCGTCTTCAATATACTGCCCACCACTGGTGATGATTAGAGATTCCGTTAAGGCCATCCCAATTTTACTCACCGGGGAAAGTCCATGTTGAACAACATTTCCTCCCCCACCCATGGTGCGCTGACCAACCACAAGTCCCATTTGATTCTCTTGAAACCCGCTAGCAAAAATATCACACATGGAAACACACATTTCGTTTACTAAAATGGCAATTTTCACATCATCGCTAAGTCCGATGGTTGGGTTCTGCAGAAAGAAGGGATCCATCACCGTAATCGAAATGGGACGAGATAATTTTTTACCGGCCGCCATATCGTCTTCCAGTTGCGAGACAACTCGACCGGCGATGGCCTTTTGATAGTCATTTTCTGAAAAAGCCGCTTGGCTTTTGAAGGTATTCACCCAATTGTTGTTTAATCGCACTTGCATCGAAGGGTATTTCAAAGGTTTTTGGCGAGTCATATTTAACATTCGCATTCCGTGCACCAACGACCCTCCACCATTGTCGACCAAATCGATAATAAGCGCCTTGATACCCTTATCCTCGATCGCCGTGATCATGCGGTACCACTCGGTCAGAATTTTATCTTCGGCTGGAAAATTTTTCAGCTGAACATAGGCATACTTTTTCCCATCATTGGTCACCACAGTTTTCGCCGTAAAAAGCGGTTCGGACATCAAATCCTCAACGATAGAAGACATCGGTAGTTGACGATTTTTCAAAACTTCGTCCACTTTATTGCCTTGATCAAGTTCACTATCAAAAAGGGCTTTCATAACCGGATTGAACTTAGAAAGCTGATACCCGGTCAATCCAACAAACTTCAATCGGTTGGCCGCATATTCAAGGGGGGCGTCAAAAAGATTTAAAAGTTTTTTTATTTCTCGATACCCCAAAAAGGTATGAGCCAAAGGATTCTTCTCCATTCCGGCAAGGTTCGCGGGGCGCAATCCTGTTTCGAAATCATTTAGAACATCCTCGACAGTTTCGATCGAAGCCGAAGCACTGGCGATGGCCGAAGGCTGAGTCAGTTCTGGCGGAGGGTTTTCTTCCGGAGGATTTTGTTTCAATTGAAAGGTCAATAGATCTTCTTTAATCCAAGGAATGACGATTGTAAAAACCATGGGTCCACGAGCCACGACCAATTCAATTTCATCCGCCTCTGGCAGGCCCATATCGATCGAAGTTCGAACACCAAATCGAAAAGCCGCAGCCGTCAGACTGGTTTCATCTTGACCGACATCAATAAAGGGAACCACCTCTTGCATCAGATAATCGCCCACATTTTTCCCATCCACTCGAATGATTAAATCACCAGGAACCAATGGCGCTCCGGGAGTGTCACTTCCTTTCAGAGGGGCTACTAATCGCAAAGCATTCATTTTTTGTCCGTCAACCATGGATTTTGTTCGCATGGTTATGAAACCCAAGTGAGCCACCTGCGCGTATTCGGGCAGCAACCCATTGTTCATTTGTTGCCCCCCCACGTGGGCGTCTTTAAAACTGTGGATGCATTTTTGAAACAAGGCTAAGAAGGCTTGGTTGTCCATCTCTTCTTCGGCCATGGTCACGCAGTCGGCTTCGACCTGACTGATCTCGACGCCGAAATTGCTTTTCTTCAGCTCGGCAGGAGCGTAATTATGATTGAAAACAGTGAAAGCCCATTGCATGTCGGCCTTACGTTCTTTGGCGGTCATTTGGTTGACTGGCAAACCACAACCGGCTGCCAATAAAAGAACAACGGCTAAACTGGCTTTAGCAAAACACTTCATAATCCCCCCTAAATTTGACAAACTTTCCTGAACCCCACGGAAAGTTTGTCAAAATTTACAGATGACTGTAAAAATGACAAGCCTTTTTTGCTTAGAGCTTTATAAGATTTTCTCAGAAGCCCCTAAATGCTTTCTGAGAAGGCCTATACGGTTGATCTCCCGGCCAAACCCTCAGTCGGCTTGGCTGGCCTCATGTTCAAGGAAGTCGGCCATCAGCTGAACCACCTGGCCCGAACCGCCAGAGGCCGCAAAAGGTCCTTTTGCCGCCCCCATCCAAGCGTAAATATCAAGGTGGGCCCAGGAGACATTTTGGGTAAACATCTCGAGAAAAAGAGCCGCTGTAATAGCGCCACCATAGCCGTCGGCACAATTGACGAGATCAGCCACATCCGATTTCAATCGACTTTTTTCTTCAGGAATCAAAGGCATACGCCAACAGACATCGCCTCGTCTTTGCCCCGAACGCAGTAAGCATTCGGCCAAGTTGTCTTGATTCGAAAACAAACCAGGAGTCGATCCACCCAATCCGTATTTGATAGCTCCGGTCAGTGTGGCTATGTCGATAAGAAATTTCGGCTTTTGTTCACTGGCGACAGATAAACAGTCGGCTAAGACCAAGCGACCCTCGGCATCGGTGTTGTGAATTTCCACGGTCTTACCATTACGAGCGGTAATCACATCACCTGGCCGAAAGGAATCCCTCGAAACAGAGTTCTCCGCAATAGCGAAATAGAAATCACAGTTTACTTTTGCTTTGCTGTGAACCACCCAATAGGCAATACCGGCCACCGAAGCAGAACCACCCATATCTTTTTTCATCAAACGCATCCCTGCGGCGGGTTTAATATCTAAGCCACCCGAGTCGAAGGTGATTCCTTTGCCAACAAAAGCGATGGGCTTTTTCTGGCCGGCTCCACGATAGCGAATATGCACCATGTGAGGTGGTTGAGGTGCCCCTTGACCGACTGCTAAATGCAGCCCCATTTTCTCTTTCACTAAGCGACTTTGATTCCAAATCTCCACTTTTACATTTTTAGTCCCAGTAAAAAGGCTCTTTAAAGTTTCGGCATAATCTTGGGGCTGTAAAATGTTGGGCGGGAGATCAACCAGGAATCGTGCCAAATTTGTAGCCTCTCCAAGTACGGCTCCATCGACGATTGCTTTTTTCTGGTTCTTGCTTTTTGATTTGATTGTGACTTTGAATGGGGCCCCATTAGACTTTGGCCAAATTTGTTTGAACTGATATTGAGCCATTTCAAGACCCACAGCAAGACCTTGCAACTCCTCGTCACTGTCGCCAATGTAATCAACGGCTAGTAGTCTTGGGTTCTGGCCAACAATTTGTCGAAAACAAGTTCCCACCAGGTCTCTAGCCATGGCGTAGGGAGAAGGCGTGAACAGACCATAGTGATTTTGTGGGTCTACCGTTTTTAGCTGTATCACCCAGTTTTGCCCATTGGAAGACGACCATGAGCTAACTGAATTTTGCTGTCGAATCTGACTTTTCACCGAGCCGGGAGCTGTCTTGTAGAAACTGGCCGGTGCTTTTTGTCCGCGCCCCACCACCATCATCCGAACGACAGGGCCTTTTCCAGAAGCGGACTTCTTCTGAGCATTTATCAACCAAGGAAGTTTTTTAATAAAAGGAGCTATTTGATTCATGAAAAAAGTCTACACAAGGGTTCTGGTGTGGACAAGCCATGTCTTTGATTTAATTAGGGCAGAACCCGTTTTAAAGGGGTTTTTCGGACCTCTGGCAAAAAGACCATGACAAAAGAATCAAAGAGTTTGTAGTTCTCGGCAAAAACAACCTCTCCATTGCAAACATTCTCCAAAGAAATCGTCTCACAGTCCTCGGGAAAATTTAAAAAACCCGAGCCAGTGATTCCACTGGGGTATCCATTGATGTGAATGTGGGCATCCGGCCAGGGGTTGTAAAAGAAAACCACTTTCTGCGCTTTTCCATCAAAGTGAGAAAATCCTGATTTGTGTTGTTTTTTTGCAAACAAAATAAGAACGATTAAAATAAGTTCCACTTAGACTCCTTCAAGCGAAAACGGCAACCACAGACCCAGAAAGATTCAGGCAAACTACCAGGGTTTTATTGATTTTCCAGACATTAATTGCAGAACTAGACCTTGATCGAGGTGGCGGGAGATGCCCGCCCAACAAGCATTTCAGCCTTCCAGAGGGACTGATTTGAGAGCCCAAGGACAGTGACATCTCCCAGGGACCAGGGCTATTATAGGGCCTCAACCCGAGGTGAAAAAATGAAAATGCTTTTGACTTTATTATCGATTCTATGGAGCTCCATGGCCACAGCCACGACCATTTATGTGGCCCCTGTCCAAGGAACCAACCTTCCTGAGGCCCAACTGAAAACGCTTCGGGAGCTGGTCAAAGTGGAGGTTCAAAACAGCTCGGACTATCAACTGGTGGATGTTTTAGGAGAGGCCCAGTTCTACATCCAAACAAAAGTGATCAAGTTTGAAAGCTACACCCTTTCTATGGTTCGCTGGCAGGGCAATAAAAAAGTTTTTACGGGCCAATGGCGCGCCAATTCTCTCGCGGAGCTCGAGCAAAAAATGTCTGTGGCGGTGAGAGAAACACTGAGCGGAGAAGTCAACTCAAAGCCAGCTGTTTTGTATGAAAACAATAAATCCTTGGGCGAGCGAGCTGCCGAAAAAAATCAAAAAGCCAATTTCGAAAGAGTCCCAGCTCGCCGACAAGTTTTAGTTGGGTTCGGCCCGGCTTTTTTTGACAAAATGAACACCGCGCAAGCTGGAATTGGTTTTCAGGCCGGATACATTTGGAGTATCGACGATCATTTTGACTTGGGACTGCAGTCGGATTTTGCGATTTCTACGGAACACACCGATGCCTACATGCTCAGCGGTCGGATTTTGACAAATTACTATTTTTCGTCAAATGATATCAGCCCCTATATTGGTGCCGGTTTTGGGTACGGATGGGCCAGCATTCACGACTCAAACACCAACACCATTAGCGACGACGCAGCTGGTGGATTTGCATTGGGGCTGCAAGCGGGGGTTAAATTTTTTAGAACCTCTACCGTTAATTTTGCCATTGGGGGTGAGTACACCCACATCTTCGACAAAAGTTCGTTAGGAAACCCTGGGGTTTTCTTGTTGAAAGTGGCCTTGCTTTATTGAGCCTGAGTGTTCCGATGTCGTGACATATGCTTCAAGTAACTCATCAGTTCTCGAAGTTCCTCATCCGGAATCTCCGACGGATCAAAGCCGGGCATTTTGCTCTTCGGCCAATATCGAATGGCTTTGGGGTCGCGAATGTACTTTTTCAAAAAACTTATTTTCCAGTACTCGGTCGGGCTTAATGGCCAATTTAGATCCGGCCCCAATTCAGCGGGCCCCTGTTTGTTAAGAGTGTGACAGTGGACACATTGCTTTAAAAAAACTTGGAAGCCTTTTTGGACCGGATGGCTTTCTCTTAACTTCCCAGGCGGAACGAGCTTGGGGTAGCTACCGGCTGTCGAAGGTCGGATGCGAATCTCTTGAACTTGAAAAGGCCATTCTTCCGGGCCCACTTGACTTTTTTCAGGCTCCGTCCAAATTAGGTAAAAGGGGCCAACACTTTCACCAGACTTGGTCTGCGGCCACCCGCCTTTGACTGGTTGAAAAGCCAACCAGGCTTTGGCTTTGTTAGTATTCAGTATTTTCCAACTGGGAACTCGGGCGGCCATACCATCCAAGGCAGCAAATTCTAGATTTCCATCTTTGGGGACTTGAAAGTTTTTAATTAAGTCCGACACCGGCACCGCCCAATAAGCTCGCGGCTGGTCTTTACCCATGGGGTCTTTTGCTAAACTCACTTTCTTTGCACTGGGCATTTTCTTCATCTGTTGTAGAGAGCGAGTGATCGTCTTTTTTTCACCACGCACGACAATAGAGGGTTCCGCTGCGAAAACAACGCTATAAATAAATGCACTAAGAATCAGAAGGACCATGTGTCTCATTTTTTAGGCAGATTCATTTTATAAGTTTCACTAGAACCTTTGCTTATCTCCCACAGCTTAAAGTAGCGGAGCATCCACCCGATTCCATCAAAGACCGCGGCAAACAAACCCGGAATGCCATCGCGAAAACCACCTTTGATAATATATCTGCGAAAAATCCGACTTTTCGGTTTCAAAAAAAGAAACTTCACAGAATTTAACCACGTCGGCCGCACACCATTGTCGTAAAGGTGTTGAGCTTCGAAGGTCGAATAGAAATCCATTTTTTTTAGAAATTGAGAAATCGTTAAATAAGGATAGTGGAGCATTGGGTTCTCCAGCATCTCTATGGCACCATCAATCTTGAGCGACTCGTGAACATGTTTGTTTGGAAACTGCCCTTTGCCTTTCCTAAACAAACGCAACTGGGTATCAGGATACTGTCCCCCTGCCTTCAACCATCGCCCAAAAAAATGATTGCGGCGTGGAAGTTTGAAAGCGGCAGCTGTCGATACTGTGATTCGGTGGTTCACTTCATCGATTAGGGCTTTTTCAAATCTTTCATCGGGGTCCACATAAAAAATCCAATCTCCCGAGGCCTGCTCCATGGCGTAAGATTTGTTAACATTGAGATTCATATTGTTTGGCCGCTGGAAGGCCAAGCAACCTAAGGACTTCGCAAGTTCATAGGAACCATCACTGCTTTCGCAATCCACATAAATCACTTCATCTCCCCATGCCAACAGCTGAGGCAGAAGTTCTTTTAAGTGATAGGCCTCATTATGACCAATACAGGTGATAGAAAGTTTCATGGCTCTTCCTATGTGAACCGAACCAGGCAATAGTTCTTTTTACCCCGACGCAGTATTAAGACGGACTCATGTAACAAAGGAAGCTCAGGGCCCGCCAGATTCTCTCCGACAAACTTTTCATTGTTTAAATAAATCGCACCGGCTTTGATATCCTTGCGGGCGGCTCCTTTTGAACTAGCCAGCCCCGATTCGAGAAGAATGTCGACCAAATCCATTTCCGATCGTCTTTTCGACGTCACCTCAACTGATGGGGCATCGCTAAAAACGTCTTTGATCGTTTTCAGGTCGAGAGCAGCAAAATCACCTGAGAACAAAGCCTCCGTTGCTTTTTTGGCTCGAACAAATTCGGCCTTCCCATGCACTAAAACCGTGAGCTCTTCGGCCAAAGCCAATTGAGCTTCTCTCTTGTGAGGTTCCGCACGGAATCGTTCCACCAAGTTTTGAATTTCAGGCAAGGGTTTAAGACTGAAAAGGTTCAGAAGCTTAACAACTTCATCATCAGGTAAGCGAACGAAAAATTGGTAGAACTGATAAGGACTGGTCCGATCCGGGTCTAGCCAAATATTGCCTTGTTCTGTCTTTCCAAACTTAGTGCCATCGGGGCGAGTCACCAAAGGAAAGGTCATCCCAAAAACCGTCTCTTTGTTTTGGTCATCCCCTTGCATCCGACGAATCAAGTCGACGCCAGCCGTGATGTTCCCCCACTGGTCCGAACCGCCTATCTGTAAGTGACAACTCATCTCTTTATTGAGGTGATAAAAATCAAAAGACTGCAAAAGCATATAGGAGAATTCGGTGTAAGAAATTCCTTGATCTCGATTTCCAATACGGCTTTTAACTGAATCTTTTGCCAACATGGCGTTTACGGAAAAATGCTTTCCTACATCGCGCAGAAAATCGATGTAACTAAACGAACTCATCCAATCTAAATTGTTAACCATGAAGGCGGCGCTCGGCCCTTCAAAACGAAGAATCTTTTTGGCATCAGAGAAGATCCCTTCAGCATTGTTACGAATGGTCTCTGCCGTCAACAACTGACGTTCCTTGCTTTTGCCACTGGGATCACCGATCATTCCGGTGGCTCCTCCCAACAGGAGAATCGGTCGATGCCCTCGATCCTGAAGGCGGCGCATGGTAATCAAGGGAAGCAGGGAGCCGACGTGCAGGCAGTCGGCCGTCGGGTCGACCCCGCAGTAAAATGTGGTTGGGGTTTCAAGGACTTGGGCCAAATCCTCGGAAGTTTGTTGGTATACTAACCCGCGCTCTTTCAGCTCGTTGTAGAGCATAAAATGCCTCCATATTGATGCCTAAAACCTTAACCTTAGCTGTTGATTTTTACAAGAAATTCAGTAATATGGCTGCAATCAGGGAGAGTTATGGCGAAGGACGACCTCATACAAGTTGATGGGACTGTTAAAGATGTTACCGGTGGTGGCAACTATAGAATTGAGCTGGAAAATGGTGTGGAAATCTCAGCCCGACTTTGTGGGAAAATGAAACGATTTAAAATTCGAGTGATTGTTGGCGATAAAGTCACCGTTGGACTCTCACCCTACGACCCCACCCATGGACTGATCACCTTCCGTCACAAAGGTTAACTGCTGTAATTCCTTCACCCCTTAAAATGCAAACTTTTTACGAATAGGCCCAGAATTCGACCGTTCGGATTCGCTTTGTTTCCGATTGGTTAAATCCTACTAGCCTTTAATGACAGAAACCCCAATATAGAGTAGTTAACGTTTAGCCGCTCTTTGGGGGAGATTTGTCTTACTTTTCACCATTTTTCGTCGCCCTTTTTTTTATGGGAATCAGCCAGCCTACTCAGGCCGAAGTCCTTTCGGTTAGCTTTGATCACTTTTTGAAAAGTTACTTGCAACAAAGTTCAGAAAGCCTTGGTGCCCGCCGCCAACTTTCATCGGCCGAAAGACTGAAGGTTCAGCAAACGGACCAATGGAAATCCCGGTTGAGCGCAAGCGAAAACTTGTCTTTTGAAAAACAGACTTTTGAAAGTGGCGCTCGCCCTGACAACTCCAATCGGTCGAACAACGTCAACGGGCAATTCACCCAAAACATGCCAACGGGAACCACCCTTGAAATCAGTGGACAAAAATTTCTTGAGACCCAGAATCCCCTTTTCAATGCCACCGATCGTCGCTACTCGGCCAAAGTCACTCAAGATCTCATTAAAAATTCATTTGGCAAAAGTCAGCGGGCCCAATCCAAGCAAGGGCAGACAAACTACGAAGTGGCTCAGCTCGAGTACCGCCAGGCCATCGTCAATTCCTGCGAGCAAGCTTTTTCACTGTATTCAGACGCCTACATTCAACAGGAAATTGCCAAGCTGCTGAGAGCCCAAATGAAAGATGCCGAGAAAGCCCTAAAAATTTCTCGCAATCTCTTTCGAGATCGCCTGATCGACAAGGTCGACAAACTCTCTTCGGAAAGCGACTTTATCGACACCCGGTTGCAAGTGGAGCTGGCCGAGCAAAAGCTAATTAACACCAAACGACAAATCCAAGCCTTTGTCGATCAACAGGCCAGCATCGATTTTATTTTACAAGACCCCTCGATTTTTTTAAGGAGGACTGCAAACAGTCTTCCCGATAAAACTTTAACCGAAGAAATTTTGTACCGCCAATTGGAAAGCCAAGACCTGGCCGTAGAAAAAGCGCGCTCCGATCGTTGGACCGACCTGCAGTTAGGGGTCGAGGCTGGCGAAAATTTTGGGCGATTGGCATTCAATGGTCCGTTGGTGGATTACAATGAACAATTCCTTCGCGCCAGCCTAACCGTTGGCTTTGACCTGGTTAACAACACTGAAAATGCAGACCTAAAAAATGCCGTCTATCAAAAAAACAGTCTGGAAAAAGAAAAATACACTCTTAAAAAAACCCAAAAAACCAAAATAGACAGCCTGACCGCCATGAACAGTCTTCTTGAACAACAGGTTAAAAGCAGCGAACGGCAGGTTGATCTTCTTGAAGAGAAAATGAAGATTGCCTTTAATCAAATGAAACGAGCGAAATTGGATTTTCAAAACTATCTGTTACATCGCAATGCTTATTTGAATCAACAACGCAGTTTCTTGAACCTAAAAAAGGATTTGTGGCTCAACCGATTTTCATTACAAAAAGAGTTCGCCCACCAATCTCCGAAACTTTGTGAGGTCTCATCGTGAATCGTATCATTGAGTACTTTATCTCTCGCTCTTTTGTGGTGAACCTGATCTCCGCTTTTATCATAATCACTGGGATCACCCTTGGCACCATGATAAAGCGAGATACCATTCCGCCTTTCGAATTCAACTCGGTGGATGTCAGCATCAGTCTACCGGGGGCCTCGGCCACTGAAGTTGAAAAATATTTGGCTTTCCCCATTGAGCAGGCGTTGCAAGGCCTCCCCCATGCTAAAGAAATTACGACTGACTCGAATTCTGGCCGCTTCCAAGCTCAGGTTTTCTTTAACCCTGGTTACAACAAAATCAACGAATCAGTCGAGCAAATCCGAAGCCGTATCAGTGCGATCTCCTGGCAACTTCCAGAACAGGCTCGCGATGTGACTGTGGCCCAGAACAAAGTGAATGAAGTTTTTCATATGGGCATTGCCCTTGAGGGCTTCGACGAAACCAACACTGTGCACCGGCAACTTGCGAAAAAATTAAGCGATGATATTCGGAATGTCTCGGGGATCATTCGGGTCTCTGAAGAGATGAATAGCCAGAATGTTTATATCAAACTTAATCCAACCGCGATCGCGCGAAACCAAATCTCCATAGCCGAAATCCGCAACCGAGTGCAAGCGGCCCTCAGCTATTCCCCCATTGGAAAAGTCGACTTTGATGAAAAAACCTACTCCGTCGAGGTCGAAAGACCGGCTGAGGCCTTGGACACCCTTCGCAACCTCGCCATTCGTGGTAATGCAACCGGTGATGTCTTGTATCTGAAAGATTTGGCCAAGATCTCGATGCAAGTCGATGAAATCAAGCAACACCATCGCTACAATGGAAAATCAGTCATCAATATTTACACTCGAAAAGACACGACTTCGGACTCGATCAGCCTTAAAGGCCAAGTGATGACGATTCTCGACGAGTTCAATACCACTCTCCCCGAGGGCTTAAGCACCAGCATTTTCGCTGATGGCCCTAAATTTATTCAACAACAGCTTTCGACCTTAACCAACAATGGTCTGTTTGGCCTTATCCTTGTATTGATTATCCTGACTCTCTTTTTTAACTGGAAAGTGTCTTTGGCAGCTTCCTTTGGTATCCCCATTGCTTACTGTGGGACCTTGGTGGCTCTTTACGCTTTTGGAATTGCCATCGATATCATCTCGGTGGTGGGTATGATTTTGGTTTTAGGCATTTTAGTGGATGATGCCATCATTATCGCTGAACGTTATGTCGAGAACCTAGAAAAAGGCTTGGCTCCCAAGGAGGCGGCCCGAGCCGCCAGCTCCGATTTAATGTTACCCGTCACGGGCACTGTCCTGACCACTATTTTTGCCTTTAGCCCCATGGTTCTGATCGATAGCGAGATCGCCGTCATTTTTTATGCCATCCCGATTGTTATCATAACCTCGCTTGCTATGAGCTGGATGGAAAGCTTTTTTATTCTTCCCAACCATATGCAGCACTTTATAAAAACGGTGCCTAAACACACAACGGAAACCAGTTTTTTCTTGAAAACCAAAGAAGCCTACAAAAGACTGCTGGCTCGGATCCTACACTTTCGCTACGTGGCTGTTGGCTTGCTTTTGGTGTTTTTTGTTGTTTCAGGGTGGGTGGCCAAAAACAAAGTCCAACAACAGTTTTGGTTTGGTGCAAACCGAGAAAGAATTGGCATCACCGTGACTCTAAAAGAAAGCCCGTCCCTGTCGCACACAGAAAGCGTGATCGAACCCATTGAAAAATATTTAATGTCCCTTCCCAAAGATAAGATCCAAGGAGTGAGCGCCGACATTGGAGAAATGTGGAGTCATGGCCGCAACTATGTCGGCTACCGCTACGCGCGTATCAGTCTGCATATCAATGAAAACCTCACCCACCCTGGAAAAGTCAAAACCGAGTACACAAAAATCTTGAAAGATTACTTCAAAGAAAACACACCCGAAACCATCGAAAAGATTCAGGTGGGTTGGGAAATGAATGATCAAGATGACAAAAAGAAGAAAATGATATCCATTGATGTTACCGGCAACGAAGACGTTGAGTATTTAGATCTGAAAGCAACAATCACTGACCAGATCGAAAAGAACAAAGCCGGCCTCGAACTTGTTAAAGAAGTAAACGAATTTGACGAAAAATGGGTTTTTAGCCCAAATACACGCAGCTTGGCTCGGCATCAGATGACGGTGGACCAAATCACTTCACAGTTGCGCTCCTTTTTTGTCCCCCACGAACTGACTCAGATACGAATGAATGGAGAGGCCAAATGGCTTTACACCCAAGTCCAACGGGACAAAGTGGTAAGCCAAGCCGAGCTCAATCAAATGACGGTTCTTAACAGTAAGGGTCTTGCGGTCCCGTTGCGAACCCTGGGTTCTTGGTCGAAAAAGAAACAGCTGGGGACGGTTCGCCACAAAGATGGGAAACGACAGTTTAGTTTCGATCTCTCTTTTGAACCAACGGACACGATGAATATCACTCTCGCAAAGGAACAAGGGCAAAAAATCACCGATGCTTTGGCTAAAGAATTTCCAACCTACAGTGTTGAGCTTCGCGATGCCGATCGCGCTGAGGCCAACAGCCGAGCCTGGGCCCTAAAAGTGGCTTTGCTTTGTATAATGTTGGTGATGTTTACCTTGTCTTTGGTTTTGGGCTCGATCACCCTCCCCTTTATTGTGGGTCTGCCCATTCCTTTCGGTTTGATGGGGATTGTTTGGGCCCTCTATCTCCACGATATGCCCATGGGAATGATGTCGTTGATTGGTTTGATTGGAACTGTTGGAGTTTCAGTGAATGACTCGTTAATCATGGTCGATCAAATCATGAAGCAAGGAGAAAAAAATCTAAAAGGACTGACTCGAGCCCACATTATCGATGGAGCTTCCAGTCGGTTGCGCGCCATCATTTTAACAACAGTGACGACCCTGGGCGGAGTTTTTCCCATGGCCTATGCTCTGGGTGGGGAATCCGGCTTTACCGAACCCCTGGCTTTTTCTTTGGGCTGGGGCTTGTTCTTTTCCACATTCCTGACCCTGTTTGCCCTTCCGGCCTTTATCGAGATTCGTCGAGACGTGAGTACAGGATTTGGCATTCTGAAACGCAAGTTGGGTTTTAAGAGTGAGGTTCCCAGCGAGAACTCGGCGGATGACCTGGAACCACCATCTCCCACCAAAGAGTCCAACACTCCCACGCCACCGCCGACTCGTCCTCGCCCCCAACCGGTGAGCCAATCGTCCTCGCCCCATTTTCCGGAGCTGTAGAGTTTTGATGGTGTCGTTTACAAAAGACGAAAGTCGTCAGTTTTAGGCAAAAGATCCATTTTTGATTTTAAAATATCCGGTGGGACTTGGAGCTTTCTTTGCACAACATTAAACCAAGCTCCGCTGATATCAAGAGTGGCTGCGAGTTTCCCGTCGGATTGTTTGAAAATTTCTTGATGCATTTTCCATTTACGTCCGTCTTCACTGAGTCCTGAAATCCGAACATTGACCGTCAGTTTATCTCCCGCACGGACTTCACTGAGGTAACTTATGTTTTCGTTAAATAAAATAGGTCCCACCTTGAGTTCTGCAAATTTTTCCATTGTAAACCCTAGATTTTCCAAATAGCTAAACCGAGTGGCCGCACATAGATCCAAATAAGCGGTGTGACGCAGATGCAGATTCGGATCTAAATCGGACCAACGAACGTGAAAGGTTTGCTTAAAGATATCACGACTCACTGGAACCTCCTTACAAAACGCAGGGCTGCTGGCCTTGCTCTTTCAAATAAAGAGCCACTCCGTAAGCCCAAAAACTCTCCGGACTAAAAACGCGAGGCAGAAGGCTTTTAGGAAAGCGTCTCTTCTTGATTCTTAAGTCCTTTGAAAATAAATCTTGGGGGCTTCCGCCTTTTTCCTTAAACTTTTTGCTGATCACAATATCGGCTTTTTTCATTCGCTCGGCGACGCCTTCCGACGAAAAATCATCACAAGAAAACAGGTAACCCACCGGTTTAGACCAGGTCGGTAAATTTTCAACCTTGGGTAAATTGCGTGCCACAAATGCCTCTTTGGCCTGTTTTTCATTCATAAACCGAAGGCGGGTCACGCCAAGACTGATCAGTGACGACGCCAGCAAAAACTCTTCACCTTTACCCTCAAGCCCCTTGCCAAGAACCACAACTTCAGTCAGAGGATCAATCCCATGCAAAGCAAGGAGCCTTTGCAGCTCTTCGACTTTTTTCTGTAACCGTTCGCCCCGGTAACCGGCCAGCTCCCAATCTTTCCAATAGGCGTGAAAACTGCGCGGAGGTCGCGACATTTGATGATCAAAAGGAGGCCGAACATCCATGATGATGGCTCGCTTAAGCTCTTTAGGTTTTCCATATTCAATTTTTGAAAAAACGCGAGTTTCCAGTCCCTCGTCGGTTTCAGAAACACGGGTCGGTGTTTGACAGGACGAGAGCAGGCATCCTAAAGCAAAGATCGAGGCGACAAGCAGACTCTTTAACTTCATAGTCACTACAGATTGTTCTTGTGCTTCATGGTCGGAAACAAAAGAATGTCGCGAATGCTAGGACAATCAGTCAACAACATTACAATACGCTCGACGCCGATGCCAACACCTCCAGTGGGAGGCATGCCCACATCGATAGCGTGCATAAAATCCCAATCCATGGGCTGAGCTTCTTCATCAACGACTCGCTTGGCCTCTTGCTGCTTCAGTCGAGCCAGCTGATCCTCGGGGTCATTGAGCTCGGTGTAAGCGTTGCCGATTTCCATAGCGGCACAAATAGGCTCAAAACGCTCGACCAAGCCCTTTTTGTCTCGATGCATTTTGGTAAGCGGAGACACTTCCACAGGAAAATCGATAACAAACGTTGGCTGAATCAATTCGCTTTCGGCGGCCAATTCAAAAAGCTCCATCACCAGCTCGCCGTGAGTGGTTGGTTTTTCTAGATCCGAGCCTAGCTCTTTGGCTTTTGCAAACAATTGCTCCACCGTCGAGGCTTCGGGGTCGATCCCAGCATACTCACGAACACCGTCGTACACAGTGAGGCGGCGCCAAGGCGGGGCAAACTCGATTTCCTGACCTTGATAAGTCACCTTGGTGTCGCCGGTTACCGTGCGGGCCAGATGGGACACCAAATCTTCAAACTGTTTCATTTGATAGTTGTAGTCGGTATAGGCTTCGTACCATTCCAACATAGTGAATTCCGGATTGTGGGATCGGTCAATGCCTTCGTTGCGAAAATTCTTTCCAACTTCATAAACTTTTTCAAAACCACCCACAATCAATCTTTTTAGATACAGTTCTGGACTGATCTTTAAATACAACTTCATATCAAGGGCGCGATGATGGGTTGAAAACGGATAGGCTGCGGCCCCCCCATAGATGGGCTGTAAAACAGGCGTCTCAACCTCAAGAAAGCCTCGTTGATTGAGAAAGGATCGGATTTCCGAAATAATCTTGGATCGCATTTCAAAAACCTTACGACTTTCCGGATCCATGATTAAATCCAAGTGCCGATATCGGTATTTAAGCTCCACATCTTGGATGCCGTGGTACTTTTCTGGAAGAGGCTCGAGAGTCTTACACAAGATTTCGAATTTTTTGGTGTGCAAAGACAATTCGCCTTTTTGACTTTTGAAAACAAAACCTTCAATGCCAATGAAGTCACCAATATCAATGTTTTCGTAAGAGTTCAGGCTAGTCTCGTCCAACTCTGATTTTTTTAAATAACATTGAATGCGACCTGATTGATCTTGAATATTAAAAAATGCGGCCTTGCCCATCGGACGTTTTGTCATTAACCGACCCGCGACTTTGAAAACCTGATCCTCTAATTTTTCACCGGCTTCCAGTTTCTCTTCAAACTGATCGCGAATATCAGAGGTCATCGCCGTGCGATTGTAGTTGTGTGGAAAAGGATCGATTCCTTTCTCTTTTAAAGTGTGGAGCTTCGATCGTTTTTCGGCGC
Organism: uncultured Pseudobdellovibrionaceae bacterium; assembly: GCA_964351315.1. Taxonomy (GTDB): domain Bacteria; phylum Bdellovibrionota; class Bdellovibrionia; order Bdellovibrionales; family JAGQZY01; genus JAGQZY01. The sequence goes on from CAYGNH010000002.1 coordinate 38,926, forward strand.
GAATGGGATTGTCCTGATTTTCGCTCATACCACTTCCTTATTTAATGGGTTTGTCCAAGATAGGTGTCCATCACAGAGTGCAAAAGCGCGATGGCTTCCTTCTTTGGTCTTTGAAAAGCGTTGCGACCCATGATGCTACCAAAAGCACCGCCCTGAGCCAGCTCCTTCACTTCTTCCATGACTTCTTCGGTTCCTTTGGCGGCTCCCCCACTAAAAATCACCACCCGACGACCATTGAAACAAGACTCGACAACATGCTTCGTTCGGTCCGAAAGTTTCGCCACTTGAATTCCTTGTTCTTCATAAACTTTACGAGCTTCAGCCTGCTCGATATAAGCGGTTGGCGGTTTGACTTTGATGAAATGGGCCCCCAACTGGGCCGCGATTTGAGCCGCATAAGCAATCACGTCAATGGCTGTTTCACCTTGTTTAGAAATTTGTTCGCCTCGGGCATAAGACCAAATGACAACGAGTAGGCCAGCCTCTTTCGCCATCTGCGCGGCTTGTTGAATTTCTTCGTACATTTGTTTGCGTTGGCTACTACCGGGATAAATCGTGAAGCCGATGCCGACACAACCCAAGCGAAGGGCATCATCAACCGAAGAGGTCACCGCCGAGCAAGGGCCCTCGGGAGAATACAAAGAATCGGAGTTATTCACTTTTAAAATAAGAGGAATCTCGCCGGCAAAATCCCGTGCCACCGCCTCGATAAAGCCCAGAGGAGCGGCGTAGGCACTGCAACCAGACTCCACCGCCAAAGCCGCGTGATAGGTGGGATCGTAGCCATTGGGATTTTTGGCGAAACTGCGCGCCGGACCATGCTCAAAGCCTTGATCCACGGGCAGGATGACCATTTTTCCTGTCCCAGCAAGACGCCCGTGGTTCAAAACGCGGGCCATATTGGTTAAAACTCCGGGGTTATCGGCCCCATACCAACTTAGAATCTCTCTTACTCTAGGCGTCATTAAAGAATCTCCTTTAAAATAGGTCGCCTACAGTAGCCACTTCCCCCTCTGAAATCAAGAATTTAAAGGGCTTGGCGGAGTCTAAAAACTACGCACTTTCACCATGGCTCGCTTCAAAGAAATCACTTCATTCTTGCAGGCGTCCATAAAGTCGACGGCAAAGGCATCGGATTCTTTGATCGCAAAATCCTGCAGAGCGCAGGTTTCAACAGGCGTTCCCGCATTGGTCACATTCACTCCATAGTGGATCAAAGAGGACGTATTTGAGCAGGTCGCAATACTGATATTGAGCTTTTTCCCATTCCAATAAACATCATCGCCCTGCCGCTTCAATTCAAAGTTTTTGCCGGAATGTTTTTTGATAAGAAGAATTAAAATTTCTCCCCACAACCGCTGTAAAGCCACTGCACTGGACAAGGGCATCTGAAATAGCTCCGAAACAAAGTGCAACATCTGATCGCCCTTAATTTGACTAGCGGCTCGCACATCTTCACCATCAATCATGTGCTTAAGGGGAACATCACAAGGACCTTCCCAACTGACAATGGAATCCCCTAAAACTCCGTGCTCTAGGTAGTTGTAGAGAGGGGTTAATTGTTGCCCATCATAAAGTTTATTTTCATCAAGCCAAAGAGTATGCATCAAAAACGCCTTTAGTTTTGGGTGGATCGTAAAGCGCGACTAAAACGTTGGCAGGACTCGCACTTCCCACAAATTTCTTCACCTGCAAAGTAACAAGACCAAATTTCCTCCATCGCCACACCTTTTTCAACTAAAGATTTGGCGATCTCTGATTTCTGCATACTTTGAGAAAAACAATGAATCTGTACCTGGTTCGAAGTTGAAAGTCGCAAGCAAGCATTCATTTTCTCAATATAGTCGATGCTATTGTCGGGAAAGGTCGCGGCTTCCTCAGCATTAAAACCGGGAACAATGCGATCGGCCCCCAACATCTCAGCTTGGCAGGCAGCGACATTCAGCAGGACTCCGTTGCGATTGGAAACCCAAACTGGTTTGGCTGTTCTCTGTGAGGCTTCGAGACTTTCAATATCCACGTCATCGGTAGGGACCATCTGGTCGTCAGACGTCAACGAGCTGGGATCATTGGCGAAAAGAGCCGTCAAATCCAAGGTTTGCAAAGGAACTTGCAGTTCTTGTGCGAAAAATTGTGCTGCATTCAGCTCTTGAGGCCAGGCGCGTTGTCCGTAGTGGATAGAGAGAGCTTGCACCTGCCCGGGCCATTGCTCGCAGGCCCTGTAGAGATTGAATACGGAATCAAGTCCTCCGGACAAGAGAACAATCGCTCGAGTTGTCATAAAGTGGGTTTAGTCAGGCCCCTGGAAAATCTCAAGCTCATTTTTGCCTAAAACATTAAAATCCAAGCCATATTAGGAAATATCTAGACAGCCTTACCGAATGATTTTAAGTTTCTTGGATGGACAAAAGCCCAAATGGTTTCAAGGAGTTCGTGAAAGCGGCCTTTAGAGACCCGAAAAATGTTTCCACTATTTTCCCTAGTTTAAAATACCTTGCCCAGGCGCTGATTCGGCACAGTGAAATGCAAAATGGGCACCACGTCCTTGAGCTGGGCTGTGGCAGCGGCGCCATCAGTCGCGAAATCCTAAAACAACGGGAAGATCTAGCCTCTTACACCGGCGTTGAAATTGATGGAAATTTGGTGGATTTTCTGCAACGAAGTTACCCGAACGAAAAATTTATCCAAACTTCGGCCGACGACTTAAGTCAATTTATAGAGGACGCATCGATGGACACTGTCATCTGCTCTTTACCGTGGACTTTATTTGCCGGAGAATTGCAAGAGGCGATCACCAAAGAAATTGTGCGGGTTCTTAAGCCTGGCGGTCAATTTACCACCTTTCTTTGTATCCACGCCCTCACCTACCCAGGAGCGCCGCGAGCGAAAAAGATCTTTAAAGAAAATTTTTCTGATTTTCAAAAGTGCGAATCGATCGCTCGCAATATCCCACCAGCCAACGTTTATCGAGGCACCAAATAATCAACGAATCGAATGCAGCACCTGGTTCAGCTTGTCCTGCCGGTCGATCAAGCCATAGTAGCTTTCCAAATAGTAGCTTTTAAATTTTTCAAGATTTTCTTTTTGCTCGGGATACTCTTGTTGAGCCCGCTGCAAAAAGTCAGAAGGTCCCTCGAAGGACTCTTTCTCAATGCCTTTTTTGGCCAAATAGACCCTGAGTTTCAAATAGGCTTTTTGGGCCGGGTGCTCTTTCTGTCTTTCTTGCCGAGTGCGCAGTCGCACCCAAAGAAAGAAACTCAGAAGAATCAGCAACGACACCGACAGAAGTAGATTTTGATTGATGTCTTTGAAACCCAATTTAGCAAAAAAATCTTTTTGCCCGGTTCGATCAAAATTAAGCAGGAACATATTCCAATTGGTGGCCATGGCATCAATGGCAAAATAGGTTTTTCGCAACCATCCCGGTTGGTACTTTGCTAAGAAGTCCTGACTGCGGCTGGCTTCGGCCAGTTGTTCATCGGTCATCGAATGAAAAAGGTCGCCGCCCAGTTCAAATCGCAAAGGAGCCACCATGGTGGTTGGATCAAATCGGACCCATCGAGATTTTTCTTCGGACCATATTTCGGTCCACGCATGAGCATCTTTACTAGTGACTAAGTAGTAATCACTAAGATCATTTTTTCGCCCGCCTTGAAAACCAACAACCACACGAGCTGGAACTTTTGCTAAACGCATGAGGGCTGCAAAGCTGACTGCAAAATGTTCGCAAAAGCCTAGCTTTTTTTCGAAAAGAAACTCAGACAGATCAAGAGACTTCATTTCCCCAGGATTTAAGGTGTAGCGAAATTGCCCTTGGTAGAAGCGCATCAGTCGGTAGGCTTTGTCTTCGTTGGTTTTGGCATTTTCTGAGATTCTTGCCAAAAGTTCGGACACACGCGGATCATTGTTAGTTGGGGCTTGCAAAAAAACACGGCGCTGTTTGACCGACAAAGTCTCTTCTAATGAGGACACAGAATAGCCCTGATAAAGATACTTGTTATCGTGAGGTTTTTTTAAAACGAAATTATCTCCATCCATTAACAAGGTGTTGCGTTGCAAAAACTGATTGCGATGTTCGACCCAGATTCCCCGATCCAGTGTGAACATCCAATCGTTGAAAACAGGTTCTAATAAGATTTCATATTCGGTCGCCCTTTTTAAAAGGGTTCCAGGTTTTTGAGGCACTACTTTTTCTAGACTTCCTCGCTCCCACTTCATGTTCAAGTTGGTTGCCAAAATGCCCCCACGCCAGTACATGTCACCCTGAACCGGAATTTTCCCAGGAAAGCGAACCCTAAAGGCTGGCTGATCAGTTTGCGCTAACCGAGCCATCGATCCCGGCTCCATAGACTCTTTAAAACCATCCAAAGCGGAACGATTCGAACGGGCATTGAGAAAGCCGGTAGAAAACCGCGGAAACACAAAGAACAAGAGAATCATAAACGGCGCGATCTGCAAAAAGAGTTTCGATCCCGTTTTGAGCAGGGTCCAAAAATCAAACTTCATTCTCGAACTATTGTGCAATTGGACCAGCAGAGCCGTGGTGATGATCAAATCAAAGCCGGCAAAGATGGTGATACCCAAAGACTGCGACTCCAGAAACCGAGCGAGCAAAAGCATAAAATTAAGAAACAACAAGACCATGGCGGCTCGGTACCCCACTCCGTCGATCAATTTGAGACCAACCGCGCAAATTAAAAGGGCGGAGCCGGCCTCTAGCCCCAATAGCTGACCAAAGTTTTGGTAAACCAAATAGAAGGCGACGATCACCATACCAAACTTGGTGATGAAATTTGGCAATGGAATCACCTGGTATTCATAAAGAAGGCGCCAAGCCAAGCAAAGCCCGCCCACTCCCAAGACAGGGACAGTGAAGTCACTGAAATGGGGAACCAGATTTAAAGCCACCAGAAAGACTAAACTTAAGTGAAAAAATCGATTGGGTGAAGGGCTCATCCGACCTGCCTCGAATTGGCGAGCAATTTTAGACAAGCAATCTTATGACGTTCCCCATTTCCAATGGGAATGGATCGATTTTTTACCTTTACGCCGTAGCTGCTGAGTTCATCCTCACATTCATGGATCCATTTCGACAATTGCCGCATGCGGCGCTCTTCATTGCCGAGAGCCTGGTCGTAGTCGATCATGTAGGTGTGCCGATGTCCCTCTTCAAATTTTTTGGTTAGCAAGGGACGTCCACGTGCATAGGCTTTCCAGTCAATATGCTTTTGTGAGTCTCCATCCACATATTTTTTATGTTCAGAAAAATCGTCGCCATTCAGTTGCCGATGACTGCCTTCATTGATCCCCTCGTGGGTCGAATGATCCAGTGACCGATCGCCACTGGGTTTCGGAAAGATGGAGTAGTCGGTGGGGATGTCAAAATAACGCCAAACATAAAAGAATCCAAACGGATAGCGGGTCGACATTTTGATTCTCTTCAGACTTTTTTTTCCCCAATTGCCCGTTTCAAATTCGAAATACTGGGGATGTAACGACTTCTTATAAATTTCCGAGACAACGATATCTATTTTATCGTCCTGACTTTTACTTTGAATTCGCAGTTGACTATGACCTTCGATATTGTTGCTCTTAATCCAAATCACTCCATGACCGACGCTTTCACTTGGAGAAAGGAAGATTATGACTTTTTCAATATTGATTTTTCTTAAATTGGTATGAGTCTGAACCATCCCAATCAAAAACAATGCCACCAGAAAAAAACAAAGAATAAAAGCCAAATTGTTGTTGTAGATAGCGCCAGCAATCAATGTCACAAAGATTCCGGCTCCGTACATAAAGCCGTATTCCGTCGGTACAATGTAAATTTTCTCGCGCTTCACTTCGTCCCGCCTATGGAATGGGAACCGCGTGAATAATTTCTTGAGCCAACTGGGTGGCTCCTTTGTCACCAAAATCTTCGTGACTGCGTAGTCGATGGTTCATGACGGCCACACCCACTTTTTGATAATCTTCGGGGATCACGAAGCTACGACCTGTAATAAAAGCATGGGCTTTGGCCGCCTTATTAAAATCTCGAGCGGCCCGCGGAGACAGTCCCCATGATAAAGTTCGACTTTTCTCGACGATGTCTTGCAAATAATTGAGTGCCGTGTCAGAGACCGTGATTTCTTCAACAGCGGCTATGATTTTGACCACTTCCTCTGGAGTCATCACCGGCTCAAGCTCTTGAATCCAAACGTTGCGGTCTCGCCCCTTTAAGATCCCCTTTTCGGCTTCTCGGCTTGGGAACCCCAAGGTGAGCTTCATTAAAAAGCGATCCAACTGAGACTCTGGCAAAGGAAAGGTTCCAATATTTTCTTGCGGATTTTGGGTCGCAATCAGAAAAAAGGGTCGTGGCAACTCATAAACTTTGCCGTCCATCGACACTCGGTTTTCTTCCATGGCCTGTAAACAGGCACTCTGAGTTTTTGGAGTGGCTCGATTGAGTTCATCAGCTAAAACAAAATTGGAAAACAAGGGACCCTTATGAAATTCAAAGGTCTGACTGTTTTTGTTGAAAATTGAAGTCCCAAGGATGTCGGCCGGCAACAAGTCATTGGTAAACTGAATCCTTTGCTCTTTTAATCCCAACAGTTTTGAAATTGTTTTTACTAGTGAGGTTTTCCCCATTCCGGGACGATCTTCCAAAAGAAAATGCCCCCCGGCAAACAGACAAGTTACACAAAGTTTGACCGTTTCTTCTTTATCAACGATCACCTCGCCGATTTTCTGTAAGAGTCTACCTATTTTTTCAGTTGATGCCTCTACGAACTTGCTATCCATGATGTCTCGCCTTGAAGTTGTTTATCGCATTTTATCTATGGTTTCTTATCGGCAAAAAAGCACAAAGGCTCAATTCTTTAAGGCGTTTTTCTGTATTTAAAGGCAAATCAACGGAGGCCCAATGGCTAGGTCGACTTAGGTTGGGTTAATATTCAATTTTAAGATCACGAACAAAGCCCTGAAGACTTTCTTTTCCCATATAAAAATTGATCGAAGGTTCAAGAATCACCGAAACTCTCTTTGAGGTCAGCTGTTTTTTTTCTTCAATGTCGTCGGCAAAAAACCAAAGCCCGTCGATTTTATGGCCCTGCATATCTTTGAAAACAAACTTCAGATGTTTTTCTTTCAACACCTTGATGCTAGCCACAAATAAATGATCAATACGAATCAAGGGGGTGGGGAAGCCCACTCCGTAAGGCTCTAGTTTTTTAAGCCAATGCTTAAAGTCGTCATCGAGTTCACCCAAATTTGCCGAAAAATCATAAGTCACCTGCAAAGGCGCAGGCTTTTTGTCGCGGTAAAAATGGGTCAAAAGTTCGCGGAACTCTTGGGCCCGTGACAGAGGAAGTTCAAATCCGGCGGCCTGGTGATGACCCCCAAATTTATTTAAGGGTTCTGAACAAGCCTCTAAGGCTGCAAGAAGGCTAATTCCCTTGGGGGCTCGCCCCGACCCGACTATTCTATCGTCAATCACGGCACCGATAAAACAAGGGATTCGTTGCGCCTGCAAAACTTTGGTGGCTAACAAGCCGACAATGCCTTTGTAAAAATCCACCGAATATTCAAATGCAAAAGGTAAGGGGTCTTTTTCGGCCAGCATTCGAAAAAGGAGACCTTCCGAATCTCTTTGAATTTCCGTGCGATCGAACTGGGCTTGCATGGTGGAATCCACAAACTCCGTAGCTTGTTGCCGGTCTTTCACCAAAAATAGATCCAAAGCTTGAACCTCAGCGTTCATGCGACCAAGGGCATTGAGTTTGGGCGCTAATTGAATGGCCACGTCCGAAGAGCTTAAACCTTTTCCTAAAAGGCCTAAACGCTCCATTAACAGCTGCAACCCTACACGGTCCGTGCGAGCCAACTGGAGCATACCATGTTTCACCAAAGGGCGGTTTTCGGCGACCAGTGGAACCATGTCGGTTAAGGTGGCAATTGCAAAACAGTCTAAAAGGCTTTTCGGATCAAAGTTCTTCGGGAGCAAGCCTCGCGAAGTCATCTCTCTTCGCAAAGCTAATATAAGATAGAAGGCAACACCGGTTCCGCAAAGGTGTTTCAGGCCGGATTCACAACCGGTGCTGTTTGGGTTCACGATCGCCACAGCCGGAGGCAAGGAGTCCTTGGGTTGATGGTGATCGGTAATTATAAAATCGACGCCTTTGTCTTTGGCTATTTGGACAGCGTCGACATCGGTAATCCCCACATCCACAGTGACGAACAAAGAGATCCCATGATTCTCTATAAAATCAGCGACAATTTCGCCGTGGACGCCATAGCCATCATCAAAACGATTAGGCTGAAACGACAGTAAATTTTTAAACCCACACATTTGCAGGCCCCGAATCAGCAGGGCCAGACCTGGAGTTCCGTCCATATCAAAATCGGCGTAAAGACAAATTTTTTCGTTACCCTGCAAGGCCTGGATCAGTCGATTGACCGCCACATCCATATCTTTCAAAGACATGGGGTCGCGCAAATCTTTCAGGCTGAACTCAGAAAACAATTGAAAGTCTTGGTAGCTTTCAAACCCTCGTGCTGCCATCCATCGCTGGAGAATAAAGGGCACTTCTTCAGGCCATTGATCTTGGATTGGGGAGCTAGGCTTGAGCTCCCACTGCGTTTCTTGTTGAATGAATCCCCCCAAAAAAATCAGGATTTTTTAGGTCGCAAGACCCCACTGCTTGCTCAGTTTTTCAGTGAGAATCACTAAGGGTGAAGCCACATAAATTGAAGAGTAGGTTCCAACCACAACACCTATACCAAGGGTAAAGGCTAAGTCCTCAATCACTCCACCGGCAAAGGTGTAAAGGGCAACAACAGCGAGTAAGGTGGTGACCGAAGTTAAAAGGGTTCTGCTTAGAACATCATTCACCGAACGATTGATTATAAAAGGGAGTCCTTTACCTTTAAACACATGTTCGTTTTCACGAATACGGTCAAAGTTCACGATGGTATCGTTCAACGAGTAACCAATGATCGTCAAAATCGCCGCCAGAATTTGAACATTCACCTCTTTCCCTAGTATAGAGAAGATTCCCAAAGTGATAATGGCATCATGAAAAAGACAAATCACGGCTCCCGGAGCGTATTTGTAATCAAAACGCAATCCTACATAAATAAGAATCATGATCAAACTATAGAGAATAGCCAGAAGACCTTTAGTTTTCAGTTCGGCACCAATTTGAGGTCCCACCGAGTCGACTCGACGGATGGATTCGGGTGTGAGTGAGAACTGGCTAACCAGTCCGCTAGTGACCGACCGAATCCTTTCGTTGTTTTTTTCATTCACTTCTTTTTCGTCAGCCCCCTCAGCCATTTTCATACGAATCAGAACTTCATTTTGCTCCCCTAAGGTTTGCACCATGACACTGCCGACTAAGGTCTCTAAATAACTGCGAATCTCTCCGACCGGAGGTTTTCCCGCGAACTGAACCTGAACCTCAGTTCCCCCTGCAAAGTCGATCCCGTACTGAAAACCCTTACTTAGAATGATTCCGGCACAAAGAACAATAAGCACCAGTGACACAATCGAAAAGGCTGGGGCCACCTGCATAAAGGCAAAGCGCCCTGGATCGTTCATTCCTCTATTTCCTGTTGTATTTAACATAACCAAATTTCCCTAAGGTCTAATGTTGAGTTTCATTTTTCCAATCAACAAATTCAAAATAGTACGAGTAAAGAAAATCGCCGTAAACATGGACGTGATGATACCGATTAACAGAGTCACAGCAAATCCGCGGATCGGCCCCGTTCCGAAATACATCAGAACCACGCAGACAGCGGCGGTGGTGACGTTGGCATCCAAGATGGCGGTAAAAGCCCGTGCATAACCCTCTTTGATCGCGCCAATCAGGCCAGCGCCTTTGGCGATTTCCTCTTTAATTCTTTCAAAAATAATAACGTTGGCATCAACGGCCATCCCGATGGTCAGGACAATGCCCGCCACACCAGGAAGGGTTAGTGTCGCCTGTAGCGATGTCAGAATGGAAACGATCATTAGAATGTTAAAGCCCAAAGCCAAGTCGGCTAAAACACCGTAGGAGCGGTAGTAAACAATCATAAAGACAAAAACCAAAACGGCACCGATCAAACCGGCAAATTTACCTTTATCGATGGAGTCTTTCCCTAGTGTGGGCCCAACAGTGCGCTCTTCCAGTTGCTCAAGCTCGGCCGGCAAGGCTCCCGATCGCAAGACCAGAGCTGTAGCATTGGCATCGTCGATGGTTTTTTGCCGATCTCCAGTGCTGCCCATTTCGATGGAGCCACGACCGCCGGTGATCGCTTCTTTCAAGCGCGGCGCGGTCTGCACAACGCCATCCAAAACAATGGCCATCATTTTACCAACATGGGCCGAGGTGAGGTCGCCAAACTCTTTCGCACCCTTAGCATCAAACGAGAAAATAACAATGGGTTGGCCGATCTGATCGACTGACACGGCCGCATCGTTAAGAGTTTCTCCCCCCATCATGGCGTCGGACTGGAGAACATAGGGAAGTTTTCCAGCTTCCAAGCTTTTTGCATTGGGTGCTTTTTCGAATCGCACTTCGCGGTTTTTTGGGAGTTTATCTTTAAGAGCTTCGTTTACCTTTTTGACGTAGTCCGAATAGCGCAACCCGTCTTGGCCCAGGGCAAAACCCTGCTGAGCTTCAGCCTCGGCAATCCATGTTTGCAGCTCTGTAAACTGAGGCGTGCCTTGCACGTTGCCGTCTTGTACACCAAAAACAAAGTTCTCGTCCCAAATCATAAACTGCAGTTTGGCCGTTCGATTGATGATGTCCTTGGTTTGCGCCGAGTCTTCGACTCCTGGAAGCTGAACCAAGATGCGATTGTCACTTTGCGCCGCAATCGTCGGCTCTTTAACGCCAATTTCATCCACTCGGTTGCGGATGGTTTCGATGGTGCGATCGACAAGGCTTTTAGTAAAGACTCTTAATTCCGCTTCGTAAAAGCGAGCGATTAAGTGATCATTGTTGGCTTCCAAAATTTGGAAGGTTCGCCCCTGACCATAGGCGGTGTCTTCCATGTAACTGACCACGGTTGGCTTGTCTTGGGGTTTGAAATTGATGCGAACTTTACCCACTTTCGGATCAAGAACTTGGATGTCTCCAAGGTCCATTTGTTTGTCTTCCTTCAATTGCTTTTTCATGGTGAAGCCCATCTTTTTAACTCGAGCTTCAATGGCATCCTCAACATCAATCCCAAGCACCAAGTGTAGGCCACCTTGGATGTCGAGCCCATAAGCCAACTTATCTTGCGAGGGCCACCAGATTCCGGAGGTGTCCGTCACATTCGGCATGGTCCAAACCAAACTGACCAAGAGAACAAAAGCAACAATGAACAAGCGAGTATTTAAACTTTCAAACATGATTAACCTTCTTTGACCGGTTGCGTGACGTGGGCTTTCAACACTCGGATACTCACATCTTCCGCAATTTCCAGTTTTACGTATTTATCAGTCAGACCTTCGATCGTCCCGAATATTCCACTGCTTGTCAAAACACGATCACCCTTTTTCAAGCTTTTAAGAAAGTCTTGATGGGTTTTTTGTTTTTTAATCTGCGGACGCATCATTAAAAAATAGAAAATGAAAAACATGGCCAAAAACGGCATGGCCTGCATAAGGAATCCAGGGGATTGCCCACCCGCTTCGGCTTGAGCAAAAACTGAAATTGCTGAAAAAAACACCAAAAAGGCGCTGAAAAGTCGATACATAGGTTCTCCTCGACGGCTTCTTTAGGAAAACGCTTATATACTCGCTAATGACGCGTTTTACAAAAGGTCCATGCGCCTATCGCTAAGCGCCGTAATTCAGGCCTTATCCCAGGATGTTTATACGACTGGTCACAAGCCTGCGGCTCAGGTGAAGGTCGCAATGATTTGGTCACGAAACTGGGGCCACTGCCCGGCGAAGATAGCTTCGCGGGCCTTCTTCATCAATTGGAAATAGTAATGCAAATTGTGCAGGGTATTGAGGCGACTTCCTAAAAACTCACCGGTCATGAAAAGGTGACGCAAATAAGCTTTCGAATAATTTTTGCAGGTGTAGCAAGTGCAATTGGGATCCAAGGGACTGGGGTCCTCTTTATATTCCGCCCGCTTGATCGATAGTTTGCCTTGGGAAGTGTAAAGAGTTCCGTTGCGGGCCACCCGCGTTGGCATCACGCAGTCGAACATGTCGATTCCACTATCAATAGACAATACAAGATCAAGAGGCGTTCCAACGCCCATAAGGTAACGGGGTTTATGCTGTGGCAGTTGGTGTCCCACTTGAGCCACCAATTCGTGCATCAAGTGAATGGGCTCTCCAACACTGAAGCCACCCAAGGCGTAACCTGGAAGGTCCACCTCCAAGGTTTTTTGCAGGCTCTGCATGCGAAGGTCGTAGCTCAACCCGCCCTGCACAATACCAAACAACAGGGATTCGGTGCGATCCATCCTTTGCTTGGATCGCTTCAGCCAGCGAATGGTCAAATCCATGGATTCGACCAAACGCTTTTCGTCGCAGGGGTAAGGGGGGCATTCGTCAAAAGCCATGATAATGTCGGCCCCCAGGTCCATTTGAATTTCCATGCTTTTTTCGGGACTGATAAAAAGTTTAGCACCATCAATGTGGCTTTGAAACTCAACCCCTTCCTCGGAAATCTTGCGAAGCTTTGAAAGAGAAAAAACTTGAAAGCCCCCACTGTCCGTTAGGATGGGGCCGTGCCAATTCATGAATTTGTGCAGCCCCCCCATTTTTTTAACAACATCCTCGCCAGGGCGAAGGTGCAAATGATAGGTATTGCCCAAGACCACCTGGCAGCCATTGTCTGTCAGCTCTTCCGGCGTCATGGTCTTTACGGTGGCACGAGTGCCGACCGCCATAAACACCGGCGTTTGAATATCACCGTGGGCGGTGGTCAAAGTGGCGGCGCGGGCTTTGCCATCGGTGGCCTCAAGATTAAAGTCGCCTATTTCAGCCATACGCTTAAGTCTCCGTAACTGAACAATCGAAAGTTCCGCTCGATGGCCCATTGATAATTTTTTTGCACACTCTCGACGCCAGCAAAGGCCATCACCATGGCGACCAGAGTGCTTTCCGGTTGGTGAAAATTCGTCATCAACACATCAACGACCTGATATTCGAAGCCTGGTTTGATAAACAATTGGGTGTCCCCTTCAAAGGTGTCTGGGGTTTCCGCTAACAGATTTAAAGCCTGACTTTCAAGTGCTCGGGTGACCGTTGACCCCAGCGCCCAAATTCGTCCTCCGGATTGCTTAACCTCTTGGATTTTTTGCCAAACTTTTTTTTCAATGATCACCGTTTCTGGGTGCATTTCGTGGTCGTCGAGATCTTCTGAATGGATCGGCAAAAAAGTTCCCAATCCAACGTGCAAACAAATTTTTTCGACATCGGCTCCCCGACTTTTGACTTTGTCCAGGTCCGCCGAAGAAAAATGCAAACTGGCGGTGGGCGCAGCTAAACTGCCAATCTCCTTGGCCCAGGCGGTTTGGTAGGAAATTTTATCTGCCGGTCGGGCCTGACGCTCCCCCCGAGCTTGCTGAATATAGGGAGGAAGGGGCATTTCACCGTGCTCAAAAAAATAGTTCTCATCCAAATCTTGACTGGCTTGCACAACCTGTGGACGTCCCGTTTCCAGAAGCTCAATTTGAACGCCCCCCGGCAAGGATTGCGCCTTTGCTTTGGGCCAACGCCGAGCCGGGCACAACACCTGCCATTGTCGATCACCCAAGGGCTTGATAAATAAAATTTCTAAGCCGTCTTCACTGCGAACCCGGGCTGGAATCACTTTGGTTTCGTTAATGACCAACAAGTCTCCGGGAGCGATTTGGCTGAGCAAGGTGGCCATGGAAATTTCTTGAGGGTCGCCGGTTTGCACCAGCATCACCCGGGACACGGCTTTTTTTTCCGTCGCCACCAGGTGCTCCGGGTATTCAAAAAACAAATCGGATTTTAACATGGGCGGAAGATAGGTCTTTATGGGGGCCGGGTCAAAAAAAAAGGAAGTTCTAAGGGGATCTCTCCCCTTTGAACTTCCTAACAAGCCCTTTGAATCTCTTTGATGGGCTTAGAAAAAAATCACCACACTTAGCACATGGGCGTCTCTCACGTGGGGCGCAATCGACGTTTTCGTGGCGCAAAACAACTCATTAAAGGAGGTCATTCAACTCGTCATCCTGACTTGTAGAGAACCCATCCTAGGCTCCCGAGCACCAACAACAGATGCTTACTTATTAGACGTGCTAATCGAAGATAGGGTTAATAAAAAAAATATTGATACTTTAGACTAGGCTCGAGCAGAATCAGTCGCCATCAGGAGCAAGACGAACCACCGAGAACACAGAACTGGGCGCAGAAAGGGTGATTCAGGTAAACGGCCTGGTGGCTCTCTTCCAGGGTCGCCCCCAGCTCGAAGGGCTTCTCATAGGCGATCAAGGTGCAAGCCAGAACCTTAGGCGTCGCCTCTCCCTTGCGCTTGACCACCATTCTAGAGTTTGAGCACATCACCTGATCCGGCGTTTTGTTTAAAATGTCCCAGCAGGCGGTGGTGATTTCGGGGACATCTTTTTGCGGGTCCATTTCAGCAAAAACCACCAAACTGTCTTTGTCCTTCGGGTCGACGGTGATCCCAAAACTTTGCAAAGTTTCGGCGTACTTTATAGAAACCTTGGAGGGTGCTTCGTCGGTCAAAGCCCGGCCAGCCACGGCAAAAGTGACCCCATGATCCTTCATCCATTTAATGTTGGCCAAGGTCGGCTCAAAAGTGCCCTCGCCTCTTTCTTCTTCATGAATTTTTTTGGTGTAATGATCTAAAGAAATACGAATCACCAATTGCGCGCCAAACTCTTTTTGCCAAGACAAAATTTTGTCTTTGTATCTTTCGATGCGAAAGGCATTGGTCAGAAGCAAGGTTTTAAATCCAGCCTGCAAACAACGATCGATGATGTCGCTGAGGTTGGGATTCAGAAAGGGCTCACCACCAGTCAATCCGATTTCAGTCACCGGCATTTTCTTTTTTTTAATCTCATTCAGATAAACTTGCACATCTTCGCCAGTTAAAAAACTCAGTCGGTCATTTTTTGGGTTGGATTCGATATAGCAGTTGCCGCAACTGAGATTGCAACGGGTTCCGGTATTAAACCAAAGAGTTTCTAAGGCTCTTAAAGGGACCGAAGCACGCGCTTCTTTGTTGGCCGTCCACTGGGGGTCTTGAAATTTTTTAAACTCCACAAAAACCTACTAACACAAACCAGGACGGGTCATCGGGCCCCTCGCCGTTTGCAAATCCCTTGATGTCTGCAATGTTTGACCATAGTATTTGCGCACCGAGTTTTTGGTGATGGATAAATCCAACATTGCCCCTCCCGAGGTCTTTTATGGTTCAACCCAAAATCAGCTTTGTCATACCAACCCGAAGGGAAAATGACGAATCCTATCTTATGAAAATGGCTGAGAAATATCCTGAAAGCCCGATGATTGAATACATCATCGTCGACACCGAGACGCCAGAGGCTTTTTTCGATAAATTAAAACGAAGTGATTTCAATATCTTAAGAACTAAACTTCAGGCGAGGTCTGAGCGTTTGAACGCCGGACTCAAGGCCTCTTCTTCGGATTTCATTGTCTTTCATCATCCCCGCTCTTTGCTCTCTGCCGACGCCATCGAGCACCTTTGCCAACATCATCGGCAATTGACATGGGGAGGCTTCACCCACCGGTTTGATCAGAACTCCCTCGGCCTTCGCTTTACCTCTTGGTACTCCAATCGAGTGCGTCCCAAATTGTCGGGCATCGTTTACCTGGATCATTGCTTATTTTTTAAGAAGAACCTATTAACATCCGAGATCCCAAAAGTTCCCATCTTTGAAGACACGGAAATCTCCTATCTACTGCGGCGATCAGGTCCTCCTCAGATCCTCCCCTTAGAGTCGGTGACATCGGCCGTGCGTTTTGAGCGCAATGGCTTTTGCAAACAGGCTCTAAAAAACCAAGGCCTAAAACTCGCTTACCACCTGGGCGTGTCCCGCAAAAAGATGAATGATTTCTATGAGAAGCGCCTGAACCTCAATTGATTTGGCAGCCTTGGGGATATATGCTATCCCCTACTTCTTTCTGCGCGCCAGTGTTGGAATTGGTAGACAAGCCAGCTTGAGGGGCTGGTGGGGGCAACCCCGTGAAGGTTCGAGTCCTTTCTGGCGCACCAAACTCATATGCTCAATAAAGTTTCTGCTTTTTTCGATTTTAGTCTCCTCCTGCTCTCGATGATCACCCTTCTCTTTTGGTTGAATGGAAGCGGACTTTTTTACTCTGACACCTCTCCTGTTTTTTCTCCCTTTACCGCCATTTCCTTATTTCTTTTGACTTTAACCCGAGTCAACCGAAAGCATTTCTCCACCTGGTCGTCACCCATGTCTTTAGCTCTGTTGGGAATTGTTGGCTGTGGCAATTTATCATCCCTGTTTGTGCATTGGATATCTCCTGATTTGTTTCTTAAAACCATGCCGTCGCTGGTACCGACCTCGGCCCTGACCTCTTTTGGAATCATCATGTTTTGTCTTTACGAAGCCCTGATTTCCTTAAGGGAAACCCCTCGCTCGGTTTTTATTGGCGATGATATTCTTCTCCACCTCGCTTTGTTTCCTGGCGGCTTAAGTTTGCTGGGGTATTTTTTAGGAGTGGAGGCCTATACTTCGAGCTCCGTTGACCCCAGAGTGGGAGTGGGTCTTTTTGAAATGATGATTATGGCGATCTATGCCACCTCAGCCGTTTTATCCAATGATCAACTTTACCTTTGGATTTTCCTGAAGAAGAGACCGATCAACCGACTTATTTTTTTAATCCTGGTGGGCAATCAATTTTTTACACCTTTTTGGGTGGGATACTTTTTTCGAAACCCAGCCCTCTCGCCCCAATCCTTTGGCCTCGAATTCTATGTAATGATGGCCGGAGTCCTGGCCACTCTGATTTTTTTAAGTGGTAGTGCCCTTATTTACGAAAAAAACCACCGAAACAAAAAACTGTCCACAATGTAGACAACTGTCAAGCATGGCTTGCGATCCACTAGTTAGATCCAACCCAGGACCACCACCTTTGGACCCCCGCTTGCTTGAATAGTTTGTAGAGGTTTTAATGAAAATCTTAGTTTTTTTAATCGGTTCATTTTTTTTCACTCATCCGGCTTTTGCGATTGCTGAGGACCCGACTCAGACTATCGAAACCGAACCGCTCACCCTAATTGAAATGTGTCTCGGCCATGATGGAGAACCCACTCGAGATCTGACAAAATGCATTGGCCAAACTTTTTGGGTACAAAGAACTCTTCAGTCTTTACAACAACTGCGTCAGTACAGCCAAACCCCCATGTGTTTAGGGCCTGACGGAGAACCCACTACGAATCTTCAGAATTGTATCGGTCAAATTTTCTACGTCGAAGTTGAAGAAGCGGATCGTCCTGAACTTCGGCCAACCCACTCGACTTTATAAATGAAAGCCCACCAGGGGATCAGTCTCCGTTCTCAAAAACCTTAGTCATCGAACATGATCTCTTCGTAATCCAAACGCCACACTCCGACTTGGTCACTGATACATTGCATGCCTTTCAACGGCCGAAAGCGGTCGGTGTATTTGTCGCCGCATTGGTTGATGCTGTTAACATTGACGAGAGCGGCAAACTTCAAACAGTTGCGCATATCATAGGTGAAGTAAAAATTTCGATGGCAAGCTCGCATCTTATCGACGGTGGCGCCAGAGGTGCGAGAGCCGGCACGAAGACACATCTTGAATGTTCTCGGCCACTCCCCAAACAGCTGTTCACAATGCTGAATTCGATCCTCGGTCAGGAAGCTTTCAAATCGAGTGTCTACCTCATAATCCAAACAGGTGCGCTCAAGCTGCGGATTCACCAGAGCTTTTTCACAAAGCGTGGTCTCCTGCCCCCAAACGGGACTGTTGATTAAAATGACAATCCCGACGAAGAATGCCTGAAAAATCTTGCAAGTATTTGAAGTTCGGTTTGATGTGGTCATCTCTATTCTTCATATGAAAATTTTGTGCCAAAAGAAAAGCAAAAAATGGTTTAAATCCTTTTAAACCCACAAGCTGAGCTGCACTGTCGAAATGCTCAACAATAACATTGTCGATTCCAAACACCTCGTCAATGTGGTCACTTGTTCTAGAACCAAAGCCAGACGCTTTCACTGAGACCTCCACTCAACCAGCGAATCCACCAGCAGGTTTGAGTCGAAAGTGGTTAGGGTCATGAGAGAGGGCTAAAAAAGATTCTCCAACCGAGTCATCTCGTCAGAGTTGTAGTCCAGGAGTTCGCCGAAGTTGATGCGGCCGTCACTGTCTTTCTCGTAATGGTGAATGGGGCTGACAAAAAAGTGGCCCATGTCGGGGAAGAAGGGAATATTTGTTATTACCCGTTTCACCTGCTCGGCTTGCTCCACTCTGCCGGGTGGCACCATCACACGGACGCCGAACCACCAATGGGCGGCACTGCGGTCGTGGAGTTTTTTACGAACAATCTTTTCACAGGTGTCGCGCAACCGGTCTAAATCTAAAAATTCAAGGTGCACAGAAATACCGATGCAGCTGTTGACTATCAATTGCTCGAGATATTTTCCACCTCGACTGCCATTGGTGGTGGTATGAATCACATGGCCTTTTCCCGCGACGTATTCGACCCAGCGTAAATAATCGGGAATGAGTGTGGGCTCTCCCCCGGTCACCACCCATTTGATGGCCTGCTGTTCCCCAAACTGAGACACAATGTTATCAGTGGTGGTCTTCAACTCGTCCCAACTTTTTAGCGGGTCGGTTTTATTCGAAACTTCAGGAGGGCAGTAGCTACAGGCATAGTTGCAGCGCTTGCCCATATCCCAAGACACCGTCACAAAATGCTCTTCGAATTTGGGAAAGTGATAGGGCCCCGCCCAAACAGCAGGATCGATATCGTTCTCGGAAATTTTCATATCCTTTAGGGGAGGAGTTAAGGTTTGTTTCACAAACTCGTCGGATTGAGCTTTGCGCAACTGCATGTCACCGCCGCACATACAGGCCTCACGATCACATTTGACCCACTTCTCTGGAATTTTAAAATCCCCTTTATAGGCATCACCTTGCACGCCATGAATGGCACAAGCGGCTAAAAGAATCTCGCCTTTTTGTCCGATGTGTAAAGACTCTCGTCCGGCCGAACACTTCCAGCCTTTGAAGCGGTTCAGTTTTTTCGCCATCAACTCTTCGGTCGAATAAGATTTAAACCCTCCCTTTCCATCGGCCAACACCACTGATTTGGAAGGATCAAACTTGCCCGGGTACCGCGTCGGGTTTCGTACCGCTTGCGGTTTTGGGGCTTCTGCCTTTTTGGAAGTGTCGTCTTTTTTGCGACGAAAAAAGGATAACATCAGACTCCTTGAAAAAAACAAATTTATACTCCCCTAACTGTGGGGTCAAAAAATCACCGGTGCTGTATCGAGTCATTCCCTCAGCGCTAGGCCCCAATGACAATCCTGGGCCTCCATGCTATCTCCTGACCATGAAAAAATGGTTTTTAAGCCTCACCATTCTCGCTGGACTCATTGTCGTCGCGATCTTTCAATTTTCTCAACCCACCGATTTCCCGAAGGCCCAGCCGAACACGGCTTACACTCCTCAGAATCTCGATTTTAAAGAACAAAAAGTTCGAAGCCTGACCTACAACGGAGTCGGTGGCACCCAAAACTATTTAGAAGTGATCGAAAACCCCGAAAACAACATCCCCAACCCATTGATTTTGATCACCGGATTGGAAGACATCACCGAAAACTGGTGGAAGACAGCCGAGGAAGCTCTTCGTAGAGGCTTTCAAAAGGTTTATATCATCGAGTTGCGCGGACAAGGGCGCAGTCAAAGACCGAAAAACAATTTCAACAAATCGGTTCACATCAGTGATTTTAGTTTTTACACCGAAGATTTGATTCGAGCCTTTCAAGCCATCGAAGCAAAGGTCAGTCCCATCGGTGAACGCCCTTTTGTGATCGCTCACTCGACAGGCGCCTTGGTCTATGCGGCCAGCCTCAAGCGTATCAAAAAAGAATGGCCCGCTTGGACTCCACTGAAAATCAGTTTTTGGACGCCGCTGATCCAGCCTGACATCTCTCCCCTGCTCAATAATTTTTTAATAAGACCCATGTTGGGTGGCCTCGCTCAATTGAGTCAAACCATGAACCGCACCCTTCTGGGCCGTCGTTTTGTGTTGCGTGATTTTGACGAAAACAAAATCACCGGGAGTCGAGAACGCTATGAATGGTCCGAAAAAATTCGCGTCGCCGAAGGTCTCGCCTCTTCAGGGGTCAGTCTGCGCTGGGCTTTAGAGATGGTTCCAGTCGCTGAAAAATTGCTGGCTGAAAACTACCGAGACATCGAGCAGCCTTGTTTGATTTTTACCGCCGAAAACGATCAAGTGGTTCGCAATGATTGGAGCGTCGACAATCAGTGGATTCGGGTCGAAAGGCTCTCGGGAAGCGCTCACGCCTTGCACTTAGAAAGCCCCCCCATTTTTCGGACGGCGGTCGAAAACACCTTTAGTTTTTTTCTCGCACCAAAGTGAAACCCTGTTTTTCTAAAAGTGTGCGTAAATTGCTTGGGCCATAAAGATAGGGCGCGTCAACGGCGATAAAAATTTGCTGGTATCCCTTGTCAATGGAAGAAAAAACCGAGCCCCAACTTTCCACCCTTTTTTCAAGCAATTGAGTCTGCAGTTCGGCCCCCAATAGCTTGTCAAAATAGCTGCCATACTCGACGGGCTTCCCCGAACGATAAAGGTCTACAAGATCACGAGAGGTTTTTACTTTTTGATAAAAATATACAATGGCTTCCTGATTATTTTTATCAATCGATTTTGCGAACTCAAAAAGCTTATTGAACTTGGCCTCGGCCCCTCGTTTCTCCAGTTCAACAATCACCGACAAGTCTTTATCTAAATAATCGAAAACGAGATCTTTTTTAAGAGCCATTTTGTGAATGCTTTCCTGCATTTTTACATCCGAGTCTAGACCCCTCGAGGCTTCGTTGACCTCCTTGATAAAGTCCCTTTTTACAGCGAAGTTCCCCTTATTAATTTTATCAATCTCCGCCATCACTGTTTCTTCAATAAAGTTCTGAACAATTAAACTGCCTAAAAAATAATTATCAGTTTCTACTTTGTGATTTTTTTTAAGAAAGGCTTGGCCCAATCGAGTCCGACTGTAAAAAGATTTGTACAGAGAAAAATCACGGGGACTCAAAACGCTATAGACAATGCCTCGATCGGCCTGCGCTAAAAATCTCTGTAACACAGGGTTGGCCGCCGTTTGTGGAGGACCTGGCAAGATCAACAGTTCGGATTGTTTCAATTGATCCAAAATTCTATCGGGAATTTCATCAAGACGGATCGAGGTGCTGGCCGTCCCAAGAAGATAAACCGTTTTGTCGCCCCTATGTCCCACCCAAAAGTGAGGGTTCTCCACTTTCTTAGTGAGCCAGCTGGCGCACCCTATCAGGTTTAAACTCATTAGAATTAAAAAAATTCTCATCGTTGTTAGCATCGCTTCCCCTGGCAAATTATAGGGAATCCCTTGTCTCTTTGATACCGGCAACTTCGTCACATCATGTTAGGTTTTCGAGCCTGTAGCGGCATCAGTTTTCCTTAGATTTCCGCTGCTTAAGTTTTAAACATTTGCCTCTCTAGGGATTGTCTTTCTCTTCAGATACTGCCAGAATGGCCACTCCTTTTTTGGGGAGAGGTGAGACCATTCTAATTCAAGATCGACTCCATTGTGAATTTGATGCCGGCCACCCGATGCATGAAATGGCTCGCTACCACTTGCAATCGGGCGGTAAGTGCCTACGGGGCCAATTGGCTTTAGCAGAAGCTCAGGCCAGTGAGTGGGATGCCGAACAGGCTCTGACCTGGGCATTGGCTTGCGAACTTCTGCACAACGCCACTTTGATTCATGATGACATTCAAGACAACGACCCGATTCGCCGCGGTCGGGCCAGTGTTTGGAAAAAATTTGGAACCGCTCAGGCTATCAATACCGGAGATTTATTAATTTTTCGATCTTTTAAGTTGACGGCGAAACTCAACAGTCCTGCCTTGATCGAGTTGCTTTCAGAAACCGCGGAGACTTTAGTGCGCGGGCAGGTCGATGAACTGGTTCAAATCCATGGGGATGAGCAAGGTTATTGGAACTCCTACCTTAAAATGACAGAACTTAAAACGGGAACTTTGTTTAAGCTCCCGGTTCATGGTATTCAAATATTGCGCGACCAAGAGATGTCCAACCTTGAAACCCAAGCCTGGTACTCGATGGGAGCTTGCTATCAAATTTACGACGACATCCGAGATTTTTTCGGCCTCAAACAACAAGGCCAACAACAAAAAGACTTTGAGGAGCAAAGAATCAATGCACTGGTCGCCTGGATGTCTCGCGATCCGCAGTTCAATTCCTTAATTCGAGAATATCTTGAAGTCCCAAAGGGAACCAAAGAAAGACAGGCCCTCATTCAGAACTTGGCCACCACCATTCAAAGTTCAAACATCGTTGGCGACCTGGTCAACTTCGCGATGACTTTATTAAAGGAATTTCGCACACACACAAAATCTGAAACACAAAAAGTTGTTCTTAACTATTTCGAATCTGCGGTACAAAAGGGAGTGATTCAACATGGCAACATCCAAATCTAAAGCAAAAGCGGTTATTGTAGGAAGTGGTTTTGGAGGGCTCGCCAGCGCCTTTGAATTACTCGCAAAGGGTTATCAAGTCACAATCCTTGAAGCCGGCGATCAGCCTGGGGGACGGGCCCGAGTTTTCAAAGAAAAGGGTTACACCTTTGATGCCGGCCCAACCGTGATCACAGCCCCCTACCTTTTTGATGAGTTGTTTGCCCTGGTCGGCGAGCGAACGGAAGATTTTGTCGAATTTGTCCCGGTCGATCCTTTCTACCGAATTATTTACGATGACGGCAGTCAGTTTGATTATGTGGGAGACCAAGAACGACTTTTAGAGAACATTCGTTCGATCAGTCCTCAAGATGTCGATGGTTACTTAAAGCTGGAAAAACATGCCCGCGAAATTTTTGACGTCGGCTACACCCAATTGGCCGACAAGCCCTTCACGGATGTGGCATCGATGTTGAGAGTGGTCCCCGACATGATCCGCTTGCAGAATTACAAAAGTGTTTACTCTTTGGTATCAAAATACATCAAAGATGAAAAATTAAGACAGGCTTTTAGCTTTGAACCCCTTCTGGTTGGCGGGAACCCCTTCAAGATCACCTCGATCTACTTGTTGATTCATTGGCTAGAAAGAAAATGGGGTGTTCATTTTGCAAAAGGCGGCACCACGGCTCTTGTCCATGGCATGGTCGAGGCCCTCAAAAAGCATGGCGTGCAATTTGTCTACAATTGTCCAGTTGATTCTTTGCAAATCGAGAAAGGCCAAGTCAAAAAAGTCTACTCATCAAATGCGATGCATTTTGATTGCGACTTGGTGGTTTCCAACACCGACCCCATTAAAGTCTACAATGAATGGATTGATGAAAAATGGCTGAATAAACACAAACCCAAACGAGTCAACCGCAAAACCCAATCAATGAGCCTCTTTGTCAGCTACTTTGGCACGAAAAAGAAATTCGACAGTCTCGTCCATCACACCATCCTTTTGGGCCCACGCTACAAAGGACTTCTGAATGACATTTTCACAAAAAAGAAGTTGGCTGAAGATTTCTCCCTCTATCTGCATGCGCCGACCGTCACCGATCCAAGCTTGGGACCTGAAGGCTGCGAGGCGTTTTATGTTTTGTCACCTGTGCCAAACAATCAAAGCGGCATCTCTTGGGAACAAGCCAAAGATGAGTACCAAGAACGCATTTTCCAATCTTTAGAAAAACGATTGCTGCCAGGCTTAAAAGAAAACCTCGATGTTTCGTTTTCGGTAACACCCAACTATTTCCAAGACGATTTGCGTAGCACCCATGGTTCGGCGTTTGGCATTGAGCCTTCGTTTCAACAGTCGGCTTACTTTCGTTTTCACAATCAATCGGAAGACATTAAAGGTCTTTACTTCGTGGGGGCCAACACCCACCCGGGCGCCGGTGTGCCTGGGGTCATCAACTCGGCTAAAGTTTTAAAAAGAATCGTTCCCCATAGCCAGGAGCTTCAGCTGTGAATCAATGGCAGGGAGTCATGAAAGATCACGCCAAATCCTTTTATTTGGCCTCTTTGTTTTTTCCAAAAAAACTGATCCCCAGAGTTCAGGCTCTCTATGCTCTTTGCCGATGGCTTGATGACGCCGTCGATGAAGCGGCCAATGAAGAATCGGCTCGCCTCGCTCTAGAAACAATTTCTAATGATTTGCATGCCCCCTCTCCCACTCTACCCGTCAATATCATTTACAAAGAAAATCAATTAGATGTCGGCTACATCGATGACTTGATTCAGGGAGCGAAAGACGATTTGCAAAACGTTCGCATTCAAAACCAAGAAGAGTTAATTCAGTACTCTTACAAGGTCGCCGGCACCGTGGGTTTGGCTATGTTTGATTTGATGGCGGTCAATCCTCCACAGGCCCGCGCCAACGCTGTCGACTTAGGAATCGCGATGCAGATCACCAACATCTGCCGAGACGTCAAAGAGGATTTACATAGAAATCGCATTTACCTACCCTTGGATCTCCTTAAACATTATCAAATCACCGAACGTGACTTTATCGAAGGCCTTTACCGCTCAGATCAATTGGCTTGCTGTGTACGTGACCTATTACGATTGGCGGATCATTATTACGAAAGTTCCCAACGGGCTTTTCAAACCATTCCTTGGCGGGCCCGCGGCGCCATCATAATCGCTAGCCAACTGTACCGGGGCATTGGCGTCAAACTGTTGAAACAGGGAGCGGACCCCATGCGAGGTCGCACCTATTTGACAACCACCGAAAAGATAGCCGTTGTCGGTCGCTCGTTGGGCCTTTGGGTCTTGAGTGCCTTTAAAAAGCCCAAGCTGACCCATGATTCTGAATTGCATAAAGGCCTGGAATACTGGAAGCAATTGCGGAGTTTCAATTTATGACTTACCTGCAGTTTCATTTTCTATTCACCATGCCTCTTTTTGGCCTAATGCTTTGGATCAGTCGAAACAACGAGTACGCCAATACTAAAAAAGCCCTCACCGGAATGGCTGTTTTACTGTTCTTAGCCACCAGTTACACCACCCCCTGGGACAGCTACTTAATCCAACAACAGATTTGGACTTACGAACCGGGGCGCGTCTTGGGCTCCCTGTTCCTGATCCCTTTCGAGGAGTATTTCTTTTTTATAATCCAAACCTTAATCGGATGTTGTTTTACGGCTTTCGCTCTTAAAAGGTTTCGGGCGAAAAAAGATCACAGTCTCCGCCTAACCGGTTGGCAATTGATTTCGGTCGGAATCTCTTTCAGCTTCTTTGCCAGCCTTGCCTGGCTGGTCACACCAGCTCCCCCTCTGAGATATCTTTTTTTAATTCTAGTTTGGGCACTACCCATTCTTCTTTTACAACTCAGTCTTGGCCTCACCGTTCTAAAAAAAGAAAAAAAGGTCTGGGCCCTCTCGGTAACTTGCCTTACCGCTTATTTTTGTTTGGCAGACAGTTTTGCCATTCAAAAAGAAATTTGGACTTTCCCAACCAATACTATTTCGGGCTGGAAATTGTTTTCCGTTCTACCCATTGAGGAGGCTCTGTTTTTCCTAGTGACCAACTTGATGGTGGTTCAAGGATTTATTCTGTTTACAACTGTCGACTTCTCAAAATTTCAATGGACAGGATTTAATGGAGAGTCACAGTGAGCGCCCCTTTGATCTCTTTTGAAAAGGTCGACTTTTCATACAAGAGTCAAGCCACCTTAAAGAGCTTTGACTTCACTATTGATGACCAACAGCTGGTCGCCATGGTCGGCGTCAATGGCTCTGGAAAGTCCACATTGTTGCGGCTTATGCTCGGGCTGCTGCAACCCCAGATGGGAAGCATTCAGGTCCTCGGCCATCCTCCAGGAAACTTTTCCACAAAAAAATTTGTGGGATCCGCTTTACAAGAGGTTGATTTTCCAAGCTCAGAGAAAGTGGAAGAACTTCTAAGTTTTGTTTGTGACCAATACCCAGAGAGTCTTCCCGTTGACAAACTGGTTGAGACTTTTCAATTGCAAGATTTTCGGCGCAAAGCCTGCGGGCAACTTTCTGGAGGAATGAGGCGACGAGTCGCTTTGGCCTGCGCCTTTGCCGGCAAACCAAAGTTGGTTCTATTGGACGAACCGACCACAGGCTTGGACCTGGATTCGCGATTGCAACTAATGAAGACATTGAAAGCCTACCAAAGCCAGTATCCCTCATTGATTTTAATGATCAGTCATCACCCAGAAGAAGTGATGGAATCGGTTGATCAGTTTTTGCACGTGAAGAATAAAAAAGTGGAACGCTTGTCGACGGCCAACATGAAGAAGTCCATGGGTTTGCGTAAAATTCAGTTTTTGCTTGCCGAAGAGACCTCGCTCCCGGAAGCCCGACGTAAAACTCAGGTCGGCCAGCGGGTGGAAGTTGTTTGTGAGAATAGCGACCAATACATTCGGGATTTGGTCAGCCAAAATATTCCCTTCACGAATCTGCAAATTGACAAACTTAATGTTGAAGAGCTGCTGGGAGAGTTTCTGTGAAGGCCTTGGTTTCCCACATTAAAAGTCAGTTGCGGATCGGATTTCGAGACCCCGCTTATATGTTTACTAGCATCGTCTTGCCGGCTGGGCTTTATTGGTTTTTTGCCGTCCCCGAATCTAATAGCGCCTATGCCGCCAAGTATATGACAGGATCTTTTTGTGCCTTTTCTTTTTTTGGTGTTATTTTTCTACAATACGCCATCAACACAGCCCAAGAGAGGCAATCGGCATGGTCACAATACTTGTCAACGCTGCCGATTCGCTACAGCGTGATCGTTTTCTCTCGCCTGCTAACCTCCATCATACTTGGAACACTGGCTTGTGGATTGATTTACGGCGTGTCGCTGGCCTTCACTCCAACTGATCTTGAATTTCCCACCTTTTTATTAATGCTTGTCTTCCTCACTTTGGGTGGACTGCCCTTTCTGTTGATGGGCCTCGTCGTCGGAAACTTTTTCTCACCGAAAGCGGTCGTTCCTGTCGCCAATTTTTTTCACTTGGTACTGTCCTTTGCCGGGGGACTGTGGAAACCGCCAGAAATTTTACCGGAAGCCCTACAGTCGATCACTCCTTGGCTTCCGACATACCACTACGGAATTCTTACCTGGTCATTAGCCTCTCCGGATATCCACATTAAAGGAGGCAATATTGCTTTTCTTTTGGGATTTGGTTTTCTAATGGGCAGCCTTTTGTTTTTACAAAAAAGTCTTCTAGGACGAAGAGTCTCCTAGAATTTGCCGGCCCAAGCCTGTGAAAAATAATTAAAGGGAACCACGAGCATTCCAAAATTTCGACCACCTGGTTTGATTCGACTGGCGTGATGGTCCCGATGGGCCCGAACCACGGCCCGAAAATACCAGTGATCCAGTTTTAAAAAACGCAATCGTCGGTGAATCACCACTTCATGAATGAAAAAGTAAGCCACTCCGTAGGCCATTATGGCGTACCCAAAGGTGGCCCAATGGGAGTCCAACCAGTAGCTTCCAAACAAAATTGATAGAAAGCTGGGAACAGCGAAAAATACGGCAAAGGCATCATTTTTTTGCCACCAACGAGTTTTGTCCGGCGTGTGATGATCCTCGTGGAGATTCCACAAAAAACCATGCATGACGTATTTATGAAGGGACCATGCAGCAAATTCCATAAACAAGAAGGTTCCTACGAATAAGAAAACATGACTCACGGATCCTCCTTTTCAGTCTCCAAATGTATTCAATATTGAATCGAAAAACAAGCTCCGTGGCAAGATGGAAACCTGGTGAACCCCCTCTGCTTCGGTTTATTTTTTTCAGTCATTCTCGCTATTTAAAGACACTCCCTCGAATAATGAACCGCCATAAAGACCCCCTCCTATGACTTAATAAAAATACAATCGTATTTTTATTTTTCAAAAAAGACCAATAGTTTCGACATCTTATGTCGGTAAAGAGAACCTTAAAAAGTCGGTTTTTTTTGTCTGATTTCCCGTTTTTCTCTAAACTTCACTTCCATTCTACGGTAGAAAATAGCCTATGACGGAAACAAAAGGCCAGGCCACCAAACATCATATCCTTCAAGAAGGACTCATGCTTGCCAGCGTCAAAGGCTTGGTCAACATAAGTATCGGTGGGCTTGCCGCCAAAGCCGATATGTCGCGCAGTGGACTGTTCGCCCATTTCCTGTCTAAAGAACAATTGCAGTTGGAAATTTTGGAGTTCGCTGACCAGCTTTTTCAAAAAGTTGTGCTTGAACCTTGTTCAAAATTTGAGTCTCAAAAAGAAAAAGTTCGATTTCTGATTTCTGAGATGCCGGGCTGGTACGAAAACACCGAGCCTCAAATCCCGGGGGGCTGTATTTTTCTGACGGCCACTCTTGAGTTCGATGATCGTCCTGGGCGGGTCAAAGACTTTCTATTGAATCAACAAAAGTCGTTTTTAAGCTTTCTTCAAGAAATT
Source organism: uncultured Pseudobdellovibrionaceae bacterium (assembly GCA_964351315.1). Lineage (GTDB taxonomy): Bacteria > Bdellovibrionota > Bdellovibrionia > Bdellovibrionales > JAGQZY01 > JAGQZY01. The sequence continues at coordinate 67,566 of CAYGNH010000002.1, forward strand.
CACCGTCAAGGTGTCCTTAATGGTGAGTTTACTGGAGCCTTAACCGACGAAGACTTTGCTTTTGTCTTTTATTCCTTTTACATGGGATTCAATCAGTACAAAAAGTTTTTTGGCAATGACGATGCAAAAAAACAGGCCAGCAAACATTTGAACGGCCTGATCGATTACGCCGCTACCATGCCGGCTAAAACCCCCGTTAATTAATCAATCCCCATCATCTTTTCTAGCGCTTCCACCATCTTCGGAGCCGCTGATTCATCATAGCGAAAGTACAATGAAGGCTCAATCAGTTCGAGCTCGTTCAAGAGGGGTTTTCCCTCCTCGTTGCAGATGAAGTCAACACGAGCAAACAAAGTGGGCTCGGCAATCTGATTTAAGATTTTTTCGCAAAAAGCCAATTGAGAACTTGTCAGATCCACCTTTCTGACCCAACTGCCAAACTCTTCTTGCGACCGAAAGTCATTGGCTTTGGGGGTCTTCAAGACCACATGACTTAACTGCTTATTAAAAAAATGTGCAGAGAACTCTCCCTGCTTCACCACTTGCTCCATAAAGGGCTGAACCATGATGGCTTGATCCACCAAAGCAGCAAAGGCCTGCTTCCATTGCTGATCGTTGTCTGTTTCTACAAGAAAGGTGTTTTTTGCCCCCGCTCCCACCTGGGGCTTCAAAACCACTTTACGGACCGCTAACGAATTCACTGACTCTTGCAGTTTTTGCAAGTCTTCCACGTGTAGCCATAAAGTCGGGATGATGGGGAGACCCTGATCCTGAAAAGTTTTTAAGTAAGTTTTCTGAGTGTTTCGGCAGATGGTGTCGTAAGAGTTAAACAGGCGGCAACCAGACTGTGCTACAAACTGCAGCTTTTGCAAAAACAGGGGTGTATTGGTCGTATAATCCCAAGTGGTGCGGACAAGAGCGCAATCAAAGGAGTCCCAATCGACCCCGTCACGGGTCCAAGGTATCCATTCATACTGCCATTTTTTAGCCTCTAGGGCTCGCTCAAGACGATCCTCATCTAAAATATTGTTCTCTAGATCTTCACAGGTTAACAGGGCACAGCGTTTCATAGACGATCCTTTTTGAATGCCGGTGTATTCTCTTGTACAACTTTTGTCAAAGTTCCAGAGAAACTGAGTTTATAGATAAGGATAGAAACCATGATTCGAATAACATCTGTTGAAAGCAATCGCCAATGGCTAGATGGCGGATCTATGTTTGGCAATGCGCCTCGAGCCTTGTGGGAGCGCTGGACCGAGGTTGATGACATGGGTCGAATTCCCCTAGCCTGCCGCTGTCTACTGATAGAGTACAAAGATTTAAAAATACTTTGTGAAACCGGTATTGGAGCTTTTTTTGAACCCAAATTGGCAGACCGCTTCGGTGTGCAGGATTCTGATCGCAATATGTTAATAGAAAATTTGCAAAACAAAGGCGTGTCGCCCGAGCAAATCGATTATGTGATTCTTTCTCACTTGCATTTTGATCATGCTGGGGGACTCCTTCCCTCTTTTCAAGAGATGCAGAAAGGACGTAACGAATTGGTTTTTCCGAGGGCTCAGTTTATTGTCGGTAAAAAGGCCTGGGAGCGGGCTTTAAACCCACATTTTCGCGACCAAGCCTCATTTCTTCCAGAACTGAACCAACTCCTTCAGGATTCCGGTCGACTGCAACGGGTTGATGGAGTGACGCCTCCACCACCTCTTAACGAAATTTTAGAATTCTTTGAATCAGAAGGTCACACCCCTGGCCAGATGCACACTCTGATCAAGGGTGAACGTGAAACCATCGTTTTTGCCGGCGACTTGATTCCCGGGTCGGCTTGGGTTCATCTTCCGATCACCATGGGCTATGATCGCTATCCAGAAAAACTGATTGAGGAAAAACAAAAACTCTACAAAAAGTTCAGTGGCTCTGATTTTAAAATCTTTTTCACCCACGATCCCAAGTATGCCTTAGGTTCTCTTGGTCTCAACAAAAAAGGCCACTACGAAGTGACCCATTTAAAAGAAGAATTCAATCAGTCTGAGGTTTATTAATTACTCGTAACAGTAATAGGTGATGCGGTATGAGCCTTGACCTAAAAGTTGCTCAAAATCCACCTTATCACCATTGTAAACATAATCGATTCCCACCTCTTGCATATCAGCAAGATTCACCACATTTCCATAGCTCCCAGTATCGTCTGGAATCGCTATGCATTCGAGGGCTTCGGTTAAAGATGAGTCACTGATGATTTTTCCAATTTCTCCAAGTTGAGTGCTATAGTCTGCGGCACACACCGATCCAATGTAACCACCCGTGGCTTGGCTCAATTTAGCATAATCCACGCCCAAAGAACGGCCATGTCCGGCTAGACAGTTCACGCCCTCTTGATTAAGGGGGTTTACAATGATCGAGTGAAACTTAAAGACCGTATCAACGCCATAAGATAAAGAGACATAATTACGTAAAGCCGTTCCGCTGGAGCGACCGATGTCAGGAAGCGGAGTCGGCAAACCGGTATTGGCATTAATAATTGGGTTGCTGTTTTGATCTTCTTGATAAATTGTTTCATCTTCATCAGAAATGAGAATCACATGTTTTGGAACGGCACCATCACGGATACAAGTGTTATCGTTTTGTTCGCCCGCTAAAGATCTCTCTAAAGCCCGGCGAGTGGTGTAGATTCCTCTTTCAAAACCATTTCCTTCAGGCCAAGTCCCGCCGTTTCCATCGACGAGAATATTTCCCAGGTCATCAAGTAGGTTTAAGCTTCGAATCATATTGTTCTCAATCAAAGCTTGAGCCTGCTGATCAGAATGAACACTGCTCTTAATACAAAAAGTTCCGGTATTGTCTAACTCGGTAAATTTTCCGTCCACATAATCAAGGGTTGGTGCCCACACATAGACGCCTCCGACCATGCCACCGATGGGAGAAGTGGTTGTAATGGCGATATGATAGTCCAAACCGGCAAAGGGTGCCATGAAGTTTGCAATTCGATTGGCCATGCTGGTTTGCTCGTACTCCATTGAACCCGAATTATCGATATTAATGATGATATCCACTTTGTCGCCAGCGACCGTCACATTGAAGTCTTTGGTTCTAGTGACGATGCCCGCGTAAACTGTCCAAGTGATCGTCTCGGTGACTGTGGACCCGTTGGAGTTGGTCGCTGTGATTGTAAAAGTTTGCTCACCAAGGCCTGTCGGCGGGATATTAATGCGGTCAACAGTGTCACACTCAACAGTATTCCCATTAAGAACACAATCAACATTGGTTATTTCACCCGATGGGCTAGACACTTCGTAATCAATGACGGCACCAATGTCGTTTGATGTGTCCTGCGGGACTTCGTTGATTTGGATAATGATCTCACCATTTCCACTGGCAGGCGCTCCAAAAGCTCCTGCGTCCCCGTCTGCTGGAATAGCAACAAGACCGGAGCTGGGGTCCGAGTCAAAACTGGCGTCATTGGTACAGTTTTGGAAAAATGTTAAACTTAAGAGACCTAAACCGATTAACAGCGGTGTAAAAAAATAGCGATGAGCGTAAGCCTTCATGGACCCCTCCAACAGAGCATCAAAAAATTTAAAAATGTTTTAGAACGAAACAGGAAACGTGAACTCTCATTATCTTTTAAAAATCGAATATTTGAAACCTTTTTGTCTAATTTCCACACAGGTAAAACTAAGCCAGCGAAATCATTGGAAGCACCGATTTTACACTGTCTCAATTTGGGACTGGAACCAAACAGGAGTATTGAAAATTATAGCTCCCTGAGGCAAGCGGCTGAGAAAACGTAACTTTGTCGCCTTTGATCTGAAACGTTGGAACCGCGCCTGCATTCTGTTGTCGAATCACTTTAAAGTCAGGACGTCCATCACCATTTTCGTCAAAGGGAGAGCAACGAAGACTGTAGACCTTTTGCAAATTGATGACTCCTGAGGCAATGCTACGAAGAGCTCCTGTGTAATCAGACGCACAAATATCTTCAATCACGCCATTAGTGAGGTTAGAGAGTTCAACATAGGCCGTACCATAACTTTCGTATTGACCCAAACAATTCATATCCCCAGGTCGAACGATAACGGAATTGAATTGAAACTTTTTCTGCGTCCCCAAAACCCCTTTTATGTAGTTAACTAAATTGAGGCCCTGGCTCATAAAACCTTCAGGCAGCTGAAACCCCTGAGCGTCCAACGTGGTTTCATTCTCATCAGAAATTAAAACCACAGACAGGGAAGCTTGATCTCTGAAGAAGTCATGCAACCTTTGATTTTCAACACTGCCGCTGGGATTTAAAGATCTTTGGATGGCTCGATAGGTGTTCCGAATCCCTCTTTCATGACCACTGCCTTCCTCTTTTCGTTGGATCGTCTGGGCAAACTGATCACGTGCATCGGCCTCTGATAAAGACGAGTCCAACCAATACGAGCGATTGGGAAATCGCAACAAAGCGCCATCTGCAAACAAATTGGGGAACTGAGTGCTTGGATCAAAGGCATAAGGGTCAGTTGTGATTATAGCAACTTTCCAATCCAACCTTCGAATGTTGGCAAAGAAATGGGAGATTTTTCGTGCCATCTCGGCTTGCTCTTCGGCCATAGATCCAGAGTTATCAATAACAAATAAGATATCCGCTTGGTTTCCAGCAGGCTCGACAGAAATGTTTTCAGAAACAGATTGAAACTGATTACTGACCACCCATATCGCTGAGCTTTCTCCTTTTAGTCCTTGGCTGTCTTCGGCTTGGATCTTTACTTCGTGTTTACCAAGGTCAAATCCAGAAAGCTCTACAAGAAAAGAGGTCAACAAACAAGGCAAGGGCCATCCGTCGACAGAACAATTGACTTCTTTCACCGGGAAATCACCACGGATGACTTTGTAGGCCACTCGAGTCGATCCTCCTAAAAAATGACTTTCTGGTTTTCGCGTGATCTGAACAACCGGTGGTTGAACTTCAGGGATGTCCTCGCCTCCGCTACCTGCCGGAGGAGTGGGAATTACAAACTCTGAATTTTCAGCCTGTGCAAACTGAACTTCTTCTGATTTGCAACCACTTAGAGTCACGGCCAAACTTAATAAAATGACGAGCAAAAACACTAGGCCCCCTTCAAGTCTTATCAATGAAATCGGAAGCTTAAAGTTTTAAACTTAGCTTCCGCGATTGAATCTAGACATAGGGGTGCTATCAACGCTTCAAGTTGATACGCTTTTACTCTTCTAAACAATAATATTCAAACTCGTAGTCGCCTACTTTAAGAGCCTTATCGAAGGTGATGGTTTCTTGATCAATGGTGTAACCAGGAACTTTTCCACCTTTTTTACCCGTAATCAACAGGTCGATTTTGTTGTCATCATCGATATCCTGAGGAGGACACTTCAACTTGTGGACCCGCTTGAGTTCCGCCACTCCCTTACCTAGATCAGTCAGGATTTGACTGTAGTTTTTGGCACAGACATTGCCAACAAGCCCATTGGTTTTTCTTGAAAGAGCTTCATATTTTCGGCCCATGGTGTGTCCTGTATCATACAAACATTCTGTGGTGTGAACGATAATAGAGTTGAATTGGAAAATCTTTTTACTCCCAAACTCGTTTTTCACAAGCTCTAACAAGTTATCACCATCGCTCTTTCCTCCGACACCAGACTCATCTTCATCGGATACAACAACCACTGCCAAGGCGGCTTCAGGTCGAAAGAATTTGGCTATTTCTCGATCCACTTGACTGCGCCCAGCGACCGCTCGCTCAATTGATCGATAAGTGGAAAGTATGCCTCTTTCAGTATCAGATCCACTCTCTTTACGGCGAACGTGCTTAGAAAAAAGCTCTTGAGCCTTTTGCTTACCGAGGTCAGAGGTTAAAAAGAAGTCACCATTTGCAAAAGGATCCAGACGCCCATCGGCCCAATGGTATTGGGGGCTTTGACGGTTATCGGTGGTTGTAATCCCAATCTGCCAATTGATGTCATCCACTTGATCGATAAAGTTGTTGAAGCGTTTTGAAATTTGAGTCTGCTCGTAGCGCATAGAACTTGAGTTATCGATAACAAAAAGAATATCCGTCATGGCCGAGCTGGCATCAACTCTGAGCGCATCCTCATACTTCTTGAAATTGTTGTAGATACTCCAATCTTCTTTCGCGTGCCCAACCAAGCCCTCAACATCTGTGGCTACGACTTCGAACCAATGAATCCCCAATGGCATCTCATAAAGCTCGACTATTCCACTGACCCAATCGCAGGGGAACACGATCGAATCCACATAACATTTAACTGTTTCAATCGGATTGTCGCCGGCAATGACTTCAAACACAGCTTGTGTCGATTTGTTCAGTTTGTGATTGCTTGGTGCCTGCATGATATTTACAATTGGACCGCCCGCGGAGCTTCCATTGTTATCGTCATTGAGCTGTGTGCTTTCCGCAGCACCAAAGTCGACCTGCTGCTTACACCCAATCGTGATCGCAGGAAGTAGTATAAATAGAATCCATATACGTTGCATGGTTTTCCCCTTCAATTAAGTACCATCCTTAGTCGGCCTACAAAACTAAGGGCCACAGACGCTGGTCTCGCTTTCTAGACTTAGGGGAAGAGGTTGTGCTTCGTCCTGAGGCACTTCATGGGACTTTTGAACTGACCGGCTCATTTTGTAAAAGATTTGAACAATTATTTACAATTGGTGTTCAGTTTGCAGTCTTAAAGACTTTAGGAGGACGTTATGCGCTGGAACCACAATAGAACCCATTTGGGAGTTTTAAGTCTTATAATAATGACAACTTTTGTCACTGCTTGTGTAAAAAATGCTTCAAAAGATGAGAACCCACGAGAGGTGGCTTTCAAAGAATTGCAAAGCCAACAACTCTCTCAGGCCCAAGTGGATGGATCCGACATTATTGAAATTCGAGAGAGTTCGAGCCAAGCGGCCGCCGAACTCACCCAGATCTTTCAGTTCACTGTCGAAGACTTTCGCGAACTCACCGTTCGTCAAGAAGGCGACATCATCAATAGTGAATGTCGAGCCGAAAGCCCCTTTATATACAGTATGAGCCTGACTGGCCCGGACGGTATCGAGAAACCGATCCAAGCCCGCCGCAACCCCGAGCTACTGGTCCCTGGCCAGTATGTCTTACAAGTCAAAATGGAAAATGGAGCTCTCTGCCAAAATATTTCCATGAACCTGAAAGTACAATCGACTATTCGTGAAGATCTCACTTTTACTGACAATGAGAACCGAGGCTACATTTGTGACAACGTCCAAGAAAACGGGACGATCAAAACAGGCTCTCGAGTGCGCATTAACACGAGTCCGATGCAGATCGTAAAGTACAGTCGATTGAACAATGGTCAATTTCAAAGCGATCAAGTTGAAAATGAGACGACTCTTTGTCAGCTCGATATTGACTCACGTACCGAATGTGCCGATTCTCTTCTCCCCGCCTCGGTGGATAGTCATCCTTTGATTGCAGTGCAACGAAACTGCCACAACCAATCCCAACGTCATCAGCGAGGTTTTGCCCAACTTCTTGTTTCGGGAGACGGGTCACTTAAGGCAGACATCGCCTACACGTGTCGACACAAGCGCAACAACTTGAGTTTGAAACTAGAAAACTGTGATCAACTGTTCAACCTCGGCGAAGAACTTCCGATCCAGGCCGGACAAACTGATATCACACTTCGTCGCCGCCATATGCGAATTGGCTTCGAACCCATCTACGGCCAACTGAAAGAAGGAAGAATTCCCAGCAATTTATGGATTGGCTTGGTCAAGGTGGTTAAAGAACCTGGAGCTGCCAACTACTACGAACCGGTTTTTCCAAGTTTCTATTCAATAAGCAAAGATGATTTGGTCGATGGTCATATCAGCATCACGGATACAAACAATCAAATCAATCTTCGACAGATCGTTCAATCCCATAAAACAGAAGACTTAGTTTTAGTTTTCAGTCGAACTCCCAACTTGAGACAGGGATTGTATCATATCGAATTTTCACAACTGTGTGCAGATGCCGGCAATGCATTGGTGGCCGGAAACGGACAGAGTGGTCAAGAAAATCTTTGTGAATAATTTTGCCAGAAGGTTTTCAAATCTTCTCAAATTATGACGTCGAACTTGTAAGCGCATTCAAAAAGTTCGACATTCAGTTCGAACACAAAGGCCACAAAGTTGGCCTTTTTTTTGCTTCTTAATAGCATATCGACAAAAGAGGGAAAAAAGATGGCGAAACTGATACTGGCAATAACTTTAATATTTGGCGCAAATTTCTCAAATGCAGACACTGGAATCAACAGTTGTAATGAGAAGAAAATGTTCTTGCGTGACATCTGTAAGACCCAGAAACTGAATGGGAATGTGACTCATTTTGATCAATGCGCAAATAGTTTTTCTTACGAAATCTCAACACATAAAATTGAGATTAATTCTGACTTCGTGACCACTGACATTAAATGTAAAATGGTTGAAGTTCGAAAACAAGATGGAATCGAAAGCCGGACCACATACTTTGATCAATCCAATCAAAAGGTTGTGGTGTATCAACATGACAATGGCTTAGCCAACGCCTATGTTTATGGGCATACAGGATTCTATCATATCACCCAATTCGCAAGCGGTGACTCTATTTACAACTTTCATAGTTTTGAAAATTAAATCGATAAGACAGTCAAAGTCTTTAAAAGCATTCTAGGGAAAAGGTTTTAGCCACTCGTAAGAGTGGCTTTTTTTATAGGCCCACAGGGTGCCAAATTGTTTTTGACTCCGTAAAACTCACGATAGGTGGTAGGTCCCGATTTTCAAAGGTCCAGGGAACCACGCGTTTCATGTTTTCAATGGCCATTTCTTTAAGCTCTGAAAGGCGATCCGAATTGTCTCCGATGTAGAGGAGCGAGTGGATTTCCATATGCTGGCCCATAAAAGGGTAAAGCTCTTCGACCTGGCCAGAAAGAAGATTGATCACTCCAGCCGGCAAGTCTGAAGTTTTAAAAATTTCGCCAAATTCAGACAACAGAGCCGCCCCGGGCTGATCAAAAATAGCAATCACAGAGTTCCCAGCGCAGATGACCGCAGCGATCGCACTGAAAAACTTAACCATATCAAAATCATGATCATAGAGAAGGCCAACAACCCCCACCGCATCCGGCGTCGTAAAGTTATGAAAAGGACCTGCCACGGGGTTTACTGAGGCCATGACTTGGCTGTACTTGTCCGCAAAACCCGCATAGTAAACCAAGCTGTTGATAGCTTCATCGACTTGGTTGCTGGCTTCCACCTCAGTCAAACCTACAACAATTTGTAGGGCCGTCATCAGCTCTTGCCGTTTACCCTCAGTCATTTCGGCCATGCGATAAAGAATTTGGGCGCGATTGTAGGCTGTTTTTTTGGCCCAACCGGGTTGCGCCCCTTTCGCAGCTTCGACGGCCATTCGCAAATCCTTGCGGGAGGCTTGGCAAAGATGGGCATAGATTTGATCCGAACCAATGACTTTGACCGGAAAGCTTCGACCCGATTCGGTTCGAGGAAATTCTCCCTTGATAAAAAGCTTAATGGTTTTTGCAACTCGGGTAGATTTTGGATTCAGTCCTGACATTAGTTCACCTCCACATAGGGATAAAGACCATGGCGGCCACCTTCGCGTCCCCAGCCACTTTCATAATAGCCACCAAAAGGAGAACTGGGATCAAACTTGTTATAGGTATTAGCCCAAACGACTCCAGCCTTGAGGCCTAAAGCTGTTTTCTGAATCTTAGAGGCTTTCTCAGACCAGACGCCCGCCGCCAAACCATAAGGAGTGTCGTTGGCCTTGCTGATCGCTTCTTCCGGAGTTCTGAACGTGGAGACCGCTAGCACGGGACCAAATACCTCTTTGCGAAAAATAGTCGCGCTGGAGGCCACATCGCTAAAGAAACAAGGCTTGTGATAAAAACCTTGGCTGGGAAGTTCGGTGGCCGAGGCTGTGAAAAAGTCCCACCCTTCCTCTTTGGCATCGCTAACAAAGTCTTTGATTTTCTCAAGTTCGCGATGAGAATTTATAGCACCGACGTCGGTGTTTTTATCTAAGGGATTCCCCACTCGAATTTTTTGCATACGCTCTTTCAATTTTCTAGTGAATTCCTTAGCAATGGATTCTTCTACCAGTAACCGAGATCCAGCACAGCAAACATGTCCCTGATTAAAGAAAATTCCGTTCACCACACCTTCAACGGCTTGATCGATGGCCGCATCTTCATAAACGATATGAGCCGATTTTCCACCTAACTCTAAGGTTAATTTTTTATCGGTTTTAGCTGTTGCTTTCGCAATCATTTTTCCAACCACGGTTGACCCCGTGAAGGCGACCTTGTTGACATCAGCATGGTTCACCAAATGTGATCCAGTGGCTCCAGCTCCGGTTATAATGTTAACCACTCCATCAGGCAGACCAGACTCTTGAATCACCTCGGCCAACAGCAGGGCCGTCAAAGGCGTGGTTTCAGCTGGCTTTAAGACCACTGTGTTTCCGGTGGCCAGAGCCGGTGCGATTTTCCATGCCGCCATCAACAAAGGAAAGTTCCAAGGGATCACTTGCGCCGCCACCCCCAGAGGTTTGGTTTTTTTGCCAGGGAATGCAAAGTCCAACTTGTCAGCCCAGCCCGCGTTGTAAAAAAAATGAGCTGATACCAAGGGAATATCCACATCGCGAGATTCTTTAATGGGCTTCCCATTGTTCAGGGTTTCAAGCACCGCAAACTCGCGGGCTCTCTCTTGAATCAGACGCGCCAATCTAAAAATATACTTGCCCCGCTCTTGCCCCGACATTTTTGACCAAACGGTTTCATAGGCCTTGCGGGCAGCTTGTACCGCTAGATCCACATCCTTGCCAGAGGCCTCAGCGACTTCCGCTAAAACTTCGCCATTGCCAGGATTGATGGTTGGAAAGTATTCGCCTTCGATCGGATCAACAAACTTGCCACCAATAAAAAGCTGATTTCTCTCTTTAATTTTGACCACGTCTGTCGACTCAAGACTTTCTGAGTATTCAAAGTTAAAAGCTTGCTTGGCCTGATGACTCTCTCTGCTTTTTTTGTCTTTGTTCTTTTTTTTCTTTTTCGATTCTTTGCTTAACATAAACCAACCTTAATCAATGGAGAAAATTTTGTCGTAGTAATAACGACCCGTGATTTGCTTATAGATTTGCTTTAACACATCATTCAGTAAACTACTGGCGCCAAAGCGGAACAAGTCAGGCGTTAGCCACTCGGGCCCCAACACTTCATTAACCATGCACAGATATTGAATGGCCATTTTCGAATCGCGAATACCACCCGCAGGCTTCATGCCAATTTTTTTACCGGTGGCATTGTGATAGTCTTTGATTGCATTCAGCATCACTAGGGTCACCGGCAAGGTCGCTGCAGGGCTGACTTTGCCCGTCGATGTCTTAATAAAGTCAGCTCCGGCAAGCATCGCTAAATGCGAGGCAAACTGCACCCGATCGTAAGTGAGAAGCTCACCGGTCTCTAGAATCACCTTCAAATGGGCTTCGCCACAGGCTTCTTTGATTTGCACAATCTCGTCAAAGACGGTTTGGTAATCTCCGCTTAAAAAAGCACTGCGATTGATAACCATATCAATTTCATCGGCACCATAAGACACAGCCGCTTTCACATCGGCGACTCGAATGGGCAACGGCACTTGCCCTGCTGGAAAACCGGTGGCTACCGAAGCCAGGTGAATGTCGGTTCCTTCTAGGGCGCGCGCCGCGTGAGGAACCATATTCGGGTAAACACAAACAGCTGCGACCGAAGGCATGGGGCGCGCTTTCGGATGCTGGGAAAGCTCTTGATCAAAACCCGCCGGAATCGGAAAACGGGCCTTTGCACACAACTGCTTCACCCGTCCCGGGGTGTCCGCCCCTTCCAGGGTGGTCAAATCAATCATTGTGATAATAGCGTAAAGAGCATCAATTTTACTGGATTTTTTAATGGACCTTTTAGTGAAAAAAGCGGCCCGTTCCTCGGCTCCCACCTGATCAACAGGTCGGTAAGGAATAGGGATTTTCGTCCCCCCATGTCCGGTTACAAAACGGTCTTGGATCATTTTTAAAGCCTCCCCGAAAAGTGCTATTTTCTTAGCATTTTCGGACTCCGAGGCCAATGTCTTTTTGTAAAACGGCTACAAGTTGGAGTAGAGCTCCTGGAGAGCCAAATCATTCAGGTTTTCTAGGGCTTTTAACCTTTTGGCTTTCTTGTCGATAGAAGCCGTGTGGTCGGCATAGGTTTTGGCCACGCCATTGTAAAAAGCTTGAGCCTGGTCCCTTTTGACCTCAAGCTGGGTTTCTTCGGTTTCGGCCTGGGCCAACTCTTTTTTGAGGGACTGAAGGTCGCCAGAGAGGTTTTCAAGAGCCGCAATCTTGCTGTCCAATGTGGCGTTGTCAGCCAACAGTGAATTGCGCTGGCGGGTGGCCGAATCTTGCAAGCGAAAATACCTTTGCTTTTCATTCTGCAGGTTCGCAATTTCAAACTCGACAGCATCTTCCCGTCGCTTAAGGTCCGCGATCTCTCGATCCAGGTCTCGAATTTGGCTTTGCAATTGTGGAACTTGGTTCTGCTTTTGAGTGATTGACTGTTGATTCGTTTCGATCTGACTTTGCAAGTTGCGTTTGCGAGTTCGGGCCTGCTGCAGTTTTTGTCGAATATCTTGTTTTTCTTCTTGGGTCTGAGCTTGGTTCAGTTGACTTTCCAGATTTGAAATACGCTGGTCCACTTGCTGAACTTGCTGACGCTTTTGCAGAGTGTCCTGACGCAATCGCTGAATATCGGCTCTTAAATTACGAAGGTTTCGTTCAGACTGGTCTTTATCCCGTGTTTTTCTTTGGATATCCCGACGTATGGGGTTCAATTGCAGTCGTTTTTCTGACAGTTGCCTTTCCACACCTTGGATGTCTCGATCCAAATTTGAAATTTCACGGTTCAGCCGATTGATTTCTCGATTGTTTCGCCGCTTTTCGGCTTCTAAATTGGCAATCTCTGTACTTTTGTTGCCATTTAAAGCTTCTTTATTTTTGATTTCATTTTTTAAATTGATAATTTCGACTTTTTTATTATCCAGTCGGCGTTGGGCCTGCTGTAGGTCGCGGTCCGCGTCTCGCTTGTCTTTTTGCAAAAGACTTTGCATTGAAATATCTTGTTTTTCATCCAGAGCATTCTGAATAAATTGACGGCTGTAGTCTCTATTTTGAGTGAAGAAGGGCATCGGCTCAAGTGGAATGGCACCGTCTTTCTCAGGTGGATTGTCGCCTCCAACAATGTCACCACCCGGTGTGGGTGTCTCATCACCACCCGATGAACAGGCTGCTATGGCTACTAAACTAAACAGGATTAAAAAGACTTTAAATGGATTCATGGCCCCCCCTTCCATTCTCTCAATTAGGACTAGCACAGGGCGCTATGAGGGTCTACAATAAATCCATGTCCAACCCGTCCGACCGCTCTGAGCCCCTTCAAATGAGCTTCTGGGAAGCTTTGTTTAGTAAAAAGATGCTCATCTGCCTTTTTAACGGCGCCAGTGCTGGACTGCCTCTGTTCTACATTTACCACCTTATTCCGGGCTGGCTTCGTTCCCAAGAGGTCGACCTCAAAACAATTGGTCTGTTTTCTTTAGTTGGGATTCCCTACACCTGGAAATTTCTATGGTCCCCCCTTTTAGATTATTTTGAACTTCCTTTTTTAGGGTTGCGCCGGGGTTGGATGATTATCACGCAAGTGGCCTGCATGGGTTGTATGTTTTCCATGGCTTTTCTCAATCCCGTTTTAAGCATTGGCTGGATTGCAACGGCCGCTGCCGCCCTCGCGTTTTTTTCAGCCAGCCAGGACATTGTGCTCGATGCTTATCGTCGCGAGCTTTTGACGGACCGTGAACTGGGTCTCGGCAATTCCATGTACATGAACGGCTACCGAGCCATGGCTTTTATCCCGGGCGGACTGGGTCTGATCCTTTCCGACTTCTTACCCTGGCCCGCCGTGCACATCATCATCGGGCTTTTTATGTTCATTGGGATCACTAAAACCTTGTTAATTAAAGAAGTCAGCTTGCAGACTCGACAGATTATGACTCTGCGCCAGTCTGTGATTGAGCCGGGCAAAGAGTTTTTCGCTCGCGATGGGGTTCGCAGCGCCCTCTTGTTTTTAGCCTTCCTGTTTTTCTATAAATTGGGTGACAACATGGCAACGGCTCTATCGACACCCTTTTACATTGACGTTGGCTTTTCCATGACGGTGATCGGTTCGACCGTAAAGCTCGTCAACTTTTGGGCAATGATGGTGGGGTCCTTTATTGGTGGTGTCGCCATTTTTAAGTACGGTATTAACAAATGCCTATGGATGTTCGGAGTGGTGCAGATGGCTTCCATTTTTGGCTTTGCCTTTCTCAATGAATCCGGTCCCGTCTTGTGGATATTGGCTGTAGTCATCGCTTTTGAATACCTAGGAGTGGGGCTGGGCGCCTCGGCCTTGACCGCTTTCATGGCTCGAGCCACCAACATGAACTTTACCGCAACTCAATTCGCCTTGTTTTCAAGTTTGATTGCACTGCCACGGACTTTTGCTAACGCAACCACCGGGTTTTTAATTGAGGGTGTTAGCGAAAAAGATGGATGGATGTACGAAGCCTTTGGATCTTTCCAAGGCTTAGGGTACACACGGTTTTTTATTTTTTGTGGAATTGCTGCTCTCCCAGGAATGTTACTTTTGTTTTGGGTGGCCCCGTGGAATGAGACAAAAAAGTCGGAAATCACCTGAAGCCTTGGAGACCTATAAAGCTTAAGTTCCGCGGCCTTTAAAGACGGAAGTCGAAACGTCAAAAGCCTGTACAGTTTTCGCTTCTTCTTTTGAAACAATGATTCAATTTGAAACGCTGTACTCTAACCCATTCAATTTGACTGAACTTATGGCGGGGGCTCAAAAAATTAGTTACAATGTAGACAGAAAACATTGAGGGGGGATCTCATGAAATTTCTAGAGTATTTGTACTATGAGTCGTTACCATACATTTATGCCACTATCGGAGCTTTTGGGTTGGCCAACCATGAGACATCAAAAGTTGCCGCTATCGGTGGTTTTGTTTTAGCGGCCTGTGCTTACCAGGTTTTTTATTTCCGATACTTTCACCGCACGACCACATCAAGAACGCGAAGTAACATTCGTATTTAAAAAACCTGTCGGTAACCTAAATAAGCGGCTCGACCTCTTTCGTCGTATAGGCGAAAGTTGATGTCGGCATCAAACTGGTTGGAATCATCAAAGGGAGGCAAACTCCCTAATAGGTTTTTTACTCCGAAGGTCAGTCGGCTGTTCCAAGATTCAATGCTCCAGTTGTATCGCAAGTCAAACTCTGTATAGGTTGGATAATTACCTCGAGTGGGAATTCGTTTGGCATTCTGGGCAATGGTGCGCCCCAAGACACTGATTTCATGATCGGGGTGCGGGTAGTAAAAGAAGGTGGTGTTGTTTCGCCACTGAGGTCGACCATTCAGCCCGACGCGGTCAGAAACCCCAGTCCCAGGAAAGGGCTCCGTTTTGTAATAGATCATGTGAGAATGCCGGACCCGCATGCGAAAATCTCCGACTCGAGTCAGAACTCTTCCATCGTAATTGAAGTCCACACCTTGGGTTTCTGTTGAGGAAATATTAAGAAAGGGCGCATATAAACCATTGTTGATCAGCTCGCCCGTCAAAGGATCACGATCAGAAACGGCGCCGTATTTGCTGATGTCAACCCCGGCTGCTTCGGCGCGAGTGATGGCCCCATAGTCGGTTTCATTAACAAGATCTTTCAAGTCGTAATACCAAAAATCAACCCCAAAGCTGTGCAACTTAGTGGGTTGAATCACAGTTCCCACATTGAACGAAAAAGATCGCTCTTCATTTAAATTTTTGTTACCACCAACCACCACTGGGTTTTGTCGAAAGTCGCAGGCGCTGCCGCCGACTTTGTTGCAATGGACTTGATCGACAAATCCTGAGCGCCCCGTGGTCTGCGCACTATGAAGCATCTGCATCTGCGGCGCTTTAAAGCCCGTCCCCGCTGAAGTTCTAAACATCACTTCTTTCCAAGGCAGGTACCGAAACCCCAGTTTGGGGTTGACCGTGCTTCCAAACCCTTCGAAATAGTCGTAGCGAAGGGCCGCCGAACTTTCCAAATTTGAAAAAAACTGGCTGCTCAGTTCGGTAAACACCGAGGCCGAGCTTCGAGCTCCTCCACCCGCACTACTGGCAATGTTCAAAACGTCTCCATTCAAAGTGCGGTCGTCGGCGGCATCATTATAAAGTTCACGAAAACCTTGTACGCCGATGGCCATCATCACCGGACCCGCCCCTAATGTTCCCAGCTCTCCACTGGTTTTGGCATCAAAAAAAGTGTTTTCAGAAATGCTGTTTTGTTGAGGGTCGTAAAGAAGACTAGAAAGATCGCCTCTTTCCCCTTCCGGGGCCAGAGGATTGTACTTTCCGTCATCCACCGCCTTTTGCAATTCAGAGGCTAGGGCGTAACCGCGGCGCCGCTCTTTGCGATCGATTTTATTAAAGCTGATGGAGCTTTCCCACTCCCAAGTGTCACCCACATACCCCTTCATCCCCACCAAACCTGTGGCGGCGTTGGTTTTGGTGTTAGAGTGCCGATTCCCCAACTCACCCAGGCGCATCCGCACGTTCACTTCTTCGCCAGGATTGTTGGGGTCAGGAGCCCGTAAATTGTCTGTAAAAGAGGGAGCGAAAGCCCAATCGACTTCTTTGTAGGAGTAACTCATACGAGAGAAGGCTTCTAACCCATCGTTCAGTTCATAGCGCATTTCGTTCATCAAAGAGGCCTGCTGGACATAAGGCATCTCCCAATTTTCTTCTCCAAAGTTGTAGGCACAACGACCATCATCAAGAACTTCGCTGGGATCACAACTATCTGATGGGGTGTAGGTCGACTCCCCGTCTTTTTTGTATGCGGGGCTTGTACTATACGAGCTCTGTCCGAACTTGGACCACTCTCTGTCTTTGGACTGAATGCGTTCGTTGTGACGCATGTAAATGACGTTGGTCATACTTAAGCGCCCCGACTGGTAACCATGGGTGTAGCTAAGATCCCGACGTTCCCCGCCGGCTTGCTCGGTCACCGAAATGGTGCTTCCCAGTTCGTGGCCGATAAAATCTTTTTTGGTAATGATGTTGACCACACCCCCTAAGGCATCCGAACCGTAAATGGCCGACGCACCATCTTTTAAAATCTCAACTCGCTCGACCGCCCCCATAGGGATAACGTTTAGGTCAACGGCTCCACCAACAGCATCGGCTGGAAGACGTTTTCCGTTTAACAACACTAAGGTTCGAACTTGTCCCAACCCGCGCAAATCGACAGCCGCGGTTCCGGCTCCTATTTGTCCCGCATGTTCTCGAAACGACCCAAAAGAATTGACCCCCGTATCACGTAAAACATCTGACACCGAGTTGTAACCGGATCGAATCAAATCATCTTGATCAATGGTTAAGACTGGAGACGGTCCCTCGACATCAATTCTCTTAATGTGAGAGCCTGTGACTTCGACCTTTTCAACTTTTTGACCCGTCACTTCCTGTTCACTGACAGGTCTCACTTGATTTTCTTTTTTAACCTGCTGCTCGATCTCATCATAATCGACATCCAGAGTGCTTTCCTCTTGGGCCATGGCCCAATGCAAACCAAACAAAACAAAAACCATAGTTAAAAGAATGCGCCCCATGAGCCCCCCAAATATATAGATAAGGATGTCCTAATTATTAATCATCGGACCATTGTACGGTACCAAAAAGCCCAGAAACCAAGACCTTAGTTTGAGATTGATGCTGACTGTCACCCTCTTTAAGTATCCCTTGTCACAAAGACCTAAAAATAGCGAAATCAAAGAAGATGATTGCAAAACTGACCCGCCAGATCCCAGGCCTTTTACTTTCGATGGTTCTCCTTGAGCCAGCCCTTTCTCTATCCTATTTCGATCGAGAAGATTTTAAAGTTGTGGCCGGTGTTCAATCCCAAAGTCTTCTAACCAAGCGTGGGATTATCACTTACGAGGGGTTTCAAGCCACGCCGATCGTGGCCGTTCAACTGTTCCACCCTGATTGGTTGGCTACCGCTTCGGCCCTTTATTTTTCTCACAACCTGTCGGAACACTGGATCCTTCGTGGAGTGTTGAACGGCAATGCCACAACCGATCGCCCTCTGTTTATAACCAGCGAAGGCGAAGCCGATCGAGTGCGCCGTCCAAAAACTACAGAGTTGGACGTCTATGTGGAATATCGCTTAGAAAACCAATCCTTTGTCCGCTGGCAGTACAGTCAAGATCTGCAAGCCCACAAAGGCTATCATACTGAACTGGTGGGACGCCTTTCTCTTTTTGACTGGAAACCTAGGAAGACCGGAAATCTTAGCATTCAGCCCGGCCTGTTTGCCAGTCTCGGCCTCGGCAACAGCGCCCACAATCAATATCTTTACGGACAGGGTGCGAATCCCACCGGCCTCAACTTTGTGGAATATGGAGTGTGGACAGCCAGCCCCGAATCCATCGATGTGTTTTGGCCCACACTGAAAGTATCACATTTTCAAATACTAGGGAACGGAAACGCCAACGCCTCCTATGTTCAAGAACAAGCAGGCTGGCAAGCCAGCCTGCTTGTCGCTTTTAAAGTTTTTTAAAAAGAGAAAGCTAGAATAGACACCTTTGCAAATCCTGTTCAAAAGTTTGCCTAGGATCGGCGCGCATCGCTTTGGCGCGCAGGGTGGCGGGATCGGTCGGCCCAACAGTTTTCTCCATATAGACGATAAGCTCATCAGCTTGCTGCAAAAAGAAGTGATAGGCCTCCGTGTAGTCCATAGGGCGACTGGGGTCCCAGTGCTCTTCCCATAGAACTTGGGTCACAAACATTTTATCGACATTGGGACGCCCCCAACAGCGGCGCTTGAAGACCCGGCCTTGCCCGACTTGCCAAACCATATCAGCCATTTTGACATAGGCTTCGACACTGAGCTTTAAAGCATCGGCATAGACTAAAGCGTCGCGGTTTTCCCAAAAATCTTTCAATCGATAAATAACCGCCTTAAAGTCCAACTGCATCATGTATTGATCCACGGGGTCCATCATATGACGTTGCACGTTCTCGCTCGCAACCTGCACGATTTCCATCAATCGCTGTTGGTAAGGAGAGTTCGGGTAATGGGCCAGAAACAAGCCTGCGGTGTAATACTGAAAAGCCGGGTTGCTTAGGTTTTGTCTTGAATGCACATTTAAAATCATTTTCTCCCAAAACGGATCGTAGCCTGGATTGGTGGCAAAATTAGAGAACGCCAGTTCAAAAATCTTAGTGCGGATTTCATAGATCACCTGAGGATTTTCTCGGTTTTGTTTTCCATATAAATGCACAAAGAAAGTGGCGGCATTCATGGCCCCATAAGGGTCTCGACCGGCGATATAAGAATCGATAATTTCTCGACGCGCCACTTGCCGTTCTTGTGCTGACCCCTGCTCGATAATACCGAGGTAGTATTTAACCCGCCGACAGGCATTGCGCTCGTTTCGTGCCCGCTGAAAACTACTGGCAATGTTAGAGGCCGTCACCGAATGATGGGGTCGGTCTTCGCATTCTTTTCGCAAACGGCGCCCACCGTTTTCCATAAAAGTCACAAGCTCCTGCCAATAACTTCGGTAAGTGCTTTCCGATTGGGCTTGCGATTGGCTCGAAATAACCATGGCGAGCAAGATGAGTAAAAATAACTGGCCAAATTGATTGAGTTTTTGAAACCTTCGGTGTTTGCGTTTCATTTGCTTGCTCCTTATATATTTAAAAAATCACAATTTCATGGTTCTTTAATAAGCAATGCCGGTGCCAACAGGTTTTTCTGTGTGATTTTTATAGGAAGATTTTAGACAGTTTTTTTTACCTAGCTCGAAACGCTTTTCCTGGCTTTTCAAATCCAAACATTAGTTTTCATGGAGGTCCGAGCTTGTTCCATAAGAGAATGTTTGTTGGCACAATTCTGATTTCAACAGCCTCTTGCAGCCCTCCCGCTGAGCTCTGACCAGATCTTTGACGAAAGAGAATAAGCTTTTATTTCTAAACACTTACAGAGTTTAGGAACAAGTCTATTTTGGTGCCACTTTGAAACCGAAACCGACTAAATCCTTGTCTGCAGGCGACTTCATCGAAGGCCCCTAGATCGTCACAACCCTGCAAGACTTTCACTTTTAATCCCTGGTTTCAGTTTGGGTCTTTTACCGGGGAATGCTTTCAAAAACACAAACCCTAAACACGCAAATCAACCACTTAACCGAAACATTTTTTACAAACCTCATTTCTGGCACAACCATTGCTCATAGAAGTCTACAATGCATTCAAACGGATTTGTAAAGCATAAGAAAAGTTATCTTATTAAATTAAAGTTTAATTTTTAGTTGCGAATTGTTCGTTGCAAAATTTTTAAACTTAAACAACATAAAGGAGGTAAGGATGACTTATTTAAAGAAAACAGTGGCGGTGAGCACTCTCGCGGCACTTGCACTGTCAGCAACACCTGCATTGGCAGCCCCAAAAAGCTTAACAGTTGAGGGAACAATACAGCAGGACTTTAGCTACAACTCGGCGGACGAGGAAGTTAGCTCGAACAACAACCAGGCCAGCATCAAAGCCACTTTGGCTGTGCGTGAAGGTCTAAAAGCCGTCATCAAAATCAATTTTGATGATCTTATGAATGGACAAGACTTCGACATGGACAGCTTTGAGGAAGCCATCGAAGAAGCCTATATTGAAGTCGATGCCAACGGCCGTGCGACAATCTTGTTTGGTAAACATCAGATGGCCTATGCTCAGCAAATTGCCAGAATGGCCATTCCTGAAAACGACCAACGTTTTGCTTTAGCCAACGAACGCGAAATGATTGGTTTAACGGTTCAACTCCCCAAAGACACTCTTGGAATTGTCGGTCAAGCGATTGATCAGCTGGAAGTGTCCATTTTTGAAACCGGATCAGGTGACTTCGAAGTGTCTGACGATGCTGGAGTCTCTATGCGTGCGACCAAAGCTTTGTCTGACAAAATGACGGCCACCGTATCAGCTTTGATGAAGCAACAAGCCGGCGACGACGAGTACCGTGCCGCCGTTAGTGTGGCTTATGCCGCTGACAATGGCTGGACTTTTTATGCTGAAGGACAGTGGATGCAAGACAACCCCACTTACCCAGATGCCGCCTACGCCGTAACTGCTGGA
Organism: uncultured Pseudobdellovibrionaceae bacterium; assembly: GCA_964351315.1. Classification (GTDB taxonomy): domain Bacteria; phylum Bdellovibrionota; class Bdellovibrionia; order Bdellovibrionales; family JAGQZY01; genus JAGQZY01. Next base: position 88,806 of record CAYGNH010000002.1, read on the forward strand.
GCTGAAAAAGAAGTGGGCCCAGGAACACTTGTGCTTCAAGCTTCTTATGTTGAGAACAACGGTAGTGAGTTAGGTGCTTCTTACCACCTTCCGGTTTCGCAAAGCGTGACTTTCTCTCCAGAAATTCGCATCAATGATGAGGGAGACACCTCTGTCGCTGCTCGCGTCACTATTCAAGGAAGCGTCAGCAAAGACCTTAGCGGTGATCTACCAGAAGACGATCAACTTTAAGTCGATCAACTTCAGAAAGACCTGACCTCGCAGGGCCTGAAAGGGCCCTGCTTTTTTAACGAACCTCAGCGGCAGACATTATGAACCAATTTATTGACTTTGCCCCACAGAGGAATAGTTTCCATTATGTATGAACGAAAAAGATAGAAACACCATCAAAACAACCCTCATCGTCGCTCTCACCCTTGCCTCACTGTTCGTTTTCTATAAGAGCATTGACCTCTTTTTAGCCGCATTGATCGGTATAGGCTTCTCTGTCCTCACCCAGCCACTGGTTCTTTGGGTTTCAAAAAAGACCTCTTGGAAAGAATCGTCTTCAGCCATACTTATTATTTCTTTACTTAGTCTTTCGACCTTTCTGCTGTTTCTTGTGTTTGGCGCCGTAATCATTAGCCAATTCGATTCACTGAAAGAAAAACTGCCCGAGATTATCCGTCGTTGGGAAGAATACGGACGATCGACAATTGTGAGCAACCCTAAAATTCGAGACTACATAACCTCTGCCGACTCCGCCTCTGGAATTGCCAACTTTTTATTTGGTTGGGTTTCAGCCGCGTCGCAGTCAGTGATGACGGCTTTGACAGCGCTAGGGCTGGCGATCATTATTGGTTTTTTCACGATGTTGAACCAAAAAAACTATCATGAAAGCCTGCTCGGTCTATTTCCCGAAAAGACCCGTCACACTGCCAAGAAGAACTTTGCAATCTCAGCCAAAGCCTTGCAGCAATGGTTTGGCGCCCAGTTTCTTGATATGTGCGTCGTCGCGGCTTTGACCTCGGCGGGATTGTGGATAGTCGGGATAGAGTTCTGGGCTGTCTATGGCATTCTGACCGGTTTACTCGCCATCGCACCCTATGTGGGCATTGCTTTTGTCTTTATTCTCTCTGGTTCTATCGTTGCGGTCCTTCAGCCTGATAAATTTTTTTGGTTGCTTGGCGTTTTTGCGGTCACCCAATTTATTGAAGGAAATGTGATTATGCCTCGACTGATGCGCAGTCACGTCAACGTTCCGGCCGTCCCTCTTATATTTTTGATGATCATGGCGGGAGTCTGGCTTGGTGTTTTGGGAGTTTTCGTTACACCGCCCGCCCTGGCTATTGCAATGGCCCTGTCAGCACAAATGAAAAGTAAAATCTAATTGGGTTGATCCAAAGATAAAAAGCGCCGTCTTTTTATTCACTTTCATTGGTATTCGGCCAACTGATTTTCGAATTTCTCGGTGATTTGATCTTGTCGCTCGATCAGCTCATCCATTCTTTGGTAATGGGTGGCGATTTGAATTTGTAACTGCCCCACCAAATTAAAGGCTTCTTGGCTTTCAGGTGAACCGACAGCAAAACTATTGATTTCTTCGTTGCGTTTTTCAAGGTCCGATTCTTTTTCAATAATCTTCGCTTCAATCTCTTCAATCTCTTTTTTAATGGGCTTTAACAACTTGGCTCTTTCTTGAATCAGTTGAGCCCGCTTGCGTTTGTTCTCCTTGCGATCGCCCGAGGATTTTTTGGCTTTGCGAACCTCTAGCTCGCCCCAGCCTTCTTTTTGTAAAAACTCGTCGTAGTCGCCTAGAAAAACCTTGGCATTGCCATCTTTAAAGACGATTAATTTGTTAGCCAACTTGCCAAGAAGATCTTCATCATGGCTGACAAACATCACAGCGCCGGGAAAATCATCGATTTCGTCAGTCATAGCAGCAATGGATTCCATATCCAAGTGGTTGGTAGGCTCATCCAGCAACAAAACATTCGAAGACTTGGCGATCACTTTACCCAATAAAACACGCCCCTGCTCGCCCCCAGACAAAACCGAAATCTTTTTCTCTGCATTGTCCCCCGAAAACATCATGGCTCCGCAAATCGCTCGCACTTGGCTCATGGATAGATGGGGATTCTCTTCGTAAATCTCTTCGATCACATTAGAATTCGCAGATAGTTTTTTTTTGTTAGTCTGCTGGTAATAGGCAAAGGTGGTATCGGGGTGCATCTGAATCTCCCCTTGCCCTTGCAGCTGACCCGCCAGGACATTCAGGAGGGTTGTCTTACCATAACCGTTTTTACCAATCACTCCGACGCGATCTCCGGGTTGAATCCTGAGGGACAAATCACTAAACAAGGGCTTATCTTTGTCAAATCCAAAAGACAAATCCTCGAAGCTGAAAAGAACTTTGGCCGGTGTCTGTTTATAATTGAAACGAAAACCCAACTGCTCTTCTTCGCTAAGCTTGGCCATAGGAGACATTTTTGCAATCTGTTTCATTTTTGACTGGGCTTGCTTGGCCTTAGTGTTCTTGGCCCGAAAGCGATCGACGAAAGCCTGCATCTCTTTGATTTTTTTCTCGGTATTGACTCGAGTTTTTTCGTAAATTTCTTCGTCCATGGCCAACTGCTCGTAGTACTTTCCGGTCGGTCCTTGCATTTTGCGAAGACCTTGTCGGTGCAGTCCCATGGTGTGAGTCACCACCGAGTCCATGAAGTGCCGATCGTGGGTAATCAAAATAACTTCGCCGGTGAACTCTTTTAGAAAACCCCGCATCCAGTTCATACTTAAAATATCGAGGTAGTTTGTGGGCTCATCCAATAACAGCAAGTCTGGCTGTTGCAATAGCGACTTCACCAAATTGATCCGCAATTGAAATCCCCCAGAAAACTGGGTTGGTGCTTTGCTCATATCTTCAGCCGAAAAGCCGAGACCAAAGAGCAGCGCTTCGGCTTTGTAAGAGTCCAACTCTTGCCCTTTTGGTAAAGCCCGGCAGGCTTCTTTCAAGACCGTGTCTTCACTAAAGCGAATATGCTGATCTAAAAAACCAATACGATAGGATTTGCTAAAGTTAATGCTCCCCTCATCTGGCTCTTCATCACCACGCAGAATTTTAAACAATGTGGACTTCCCCGATCCGTTGCGCCCCACCAGGCCAACGATCTCGCCGGAGCCAACAGTGAAGGACACATCAGAAAAAAGAGTGCGATTGCCATAGGATTTTGAAAGTTGAGAGACTTGTAACATGAATTACTCTTTGCTCTCGAAGGTCCGGCGACGCCGGTTTTTAGTGGCCCGAGGCACTTTAAAAACACGATTGTGAAAGGAAATATAAAAACCAGGCTCTAAAATCTGACAAACCGCCAAAGCTTCAATAAAATTTTGCGGAGCATCAGAATCTTCGAAACCCATGGGTTTCATGGCCCCGGTAAACACAACCGCCACCAAGGGTTCGGCACAGCGATCAAAACAATACTCGGCTGTTACCTCCATGGTGTCGGTTCCGTGCAAAACGACAAGGGGCTCGTTTTTAGCAAATTCATTGGCTATGGATTGCCAGATCTTCTCGCGGTCAGTGTCGTTCATGTGAAGGGAGTCTTTGGCCATCACTTCGATCAGGCTGACATCGGTATGAGGCAGTCGAAGACGTGACAACAGGCGATTTTTCAATCGCGACTGTCGGTTTTCTAGGGAGCCATCGAATTCATTGTAACTTTTTTCAATAGTTCCCCCGGTTGTGAGGATCGTAACCTTCTGATTGTCCATAGTACTGACTTTGATACCATTAAAATTAAAGGGAGAAAATGGAATTTTTGTGCTAATAGTAGAGGTCGAGGAGAGGCGGAAACATGTCTGACGAAACCAATACCCCCACCGTAAAAAACTTTATTCAAAATATCATCGATAAAGACCTGGAACAGGGTAAAAATGGGGGTCGCGTTCACACCCGTTTTCCGCCAGAACCGAATGGCTACCTCCATATCGGTCATGCAAAGGCTATTTGCCTTAATTTTGGCCTGAAGCAGATTTATAACGGAAAATGCAATTTGCGCTTCGACGACACCAACCCGGTGGCCGAAGACCCCGAATACATTCAAGCCATCAAAGATGACATTCAGTGGTTGGGTTTCGAATGGGACAACCTCTGCCATGCCTCCGAGTATTTTGACCAACTTTATGATTTGGCCGTTACTTTGATCAAAAAAGGCAAAGCCTATGTTGATTCTCAGTCTGAACAAGAGGTGCGTACCAACCGAGGAGACCACAACACCCCCGGAACAAACTCTCCCTTCCGCGATCGCAGCATTGAAGAGAACCTTGATTTGTTCGGCCGTATGAAAGCCGGTGAATTCAAAGATGGCGAGCACATTCTGCGTGCTAAAATTGATATGACCTCGGGGAACATGAATTTGCGCGACCCCTTGATATACCGAATACGACACGCTCACCACCCGATGACAGGTGACAAGTGGTGTATTTATCCTCTTTACGATTTTACCCATGGAATTTCCGACGCCATCGAAAAAATCACCCACTCTTGCTGCTCCTTAGAGTTCGAAGATCACCGCCCACTTTACGATTGGTTTTTACAAGAGCTGGAATTCGCCGAGCCACCCCAGCAAATTGAGTTTTCCAAACTGTTTTTAAGTTATGTGATTGTTTCAAAAAGAAACCTCAAACGTCTGGTTGACGAAAAACATGTTAGTGGTTGGGATGATCCTCGCATGCCAACTTTGCGAGGCATGCGTCGGCGGGGATTCACACCGGCCTCCATCCGAGAGCTATGTCGACAAGTGGGAGTCTCTAAAGCTTACTCGGTGATCGACTACTCGCAATTGGAAGAATGCTTGCGGGACGATCTAAACCAAACGGCCCAACGTCGCATGGTGGTTTTGGATCCTTTAAAGTTGACGATCACCAACTACGACAAAACCGAAACCTTGGAAGCCCCCAATCATCCTGGTGATTCGACTATGGGCAACCGTGAAATCCCGATGTCCAACACCTTGTGGGTTGATCACGAAGACTTTATGGAAGATCCACCGAAAAAATACTTTCGCCTCAAGCCCGGCGGCGAAGTGCGCCTGCGCAACTCTTACGTGATCAAATGTGAAGACGTTATCAAAGATGAAAATGGCAACATCACCGAGCTTCGGTGCACGGCCGACTTGGACACCTTGGGTAAAAACCCAGAGGGGCGAAAAGTCAAAGGCATCATTCATTGGGTCTCGGCGGACAAGGCCGTCCCTTTGCAGGTGAATCTTTACGATCGGCTTTTCAACGACCCCAATCCAGGCGGCCACAAAGACAAAGAGTTTTTAGAGTTCTTAAACCCCAACTCTTTGCAACGCCTTGAAGTTTGTTACGGAGAACCCGCCATCGCTGAAGCGAAACAGGGGGAATCTTTTCAGTTCGAACGGGTGGGATATTTTACTCCAGATGCCGATTCAACCCCTGAGAAGCCTGTTTTCAATCGGTCGGTGAGTTTGCGCGACAATTGGAAATAGGACCTCCTCTGGACGACTTAAGATTCTGAAATAAGCGATCAAACGTCCGATTTTGCCCCTCAAATCCAATTAAAGTCGAGTTGGCCTGACTCAACGCTCATAAAGTTCTAAAATGAGTGAAAAAGCCTTTATTGAATGTGTCGGACCGACTAATTTGTCTGGGAGATCAAACAGGGTCCAAAGGGGGAATCATGAAAACAATAAGCTTTTTAATTTTATGGGTCGCAGGTGTTCAGGCTTTAGCCGCCACCCCTCTTCCGCAAAGCCCGAGCCCTCAAGTCCTATCGGAAATTTCTGGCTTCAACCAAGCCCAAGCCGCGTTGGATGCTTACACGGGAGCTCTCGACACTTTTAGAAGCAACGACGTCCGCCCCTTTGCCGAGCATCAAGAGACAGGCTATCTGTTTTTTAACGATGACGACTACCGCGGGTATGCGACCGCTATCAAAAGAATCATCGCCCAAAACCTTCCGCAAGATGTGAAGCTGGTTATTTATTCCACTTCGCAAAATGACTCTTACCTCCGTTCGGTCAAAGAAAAGTATGAACAGTTTATCGAAAGCGATCGACTGATTGTCTTAAAAGTGCCTCGCAGTGGTTCCAATGATTTTTGGACGCGAGACAACTTACCGCTACCGGTCTGGACGGACAATCAGTTCACCTTGGTCGATGCCCGCTACTACTACAACTTTGAACCCGATCAATTTTTGGTTCAACTTTTTCAAGCTTTATCAACCAGTCACAACTACTTTTATGAAGGTGGAAACTTTATGGCCAACTCGCGCGGCGAGTGCCTCGTTGTTAACCGCCGACGGTCTTACCCAGGGGGAGTTTCTGATACCGGCGCCATCCCGGATGCCATCTTTAAAAACCATTACGGTTGCAAACAGCTAACACGATTTCCCCACCTGAAGGGGATCGGGCACGCTGATGAGGTCGTGAAGTTCATGACCGATGATATTGTGATCACCGATACAGAAGAGTACGTCCAAACCTTGAAAGACTTGGGATACACCGTCGTGATGATGCCAGAACCTGACGAGCGTTTTGAAACTTATATAAACTCTTTGATTGTCAACGACACCCTGTTTGTCCCCGTTTTTGGCGAAAGTGGTGATGATCGGGCCATCGAAATCTACGAAAGCCTGAACTTGGGCTTGAAAATCGTTACGGCGCCCACCCGACGTCTGGCCACCGGTGGCCAAGGCGGAATTCACTGCATCACCATGAACTACCCCCCAGCCCCTTTAAGTGCTATTGTGCACACAATGAATGCCACGATTGTGGAGTAATTTGTAAAAGGACTGAACATGGAAAACCTCAACAAAGACAACGTCGTCTACGTTTCAACGGACGACGATTTGAAAACCGTTTTGTCTTGCTTTCAAGTCAACCAAATCAGCCACGTGCCGGTGATGTCTGAAAATAAGCTGGTGGGAATGATTTCGAAAACAGATGTTGTTGAGTACCTTTATAACAACGGCGAAAAATTCGATTCCCAGTCTTTTGCCGAGACCATGCAGTCGATCAAAGCCAAAGAGTTGATGGTGCAACCTCTGATCGAGGCTAAAACCTCAGATTCTCAGATGACCATCATGGAGATGCTGTTTGATCATCAAGTCAGCTCGGTGGTGATTCGCGATGAAAATGGCAAAATGGCCGGTATCGTCACTGAAAAAGATTTGCTGCAGTATCTGATGAAAAATCAAAAAGACGAAACCAGTTTAACCGACAGTCTAGCCGGGCAATTGGTACAGTGGATGGACCAAAACGGCATCCTCAGAATCTCGAAAGCCCTGTCGGATATCGGAATTTGACGGTCTATTTTTCAATTCGAATGTAAATATTTCTATTTGGGCGATTTTTTTACCTCGAATAAAACAGTCAATGGTATTCCGCTTTATGACCAAAAAGGCTGCTCTACTTAGCATCGTACTCGCGTTCAAAGCCTCTTTGGTGTTCGGTGCAAACTGTAAAAAAATGTTTTTCGATGCCGACGGGTTACCCACCATTCCTTTCCCAACGATCAGTGAGGGCCCCAAAGGCGAACGCACCCGCACCAACGATAGCCCCTCCTTAATTCAAGAAAATCAAGCCGCCGAGTTGCTGACTCTCTTTGGATTCCGAGTTCGGCAAAACCCATCCAATGACCCCAAAGCTGAAATCCAAGCCGAATTTGTACGCAGCCAAGAGGTCGAAGGTCTGAACCTCAAAAAGAGTCCCGATTTTTTAATAAACCAAAATATTTTTGATCACTACGCCCCAGAGCTGGGAGTTCCGGCAAAAATCGTCAATGGCATTTTAAAGAAAGTGCAGTTTCATCAAACCCGTCGAGTCTTAGTCGACCTAACAGCCAACGTCGAGTTTCTGCGAGAATCTTTCACTCTCAATCACCTGGCCTACTCGCTGCATAGAAAAAATATGGAAGGGGTTTGGGAGGTGATGGTGCTGCATGGGACCGCGCAAGCTCCAAGACTGACCACCATTTTCCCCGAAATGATCGAACACCCGCTTCTTGTTGACTGATTACCGCCTTGCGCCATGGACAATGAGCTTGCCTGCCCACTCGTAAAACTTTAATTTCAACCACTTAAAGTATGGGACTCCCGAGCCCCAAAATTCATATCGGGGTGGTGTGGCCGAGTGGCTAGGCAGTGGACTGCAAATCCATCTACGGGGATTCGAATTCCTCCACCACCTCCATTCACCAGTCCTGGTCGTTTACACTTCCCACTTTCACTCCGTCTGATATTTGTCTCGCTAGCGCTCGCGGTGGTTACAGAATTCGAATCCCCGTAGGGGTGAGGAGTCATTCACCACCTCCAATTTACTCCCCTTCAAATCCAACCCTTATTTAACTAACCAAAACCATTAACAAACGGGCTAAGCCGTTGATTTGGGTCTGATTTTTCACTATCACATGACATCACATCCGATAATTCCACATCTGCTGGATTTGATCTGGATTTGTACTGGTTGGGAGAGATCATGCGAAGTGAGAGTTTTTTTGAGAATGAAATCGAAGCATTTGCGTATTTGGGCAGCCTAGCGATCCGATGGGAGTTCGAGACAAGAATGTTTGCGGATAAATTTGACGTCCCTACGACAAAGATCACCAAAGATCCAATTGAGGGGGAAAGACTAAAAAATGTTCGTTTGGATTCTGTTATCAAAGGTCTGAGAGAGAAAATGCCGCACTTGAATTTGAATATCGAACTTCTAAAAGAACTAAGAGATAAACTCGTGCATGCAAATTTTATTGAGTTCACAAGAATCCTCGAAAGGTATTCAGATAGGAGCCTAAAGTCAAACGTGGTCAAAATGGACATGTCTACTGGCAAAATACAACACGCTGATGAGATTAAGGAGGCAAAGGATCTTTTGAAACTAAAATCCTTTGGGGCTTTTATAGCTACATTCAATGTAGACACTTTCGAAATTGGAAAACAAATCTTCACAGAAGCGCTCGATATTTTATCTCACCTTTTGAATTTGAAGGCACATTCTTATGAATTTGATTATTTTAGTCATGCATTCGCCCATGGCCGACCATTTGAGAGGGAGGAAATTGAGCTTTTCCAGAAATTTCAAATTGGGAAGCAAAAAATAGGTAACATTAATGGAGAAATCTATCTTAAAGAATTTAACAAACTTATTAAAAAATAAAGTCTAATCTAGCTTAGATTGAAAATGTTTTTGATTTCTCGAACCCCTCTTGATCTCTTTCTAACGCAGGTAGCTGGGCGCCCAGACTACTCAATCCGCAAGATATATGAGGATTCTCAATAAAATTGACATGCAAAACTAGCTTCTCATCCTGGAGTCTTTGTCTGATAAATAGGACTCCCTGCATTCGAAGATTATTTTCTATGTTTGAATTTCTTACTCCCCAAAAGCCAGACCCATCAAACCTCATTCCTCTTGAAACAGCTTTACTGTTATCTACCAACATCTCAATATAACCGTGCAAGGCTTGGTTTAAAGAATGAGAATCATGTAATTCATTAAAATCGACGACGAGGCATAAAATAAAAGGGAATAGATATTTCTCCACTTTCTTAGATAGTTTTTCGTTAATTAAAGGAATCGATCTGTTGTCCGAAACCTCTCCGATCCACCCCATATAAATTTCGTCCTCCTCATCCCTTTCATATACATCGAACCTAAAAGATGAATCGTCTGCCTCTATCTTGTAAGTCTCCTCCTTCTTACAGTCTTCCGACGTTAGATTATCCAAAAAATTTTTGGTTTTCTCTGCTAATCCAGAAAAATTTCCGTCAATTCCACATACTGGAATACCACGGACGTATATTTGGTATCTACTTTTCACACCTTTTAACTCTTCGATGAGCTTCAAAAGCAGCGATTCCTCTCTGAGACTTTTGTAGTCCTTTCCTAAAGACGTAACTTCGACTAGGCCGTATCGACCATCCATTTGCTTACAATAAAAATCGGGTGTTTTAACGCCAATAAATGGCTCTTTTAATACTTCATCAAATAAATTTTCTAAAACGAATTGGCTAACCATTTCACTGATTGCCCCTCGAAAGCATCCATCATTCAGACTATTTATATTTGAGATGAGATCACTTTTTTGTTTATCTGAAACCGAAATTTTTGAGAACAGTAAGTTCATCCCATCAATATATCTTGCAGTATGTTCATTATTTCGACCACTGGCCAATTTCCATGGGAGAGTAGTTTGGTCTAAATTGCTACTTAATATCTTATCGAATAGTTCGCTAGTAAAAAGCATAAATTTCCAATCTATCTGCTAAAAATCCAATAACTTTTTCAATGGCACTCCAATAGTCTTAGAAATTTTAAGCAGTGTCAAATATGTTGGGTTGACCTTGCCACTCTCTCTTCTGGACATCGTGCCTCTGGAGAAGCCCGCCTCAAGGTACAACCGATCTTGACTATAGCCTTTAGATTTTCTTATTTTGCGAATATGGGCTCCCAATTTCTTGAGATGCTTTCTCTCTTTATCTTCCATCATTAGATAGTGATCAATTTGAGACACCACACTCTTCATATATGAAGGTATTGTGAAAACAGGCGTATTATTTGAAGGTCAATTTAACTAAAGTGGAAAACTGGCCGATAGTCTCAGTATGCAAACACTAAAAAAAGCATTCCTATATTGGCTTGGTGCAACTGTGTTTTTCATCTCAGCCAATGCTTTCATTTATTACGGTGCCGGGATAGCTGAGAATGTCTTCGCGGAGCCTTCACCATGCGTAGGGTGGAATTGCGATAAAGTCTCGTGCCCTAACGGATATGCCGTTAGACTCCCCTCTGGCTCCTACTTAAAGTGCGAAGACTTTGACGAGTACATTGATGACAACAAAAGCGTTAATTTGATGGGAGTAGAGCCTGATGAGTAAGGAGCACTATAACAATCAAAAATTAGAGCAGCTCTCAGACATTATGAGCCAATTCGAAGAGATTCCTAACAAGGTTCAAAATATTCAAGACTGTCCCTATGAAGATTTTAGCATCTTAAAATCTGACCTAGAGAGTGGACAAATTATTCTTCAGAGATTTGGGCATATGCGACCAGTCTATATGGATGCTTTAGGGTTACCAGTTGAACAAGCATTTATGAAGTTCTGTGCTTGTGCGATGATTTTCACTCCTATTTTATTTCTGGCACTCTCTATCTTTGTCTCTTGGTATTTAATTTTTGGCGCTTTATTTTACTTCTTTTTTCTGAAACAACATAAAGTAACTTATGATTCGATGATACTTCGAGAGGCATTTACTTCAGAAAAACACTTCAGCTTCCTTTTCCACTGCAACCAAATTTCCATAACATCGGCTGATTTCCAAGAATGTTGGTACAAAAAGAGAGTAGCTTAACTTTTATCAACTTTAATTTGGAGGAGATAAAGCACCCTCTAATTTTAAATATTCCTTTATAAGAAATTAATTCAAGTCGAAATGAAAATTAGTAAGCAGTTACAATACCTGCAAACTCCACCTATACCACACCGCTCAATAGTTTTTTTTGTCATTTCAAAACTGAATACTTCTAGATACTTGTCATCCGTTTTTGGTAACATCTGGTAACATCTGGTAACATTTTCTCAGTGATTTCAACAACTTCCACTATCGCGACCTTGACGAATTCTTTCCACAAGAAAATACTAGCGCCAGAATTTTACGGAAAGATCAAACAATTGGAGGAAAAATGAACTTAAATCAAAGTGCTAAAGAGAAAGAAATCCTATCTCCACTAAGGGCAGCAGACATCATCGGCGTCAGTGAGCGAACGTTAAAAAAAATGAGAGAAGAAGGTATTGGACCGAAGTATTTAAAAGTCAGTACTCGAAAAATTCGATACAGAAGTGGAGATATTTTTGAGTGGTTAGAGTCCCGAGTAATTGGAAATGGAGATTGAAAATGAATAACTTCGATACTCAAAAAATTGCAGAAAAACTAGGTGGTAAGTTATGAGGTTGGACAGGCGGCCAGCAACTGCTCTTCACTTTGTAGATTCGCAAATCGCAAACGCTCGACATCAATCTTTTCGGCCGGCTCATACACTTTGTTGATTAAACTAAACAGACTTCCATCTGGCGAGGCTACGCCGATCATGCGTCGCTGTAAATCACGGCCTCCTAAAGCATAAAGATAAGGCAACCCCCGTGCATTGACCATGGCTTCTAAAATAGTTTCTGAAGTGATAATCCCAACCACCTCATCGTAACCCGTCTCACTGTTATGATTGGTCACCGGAGCGTGCTGAACGTTGTTGATGCGAAAAAATTCTGGAGCCGTGTGAAACAATTGGATCGGTAGAGTTTTAACAGGACTGTTCATGACCTGAACGATTCCTTGATCAAACAATTTTTCATCGATGATGCGGTCTAAATTTTTGATCAGATCACTTTCGGTGACGATCCCAACGATTTTTCCTTTGTCGTCCTTGAACAACGCATAGTCCGCGCGGTGACTCTTCATATTCCTCGTCACTTGCCGAATGGACAACTTAACATCACAAACCAAGCAGGGAGCTGGAATCACCTTCATAGGAACCTCCGATCCCACTATTGAAGCAAATTAATAGGGTCAGACCAAATCAAATCTTGTTGGGCGTGACCGAGGTCTGCACGGAATCGAAAAGAGATTCCTCTCTCCTTGTTGATTAAACCAAGCTTGAGCCATTTGTCATTGAATGGAGTTGGCTCCAACCCACAAGTTTCTAGGCCGCCGAACGGATCTTAATCATCGACTCTTTGGTTTTATCGTCTTCAAAATCCGTATCCAACTGCATGGTCAAAGTGTTGACGTGACGATGCAGTCGACGAGATTGACCTTGCCAAAGGCTGACGGTTTCTTCCAGGCGACCAATCTTGTCTTCTAAATGAATTTTCTCGATTTCCACGTCAGCCAGTTTCTCTGACATTTTTTCGTGAAGACGAGTGTTGGCCCTCTTATTAAATTCCAGAGCCTTATTGAGAAGATAGATCTCCCGCAACAACACGATAAAGATCCCTACAAAACATAGGACAAATAAACTAACTGAAGAACCAATCCCCATGATCTCCTTCCTTTCACCCCCGCATAGAAACTGATCGGCAGGGACCTGGACTAAGGTTGATAGGCTTCTCAGGCTGAGACGAAAATAGTGGAATTTTCGCAAAGATAAAGGACTTAAACGAGATTTCGTTCAACAGATACACAAAAAATAGGAACCTGAGGCTCGATCTCTTCGATCTGAATGAATGTTCTAAAATTCCCAAAAACTGAAGGTCAGATCCCTCAAGTCTAAAATATCCCTCTTTGAGAACGGACCTTTAAAGATTCTTAAATTTTGTGAAAATAAAGGCTTTCTTGCCGTTGGACACCTGTGGTACCCCCTCAGGCAGGCATTCATGCAAGGGGGGTTATTTGCGTATCTTAGTTACTTTGATCCTTGTGTTCGGAATCGGACCCGTTTGGGCCCAAACTCCGAACCCAGGAAATCTTCAAAAATCATACAACGAACTCTATTCTCAGATTCTTTTTGAGAAGACGGTCTGGCCAAAACAATTGCAAAGCCAGAAGCTCAAGGTCGATCAGTCTCAGGACAGCTTCCAAGCCTCTCTGGGTTTGGTGCTCGCCCAAACCAATCAAGTCAAAAAACTGAACCGAGACATCGAAACTCAGAAACAACATTTGGCCTTCTTAAAAAGAGTCGAGCCACTCTCTAACGCTGACAAAGAAAAAATCAAATTGAAAATGGTCAGTTCCGGCGAATTCTCTAGTCCCTCGGCGGTGAATCTGAATTCACTCAGTCAGAAGGCGGGACAGCTCGATCAAGAAGCCAACCTGAAGCAGAGTGAGATCAATCAAAACGAGCAGCAAATTGCCAATTTAAAAAACTCAGCCGAATACCAAGGCTATCTGTCTCGCCGCAGTGATTTGCAGCGCCAGAAACGTCAAAAAGAAAATGAATTGAGTCAGATCCGTGAAGATCGAGACAATGCCAAATCCAATATTAATTTACTAAATTTTAATTTGATCGCCTCAGAACGACGCGAAGAACGGGCTCGCAACCGGGCCGATCGCATTCGAAATTTTGAAATTCCTAGTGTTCGTCGCACCATTCAAAACGATCGCCGAGAGGTGCAAGACCTGCGGCAAGACACTCAACAAAAAGTGCAAACACGCAACCAAGTTGAAAGTCGTCGGGATCAAACCAAAGCACGAATTCAACAAAAAGAAAGTCAGCTGAACCAAGAAGGGGCCGACAAGCCGGCGATTCAAGCCGAGTTGCAAGACCTGCGTCAGCAGCTGCAGCAGCAGAACCAGCGCATCCGCCGATTGACCACTGACATTCAAAACAACCGCAGCCGAATTCAAAGATTAGACAGTGACATTGACAGCAACCAACGCAAAATCACTCAATTGGATATTGAAGCCAATCGGAAAGATCGCGAAGCCGCTGACGAAGACCGGGAACAGATTCGTCTGGAAAGCGCCATTCGACAATGGGAGCGTGAGATTGCCGACCTCAATTGGCAAGAGTCAGGCGTGCTTTCTGACATCAACACCATCGAAAGCCGACTGGCCTCTGTGCAAAGTCAGATCAATTCTTACTACAGTCTGAATATTCGCCCCATCGAACTGACTGTCACTCAGCTTGAAAATGAAAAAACGCAATTGGTGAATCGACGAGGCCAGCTTCTGCAAGCCAGACAAGATTTAGTGACTCAGGATCAAAATATCTTGGCCGCTAAAAACAAAATTCCGACTCAAGAGAATTTGATTGTGCAGCTTGAAAAGGAACTGACCGTAGCCAGTCAGGAGATTTCTGATTTAGAAGCTCAAAGTCAGATTTTGCAAGATCAACTGGATGCAGAAATCAAATCTTACAATACTTTGATTGCCCGAATTGAAAACCAACGCAACCAACTGAAAAATTTAGAAGCACAAATGATTGAAGATATCAGTTCCAAGAAAAATGGAGGAAACTAAAATGAAAATGATTCTTATAACTTTCGCAGTCCTGTTCACCAGCAACACCTTGCTGGCCCAAGTCACCGACGAAATCATAGTGGACTCCAAGGTCACCGGCCGGGCCTGGGACGCTGAGATTGCTCAAAACCATGAAGTTTGGCGCAAACCCGCTTGCTCCGCTTACACCCTAAGTTCAGATGGAGTCTCATCTCTTGAAGTGGTGGCTTTTTACGATGCTGGCACCGACACCTTTTCTGAACCAGAAGTCAACGTGGTCACCGAAGCCAACTTTAGCTTCCTCGACGTGCAAGCGACTACCGATGGCACCTCCCAGAATTTCCAACTTTTACCCATTCAGCCAGCCAACCCTGCTCTTGTCGGCGCCCGGGTCTTGTTTGATGACCGTGAAGATATGGTTTCAGCGATCCGTCGCCACAACACTTTAACCGCCCGCTACTTGGATAGCTCTGGAGAAGTGAAAAAAGCCAGCTTCTCCTTGCGTGGGTCCAGCAATGCTGTTGGCGCCGCCTTCGAGCGCTGTGGCCTCGAATTTCTACCCGAACTTGAACTTCCCACTCCTCTTTAAACAGAAGGATGTTGAAAAGACATCGCCCTAACTGATGCTAAAGGGCTCCTCGTGAGCCCTTTATTGTATTTTTCCCTTTATAATTTCTTCAAAAAATTTAAGAATGGAGCGAAATCGACCTTGAGTTATCTCGACCCAAGGAGGAAATCAATTTTCAGTATTTCGAGAGCCTCTGCAAGACTTACGTTAACTCAAACTTCTTTGTCGCTTGGGACAGCTTTAAACATTCCGGGATGAATTGTATCGAATCAGAAAAAGTTCTGTGTCGCTGAAGTTTGGTTTCTAACTGTACCCAATGGACAAAAAAAAACCACCTTGAAAGGTGGCCTTTTGATACAACTTTAAAGATCTAATTATTTAATCAAGCAACGTTTTTTGGCGCCAATAAAAGTTGATCCGGCCCAAGCAGAAGCTAGAACTTGACCATCAGCTGTGTAGACTGTGTAAACCACGCCTTTTTTAGCGCTTTTGTCGATGGTTCCAACGGCTTGCTCTGAAAACTTCACCTTACAGGCACGAGACGTCATCGCCTTGGCCCAGCCGTTTTCTGTTGGAAAATCGTTTTGCGAGAAAGTTGGAACATTCATGGCGAATGCATTGGTTACAAAAAATAGAATTGAAAATACTAATGTGGTTTTCATTGTTTCCCCTTTGAAAGAAATCTGGCCTGGGTTTATTGAATTTTCCGCATGAAGTCAATTTCTCAATCCGAAAGATTCGAAGGAATTCGTCAAACCTCGCAAACCTGAGTTTTTTTGGTTATATGACTGAAAAAAATACATAGTCGATCAGTCGTAGTCTTCGTCCAAAGCCTGCAGGAAGGCTTCCAAGGCATTGAAGTCACGAGGCATAAAGTGCATAGCTTTAAGCATTGGATCAGCATTCACCAAGGTCCCTTGCCGTGCTTGGTGAGAGGCCTCAAAATAAGTCTGTAAGACATCTCTCAACGAGGCCCCCGATCCATTGTGCAAGTAAGGCTGGCTCTGTCCTAAGGATCGCAAAGTCGTGGTTTTGAAGGCGCCTAAGGCAAAATCGAGAAAATCATCGTTGCTCCAATGATCACATCGTGGGTGGCGAGAAGACTCGCAGAGGTTGACTCGAAGCACTTTCTGTACGGAAGACTTGTCGGGGTGCCCTAGAACATTCCAAACTCCTAGGTCAGTGGCCATGGGCTTGTCGGCTTTGGGGTGCTGGGCAAAGAGCCCCTGCCACTGCGGGTGATCACCGGTCGCTGTCATAAACTGGGCCAAATGCTGCTGTCTCTTCTCCCAGTTGGGAAATTCCACTTTTGCAAAGGCGCCATCACCATGAACAGCGTCGTACTCGAGCTGACTAATTCCCGTGTTGTGAAAATTAAAGTCGGTAAAATCAGGTGGCGTATGGCAGGAAACGCACTGCCCGCGGGTAAAAAATATCTTCATTCCCTGCAACTCTAACTTACCAAAACGTGAAGGGTGATCATGATAGCTCAGTTTTTCATCCCCCACAAATTCCCAGTCTTGCTTATGATTGATTTGATCCCGTAGGTATTGCAAATACTGTTGCGAGTTTTCACCGACTTTTGGTCCCCGACGCAATCCATTTTTTTTAAGAAAGCGATCATAGCCTGAGTCACTATACAATCCTTCTTGGTCACGAACAAAATCCAAGCTTTTCATATAAACCGCAATGGTTTCACAAACTTTTTGCCGAAGGTCAGAGTCCTTCATCGAATCGATGTCGAACCCAAGCTTGGCAAACAGCGCTTTGTAGCTCCCTTTGAGGTCAGAGTCCGAGCGATAGGTTCCGTTGTCTTTACGAATCACCTTCACCACGTGGGCTCGGGCGGCTTGAACCTCCTGGGGCAACCAACCCATATTTCGCCCTTCAAGAGTGGCGCAGGTTAGGGCTTGGCCATCAAAAAACTCACCATCCCAATGCAAAGGTCGTCCCTCGTGCAAATTCGAAATCACCATATTCATGCTGTTGCGAAGAGTTTTACTCTGTTGATCAGAACGTTTTGGTATGGCCGACAAGGGTTCAAAGTCATTGTAGACAAAGACCAATTCTGATTGGTCTTCACTTTTTGCTTGGTCGACCATATGACAAGAGGCACAGCTCACCTGCTGTCCCTGCAATGGGTGAGCAGTCTTTCCGTGTGGCGTATTCATCCAGTCCAGAATAGGGTCACCAACCGCCAATGCTTTATTGAGGTCTCCGGAGTTCTTTTCGAAAAAAGATTGCGCGAAGCGGTCGTCTTTAAAAAGCTTTTCTCCCAGTTGAACGTCAAAAGGGTCTTCCACTTGTTGGGTCCAAGACCAGGGTGTCGTTAAAAAAAGGAACACTAGAAGGATTAGAATAGGCACAATCATTCTCCCGTTGATCATTTCTATTTATAGCCCTCGCCTCCGCCCAGGGGCAAAAAAATTGTGGAATGTTCGAGGCAATTGAAAACCTAATGACTTTATAGTCATTTGGCTTGCATTTAGGACGGCGGCGTCATCAAGACTGGGAGCCCACGCTTTTGCGAAATTCTGAGGGCGTTTGCCCGGTCATTTTTTTAAAGGCCAGGTTGAACGATGACTTAGAGTTGAACCCAGCCTGATAGGCAATATCTAAAATGGTCTCGTGCTCGTGACCTCGATCTTTTAGCAACTCTTGGGCTTGGTTGACGCGGTAGCTATTCACCAGGTCATAAAAGTTTTTATTCAAGCCAAATCGAATCACCTGAGAAAGCTGATAGCTGGGAATACCCATTGCGTGGGAAATATCTTCCAATTTCAGTTGTGGATTCTCAAACATTTTGCTTTTTTCCATCAGATCCAGCAATTGCTCTGAGAGTTTGGCTATCCTGTCCTCACTCAACGAGGTGTTCGCATAAGCTTCTTTGGTCTTTTCTACTGTCTCTCGTAGGCGGGAGTCGTGTTTTAGGGTGGCCATTTCTTCAGTGCTTAGAAAGCACATCCGCAAGGCCTCTAACATATTTGCGAAAAACAGCATCGGCACATAATAGGCCATCGTAAAAGGAAGCATCAAATGATCCATCGATAAGGCCAAAATCGTAAGCCCCAAACCAGTCAAAATATAAAGATCTTTTGATCCTTTGTAGACACGAACCACCAAGACCGAGGTTGCAATAATATTAATCAGGCTCGAAAGACCCAGCAAAATATTTGGAAAAAGCCTCAGGGCCCCAAATCGAGCCGTATAAGAGTTTACAAAAAAATTATCGGTGACTAGCAAATCCCCTCGGAAAAAATAAAGGTCGTCCCCACTCGACAAATAGACAACGAGTGGCAAAACTGAAGCTCCACCAAGGATAATCTGGCCCCCATAATAAAACCGTTTAAGCCATTTCGGAATCAACACAAAATAGCTTAAAGACTTCATGTAAAAGTAAAAGGTGACAAACAATACCGGCTGCAATCCCACCACATAAAACCAAGTGAACTCTAAAGAAAACAAACGGGAGTGAGAAATTGCAATGTTAAGGGCAAAGAGTGCACTAAAAAAACAGAACAGGGCGAGGTCTCGGGAGCGGGCATGACCTTTGGTTTTATAGATCCAAGCCTGCCCAAGACTCAGTATCAAAAGTCCAATGGTGCAGGCAAAACCAAATCCAGGATAAACCGCGGCAATAAATTCCATGTGCGCATAGTCGCTGACCCCAAGCCTTATTTCAAGGGGAATTCAGCAACGAACGATCGTTTTTGTTTATCTCAAAGCGAAATCCTCCATGCGAAATCGCTCTAGTTTGTAAATGTCTCGTGCCGTCCAATTTTGCGCCTCTTCTAGGTGCAGTTGTTTTATTTTTTCTGAAAATTCAAGGTCGGCCAAACTGCGAGCGACTCGCAACAGACTTTGCCGACGACGATGACTTTTTGAATGAGGAAACAGGGATTCATCCACCCCACTGTCCAGTTGTTCCATCAGCTCCAGAATAGAAAGATCTTGATTCGTGCATTTTTGTGATCGCGACTCTTTTTGAAACTCTCTGGCTTCGTCCACCTCTTGCTTAATTTCGCGCAAAGAAACTTTAAGGCTAAGCGGCGGCTTTCCTGTTATGTGAAAGATGGCGAAGCGATCTAGAAAGGGTCCACTGAGTTTTTCTACATAGTTTCGCAGTCGTAGACTTGAACATTGACAACGATAGGTAGCGCCTGGCTGAAATTGGCCACAGGGACATAGATTGGTGGTTGCTAAAATCAAAGAACGGGCGGGAAAAAGCTGGCGCGTGCCCATCCGACTTAAATAGATCACTCCTTTCTCCATAGGTTCGCGGAGGGCACTTTGCACCAGGGGATGAAACTCCAGGAGTTCATCTAAAATCAGGGCTCCTCCGTGAGCCAGGGAGATTTCACCAAACTTGAGGGGGCGGCCTCCTCCGATCATGGAGGATGGGGTGGCCGAATGGTGAGGCTGAACAATGGGACGCCCTCGTAAATCTCTGCCTGAGAGCATCCAATATTTTTTCGATTCTAAAAAGCTTTTGTCATCTGGAAGGTTTAATATC
The DNA here is from genome assembly GCA_964351315.1 of uncultured Pseudobdellovibrionaceae bacterium. GTDB lineage: Bacteria > Bdellovibrionota > Bdellovibrionia > Bdellovibrionales > JAGQZY01 > JAGQZY01. The sequence continues at coordinate 108,823 of CAYGNH010000002.1, forward strand.
GTCGCTAGGTTTTCAACCAAGGTTGTTTTGCCACTACCAGCAAAGCCCGCCATCAATAGATTGTGCTCTCCCAGAGCGCAAAGGGCCATCAATCTAGCCAAGGTTGAATCAAAGAGCATTTCGGAATTGTAGGGAAGGGGTTCGGGTTGAAACTTGTTAGGTTGGCCTGGAACAAAGACTTTTTTATTGATTTCCTTGAGTTCGGCGATCTCCTCGACGGGGAAACGCCAAGGCAAATCTCCCCGTCCCGTTAGGACCTTGTGTTTAAAATTTTCGAAATTGAGCAAATGAAGATCGGCTGGGGCTTGCACCTCACCTTTGAGAGAAAGGCTTCCGTAACAATAGTCTTTACCAAAATCAAAATCAGCCACTTCAACTTGTTCGGATTCCAAAAGAATACCCAAGGCGATAGCAAGATCGAGCCCCTGCCCGCTTTTTCTTAGGTCACTGGGATGCAGGTTCACTAAGACTTGTTTTCCGGGTGGTATCTTAAATTTTTGGTGCCTTAAGGCTGCGATGATTCTTTTTGAACTCTCTCGAATGATCTGATCAGGCAATCCCAAAATCTGAATCTGCGAAACGCCTGGAACCAAAACCACTTCAACGGTCATTGGACGAAAGCCAAACTCTGTTTTTACAAAAGATTTAACTAGCATGGCTTTGAAACTATGCAAGGCCAGAGCCTCCTTCAGAAAAGCGAGGCGGCTGCAAAAAGAAAACTATTCAATGACTGAACAGCAGAACCGGATTCTATTCGGACAGATCAGACATAGGATGATGTTCATCCACGGCCTCTTGCATTTTTCGAGTGCTGACCGTTGTATAGATCTGAGTGGTTTGAATGCTGGAATGGCCCAATAACTTTTGAATCGATCGCAAATCGGCGCCGGATTCCAACAAGGCCGTGGCACAGCCGTGACGGAACTGATGAGGGTGAATGGTTTTCTCAAACCCTGCCCGCTTTGACCAAGCATCCAGCCAACGCCAAATGTCGACGCGAGAGGGACGCTTCCCACGATCATTAATTAAAATTGACGTCTCTGTTTCTTTTGCCAAATGGTGTCGCACTTGGCGCAAATACACCTTCAACTCTTGTAGCAAATGGTTGGTCAAAGGTACAGCGCGCTCTTTGCCCCCTTTACCCACAACTTTCAACCAAGCATCGGACTCATGAAAGTCGTTTAAATTAAACTGAATCAGTTCAGTGACCCGACACCCCAAACCAAACAACAAGGTTAAAGTGATATGATTGCGTGCTGATTTATAGGGATCTTCAACGGTGGCGGCCGACTTCAGTTTTTTATAATCATCCAAAGTCAAAGCCGATGGAAGCTTGGCCTCCACTTTGGGGGGGCGCAGCTGGGATAAATCTGGAATTCTATCACCTTTTTTTTCACAGTAGCGATAATAGGTGCGAATGCTGCTAATGACTCGGGCTTGCGATCGGGTCGAAAGTTTATTTTTGGTCATGTATTGATAGAGGCCCATGATGTCAGTGTGTTTCTCTAAAAATTCTTGGAAAAGCTCCAGGTCGCGACGGTAAGCTAAAATTGTGTTTTGCGAGCGCCCGCGCACGTTCTTTAAATCATCAAAAAATTCAACCCAGTAAGGTAAAGCCATAAAAATCCATTTTCCTTAGGCTCGCTATTGCGAGGCCCTGTTTTGTCTTACTCAAAAAATATTGTTACACGAAAAAGGCGGATTGCAAGGGTCCATCACACGTTGCGGTGACAGACAGTGACCGCGTATTAAAAAACCAACTGCGCCTGCAGGCTGCGGGCGTCCAGTTTTTTAAGGTGAGCTTGTGGATAATAGTGCCTTAGAATCGAGCGGTAGTCCTTTCCTTTGCGCGCCCAGCGCTGAGCTCCCCATTGACACAGACCTACACCATGGCCAAAGCCGCGCCCCGAAAAAACCACCTTATTCCGGGTCTCCTCAACTTCAAACTGGGTGCTTTTCAGTTTTCCGAAGCCCAAAAGGCGCCGAAAATCATTGGCACCAATTCTTTTTAAGATATTTTTTGAAAACAGGAAGTCCACAATATGGGCCCGGCTCTGCTCGTGAATACGGGGCAAAATCGAAATCAGTTGCACTCCAGCCGGCAAATAAAAGGCTTTTTGCAGGGTTGATAAAAGGTGTTCTTTGTCGATCCCGTAAGACCAATTGTTTTTACTGGCGGTCTGGCAATAGGGATCCTGCACCGATTGATTCATGGAAGACGGCTGCCGCCAAACTAAGTTTTCCGGAGAAGTTTTACCACCGCAATCACTATGAAAGTAGGCCGGAAAAATTTTTCCACTCTCTTTCGAAACCAAAACCATACCGTGGGTGGCATTGACGGCCTCTATAACACTCCGGTGTTTATCGGCATCCATTTTAAAAACTTGGTCCATAATGTCAGAGCGAACGTCATAGTGCATCTTCAGACGTTCCATTTTTTTAAATAAGAAGTAAGTTCGAGAAGCCACCGCCTGGGCCTGCAACGCCTGACTGGGCCAACTGGCCGGAACCTCGGCTGTCATCACCCCATACAAATATTGATCCACCGGAAAGTGGGCCACCCAATCGGTTTTTGATTTGTTAAAGACAATATCCAGACGCTGCATGCTTTTGCCGTCAACAGAGAATGTTCCCGTCAAACGAAAATGCGTCCCCTGCAATTGGGATCGAGCCTTAGTCTCAAGGTTGGTGATTTTCAAAAGATTGTTGGTGCGCTCAAACTGCCACGGCCCTTGGGGCAAAAGGTAAGTTTTTCCCGCACAGTTTTTCGACTGAGAACTCAGGCAACGGAGTCGAATGTCACCCATGATTTTTTTAACCGACGAGTTTTCATCAATAAGAACTCGAGCTTCCAAAGCAGAGGCCGAAAAACAACGGAATAGGATGATAAAGCCTATGATGAATCGCACCACTGCGAACCCCTCCTTGGGTGAACCTATTAAGGATACCAAAAAGGAGGGACTTTTCCAGAGCAGGATGCACGATTTTTACTAGACTAAGGTCAGGTTTGTTTCGGTGTGGTGCCGAACAAGGCCCCGATCGTGTCAAGAGGCAACGGGAACACGATGGTTTGGGTTCCTTCACCAGAAATTTCAGTCAGGGTTTGCAAGTAAGCCAACTGCACAGAAGTTGGCGATTGCGACAACATCTCAGCCGCCTGCTTGAGTTTTTCCGAACGCTGCAATTCACCCTCGGCACTGATAATTTTAGCCCGGCGTTCTCGCTCGGCCTCGGCTTGACGAGCCATGGCTCTTTGCATTTCTTTTGGTAGATCAATGTGTTTCACTTCGACAGTGGTGACCTTAATTCCCCAAGGCTCTGTGGCCTCGTCCAAAATTATTTGCAGACGCTGGTTGATCTTGTCTCGTTGTGACAGAATATCATCCATTTGAAATTGTCCCATGATCGAGCGCAAGGTGGTTTGAGTGAGCTGGCTGGCAGCAAAGTAGTAATCTTCGATTTTTATAATCGCCGACTCAGGGTCGGTGACGCGAAAATAAACCACGGCGTTCACTTTCATACTGACGTTATCCAAAGTGATCACGTCTTGGGGTTGAATGTCCATGGTCACAGTTCGGGTATCGACACGAATCAATTTTTCAACAAAGGGGATCAATAGGATTAAGCCAGGACCGCGCACGCCCACACAGTTCCCCAGACGCAAAACCACGCCTCTTTCCCACTCTGGTAAAATTTTGATGGCCGAAGCCAACACTGTTAACACAAAAAATCCGATAAAAATTAAACCAGAAATTCCCATAATTAATTGCTCCCTTTTCTTTCAACAATCAGTGTTAATCCTTCAACCGCTGTGATGATCGCCTTTTCATCTATTTCCAAGGCTTGGTTAGATTTGATTTTCCAAAGTTCTCCTTTGAACTTTGCAATCCCCTTCTTTTTAATGGGATCAAACTTTGCAACAGAAAGAATTTGTCCTTCCATTTTTTCGTTTTTTCTATTCAATAAGCCTCGCTTGGTAGCAGTGACCGCCAGGTAGGTGACCCCGGCCATCAGTAAAAATAAAATGGCGGACGTCGAAACCAACAAGTCTGTTGGCAATTGGTAACCCGATTTTTCGTCAAATAACAAAATGGACCCCACCACAAAAGACGCCAGACCACCAAGGCCCAAGGCCCCAAAGCTGGGAACAAACAATTCAGCAAACATAAAACCCACGCCTAAAAAAATCAACAAGACGCCTCCCCACGAAACATCCAGCATATGGAAGTTCATTAATGAAATAACCAGGCCGATCGCTCCGACCACCCCTGGAGCAAAAATTCCGGGATGGGTCATTTCAAAATACAAAAGACCAAGACTAGCCATAAATAGAAGGTAAGCCCACTGTGGATTCGAAAAAATCTGCAAAAGAGCATGACGAAGGCCAGGCTCAAACAACTTAATGGCCCCCACCTTCACTTCCGCAGTTTGGTCGGCATCGAGACGCACTGGTTTGCCTGAGGCGAATTGCAAAAAACCATTCAAGTCAGAAGCCACAACATCAATCGCCCCTTCGGCCAAGGCATCTTTCGCTGATAAGGCTTTGGCATCATCCACCACAGCTTCGGCAAACTTTTTGCTGCGACCCCGGTACTGGGCCAAACCTTCGACCCAACTGCGGGTGTCTTCAAAAATTTTTTTGCGAAGATCTTCTGGCATGTCTTGCCCCGTGCTGGTGATCGGTGAAGCCGCCCCGATGTTGGTGGCCTCCATCGCGCCGTTGACATGGCAGGCTTGCATAATGATGGCTCCGGCGCTGCCCGCGTGCCCCCCTGTGGGATGAATCACGCACAGAAAAGGGACTGGGGAGTTCATAATAAGTTCGACTATTTTTCGGGTCGACTGCAGGCTCCCCCCCGGTGTGTTGATACGGGCTAAAATCGAATCGCACTGCATGGACTGCGCCTCGTCCGCGGCTTGCTCCAAATAGTCAAAAGTGGCGGGACCGATGGCATCGCGAATTTCAATGGATAAAGTGCAATCGGCATAGGCTCCAAGACTGGCCAAGACAAAAAATACAACAAGACTGAACAATTTCACTTGAGACCTGCAAAAAGCTTAAGATGATTCCAAGTTTGGCCTTTTAAATTCGGCTGTTCAACCAACAGGGTTAGATCATGGGTTTTAACAATTTGATGACCCGCCCAGTTTAAAGCTTCACCAAAACGACCGGGAAAGGTCTCGCCAAAAAAAACTATGCGCAATGGACTAGAAAAAGTCTGTAGCTCGGCAAGCACAGCTTCGGAGCCAGCCAAAATACAAACCGATTGCGAAGCATACTTGAGAGCCGTCACCATCTTGTTCAACATGGTGGATGACAGATCCGACAACTCGCCTTGGTAGACAAAGACTTTTTCGGCGGTTATAGGACTGGGATCACCAGTTCCCTCGGGACGAATCACCCAGGGCTGCTGTAGGCTCTCTTCTGTAAATTGGGTCCAAAAATCCATACCATGTTCTAGTCGAAGCCAGGCCAATTGGCCAGGTCAGACGCATTTTGCCGCGATTGGTTGCCTAGGGGAGAAATTCTTTCCCCGTCAAACAGGCCATATCTGACTTGAGGCCACGGAAAGGCCTCAAGCTCTGTCCATAAGCTCCGAAAAAAAGAAGGTAACACGCAGGGATTTTAATCCTTCAGGAGTTTTTCAACATGGAACCGGAAAAGAAAACAGCGACTCGACTGACTCCCCACCAAGAAGATTATCTTGAAGTGGAAAACCACTGTTGCCTATGCGGCACGGAGCTGGAGTTCAAACACGACTACGATGAATCAGCCGTAAAGATCAAAGAGAAAGGGCACTGCCCTTGCTGCAAAATTCAATTAAAAGAAAAAGAATTTTTTATTCACTGACTGTTGATTTAAAAATTCACAATCAAGCGCGCATCAACCGTAAATAGAGCCAATGACAAATCCACATCATAGTTGCGAGTTGGATTGGTGTTGGCGTACTTCACGGCCATTGAGTAGTAATGCAACTGTCCAAAAACACCGAAGCTCAAACTCTGAGTGATTCGCTTCTTTACTCCTCCCCCAAACTCAAACATCAAAGGAAAGCTGGTATTCATATCAAAGGCATCTCCAGTGGAAATGGGGTACAAATAGCGAGCGTACATTTCATAGAGCCAAGTGCGCTTGTACTGACCCTCGTAAAGAACACCAATGTGTAAATTGTAAAGACTGTTATCAAAGTAAGCGTAGTTGGCAAACTGAGGGCGTTCTCTAAAAAACGGCACCTGTTGCAATTGAAATCCAAGATCCAACCCGAGCTTTCCCTTTTTCAATTTTAGGGCTTCCATAAACCACACGGCGCCAACCTGGACACCCAGCCAATTGAAGTCCTTGCCGGTGACCGGATTGGTCCCACCGGTGATGTCATCAGTGGACCCCGAAGTGCTGCGGATCGAGGCCTTGATCAATAGGTCTTTAGAATAATCGTAGTCAATTCCGAAGCGAAAAGTCGGAATCACCAGAGTGCTTCCATTGGTGCTGACGCTGGCAAGGCCCGTGGCATCGATAGAGTTGTCAAAATAAGAAAGACCAATACCAGCCCAGCCCTCAATTTTGGATTCTTTATAAACTCCACCACCTTTGCCGTCTTGAATGACCATGCCACGATCGTGTTTTCGAGAATAGTAATTGTCCTTGCGCTCAACTTGACTGATTTCGTCGTCGGTGGCACGAAAACTTTCTTCGGTGGCACGCAAATCACTGGCATAAGCGCCCCCCTCGACCCGATAATTGACGGTGGCCAGTCGCCAACGTTTGCCAGACTTAACCTGCACCGGGATTTCAACGGCGGTGGTGGGCAAATACAATTGAAAAGAAAATGACCCATCAGAACCCGCCGTCATCGGAAATTGCACTCGGTCCTTTTGGGGGATATCGGCCCATCGTGATTTGCCATTGTCCAAATACAGTTTCACTTTGTTTTTGCGAATTCGAACAACGGCATTGGGTTTGGTTTTACCTGTGAAACGAATCACTTTACGATTGGCTTTACGGAGTCTCACCTTAACCACCTTAGGCTCGCTCCAACGAACCTGGGCAAAACTAGGGATGCTGAAAAAGAACAAGAAAATGAGAAGAAGACATCGGACGGCGAAATTCATGTGGAAACCCCTTGCTGACAGTTCTGTCTTTCATTTTGACGAAAACCCGGGCAGGGTTCAAGAACGGCCCGCTTGTTGTTGTGCGTTATCGGGCAATGGCTTGTCTTTCTAGCTGGTTTTCCAGGGGATCTGGCAGGTCTGCGAAAAAATCAAATCCAACCAACTGCTCGATTTCATCCACAGCCACCAAAAAGTCATTGGCACTGGCATTCTTTGGGTAGCCTCGGTTCTCAATCAAAAAGGCCTGCATTATTTCCGCCTCAGGAAAATACAACACCTTGAAGTAAAGTTCCGGAATACTGACTCCGCTTTGTATTCTTGGAAGCCCTGATTCCAAAACTCCGGCCGTGATCACGTGGGCCTCACCGTACTGATTGACCAAAGCCCGCACTCTTTGTTCTAGGGAAACCCAAATTCTTCGATTGAAGTCCGGACGTTGCGGCGACATATTGGTCATAAAAAACGTTTCACTCATCGCCTGGCGATTGATCTTCATATCAGCTGCTGGCAACAAATGACCGCGGTCAAAGCCGGAGCCTCGGTAATCAGAAGACAGTACGGGATCGACAACCTCAGGGTCCTTGCGATAATCATTGGTTCTTTTTTGCTTTCCATTGATAAAGTCTGGGGTGAGTTGATATTTCACCCAACGGGCCTGCCGGTGATCCGAGTCGTAGCAAAGACTGTAGTAGGCGTAATCCAAGATCTCTGGGCAAAAACCTTCGGGAAGGTGCTGTGTTTGTTGGGCGCGAGCCGTAAAAACAAACCCAGTGACCATGAAACCTATTAGCATCGGCTTCCACATAAATCCCTCCTTGGACTTATAGTGACGTTTTACCACGGTAAGGACGCCTCGACCTAAACCTCATTCAATTTCAGACATTGGTCTGTACCAATCCTGACGCCAATCAGAGTCAGGTTATCTAGTTTTTGAAGATCTCTGAAGACACCAGTTGATCGAGTAGAACTTTCCAGTTCAATGTGTGACGGGCCAGCAAAACCTGCTGTGTGGCCAGCTCATAGCGAGCCTGATGGTAACTGTTTTGGGTGGTAATCAATGTTTCTAAATCGACCCGCCCTTTGCGAAAGCGACTGGTTTCACCTTTCACAAGTTTTTTGGCAACGACCACTTGCCGCTTGATAAGGTCCACCCTTTGTTTTTGCAAAATGATTTGATCACGAAGATTATCAATCAGCGTAGTGACTTGTTTTCTTTCCGACAAGTTTTGTAACTCGGTTTGTTGCAAATTGTACTGGGCCTGTGCCACCTGGGCTCCCCGTTGTGAGCTGTCAAATTCATAGGTCAAATTGAAACCCACAGATTTTTCTTCGCGATTGACCAGAGTTCCAAAACGGCTGGATTGGTCTTGACTGTAGCCAAGAATCAGTTGGGCTTCAGGGTAATAAGATCTGTTGGCCGCATCTTTCAGCTTAGACACTGACTCCAATCGAGCTTGATGAATCTGAATGGTTCTCCCCGACTTCAAAAATTCGGCCCGCTCTAGCGAGAACTGCAGAGTCTCCCCTAGCAAAGGAACGCCTTCCGAGGGAGTAAAATCAACATCATCAGTATCGATGCGGGAGACTAAAAGTTTTCGCAACCGTAGCAAATTCTGCTTAGCCTCTAACAAATTACGTTCGTATTGAATTTTTTCAACCTCGGCCCGATCTAGATCGACCGAAAGGGCAATGTTGTTTCGTTTCCTTTGCTGCATCTCCTTCCATATACTGCTGATTTCTGTCAGTTGTTGTTCGGCGGTTTGATAGTTTTGCCAAGCCAGGACAAAATCCAGATACTGTCCCATTTTTTCAGCCACATAGTCTTCGTATGTTTCAACCACTTGCCAAAGCATGACTTGGTTTTGCTTCTCCAAACCCGCCTCACGGGTGCGATTTTGTTGACCAAAAAAGTTTCGCAACAAACTTTGCCGCAACTGGGCGGATTGAACTTCTTCTTGTCGATCGGCCAAGGTGTTTTTGTTGAAGCCCAATTCAATATTGGTCCCGGTGCTGCGAAAATTTTTACCAAGACTGACATCAGTTCTTCGTGTGGTGGGCGCCTGTCCGATCGCGATTCCATGAGTGTTGGTTAGTGAAAAAACCCAAGAGCTGTCAGCCATGTTTAAATCGGTTTGAAATCGAGTTTGCATTCTTTGATGAATATAACGCTGAATCTCAGAATCTTTCTCGGTCAGCAATTGCCCGTACTCCTCGAGGCTCATGACCTTTCCCCATCCCACACAGTTTATAAATAATATCCCGACCACCAAGATCTTTTTCACAAAACCTCCTGGATCACTTTTCGCCCCGTCATCAAAAACGAATAAATGATGGGCATCAGAAACAAAGTTATCAAGGTGCCAAAAATCAACCCCCAGCCCATCGCCAACATCATATCGGCCAACATGGCGTCATATCCGCCGATTCCGTAAGCGGTGGGAAAAATACCCGCGACAGTGGTTAAAGTGGTTAACAAAACGGGGCGCAAACGAGTCACAGCCACGTCGACAATGGAACGATTCATCAACCCTAGATCCTTTTGTGGTTGCAGGTCAGACTCAAAACGATCCACCATCACAATCGAGTCGTTAATCACAACCCCCAGCATTCCCAAGGTGCCAATCACTGCCGCAAAACCAAATTGCTCTAAGCCATGGCCCCAAAAGGCGACCGCCACTCCAGCCACTCCAAACGGAATAATAGAGCCAATAATCAAAGGCATCGTTAAAGATCCAAACATAAAAGTTAAAATGATGTAAATCAGTCCCAAAGTCATAATGACCGACAACATGAAATCACTCTGCGAATCTCGAGAGTCTTCAACTTCGCCTCGGAAATTAAAAATGCTGGTGGGACTGTCTTTAATCAGTTGTGGAAAAACTTCGTTCTCTAAGAATTCAGCGATCTGCAAGGGGGTTTGCTCAGGATCCTCATTGAGGTCGGCATAAACCATATTGGCTCGCTTATAATTCACTCTGGCGATGTTGGCTGGCTTCTCATGCTCGCGAACTTTTACCAGCTGCCGTATCGGAACCATATAACCCTGGTTATTAGATGCTCGTAAATCCAAGATCTGATCAATATTTTTTTTGGCACCATCAATACTGGTCAGCCGTACATCCACCTCTTCCTCGGTGTACAAACGATACAGAATCTGCCCCTGGATATAGGCCCGAAGAGTGCGCGCTAGCTGACCAATATCAATATTTAAACGCATGGCTTTAGCCCGGTCCAAGTCCAAAGCAAATTCGTTTTTTACGACTGGACGCTCGATTTCTACATTTTTTAAACTGCCAATGTTTTCCATGGCTTTGGCTAATTTTTCAGAAATCAGTTTGCGTTTTTCATCATTGTTTTCCAAAACCTCGATCGCTATAGGGCTACCGCTATCATTCCCCCACCAGCTGTCGAGAAACCGCACCTCTTCAAACTCCGGGAACTTTTTTGCCTCAGCCTCCCAATACCCAAGCATTTCGGAATAGGGTGTGGTTTGCTCTGAAGGTGGTAATATTTCTATACGTAAAGCGGCTTGATTCTCTAAGACTTGTCCACCTCGGCGACTTTGCCCAATGGTGGTTCGAAAGCCGATAACCGATTTAAATTTGTCTGCAACAAAAAGTTCTTCAATCTTTTTTACCTTTTCAGCCATCTCCAAACGAGTGGTTCCTTCTGGAGCGACGACCTTTACTGCAAATTCTTTTGGCTCTTCCCTGGGAAACATGACAAAATTCAACTGGGTATTAAAGAGAAAGTAGGACGCGCCCAAAAGCCCCAAAAACAAGGTCAAGACCATGAAGCGCCAACCCATAGCCACCCCTAAGGCGGCACGGTAGCCCATTTCTAAAGTGCCCATGATCTTTATTCGTAAACGAGTCATTGACGACTCTTGCAAGGCTCTCGTTTTTTGCTTCGCCGTTTTTTTATCAACCAAATGGGCAGGCAAGATAAAGTAGGACTCCAGAAGACTGGCTAGCAGCATAAAACAAACAACCAGTGGAATAAATTGGACCATGGATCCAAAGCGACCCTCGAAGAAAAGCAAAGGAATAAAAGCCACACAGGTGGTCAAGACTCCCGCTAAAACAGGTTGCAAAACAGCCAAGGTGGCTTTGGTGGTGGCTTCCAAGGGATCGGCTATTTTGTTTTTAAACTTAGCGATGTTATCCGCCACGATAATGGCATCATCGACCACAATACCCAATACAATGATCACCGCCCCCAGCGTCACATTATTCACAGTGTAACCCGCGATCAAACAGGCCAGCAAAGTGAAGGCCAACGAAAAAGGTAAGCCCATGGCGACCCAAAACCCTGACTTGAAATCAAGAAAGAAGAACAGAACAAGAAGAATGATCGCAAAACCGGCTAAACCATTGGTCGAAATGATTTCCAGTCGATTTCGAACATCATAAGACTCGTCATCAAGAAGTAGAATTCGAATATTAGATTCACTGTGGCTTTTTGAAAAACGATCCGTCAGCTTCATGATAGCTTTGCGGGCTTTCAAAATCCCCACGCCACGACTTTTTTTCACATTAAAAACAACGGCTTCGTGACCTTGAATTTTTAAAATTGAAGTGGTTCGTTCAAAGCCATGCTCCACATTGGCTAAATCGTCTAACAAAACCCGACTGCCCTGAAAACTTTTTCTTAGCACGGTTTGCTTCAAAGGCTCGATATCATCAAGAAATGATTTTAAGGCCACTTCCGATTCGAACTTGTCTTCCATCACACCTAAAGGAGTTCTCAAATGCTGAGCTTCCACCTGTTTAGCGACCTCCGACAAGGGCAGTTCGTATTCCAGCAATTTTTGAGGTTTGACCTTAATTTGCAACTCGGGTTTGAGGTATCCCGAGTTGTCGATACCACTGACCTCAGGCAGAGACAGCAACTGGTTGCGAAAGGTCAGGGCATACTGCTGCAGCCTCTGTCGAGACTCAACATCAAGGAGCTCGTTTCCTTGTAAGTAGATTCCAATATCGACAATGGCTTTCTCTGACGAATTAAAACGAAAGTAAGTTGGGTCTTCTGTCTCTAAGGGTAAGTCCGCCCGCTCTACGGCATCTTTGACCTCTTGGTATTTTTCGGCCAAGTCATCGGTATTGGGGTCAAGAAAAACCATAAAGCTGGCACGTCCAAAAGCCGCTTCAGCTCGGACTTCGTCGAGCCCCGAGATGCCTTTGAACTGCTCTTCGATGGGCTTAAGAACAAATTTTTCCACATCCTCAGAGGAAGCCCCCGGGTAAACGATACTGCCCCGTACCCATTTGCGAGCAAACTCGGGGCGCTCTTCTTTGCCGATCATGTCCCAAAAGAAAAATGATGACAGGATCAGACCGAACATCACCACATTGGCCACGAAGGAACGTTCGGCAAAATATCGAATCAACCCCAGCAAAAAAACTCCCCAACATTATTTTTACAAAATACTCTGAAGACGCCATTATAGATCAATCGTTCGGGAAATCTAGCTTTTGGTTGGATGACACGGGGGCAATCTAACTTGTTTCGATACCCTCAGCATTGAGTTGATTTAAAATGGTGTTGGCTAGCTTTTCGGTGACTCCCTGGACCTCGCACAAAGCCCCAACGCTGGATTCTTTGATTTCCTTTACGGACTCGAAATGAGTGAGCAATCTTTTGGTGATGGTCGGACCAAGGCCTTTAATTTTATCTAATTGGCTTGAAAAGCTTTTGTCGTCACGGAGTTTTCGATGAAAACCAATGGCGAAGCGGTGGGCTTCATCGCGAAGACTTATCAGAATCTTAAAAGCTTCCGATCCCTCAGCAAAGGTGACCGGGTTTTGTCGCCCAGGCAGGTAAAAGCGCTCTGCGGTTTTTTCTACCTGTTCACCCTGAAAGTTGCGCTTTGTTCTCTCTTTGGCTAACCCCACTATAGGGATCGCCCCCCTGCCGGCGTCCTGTAAAACTTTGACGGCGGCATTCAATTGGCCTTTGCCACCATCGATCACGATCAAATCCGGCTCATCCCACTCATCATGAGCCAGCCTTCGCGACAAAACTTCCTGTAGAGAAGCGTAGTCATCGCCTCCCACGTTGGATTTTATTTTATAGCGACGGTAATGCTCTTTGGCCAAAACACCATTCTCGGCAACAACCTGGGAACCAACGCTCTCACCGCCTTGAAAGTGGGAAATATCATAACATTCAATACGGTTTGGAGGTTCCTTAAGTTTAAACTTTTTAGCAATCAGTTGCAGGGCTTCTCGTTTTTTGCGTGATTTCGAAACATGGCCATCAAAGTGGCTCTGCGCATTCTTCTTTGCCATATCAAGAAGACGCTGGCCCTGCTTATGGGTGGGAAATATAATGTTGATGTGGCTATGCCCATAGTGCGCAAACACCTCTTCGAGAAGTTTGGTAATATCTCGCCCCAAATCCACTGGCAGATAAATTTCATCAGGAACAATATTATCTTGATAGTATTGGTTTAAAAAAGATGGTAACCACTCTCGAACATCGTCTTTCTCTGACTGTGGGTCAATCTGAGTAAAGAACTGCTGACGTTGGCCGATAACTCGCCCCTTGCGAATGTGCAGAGTTTCAATAACTGTTCCTCGTTCATCTCCAAAATATCCAATCACATCCTGATTGTTGGTCGCTTGCGCGTTGATCACCGCCTGCTTTTCCAAAACCTTTTCAATCGCGTCGATGCTATCGCGGAATCGAGCCGCAAGTTCAAACTTTTCTTCGTCAGCCAAAGCAAACATTTTCTTTTTAAGTTTATCAATGACCGAGGTGGTCTCTTTCTCTAAAAACCGTTTGGCTTTCTTTATTTGTTTGCCGTAGTCTTTTTCATCAATCAAGCCCACGCAAGGCGCCGTGCAAGCCCCTATCTGATGAGTCATGCAAGGACGCTTTCGAGATTTCATAAAATGATCACGACAATCTCGAATTTGAAAGGATTGGTTTAAGAAACCGATGGTATTTCGGACCACATAACCACTGGTGTAAGGACCAAAGTACTGAGAGCCGTCATTAACCACTTTGCGAGCCAAATAAAATCGCGGGAAAGCATCGGCCAAACTCAGGCGAATGTAGGGGTAATTCTTGTCATCCTTTAGTCGAATGTTATAGCGGGGACGATGCTTTTTAATGAGAGAAGCCTCAAGAAGAAAGGCCTCCACTTCAGTTTCCGTTAAAATGTAGTCAATGCTCTCAATATTGCGCACCAACAGTTGGGTTTTTGGATTGTCGAGGTTGGGATTCAAATACGATCGAACCCGATTGCGCAATTTTTTAGCCTTCCCCACATAAATGATTTTCTCGCTGGTGTTTTTCATTAAATAAACACCCGGCGACTGGGGAAAATCAGTCACTTTGGTCTTTAAGCGCTCAAGACGTTCGGGCTTTTTTGTCATCAGGCCTCAGAGTCCAAGCCACCGTCCATTAATCTTAATTGCAGCAGCTCCAAGCGTTTGATCTTGTCACGAAAACGAGCCGCCTCTTCGAATTCAAGGTTTTCCGAAGCTTTCTTCATTTTTTTACGAAGCTCCGTCACTTCTCGAGTCAACTCACTGGGGCGGGCCAATATTTTGGCCACTTCTTCTTTTTCAGCCTTATGGGTCGAGTGTGTTTCATAAATTTCGGCCAAACCATCAGAAATTCTTTTAATAATAGTTTGCGGAGTGATTGCATGTTCGCGGTTGTAGGCCATCTGGATTTGCCGGCGACGAGCGGTCTCATCCATCGCTTTTTCCATAGATTTGGTCACGCGATCGGCATACAAAAAGACGCGCCCCTTTGCGTTTCTTGCGGCTCGCCCAATGGTTTGAATCAGAGAGCGCTCCGAACGCAGGAAGCCCTCTTTATCTGCGTCAGTGATCGCCACCAAACTGACTTCCGGAATATCCAACCCCTCTCTCAGCAGGTTGATGCCTATCAACACATCAAAGAGACCAAGCCGTAAATCTCGAATGATCTCGGTTCGCTCCACGGTTTTAATATCGCTGTGCAAGTATTTGACTTTGATACCGACACTGTTGAAGTAACCGGTTAAGTCCTCGGCACTTTTCTTGGTCAGCGTGGTCACCAAGACTCGTTCTTTAATTTTAACCCGGGCCCTGATTTCTCCTAACAGGTCATCGACTTGGGTGGTCGCCGGTCGCACTTCGACAATGGGATCCACAAGTCCCGTAGGGCGTATAATTTGTTCAGTGAATTCATTTCCACAAATTTCCTTTTCATAATCCCCTGGAGTGGCTGAAACGTAGACCACTTTTTTGGCTAGTTTTTCAAACTCTTGAAAGTTGAGCGGTCGGTTATCTAAAGCCGAAGGCAAACGAAAACCATGCTCGACCAAGGTTGTTTTACGGGCACGATCACCGCGATACATGCCCCCTATTTGCGGAACCGTCACATGGGATTCATCAATAAAAGTTATAAAATCGTCAGGGAAATACTCTAACAATGTGGGAGGCGGCTCACCCTCTCCGCGGCCCGTAAAATGCCTCGAGTAGTTTTCTATACCTTGGCAAAACCCAAGCTCTTCAATCATTTCAATGTCGTAGTAGGTTCGCTGCTCAAGCCTTTTGGCCTCGTCATACTTCATAATCTCTTTGAGATGAGCCAGGCGCTGTTGCAGCTCGGCTTGAATGGTTATGATCGCTGCTTTTTGTCGCTCTTCAGTGTTAACGTGGTGACTGCCTGGATAAATTGCCACCTGATCAAGCTCATCAAAAACTTCACCGGTAAGGGGGTCGAACCAACAAATTTTCTCAATAAAATCTCCAAAAAATTCGATCCGAATCACTTTAGAATCTTCATAAGGGGGAAACACATCAACCACGTCGCCGCGAACCCGAAAAGTTCCTCGATGAAAATCGTGATCACCGCGGGTGTATTGAATTCGGACCAGCTCCCGCAACAAATGATCTCGTTTCATTTCTGTGTTGGACACCACTTGCACCAACATCCCCTCATAGGCTTCGGGGCTTCCTAAACCGTAAATACAAGAAACGCTGCTGACGATGATCACATCGCGCCGATCCAGGAGCGAATGAGTGGCCGAGTGGCGCATGCGATCGATTTGCTCATTGATTGCCGAATCTTTTTCGATATAGGTGTCGGTGGCTGGGATATAGGCTTCCGGTTGGTAGTAGTCATAGTAACTGACAAAGTACTCAACCGCATTCTTAGGAAACAGTTCTTTGAACTCCACAAAAAGTTGAGCAGCCAAAGTTTTGTTGGGCGCCAAAATAAGAGCGGGGCGATTCAACTGGGCAATGACATGGGCCACCGTGAAAGTCTTTCCACTGCCGGTGACCCCTAACAAAGTTTGATGGTCCTTGCCCTTTTTAAAACGGTCAACGAGCTCAGCAATCGCTTTGGGTTGGTCGCCAGCTGGTTGAAAGGCACTATCGATTTCAAACTTTTTTTTCATGAATTCCCTTTTATTGAACTTCAGCCAAAGCCTTTTCGGCCCGCTTGACGAGAGACTCTCTTTCGATCAATGGAACCAGTGTTTTCAAATCCGCTCCATGGGGTTTACCAATAATCGCTACCCGGATGGGCATAAACAGTTGTTTGCCTTTGACTCCGGCCTCATCTTTGACCTTGTCTTGAATTTCTGAAAACTCATCCGCCGATAAAAACATAGACTTTAAAGACTTCAACTGGCCAAGCCAGGTTTTAAAAACCGTCGGGGTTGCTTCCCAAGCCAATATCTCTTTGGCCTCTTCCGTTATCTCAAAAAACTTGGCATCGATGGGCCGAAACAATTCAACCGCATCCATAAGAGTTTCCATTTTGGGTTTGAAAAGCCCCAAAGACTTATCAATAAAGTCCTCACTTTCTGGAAGAGTGATATTCTCTTTTTGAAAATAGGGTTTCAAAAGACTCCAAAGCTGGGAGTTCGGCAAGGCTCGCAAATGAACCGAATTCATCCACTTGAACTTTTCGTCATCAAAAACAGCCCCAGCCGTGTGCAGCCTTGAAACATCAAATTTCTCTATAAGTTGCTCGCGAGAGAAAATCTCTTCATCGCCGCCAGCCGACCACCCCAGTAGAGCCACAAAATTAAGAAGGGCATCGGGAATATACCCCAGCTCTCTATATTGATTGCAGCTGGTGGCACCATGCCTTTTACTTAACTTTTGTTTATCGGCTCCTAGAATCAGCGACAAATGCCCAAACTTGGGCAAGGGAAATCCCAAGGCCTCGTAAATCATTTTTTGGCGAAGAGTATTGCTAAGGTGCTCTTCCGCCCGAAAAACATGGGAGATCTCCATAAGAGCATCATCAACGGCACAACAGAAATTATAAACTGGCATACCGTTGGAACGCATCAAAATAAAATCTGCGACCATATCTTCAGGAAGTCTCACCTCACCTCGAACAAGATCATCAATCACATGGTCTCTGCCTCCTTCGACCTTAAATCGAATGGCCGCAGGTGTTCCCTCCGCTACTTTCTTTTTCGCCTCTTCAACAGACAAAATATTTTCTGGTCGAGGGATTCGAGTGAACTTTTCAGTGGAGTCTTGTTTTATTTTTTCTAACTCCGCATCGGTTCGGAAATCAAAATAGGCTTTTCCCGATTGCAGGAGCTGGTCGCAGTACTTTCCATAGATATCCAATCGCTCACTCTGCCGGTAAGGCCCATAGTCACCCACCGACTCGAGGGTCTCGAAATCAACCCCTTCATCCCAAGTGAGGCCCAACCATTTCAAATCATCCAACTGCATCCGCAGGGACTCATTGGTGCTGCGGTCCAGATCGGTGTCTTCAATACGAAGTATGAAGGTGCCGCCTTGGTTTTTCGCAAACAAATAGTTGTAAAGGGCGGTGCGAGCACCACCGACGTGGAGATATCCTGTGGGACTAGGAGCAAAACGAACGCGAATAGGTTGGGACATAGGTCCTCCAATTGGCAGGTGATTGGGTTAACTTCCAAAACTACCAAAAGGAGCTTAGGGCCTCAAGGTATAAGGCCTTAGACTGTGCGTAATGTTTATTGGGCTTCTTTGATTTCGATGCCGAAGATGGCTTTGACTTCGTCGGTTTCCAATTCTGTCTTCGTTGTCGCAAGGGACAGTTCTGTGATCAAAAGATTACGAGCAGTGTCGAGCATTTTGCGCTCACCAAAGCTCAGCTCTTTGTCGACTTTCAGCAAAAAGAGGTCCCTTAAGACTTCAGCGATCTCATAAACTGAACCGGTTTTGATTTTTTCCATGTACTCACGATAACGACGGTTCCAGGTTTGGTTATCAATTTTGACGTCGGTTTCTTGAAGAATATTAAGGACTTTAGAAGCTTCGTCTTGCGAAATAATAGGACGCAACCCCACATTCTTGGCGTTGGCTTTTGGGACCATGATCTTCATACCCGTTTCTAATATTTTGATTGAATAAAAAACCTGGCTGCAACCCATCATTTCTTTTTGTTCAACAGAAACGACCTCACCCACACCGTGGCCAGGATAAACCGCATTATCCCCAACTTTAAAAACATCGTCTTTTATTTCACCCATTGATCCTCCAGCTTCGGGGGCAGTTATAGCATTTATGACACGGTCGGGCAATAACTAAAGTGACGCTTTTTGCACTTTAACGAATGACCTTTCTGTAATTATTTCAGCTATGTAGAAGAAATAGTCGAAGTTTTACATCGCTCCCCGCTATCTTTGAGCTGAACGCCTGATGCCGTCGGCACGATCTTTGTGCGTCGTTTTGAAAGTGTTGATCAATGTTTTTTCGTTCGTGAAGTTCCTACATTTTTATTCACTATTGGCCCTTCCATTTGCCAGTGTCGTCAGTGACCAAATGAGGCCCCGATCCACCCTTTTTTAAGACTCGCTCTACGAAAGAAAAACGAGGCACAAAAAAACCCGATCCAAGGATCGGGCTTCGGAATTGAAGACTTTTTTAGGGCAATTAAAGAGGACTCACCAAAAGAGCAAAAGGCTGTCCACCACCAGCAGCTGGCGTCGGTAGGTTGGTTGCAACCACGCGCACTTCAAGCTCGCCGGTCACACCGGTCACTTGCACATACTCGCTATTGTTCACCGCAGATTTGCCTTGAGCGATCAACTGTCCATCTTCGTAGACTTCAATATCTAAGTTGTTCACAAGGTTTCTTCCGCTACTGGCAGCTCCAGGAGCATCGGTGTAAACCAAGGTGATTTTGTAATCAGCCGGAGCACCGGTGCTGTTTACTGTTGTTTTGCCTGGAGCACCAAGAGAAGCCGAACCTTGCATGATCGCGCCTTGGTAGGTGGTCACGGCATCCATATTCACACGTCCAAAACCTTGGTGAGGGTTGGGGCGTGTGGCTAGCATTTCTTGGCCACTGGCTTTTCCACTTTGTCCGAACTGCCCAGGGAACATATCGGTCGCTGTGTGCATCAACATGGCTTTAACGAGAGCCGCAGAGGGATTGGCAATTTGCATTTCTTCAACCAAATACTGACGAACCACGGCGGCCCCACCAGCAACCAAAGGTGTACTCATGGAAGTTCCACCCGACCAAACATAGTCTTGATTCAAGGCCCCCCAAAGCTCGTTGGCCCCGTCCACTTGCGAGCGAACACTGAGGATGTTGGCTCCTGGAGCCACTACATCGGGCTTAGTTCGGCCATCATCGGTGGGTCCACGAGAAGAGAAAGCGGCGATGCCATCAACGTTGTTTGACAAAAAGTCAGAGGCAATAGGCTCCGAGGAAAACAAAGGTGTTCCATCTTGCTTTTTCAACTGCCCGATCGGACGCTGAATTCCACCGTCGGAAACCAAGTTCTCGGAGGCTCCAACCGAAAGCACGTTTTTCGCTGTCGCAGGTGTTCCGATAGAGTCCTCGTCCACTCGACCGTCATTATTTGCATCGGCTCCCGAGTTTCCAGCCGCAAACATCAACAGCATGTCGGGTTTTTCCCACATAAAGGTGTCGACGGTGACAGCAAAGTTATCGTAAGCGCCTAAATTCTGCGGCGATCCCCAAGAATTGGTGTGAATGCGCGCGCCATCGGCGTAAGCGTCGGCAAACATTTTAGTGATATCTTGAGGGGGAATCATATTGTTTAAAAGTTGCGACCACATGCCACCGGCGATCAACTTGGCTTCGTAAGCACCCCCACGCAGAGTTCCATTGGAAGCGGCTCCATTACCGGCAATGGAACCAGCAACGTGAGTTCCATGACCCATAGGATCGTTCCAGCTGAAAGAAAGCAGTCCATAGGCATAACCTTTTTGAACTTGTCCTTGGAAGTCAGGGTGAATTCCGGCAATGTTTCCAGAATCCAGACCCGTATCAGCGAACCCAACCAATTGACCGCGTCCGGTGAACCCACGGCTCCAGGCCGCATCAAAGTTCATAATCTTTGTTCCCGACTCGAATCCATCCAAATCGTTGACTGTTTTGCGCGAAACAGACTTTAAAATTTCACCGGCCACCTCAAAGTTTTGCAACTTGAGTTCTGGATAAGGCTCGATCCACTCGACTCCATTGATTTGGCTGAGTTTTTCAACCTGAGAAAGAGTAGTGATCACTCCAATGTATTCGCCTTTTGAGTATACAACCTGGCTCATCACTGCATTGTTGTTTGCCGATTGTTTTTCCGCGTCAGCCATCAAGAGTTGCTTAATGGCTTCAGTGGTGTAGTTCGCATCAAAAGTTTTGATAGAAACTTTTTGTACAACTTCGCCATTAAGATGATCAATCACTCCAAACAAAGGACTGACCTTAAATTCTGGAGCATAAGGCAAAACAGCCTGCACAGAGGAATTTCTTTGCACACTTTGAACTGTCTCACTATCCATTTTTACAATGTATGCGTCGTCTGGAATATAGCGAATGATTTCGATTCCGGACTGTTGCAAGTTCTGCCGATCTTGATCGGTGATGGTGTTTTTAAATTGCACCACATGGAAGTCGGTTGCGGGGCTATTTCGTGATATGGAAAGAGCTGTGTCACTTGTTGTATCCACAGTGGTGGACTTAAAGTGCAACTGCTGACCTGCTTGAGCGGTAAAAGAGTAAAAGCTTGCGAGTATCGCCACAGCTTTTATCGTCCGTGATAAAAACATAATTCCTCCTTAAATGTCAGATCATTGCATCACATACACTAATGTCTCTCAAGAAGTGATGGTAATAATCCCATGTATCATTAAGGAGATTTCATAAGCTGAATTCTGCGTACTAGACCAATGTCTGTGCTTATTCGTCAGCGCAAACCTTTTGCTTTACTAAAAAGTTTTTTTTTGGTTTTCAAGAAAAGAATTTCTAAAAGTCTTTTAACCAATCATTTCTTTGTTATTAAGAATTTCATTTTTGATCGCACGGTGTTCGTAACGAGACAAATTAGAATCACGGCGCATGACTTCAAAAGCGGCCTCGCGCGCTTGTTTTAAAATTTCCATATCGCGAATCAAATTGGCCATTTTAAACCCAGGAAGCCCACTCTGACGGGCTCCAAGAAACTCCCCCGGGCCTCGCAATTCCAAATCCGCCTCTGCAATTTTAAAACCATCAGCGGTGTCTTCCATAAGCTTGATCCGATCGCGAGATTCTTCAGACACCGCGTAGCCCAGAGATAAAACGCAATAGCTTTTATGAGACCCACGGCCGACACGCCCACGCAACTGGTGCAGCTGGGACAGGCCAAAACGTTCGGCGTGCTCGATCCAAATAATATTGGCATTGGGGACGTCGACTCCCACTTCGATTACCGTCGTCGACACTAAAACATCGAATTCTTGATTGCGAAAGGCCTTCATAATGGCGTCTTTGTCGTCAGACTTCATTTTTCCATGCATCAAGGCGACTTTGTGGTTCGGAAAATCCGCTTTTAATTTTTCAAATTCGTCGGTGGCATTTTTTAAATCCATTTTCTCAGATTCTTCAACTAAGGGGTAAACCACATAGGCTTGCCGTCCTTTAATCAGCTGATCTCGCACAAACCCGACCACTTGCTCTCGTTTACTTTGGTAAGTCATGCGAGTGACAATAGGAATTCTTCCTTTCGGCATTTCATTGATGATCGACACGTCCAAGTCGCCATAAACTGTCATCGCTAAACTGCGCGGAATCGGCGTGGCCGTCATCAACAGAAAGTGAGGACTCTCACCTTTTTTCTTTAATTTCTTTCTTTGCTCAACTCCAAAACGATGCTGTTCATCCACCACAACCAGGCCCAGATTTTTAAATTGAACAGAATCTTGGATTAAAGCGTGAGTCCCCACCAACAGCTGGACGTCGCCGGACTCGACCTGAGCACACACTTCTTTTTTTGCTTTGGTCTTCAAATGCCCACTTAAAAATCCCACTTTCAAGCCCAGCGGTTCGAAAAGTTTTTGTGCCCCAGCCATATGCTGCTGAGCTAAGATCTCGGTGGGAACCATCAAGGCCACTTGGTACCCATTTTCTATAGCAACTAAAGCTGACAACAAGGCCACCAGGGTTTTACCACTGCCCACATCGCCCTGTACTAGGCGATGCATGGGGAAGTCGCGCTTTAAATCTTGACCAATTTCACGCAAAGCCTTTTTCTGCGCACCGGTCAGTTCAAAAGGCAGATTGGAAGTCAGTTGGCTGGCTAGAACAGAGTCTTTTTTAAAAGCCGGAGCCTTGTCCTTTTGCACGCCTTGTTTCCGAGCCGCCAGTAGCATTTCCAACCAAAAAAACTCTTCAAAAATAATCCGACGGTGAAACGGCGATTGGTAATTGAGATAATCTTCGCCAGCGCCCTCCGGAGGGTGATGGATGGACAAAAAAGTCTCTTTGATTTGAGGTAATTGATACTTATCTAATATCCATTGCGGCAGCTTTTCGTCAAAGCCTTGAATTTCATCTTTCTGTAAAGAGTCGGTGGCTTGACTTACAATTTTTCGCAACCGAGTACCGGTCAACCCCTCGGTTTCTGAGTAAATGGGAATCAGCTCATCGGTGATCTCGTCTTCGATTTTAAGGTCTTGAATATCTGGATGATGAAATTCCACGCGCCCTCGGTAGTGGGTGACTTTCCCAATCACACGAACTTGCTGTCGGGCTTCAAAACGCTCAAAGTACCCGCGATAGGGTACGCGAAAGAATTTGCAATGAATCAGACCCGAGCCATCTCGAACTGTGACGTCGTAGGCTTTGCGCTTTGAGCGCCCCAAATTATAAGAACTAACATTGATTACTTCGGCTTTGATGCTGACGGTTTCCCCAGGCTGCAAGGAGGCGATATCTCGAGCGGCACGACGATCTTCATAGGTTCGAGGATAGTTCTGAAAAAGGTCCTCAATGGTCGCAATACCCTTTTTTTTCAACAAGGTGCCTAGCTTGGGGCCAACTCCTTTTAGATATTGAATGGGTGTGTCGAAATAGAGACTCATGTCCCCCCTCTGGAGATCCGCTATAGTAGGAAAAACCCGGTTCCTTGTCAAAATTGTAAAGCAAAGAAAGGGCGTTCGAAGGGCCCTTTATTCTTCTCTTTGATTTCATGGCTGATCGTGGCAAAATTTAGGGAAGATTTTTGGAATTCCGTCGCTTGGATGCAGCGGCTTGGGACAAATGGACTATTGAGATGAATTGGGATTACTTTAACGTTCGAGTGGGTTGTTTGCGAGCTGATATCAGTTTGCCCTTTGATCTATTTGTTAAAATTCAAAGTCGCCATATCCATTACCTTCGGGCGGGGAACGGTCTTTCTGCTGAAAAAATAAACAAGTTGAAAGATACCGACCGCTTGTTTATCCCGAACTCTCAACGCCAGGCCTTCAAGGATTTTATTCATGAACAATTGGAAGATGAAAGCTTAGAGGCGATCACCAAAGCCGAGCTTCTAAGAGAAAGCTCACTGTCTTTGGTTGAGGAAATTTATGAAAACCCGGATGTGGGAAAAGCTCTCGAAGACTCGAAAAAGATTATTCACCAGTTCGTCAAATTTATGGAGCAAGAACCAGAGGGCATGGATCATCTGATCAGTTTGTCGACCCACGATTTTTACACCTACAATCACTCGCTGGACGTCGGTGTTTACGCCTTAGGCATCGGGCGCTTGGCTGGTTACAACCAAGAGGAATTAGAAGAGTTGGGTCGCGGCGCTCTTTTCCATGATGTGGGTAAAAAGTGGGTGGACGTTGATATCATTTGTAAAAAGGGAGCCCTGGATGACGTGGAATGGGCGCAAATGAAGAAACATCCAGAGTTTGGCTTGCAAATCCTGAGTGAATACGAAGTGAGCGAAGCCATCAAAGCCTGTTGCTTTGAGCATCACGAAAGTTTTTTAGGCAATGGTTACCCACAAGAACTTCCCGGTAAAGATATTCACCCGATGGCTCGAATCATCGCCATATCGGACACCTACGATGCCATGACCACCCAACGCTCCTACAATCAGCCGATGACCCCCAAGGATGCCATTGATTTTATGACGACCAAATTAAAAGACCGTTACGATCCCGAGCTTTTGCGAATCCTTCGCGAAGTCATGTTTCAACTTTAGGAGATTTATGAAAAATTTAAGCCGGCTGATTCTGGTTGCATTGATCTTGGCTATCGTAGCGGCCTTTTTTATGTTTGATCTAAAGCAGTATCTTTCCTTGACCTATATCAAAGGTCAGCAAGAGGCTTTCTCAACTTACTACTCACAAAACCCGGCTGTAACAATTGGTCTTTATATGTTGATTTACATTGTCACCACTGCTCTATCGCTACCGGGTGCGGCCTTGCTGACGCTTTTAGGTGGCGCACTTTTTGGCGTGCTCACCGGAACTGTTGTTGTGTCTTTTGCCAGCACCATTGGCGCAACCTGCGCTTTTTTAGCCTCGCGCTTTTTGTTGCGCGATTATGTACAAAGTAAGTTCGGCAAACATTTAAGCAAAATCAATAAAGGTGTCGAAGAAGAGGGAGCCTTTTACCTGTTTACTCTTCGCTTGATACCGGCCTTTCCTTTTTTTGTGATTAATCTGGTTATGGGCCTGACCCCAATGCGCACTGTGACCTATTTTTTTGTGTCGCAAGTGGGAATGCTCGCCGGCACCATCGTATACGTCAACGCAGGCACCCAGCTGTCCCAAATTGAATCCGCCAGCGGTATTTTGTCACCCTCGGTGATTGGATCGTTTGTTGTACTTGGGCTATTTCCCTTGATCACTAAAAAGATTATGCAACGCCTCAAACCAAAAAAAGGAAAAACCAGCCATGCCTAAGTACGACTACAATATGGTTGCCATCGGAGCCGGTTCGGCTGGACTTGTCACTTCCTACATTTGTGCTGCGACCAAGGCTAAAGTGGCGTTGATCGAAAAACATAAGATGGGCGGAGACTGTTTGAATACAGGTTGCGTTCCCAGCAAAGCCTTGATTCGTTCGGCCAAATTTATGAAAGACGTTAAACGTTCTGAACGTTTGGGCTTTAAAAAAGTCGATGTGGAATTTGATTTTGCCGATGTGATGGAACGAATTCAACGCGTCGTTAAAACTATCGAACCCCACGATTCTGTCGAACGTTATACAAGCTTAGGTGTTGACTGCTATCAAGGTGTAGCCAAAATCAAGTCTCCCCATGAAGTGGAAGTGAATGGAAAGATTTTGTCGACTCGAAATATCACCATCGCCACCGGAGCTCGCCCTTTCGTACCGCCCTTTCCCGGCGCCGACCAAGTGGAACATTTTACCTCAGACAACATTTGGGATTTGCGAGAAAAACCCAAACATTTGGTTGTTCTAGGTGGTGGCCCCATTGGATCGGAACTGGCTCAAGCCTTTTGCCGCCTTGGCATTCAAGTGACGCAAATTGAAATGAGTGATCGGATCATGCTACGAGAAGACCCTGAAATTTCGGACATGGTTATGGACCGCTTTAAAAAAGAAGGCATCGAAATTCTCACTAACCACAAAGTCACAGCCTTTAAAGAGTCGAATGGTCAAAAAACCGTAGTCTGTGAACACAATGGCGCTAGCAAAGACATTTCTTGCGATACCATTTTAGTCGCCATTGGTCGGAAACCAAACACTTCTGGCTTTGGCCTAGAGGAATTGGGTGTTGAACTCAACCCCAATGGCACGGTCAAAGTCGACGACTATTTGAGAACCACGAAGTATAAAAATATTTACGCTTGTGGCGATGTGGCGGGGCCCTACCAGTTCACCCACACAGCCTCTCACCAAGCCTGGTTTTGCTCAGTCAATGCCATGTTAAAACCTTTTTGGGGGTTCAAAGCCGATTACCGAGTGATACCCTGGGCCACCTACACCGATCCCGAAGTGGCTCGCGTCGGTCTTAATGAACAAGAGGCAAAAGAAAAAGGAATTCCCTATGACGTTGTCACCTATGGAATCGACGACTTGGACCGAGCCATTGCCGATGAAGATGCTTACGGAGTGGTAAAAGTCTTAACGGTTCCTGGGAAAGACAAAATTTTAGGAGTGACCATTGCCGGAGTGCATGCGGGTGATATCATCGCCGAGTATGTGGCGGCCATGAAACACGGTTTTGGTATGAACAAAATTTTGGGCACCATCCACATCTACCCCACTTTGGCTGAAGCCAACAAGTTCGCGGCAGGCAACTGGAAGCGGGCGCAGGTTTCCGATTCGACACTGGCTTGGGGCGAGCGGTTCAATCGCTGGCGGCGTTAGAATTATTTGAATTTTTTAATCATGGAATTGAAACTCTTTCCAGCGTCCTGGAAAAAGTCACCATCACGAAGCTTCATCTCTTGAACAGTGCCCGTTTTTTCGATGGTTTCAAAAGTCTGTTGCATATGATAGACGGCACCCGCCGTTTTATGAGTAAAACGAAAGCCCAAGACAATAAACAAAAGAGAAAGTAAAATAAAAAGTCCGCCGAACAAAAAGATGAAGCTGCTTTGGACTTGTAGGACTTCAGACATCAGTTCCTCGGACGATAAACCCTCCTCGACCAAAAGCTCCATTTTCCCAAAGATTTGTAAAATGGCATAAAAAAACACAATGGTCTGTAAAGTCCCGATGGCTCCAAAAACGATTAGAAACTTGCCCTGATAATTCGGATTGATCAAATAGCCTGTCAGTTTGCGTCGCTCGTTCATGGCTTAATGATGACAAATAAACAAAGGGCCTACAAAGAAAACATGGTGTGTCAAAAATGCTTGTAGGCGGTCCATGGAATAGAAAAGGGACTTCCCTTTCGAAAAAAAGTTAAAGTGTTTTCTGGAGCCGCCCCAACAGTGCCAATAGGGTAAAGGCTTTCGGCAAATTCAGCAGCATATTGTTCAAGTAAAAATGGAACTTGTTCCTGTTCACAATTAACCAACAATCGATAGTCTTCTCCACCACAAATCGCCCAACTCAGAGGGTCTTTCTCAACCACGGCAGCAAATGCGATCAAATCCGAAGTCATTGGAATTTTATCCACATCCACGACAATCGCTCCCGATGGAATACGTTTGAGGTCGCTGAGCAAGCCATCGGATAAATCCATCATTCCCTGCACTCCAGATTGTCGCCCCAACCACTGCCCCTTGGCGAGTTCGATAGGTGGACGGCGATGAACCTCTTCCAATTTATGGTTCTGTAATTGATTTTCGAAACTATAAAATCCAGCGCTGGATTCCCCTAAAGGTCCGGTGACGCAGAGGACTCCAGGTTTTGCAAGTTGATGCCGCCACCGAATGTTGTCCTTAGAGACCTGACCCGCTAAATGCAAATTAACAAAAATAGGACCAGGACTGGCAGACAGGTCTCCTCCTACCAATTGAATCCCTAGGGAGTCCGCAAGACTGTAGAATTCGTGAAAAAAACCTGCAAAATCGTCTTCTTTAATATTTTCAGGGAGAGCTAAATTCAAATGGGCTCGCAAAGGCTGCCCCCCCATGGCGGCGATATCGCTGATGTTGACAGCCAAACTCTTATAAGCCAATTGGGAGAGATCAAAGTCTCGAGTGCGGAAATGAATATCCTCAACCAGACAATCCGTAGTTTCGATAAGATAATCTGAGTTTGAAAGAGCCACGACGCTGCAATCATCCCCTTTGCCAAGCAGGACAGGAGGCTTTGCCGTGGGTTTAATATATTGGTCAATCAGTTCAAACTCGTCCAAAACTCTCCTCTTTTTCCTATTTGATCACAGCTAGCAAATATTTAATACACAACCTTTGTAATGTCTTCACGTTCAAGGGAATTCCTCGAGAAATACGGTAAAATCAGTAAAATAGGGCCATGCTAAAATATATAATAGTTCTCTGTGTTTGTCTGTTTGCGTTGACTCCTATGGCCTCGGCCACATTTCCGATCCCTGAATACGAAATCGTTGTGGTCGAAACCACCCCACTCTCGGTGCAGTTGGACATGACCTTAAAGCAAATTTCAGAAGCCAAAGAGGCATCAGCCCTCCATGATCGAAAAAAACACGTCACCGAAGTCATCACTCAACACGTGAGCCCCCTGCTGAGTGATTCAGACTTCACCGATGGTTACAACCTGATTCAGCTGGCCGGAAAAATCCCCGCCTCAAAAATTTTAAGTGAATTGATAGGCGCCGAGCGGTCCCGCGGCAACGTGGAGGCTTCGGACTTTATGGTTATTTTTCTTCCGAAAAAGCCTCAAGAAGTGTCGAGGAATGCCGTCTTACCATATGCTCACTTGTATTCTTCCAATAAAGCCGCAGTGATAGATTCTCGCCCTGTGGGCCTGCCCGAAGGTGGATACCTGACTTCGATCAACCTTCGGGTCTCGGAGGCGATGTCTTTTCTCTACAATCGAAACTTTGTTGAACTAGAATCGAAAGACCCTTTTTTCGTCGGAGCTTTATTCCATCTGCACCTTGATGGTCCCCAAAGCTACTTCAAAGTTCAATTGGCGGGAAGTCTTCCTTCAAACATCGAGTTTCCTTTTAGCCAAATCGAAGAGCAGGCCGAGTTCACGGCCATTCGATTGCCTCGATCCCCAGAAAGTAAATACTATTACGACCACTTTCATGGTGCAATTGTTGAGTTTATTTTTGCCCCCCAATCACAAGAAGTTGCCATGCTCACACTCAAGTTCGGTGAGCTTGGAAGCATCACCCCACAAGGTTGGGATGTGGTCGACTCCCTTGATGCCATGGAATCACAAGCCGAGGAGTGGAATGGTGAGTTCGGCGTCCGATCTTTCTTTCACCGCTTCAACGTTCCGCATCTTTTTGGCAACATTCGTGAAGCCAGTGGCTTTGGACCTTTGGATGCGAGCTTGGCTTTCCTTTATAACATTCAAGTCAATATTCATAAAGTTGAACTCAACATGCAAAGTATGAAGATCACCGGAATGAGAACCACAGTCGAACTGCCCGTCAAAGAATCCAATTGGTTCACGGCGCTGATCGAACCCGGTTTGCGTTGGCCAACGGCCGAAGTGCCTTCTATCACCCAAAAGGTGATCGATGGGGGCAATCAACAGATTGAACCCTATCGGGAGCAGCTGCAGGGCTACATCGACATGGGAGGCGATATTATCGACGATCCCGATGTCCAGTCACAAATTTTTTCGTTGATGTTAACGATTTTTGAAAACCAAGGCGGGGTGCAACCATGATTCAATCTCTCATTTTAATCTTCGGAGTTATCTTGTCTTTGCATGCCAGCGCTCAAGAGAATTCTCTTGCTGAAAAACAACAACACTACAGTTCGCTTTTCGCAAGACAAGACGCTCTACACGGCGCCTATCGTGACACCTATTTGGCTCTAACCGACATTAATAAAAAAGAGTCCTTACAAACTTGGTACCGTGCCTTTTTAGAAAACGAAACTCGTCGTCGCCGTTTCAATCAGTCTATGGAGCGAGCGCAGAATTGGGTGCTGGGCAAAGACTATCGAATGCTTCTTTATTACTACACCGTGACCGGTCAGGTGCAACAGGCTGGGCAGACCTTGGGTCTGTATGTTTTAAGTGCTCACAGTCTTCTTGATAACTTTATCAGAGACCCTCAAGCTCAAGCGACAAATCCACAGATTGTGCAGTTGGTAAAAAGTCGACTTCCCATTTTGGATCTCGCCGTGGTCGACGATGTAAGGCAGTGTTACACCGAAAATATCGTCGACCAAGGGGTACAGAGAGGCTTTTCCGTCAACTATTCGTCGCCCTTTGAACAAGTCCTAAAGAAGTGCATGAAACAGAACCCTTATGTACAAAATCTGAATACCGCTCTTGTGGCTCTGTTTAGACACCAAAATTATCAGGGTGCACCTTTCCCCGTTTCATTTTCAGGGTTTGTCGGAGACAACAAGGTGGCCTTGCACGACCGCATCCCAATGGCTCCTCAGGACATCTTGTTGCTGGGTGAACAACTGTCTCTTATCCGAACAGCCTTGGCCCCTGGGCTTGATAAGCCCTACGCTGAGTTGACAGTTGAAGATTACAAATTCTTGATGCCATCTCCGCAAGCCGCCCTCGACAATCTATTTACTGACGCCGAAGGTTTTCGCAATATTCATGAAATCGAAAACTTTGATGAAATGGGTTATATCACAGACACCCAGTTTTTTGGCCACCCAAGTTTTCAACAGGTGAATGGACAGGACGGCATCTTTGCTGCCATGATTCAAAGTATACGTGATGCTGAAGAAAGTGTTTTTATTGATCTGTTTTGGATGGGTGGAAGCATTGGCATGAACCTCGCCAAAGAGTTGATGAAAAAAACAATTGAGAACCCGAACTTTACCGTCGTAATCGTCACAGATAACGAAAACAAGTTTCAGTATGGCGTCCAATTGGACTTGATTTATCGATACATGAAAGCTTATTCCGAAAAATTTGTAAGCAATGGAGACCCCAACAACCCGCAACCCATTAATTTTTATATTGTCCCAGCTAACATTGGAAAAAAACGAACCGCTCTCCCCGAGTTTGTTGATCTTTTAGTCACTGACAATGTTGTCAACCAATTACACGGAAATGTCACCATCAAGTCGCAACTTGAAAAGGACGGGTTTCATTTGCTCGCAAAATCCGATCACACTAAGGCCATGATTATGGATGGAAAAAATCCTGAGAAAGCTGTAGCTTATGTTGGATCAAAAAATTGGACCGATGGCTCTGGCGGTGCCAACTACGATCAAATGGCAGAGATTCAGGGACCTGCCGCCGCCTTGGTTTTAGACACTTTCTACTACGATGCCCTTGAGGCTTTTGAACTAGAGTCTGATCTGCGTTTAGGTGGCAAGGTGGTTTACAATCACTGGAAGGCCAAGTTTCCCAACCTCAGCCGACGCCAAGCCATCGAACACTTGCTGGCTCCTATCGATGTTCTCGATCGTTTCAAAGGTCGGCATTATGATGTCCCCTACGTTTCCAAAGGTGATGATGTAGTCGCTCCTTCGCAAAATAATATTTACGGAACCGAGATGTCTCCCATTGAACAAAACATTCAAGTGATCTTGTCTGCTAAACATCAAATTTTAGTGGACGATCAGTTTCTCTACGACCCGAAAGTGGTTGAAGCCTTGATCACTGCTAAGAAACGGCATGGAGTTGACGTTTATGTGATTTTAGAGTCCTTAACCCCCTACGAAAAAGACGCCTCAAAGGTAGGGGCTCATATCCCCAATAACTTGTTCATTCCCGAGATGGTGGCCAATGGCATTGAGGTCAAATGGCAAACTCCTCCCGAATCTCTAGTGGATGCGATTCTTGAAGACAGCAGCAAACATCCAGGACAGCAAATCTCTGCAACCTTTCACGTTAAAGCTTTATCCGTGGATGGTGTCTTGCAGCCAAATTTAGAAGAGTGTCGCAATGGCACCGAGCGGACTCCCAAAGATAGCGCGCCGGTGATGATCACCGGATCGGCGAACAAAGACATTATGACAATGAGTGGTGGCTTTCGGGAATCACAAGTGGCTATATACGGCGAAGAGGCTGTGACTCAGCATGATTGTCTGTTTTGGGCTCGCTGGGAAAACCCCTCTTTTTCTCAATCCACTGATGGTTTGGATTTCGATCTTCCAACCCAGGCTGAGGCCATGGGAATCACAGACAAAACGGTTTTCCTCAACATTCTTCGTCAGATCGTTTTTTCAACATACAACTTCACCAAAGATTTTTTCTAAGCCATCCTGACTTTGATGTCAGGATTTGACTATTTCTTGGCTAAAAATCCACCCACCGCTTGAATGGGTTTTTGACTCCCCTCTCGACTGACCCAAAAGGCGACGCTAAAGTTTTTAGCTCCTGCTTGGGTATTTGTCGGTAACTTTACAATGGTCTCATAGACACCATTTTTCAAAGTCATCGCCTTTTTGTTCTTTGCTAAAACAACAAACTCGTGACTCAGGGTTTCACCAGCATTCTCTCCATACTTGACCTCGGTGGTCAGGCCATGGCCCAGAAGGGAGAAGTGGACGATATGCTTTTTCGTTGAAGCGGCTTTGCCTGCAAAAGTCACTTTGTAGCGACCGTCTCCTATAGCAACCGCACGCAACGAGCCTACGGACTGTCCAAGCAATCCCGTCAGTTGCCGCTGCTTCCACTCGCTGCCGTTGCGAACAAAGCCGGGAGTGTACACTCTGCCTGAGCCCCATTCCGATGCGAAGCGCCTCTGGCGTTGGCTGAACTCTTGATTCGAGAAACGATCCACCCATCCCAAGCGATTCCAATAGTCGACATGAAAGTTCAAGGGTACAAACTCTCGCCAAAGTTTTTTATGATCTTTAAGATTTGCCAGCCAGCGATCGGCGGGAGGGCAACTGCTGCAACCTTCAGAACTGTAAAGCTCGATAAGGGCAATCTGTCGCTCCCCACTTTGAAAAGTCGAATCCGCATAGGCTAAGGGGTTGAAAAGTAAAAGGCTTATCAGCCCTATGAGGTAAAAATTTAATGCTGTCTCCGCCATCCAATTTCTCCTTTTTGAAAGACTTCGAAGGCAATCGCCTTTTGTGACATTCCAGTCCAAAAAAAGCGTAAGCCCATCCCTGTTGCCTCTGAGAGCTCTTTTGAGTGCAAAATAATCCTAGATGTCCGTTTTCATGTCTTGCTTATTCATGACAGCGAAAGAGGAGTTTTGCAAATCTTTGGGAAGTTGGTGCCGAGGTGCACAGGCGGAAAGGATGGCAAGAAATAACACAATCAAAGTCCTTTTCATACAATCCTGCTGACTCTTAAAATACTTTGCTTCGGTAAAAAACAGGAGGGGTTCTCGATCGAGACCATCCCCTCCTAAACCATCGATGCCTATAAACTTCGAACGGCTTGCCCTGAACAGACCATTTTGAATTTTCCAGGCTGATTTAAGGGCGCCGGAGCACCGTCAAACCCCACACTCAAGTGGATTTTACTTGGAAACTCTTCGGTATCTGAAATGGTTGCCGTCTCGCCATCCTTAAAACTCAGATTGAAAAAATCGGTGGTGTTGTAGACCTCCCCTGTGGGCTCAACAAAGTACTGCAGTTGATCTCCTTTTCTAGCGGCATCATTTAGAACAAAAAAGCACTTACCACTGTAGGCTGAACATCGACTGCCCCTTATTAGAAAAATTTCCCTCTCGAAAACTAAGACCTCTTGATCAATCACAGACATATGGCCTTTGCCATTGGTCGCTGTGTATTCGACCAATAAATTCGGTTGGTCGAGAGCTTCACATGTGATCCTTCCCGTCATCAACCCATTGGGATCAGGTTTACCATTGAAAGCCAGGGCTGGGCTTGAGAGAGCCAATACCGAAACCACCGTTAAAACTTTATGAAATAGACTTTTCATTATCATCCTCCTTCGAAAAGACACGCCCAACGTAACGCCTCACCTTCCCCAGGGGAACGAACAGCTCCTTAAAAATTTGTTGTGATTTGTTGTGATTCTAAGGCCGGAACCCCTCGCAAAAGCCAAGAATCTGAAACTGAAGTGATTTCTTTATAGTTTTTTGCGTAAACAGCGAACATTATAGGCATTGGCCTTGGCGGCTAACGATTGCAAACCATTGACAAAGCTGACGCGCCATCCAGTGACGGAGTTACCCTCTGAGGAGCTCCAGTACCCGGCGCCAGCGGCAAAGCCTGATAACTCTGACGTCTTACCACCAAAGGCACCGCAATCAGGGTCTTCGTTGGGGTAAAGCATATCGTGAGAAGGAACATTGGCTTTGCAGTAAAGGTAAGCCAATTCTGTTTTGGATGGTAAATACCAGTCGGAATAACCGCCGAAAATCATGTCATTGCAATAGTCGGCGGCACTGTCCACATCAATCGAAGGATCTAGCACCAGATTGGCTGTGTGGGTATCTCCTTCGGTCGGATCAGGAGACGTGGCATTGGCGACGTCGATGACTGATGTCACATCATTCGCGCTGCCGGCCGATCCGTTCCATGCTCTAAAAGTGGTGTCTGACCCGGAACAAACGGGACTGGCAGAGTCCGTGCAGCCGCCGGGGGTGACCATGTAATGGGTCGAACTGATATTTCCAGCATACAGACTTCCACCACTGCAAACGGTTCCAATGGATGGACTGAGCTCGCAGGGATCCTCAACGGTTCCAACAACATTATCAATGACTATATTACCGTCTGTGATGTTGGTTAACGTGATATTCATAATATCCCCAACACCACCTGAAACTCTAAATTGAATCAAGTCTCCATTGAATACACTTTCAATCGCAGGGGATCCAGGAACAAAGGCAGACCAGCCTCCACCATTTAAACTGTACTCAACACTGGGAGCTCCAGCTTCGTAAGTGGAAGAAAACTCCAGATCCACTGGAACATCTAAGCCGGAAACAGTCTCCATCGAAGAAGTGTTATAGAAATCGACCCAGCTAATGGGGTCTAAAGTCACATCTGGTTGATAAAGGATCGTCCAAGTGTTGGAAGCCATATTGCTATTGCCAGCTAAGTCGTTGACTTGTGCCGAGGCAACATTCAGTTGAACGGACGTATTGGGAGTAAAAGGAATCAATTCCACTGTGTATTGAAAGGCATTTACAGCTGTAAAGTTCGTGAGCGATGCATTGGTCGCGGCTAGGTTACCGATATTGAATCCGGTTACATCTTCAGAGAAGGTAATTGTGGTGGCAATGGGGAAGTCGGGGGTTGGTCCGGGGTCGTCGGGCGAAGTGACAACAACACTAGGCGCCACTGTGTCTTTCAACCATGTGAAGGACGTCGCTGCCGCCTCCAACTGCCAGTTCATACCAACGTCTCTGCCAATGATACAGATCTCAAGATTTCCATCAGCGGGTGAGTCGGTAATCGGGGTCCCCACAGCAATCTCAGCGCTATAACCAGCCGCTGTCGAACAATCAATGGAGGCTGCAAGACCCACTTTGTATCGATAGAAGGCCACGTCGGTTCCTCCTACCTGAATATTGAGCTCAGCGGAATTGTCATTCGCCAAAGGTTGTCCTGAAGCAATTGTCGCCGTGGGACCAGCAAAGCCCGAGGCCGAACCTGTTAGAGTCACACTTGGAAAATTATCGACAGACAGAGAAAGGACTCCCGTATAGGACGTATTCGTCGCGGCTATTGGTTCTATGGTGACTGTGCAACTTTGTCCTGGAGACAGCACTCCATTACAGGTATTCCCTAAAATGGAAAAATAGGTAGAATTGGTCAGGCCCACCGCACCCGTCAGTGATGTCGAATCGATCGTTCCATTATTGGTTATCTGAAAAACATTGGCCGTTCCTGGAGACACTCCACCGGTAATGTTCATTGAATCTTTACCGCCTGTCAGGTCAGAGATATCAAGCTGAACTTCCGGTGATGGCTGGTCGTTGATGTCTCCCCATGGTTCGTCAATAAAACAACCTCCCACTTCGCTTAACCCGCTCAAGTCCTGAGGGATATTCATTTCTAATGACCGATTGGTTCCGGGTTCAAGATCTACGGTTTGTGAAACTAAAATTCTAGGATGAGTGATTCTATTTTTCTGAGGTCCCTGGTTTGAGAAATCCGTGCAGGCACCATCTAAAGCGTGAGCTCCCAGCAACAAAATGTTTCTATTTTTGCCTGCCGGCACATCAATCGAAACGGTTCCGCCGGCGGGAACGCCTCCCTTGTAAACTCCAAATTTGGTCAGTGTTTGATTGCTAGCACGATCCAGGCAGTAGTGACGGCTCATTTGTGGTTCAGGGGCCCCGGCAAATACGATATAGCAATTGATTTCGTCGGCCGAAGTAATGGAACCCAGCCACGGATCTTCAACGTCACCATCACTGAAAGATGAAAAATCAACCGCTTTACTACTGGCTTTTGGAAGTTGGATCGTAAACTGAGAAGTTTCACTTTTCTTGCTACAGCCGCTGAATACAAAAGCACAAAGGCCAATTAAAAAAGTGGAGAAAATAAAACGTACCATCCTTACCTATCGACAGAAGGTCCAGTTTTCTATAGTTTTTATCGGGGTTAAAAAAAGTAAAATTCTTAGAATGAGACGTTTTTTTAAAGAAACCTCAAACTATTCAAAAAAAATTCAGGACCTTGATTTGACAAATTTGTTGCCGAGTCACAACCTACCGCTCGATCGGGTTCAAGCCCCGTCGATCGCCCCTCGAGCGCTAGAGAGACAGACATCATCTATTTTTGAATTTGGGGAGTCTTTAGCGACCGAGTGTCGCCTGAAAAAATGGGGCGACCGACGGGTGTCAGCCAACCCACTGATATCTCATCATAAAAAAATCCCAGTTACCAAATGTGACCTTATTTTTAGCATCTCTTGGTGAGTGATAAGACCTTTCCCGAAACGTCCCCTGGGAGCTTAATTCCTAGCTCCTCGGTCGCTCCACGCAAGTCCTGACCACAGAGCCGCAAATAGCCTTGGGTGGTTTTTAGCTCGGAATGACCCACGATGGCCATCACACGAGCCAGAGCCACACCATTCATCAACATCTGTGTAATGAACGTAGCTCTGAGATCGTGAAACTTAACCGAGGTAATTCCAATCCCTTCACAGAAAGCTCTTAAGACCTGAGCTTGATTGCCTCTGGTCCAAGTATCAATTCGTGGAAGGACAAACTCTTCATGGCCTCGCTTTAGCTTCAACTCTTGCAAGAAACTTTTGCTCTCTGTCGAAACCGGTACAACGCGGTTTTTGGAAGACTTGGTTGGCCCAAAGCCATCTTTAGAACTCCAAGACTTGGTGACGTGGATAAAGTTTGAAACAAAATCTACATCAGACCATTTCAAGGCGTAAAGCTCACCACTGCGCATTCCAGTGAGCAGTGCCAGAGTCCATACTTCAAAGTAGGGATGCTTCACAGCTTTGGCTTCTTTCAATAAAAGCTCAATTTCCACAGGGTTCAAAACTTCTTGCACAGCCTGTGGAACTTTCACTTTTATTTTAGCTGTGGGATTGCGAGTGAGTATCCCTTCATCGACAGCCATTGCAAACATCCGGCGAATCAGTTTTAGGATATTGCGACGGTGCCAATAGGACACTCCTTCAATAAGATTAAAAATAAGATCATGCACGTCCGTGGGTGTGATTTCATCGAGAAAACGAGAACTCCAACGCGGGTTCACCCATTTATCAAGAATGGTTTTATAATTCCACCATGTGGAGTATTTGTACTCCAAGCGACACTGCTCAAGACATTGATGAACCCATGTGGACCAGAGAACTTTTGAGCGAAAGGCATCCAGTTCGGCCTTTAAAGCCATTTCAACCTTCAGGGCTTCGCGCTCGGATTTGATCCCTAGCTTTCTTCTCGCTTTTTGCCTGCCAGCTTGATCCCGGACTTTTACAAACACATCAAAGACGGTTTTATCATTTTCAATTCGTTTTTTAATAGACATTAAATCTCCTTTGTTAGAGGAGCTTGATAGTGCTTTAGAAATTAGAATCGGCTTTTTTAGAATAGATTCTATCTGATTATTGAAAATGAACGATCCATTTAAGATCTGGATTTTTAAATATGAAATATTCAGTTTTCAAAGAACCATATAGAGAACCTATTATTAATCGCCTCCTCCTTATCAGGCATCAAAAAAAATAATTTTTATTAGAAATGTTACCACCCCAATTTTTGCTGTGTTTGCCGTTTGACCACTTCCTCGCAACATCGTGGAGAGGGAGTGGTCAAACGGCAAACACAGCATTTTCCAAATTGGGTGAAATTTCTAACGAACCGAAATAGTTGGTTAAATTCAAAATCTTTCGGAACAATTTGGGCAATTATAATCAGAACCAATGTTCGGTTTTTGTTCTGATTATGAATCCCGGTTATTCAAGAGTTACGTCAATCCCCTCACTATACGGAGGGTGTCAGCCCCCTAGGCGTCTAAGTAACTGAAATCAGGTGACAGGTTTTCTCCTAAAAACTTGACAAATTGTGCTAATTTTAGCACAATGGCTATGTGAAGGAAATCATCTGGGATAAGACAGCTAGGAAAACCGTCCAAGAATTCTCTGTAGAAGTGCGCAGGGAATTAGGTGCCTTATTGATGATCCTTCAACAAGGCGGCACCCTTGGGCCTCCACAATCAAAGCCTATGAAGTCTGTGGACCCATCGGCTTTTGAATTGAGAATCAAGGATGCTTCCGGAATTTATAGAGTCTTTTATGTCTTCTTTGATAAGGGGAAAATCCTAATCCCTCATGCCTTCACCAAGAAGACACAAAAGACTCCAGGAAAAGATATTGAGACAGCCAAGAAAAGGCTAAGGAGATTGAAAGATGAAACTAAGTAAACAGGCCAAAGCCCTCGCCGAAGATTTAGGGTTGAATGAACTCGATGCCGCCGTGATGGAGCTTAAGTCAAAGCTTTACCAACAAGCATCCACCAGCATCCAAAAATCCAAAATGACCCATGAAACAATCGCTAAAAAGGTCGGAACCTCTAGAGCTCGCATCACCCGGATTTCTAACCTGGGCGAGAATAGTCTTTCCATGGAGTTGCTGATTAAGATCATTGTCGCTTTGGAAAATAAGATTCCTTTGAAGGTCGCTTAGCATATAGAAATCATGGAGACTCTTAAAATGGCCAAAAAAAAGACATCAAAACAGCATGAGGCTTCTTCCATCAAAGATATACCCATTGTTAAATTAAAAAATAAGGTCAAAACAACTAAACATGATCCCAGCAATAATTTAGGCGACCCTAAGTTTATCGCTGAAGCTCTGGCTCAATGTTTACTCGAAGGCGACCAAAAAGAGTTTATGAAAATTCTTCTTGCTCATTGTCAACTCAGAATAAAATCGACTTCACAGATTTCTGTCTACCAAGTTAAAAATACTTTCAATGAACTCAAAAGTACTACGAACCCCAGACTTGAAACCATTATAAAGCTCACCAAGGAGCTTAATCTTAATATTGATTGATTAACTCTTTTATCGACCAACAAAAAATTAACCCACTCTTGCGAACGGAAAACGATCTTTAATTTGATGAGCTAAAAATTGTCCTTTTGATGGAGCTTGCATTAGCTGATCATATATTGTTTTTGGCACATTATAGTATTGGTAAACTGATCCACCCTTAAACTCTACCTCTAGAGTTTGAGCCGTTTCTTGATAACCAATAGAAATAACATTTGAAGATTGAACAAATTTTCTCTCCATTTATTCCTCTCCTCCAGTATCATCTACGAGTTCACGGGCAATCTCAATTGGATTTTTAACTCTTCTGGGCGACTGTGCTCGCCAAGAAACAATAACTTGCCCGTAATCTTCTGCGATTCTTTTAATACTCCAACGCTCCGCTACCTGAGGGTCCTCGCTATTAGGCCTTTTATCCTCTGGAGGCAGAAAAATTCTCGAACGCATTGGAAGACTTGCCGCCTCACCAGTAATTATCGCTTCACCCGTTCTTAATGCCGGTAACATATCCATTAAGCTGGCTAATCCATCTGGCATTGTTCCTTTAACTCTCGCTCGATCAGCTGGATTGGAAAGTCTTAATGAAATATGAGTTCCACATTGCGATAACACTGTTTCATCAACTTCAGATGGCCTTTGACTTACTATCATCGCACCAATCCCATACTTTCTACCTTCTTTAACAATGCGACCAGCAACTTGGAGTGCAGTTCCCGATGTGCCACTTTTCAAATAACGATGTGCTTCTTCCATTACAATTAATAGAGGGCGGTTGATACCACCCTCACTTTTATCTCGACTCCAAAACAAAGCCTCATAAATAAGTTCTAAAAGTGCACCAATTAATCTAATTAAAACATCACTCGGCACACCTGACAAATCGAGTATAGTAATTGGTTTTTCATGCCCCAACCAGTTTTTCAATAATTCATCTAAATCACTTTCAGTTTTGCCCTTTAAATCTGGATCCCAGGGTCCAGGATGCAGCATAAAATCATAACTGTGATCTAACATCCTCGACTTCATACGCTCAAGCTGTCGCTTCAATCCTGGTGCAGCTGTATTAATGTATGGTCCTGCTGCTCCCATTCCATGAGGCTTATACTCCGGTGGCAATAATTGGTCCGCATCCCCCTCTTTTATAAGTGCTGGCTCATTACGGTTAGATCCTTCTAATGTCATTATTTCTTGGTCAATTAAATCATACCACAACTGTTTTAAACTAAAAGGGATGGGAGTATCAGCAGTTAAAGAGTTTGGTTCCACACCAGGAAAACTAACACCTTTCTCTTTTAATAACTTATTTTTAAGTTCGACAATTTTATCTCTAAGGATCAAACTCTTATCATCACCGAGACTGCCACAGAGGAAACCTAAAAGGTCATTGGTATTTAAAGCCCAAAAAGGGATATATAATTCATTTTCATTTTTATAAGGGTT
Source organism: uncultured Pseudobdellovibrionaceae bacterium (assembly GCA_964351315.1). Taxonomy (GTDB): domain Bacteria; phylum Bdellovibrionota; class Bdellovibrionia; order Bdellovibrionales; family JAGQZY01; genus JAGQZY01. Next base: position 149,572 of record CAYGNH010000002.1, read on the forward strand.
AATCCTATATACTTTGGCAACGTCACCTAATGCACTTGAATATTCTCCATGAATGTCTAAAAGAACTACTCTAGCGCTTGGAAAAGAAGCCGCCTTATTCATAGAAATGGAACGCAAAATACTTGCTACTGTAGTAGATTTACCAGAACCCGTTGATCCCAATATTGCAGAATGACGAGTGATTAATTTATCAATTTCAATTTTTGTTTCTATCCCTTCAGCACTGGCCAATCGCCCTACGGAAATATGGGATGCGCTTACCGAACCATAGATTTTTACTAAATCCTTCTCAACTAAAATGTGTACTTCATCATTAATATTGGGATACTGACTTATTCCTCTTTCAAAAGTTGATCCAATACTCTCGCCGACTAGTTGCACCGTCATCCAACGGAAATCATCAACGTCTTCTAGTACAAGTCTTTCTGGCTTTGAATCAGCTCCCACTTCAGATACTATTCCTAATAAATCTTGGTAACCTTGAGGAATTCGAACAAAGCTGCCCACTTGCCCAATCTTGTATGCACCACCGCCGATTATCGCTAGCCCAGAAGAAACTGAGTTAGACATTTTCACACTGACAGAAGACCCTGTTACTTGAACAACTCTGCCTAGATATGTTGGTTTATTAGTCTGATGGTTCACTTTCAACCTTTCTTTCACTATCTGAATTCGTCAATGCAAAAAAGCTGCTAAAGTGTACAAAATTTCCAAGCAAAAAGGATTCTGCACTTGATTCCCAAAATGTATTTCTTATTGTCGGCCACTCCTTTGACGGCGGATCCCCTAACTTCCAAGGAGCATCAACACCATTTATCACCGCACCATCTCTACAGTAAGCACTTAAATTTGCTCTTCGCTTTGCAATTTGAACTACTGCATTTTCCTCTTCTCGCTTTTTAAATTGAAGAGCAAACACTGAACTAGATGGATTGGCAGCCAATGATTCCTCAATTACAGAACTAATGTGCGAATCAAAGAATGAGAATCCACAAGTTATTAACAGAGTATCTGGTGTTTCCAAAAAAGCTCTTAATTTGTCAAACAGAGTATTATAAGGATGTTTTTTGTACTGGTCATACTTGAGATGCGATGGAAATATGAGTTTAGTCGCACTTGCTTTTCCTGTCCTCATGACATGACCTTCTGAATTTTCATCCCACCCCAATGAACCATGGATTTTCCACAGCCGCACCCAGCGGTTCGATAACTCAGAGGAAAATACGGATGCAGCATCAAAAAATGGTTCTCTAGAACCACAAAATCCATCAAAGTAAGGTATTCTTGACTGTTCTAGAGCTTCTTCAAAAAGTAAATCATAGTTTGGCGTGAATATTTCGATAGGAAAATTCCTTGAAGTGCCACCTATCCAACCCGTAAAAAGCTGATAAGGCCCACTACCTTTAGGTAGGCTTACAGAAACAATTTCACCAATGAGATTACAAATTCTTTCAGCTAAAGACTCGAAAGTAGTTCCCTCAATTTCCCCCAACTTTTGTTTGCCTAACAGGGCTCCTAACGATCTCGCTCTGGAGAGAATGTCTTCAATATTTGGATCCCCGCCCAAATCCTCTTTAATTTTTTCATAGATAATTAGCTCATCTTCTTTTAATTTATTTTTAACCATCTCTGTTAGTGGTGCTATTGGTGGAATTAGTTGAACGCCCCCCTCATCTACATTTTTTTTCTTGTCAGTTTTATCTACCCAGATACTTGCAGGTGCACCAGCACCAATCAAAAAGCCAATTCGTTTTTTTCCTAACGAAATCAACTGCCTTAGATCCATCATATATCTGTCTATATTGTGAGTAGGTATATTCATTGATTAATGATCCATTTGTGATTTTTAACAATTGCCATGGATATTTATCGGCAACTTGTAAATAAATTTTATCTATTTATTAAATAGTACAGAGATACGGTTTTAAACAGTCTTAATTTAAAGATCTCAAATGGTTCCCGTATTAATCCCATGGGCTTAGGTCTTAAACTCTGAATTCCAAGTTTAAAAATGGCTGCAGTTCGAACCCCGTCACCCATCAGAAAGCAACGACAGTTCTTAAAATTCTCCAGAGCTTAAAAAGACCGTCCATTTTCAGGTTACCAAGGGGTTACCATAAAGTTACCAACGCTTGGTATTTCAGCAGATTTCAAGGCATTTCAAACTCAAATTGATTAATCAAATCAAAATAAATAAGTTTTCAGGATCACTTTGGAATTTTGGGTTGGTAATTTTAGGGAGAGAAAAATGGGGCGATCGACGGGGCTTGAACCCGCGACAACAGGAATCACAATCCTGGGCTCTACCAACTGAGCTACGACCGCCACAAAGAGCCTGGGATATTACAATATATTGGATTGATATCAATGAAAATTTGGGGATTTTGAGGGTTCGGTATTCGGTGTGCCGTTGTCTGCGTTCAGGGTTCCCTGTTGTTAGGGGCTGCAGTCCCCAACCCTGACTCCCGAAGCGGGACACAGATCACTATAAGAAGAGGCGAAAGCGGTGGGAACGCCCCATTGCCCCGCAGCATTACACACTCTACGCACGCAATGAACGCTGTCTTTCTCGGCCTGGCAGTGTTTAGCGCCCTTTCCATTGCCCTCACAGGTCCAAGCGCATTGCTGGAAGCCAGCGGCGGGCGCTTGGCAAAGCTCATCGCCAACAAAAGAAGCGGGGTCTCGATTGGCTTTGTTTTCAGGTTTTTGGCTCCAGTCAGAGAACAGGGCCTTCTTGGGGGGTGGTATCAGCCCCAACTGCTGCCGTCGGTCGGCTGACATTTCAAAAACGGGAGTGATAAAACCCTCGCCGGCTAAAGCTTGCTTCTCATCAGCGGTAAACAAGTGCTTGGGGGTTTCACTGACCCAACTGACAAAGTTACCGGCCTTCACGTTGATTTTATTTCCAGACAAATCTTGGGCTCGAATCACATCCAGGGAATCTGCGAAGCTCTCGACTCGAACCTTCAACCCCTCCCCATCCATCTCGTATTTCACCGAATGCTTTCCTTTTTCAGCGCGAGTCAGGATTTGCCCGGCCAACAGATCAAAAGAGCCCTTACTCATGGTCACATCAAAATCGACTCCGCCATGCACCAAATATAAAAACGGCTGAAAGCGCCCGACTATAGAATGCGGATCGTGTACAATCAGCTTGGATTTATCGACGACCGTTAGGTTGACATATCCCTCATCAAAAGAAATTTTTAGTTTAGAGTCTTTCCCTGAATGATTAAAAATCTCATCACCGATAAAAAGAGGAGTGCCTTTTTTCAAGGCTCGACGCTGGCCTCGATGCAAAACTTCCAAACCTTGACCAAGGCTTTCCACCTTACCAATGACAAGGTCCGAGTGGGTTTCGCCTTCGATGACGCGAGAAGCGTTGTCGGCTTCAATTCGTCCTTCGGTTTCTAATAAAACTTTCTCACTACGATGCAAGTCAGTACTGGCCAAGGCCGGTGCCCGTTTTCCTGGCTTTTTATCTTTACTCGGTTTTTCATTTGGATGATCATAAACCAACTCCAACTCGCTCTGCTCAGCATCGCCATCTTTGGGAGTCGCATTTTTATTTAATTTCGAAAGACAACCAAAGTAATAATTCACATTTTCACAAACTACTTTACGGCAAACATTGATGTCACCCCAATCGCAGAATTTAACAACTTTGCCGACTGTGACTTTTTTCTGACAGGGGCCGCAACTGACTTGCGGACAAGAGCAGTCCTTCGCGCCCTCGGCCCACAAGGCGTGTGGGTAAAGTTGCAGCATTAGTAACGTTAAGATAATCGAAAAGGCTTTCATATCAGTCTTTGATCGGCTTTCTATTGGTAAAAGTTGAGGCAAACCCTAGTCACCACTCTATTTTTTCACAAAAGCAGTGACCTGGAAAATCAAGAATAGGTTAACTTGTCCAATGGCCCTATTTGGTGACCCAATGGTCTCGACTTCTCTCCAGCCTTTCTTTATCAGCGCGTCACATGAGGTCTTGAAAGCAGACCATAGTATGGATAAGATTTTAGAATCTGTCTGGACAACTATTCGAGGAGTCGAAATGAAAAAGGTTTTACTGTCAATTCTGGTCGCCGCCTACACCCTTCCAGCCTCTGCCTTTATGAGCATGATGGACACGGGCGAACTGAAACGAGAAGGTGAGTATCGCGTTATGGGCGAGGGGCAGGTTCTTATGGACGCTCCTGAGGGATTCAACCTGAATGCTCGTTTTGCTACCGGTTTAAGTGACGAAGCCGAACTGCAGTTTGAAGCCGGCGTCGGATCGATCGATTATTATATGGGAGCTTTTTACAAATGGATTCCTATTCCAGACACCCTTGAGCAACCAGCTGTTGGTGGACGCGTCGGTTTTGTGTTTGCCGACTTCAATGGCTACTCCACCTATGGTTTTAACGTTTCACCCATGATCAGCAAACGTTTTGAATCCAACGCTGGTGACTTTACTCCCTATGGCGGTTTTGAGTTTGGTTTATTGGATAGCGTGAATGACACTCTCTTCAGCATGCAAGCCGTACTCGGCTTACAATGGAAACCCAATCGTTGGGATTTTCCCAGCCTTAAAGATTTTCAATTTCTTGTTGAATACGGAATCGAAATTGATGACTCTTTTGACTACATCAGCTTCGGCGCCAGTTACGATTTTTAATTCCCTTTCCAACAGCCTATCAAAGGCAAAAAAAAGCCCCCGTTGATCAACGAGGGCTCGTAAATAAAAATAACTGTGATCAGTTGATGTCTTTAAAGTCGACATCAATGGCTTCGTCTCCGCCTTTGGTGTCTTCATCAGAGGCATCGGCAGCACCTGCATCGGTCGCTCCGCCGGCATCACCCGGTTTTTGGGTCTGAGCCGAATAAAGTTCCGTACTTAACGCCTGAGCCGCGTTTTGCAAGCGCTCAAAAGCCCCTTTCACTTCATCGACCGTGGCTTCCGATCCTTTGACTGAAACTTTTTTGGCTTCATCAATGGCCTCTTGCGCCGTTTGCAGGGTGGCAGATTGAAACTTGTCTTTGTTATCGGTGATCATTTTCTCGGTTTGATAAGTCAAGTTGTCCAAATCGTTTCGGGCTGTGACTTGCTCGCGCTTCGCCTTGTCCGTATCCGCGTTGGCCTCAGCTTCTTTCACCATGCGATCGATCTCGTCATCGGTGAGTCCGGACTTGGCTTTGATTTGAATCGCCTGCTCTTTACCCGTTCCTAAATCTTTGGCCGAAACATTCAAGATCCCGTTGGCATCGATATCAAGTGTGACCTCAATCTGAGGCACCCCCCGTGGAGCTGGTGGAATTCCAACTAACTCGAACGTTCCAAGAGACTTATTGTCTGCCGCCATATCGCGTTCACCCTGCAAGACGTGCACTTGCACGCTCGACTGATTGTCCGCAGCCGTCGAAAACACTTGAGATTTCTTAGTTGGAATCGTGGTGTTTCTTTCAATCAAGCGAGTCATCACGCCGCCCAGTGTTTCAAGACCGAGAGACAAGGGAGTCACATCGAGAAGGAGAACATCTTTCACGTCACCAGAAAGAACTCCACCCTGAATCGCTGCCCCTAGGGCAACAACTTCATCCGGGTTCACCGATCTGTTGGGAGTTCGCCCAAAGAAGTCTGTCACTGCTTTTTGAATCGCAGGGATCCGAGTGGAACCACCCACTAAAATCACTTCATCGATGTCTTTCACCGACCAACCGGCGTCTTTTAAGGCTTTCTCAACAGGTACCAAGGATCGTTTGACCAAAGCCGTGGTCAACTGATCAAACTTGGCTCGGCTCAACTTGACGTTTAAATGCTTAGGCCCACTTTGATCAGCGGTCACAAACGGAATGTTGATTTCTGTTTCTTGGGTCGCACTCAATTCAATCTTGGCTTTTTCCGCGCCTTCTTTTAAACGCTGAACCGCCATCTTATCGTTGCGAAGGTCAATACCTTGATCTTTTTTAAACTCTTCCACAAGCCAATCAAAAATCACTTCGTCAAAGTTGTCTCCACCCAAATGGGTGTCACCATTGGTGGCTTTCACTTCGACCACGTTATCGCCAACTTCTAGTACAGAAATATCAAAAGTTCCTCCACCCAAGTCATAGACAGCGATTTTTTCATCCGCTTTTTTGTCTGACCCATAGGCCAAGGCCGCAGCGGTCGGCTCGTTAATGATTCGAAGGACATTCAATCCCGCGATCTTGCCGGCATCTTTTGTAGCTTGCCTTTGCGCATCGTTAAAGTAGGCTGGAACGGTCACGACCGCATCGGTCACTTCCGATCCTAAATAGTCTTCGGCCACTTTTTTTAATTTTGCTAAAACAGCGGCACCGACTTCTTCGGGAGAAATACTTTTCTTTTCTCCACCATCCGTCACTTCAAAGCCACAATCATCGTTGCCTTTTTTAACGACGGTGTAAGGGACTCTTTTGATCTCTTCTTGCACCTCTTCAAACCGACGTCCGATAAATCGTTTGGCTGAATAAATCGTATTTTCAGGGTTTGTCACCGCTTGCCGTTTGGCGACTTGGCCAACGAGCTTTTCGCCATCTTTAAATGCGATGATCGAAGGGGTGGTTCGATTACCCTCTTCATTGACGATGACTTTGGCATCGCCACCTTCCATAACGGCCACACATGAGTTGGTCGTCCCTAAATCAATTCCAATAACTTTTCCCATTTTTGTACTCTCCTTCTAAAGCTCACTTACTCAATTGGGTTCAAGTGATGCCTCTATGGATTTTACAATCCTTTTATACATTTAATTTGAGTTCATTCTTTTATCTGTCAAGGTCGACCGGCTACCCGAATATCCCCTTCTTTTCATTGACCTTTTCTCCACGCACCTCAGCCAAATCTCGCAATAGCTTCTCTTCTTGTTTTTTTAGCTTTTTGGGAAACTCAACCTCAAGACGCAGACAGAGGTCGCCTCGTTGCCCGGCCCGAATATCAGGAACACCTAAGCCCCGCATTCTAAGGATACTGCCCGGCTGACTGCCCTCGGGGATCGTTAACATTTTTTTACCATCAAAGGTCTCTACTTCAACCTCGGTCCCCAACAACATCTGAGTGTAGGAAATTTTAATATTTCCCAACAAGTCACGCCCTTGACGGTCGTATTTAGAGTGCTGCTGAACCCGAATTTCCACATAAAGGTCACCAGGAGGGCCATTGCGCAACCCGCCTTCACCCTCACCGGCCACTCGCAAACGAGTGCCGTTGTCGACGCCTTTTGGGATGGTGACGGTGATTTTTTTAGTCACCGTTTTTCGGCCTCGGCCTTTGCACTCACGACAGGGATTTTTAATGACCTGGCCAGCACCGCGACAAGCTGGGCAAGTGGTTGCCACCGAGAAAAAGCCCTGACTGTTTAAAACTTGTCCTTGTCCCGCACAGGTCTGACAGGTGGCGGCCTCAGAGCCTGGCTCACTGCCCTTGCCAGCGCAGCGGTTACAACTTTCTTCGGTATCAAACTCCAAATTACGATCGACGCCGGTGATCACTTCGTTCAAATCCACTTCCAGTCGATAACGAAGATCGGCACCTCGGCGTGGTCCTGTGCGCGTACGCCGACGACCACCCCCGCCCATTCCACCCATGCCAAAAAAATCGCTAAAAATATCCCCAAAACTGGAAAAAATATCTTCCACGTTATCAAAGCCCTGGGCATTGAAGCCGCCTTGGTTGTTAAAGGCCGCGTGTCCAAACTGGTCGTATTTGGCTTTTTTCTCAGAATCACCGAGGACGCCGTAGGCCTCGGCAGCCTCTTTAAATTTGTCTTCTGCGGCTTTGTCTCCTGGATTTTTATCAGGATGGAGCTTCATAGCAATTTTTCGGTAAGCCTTCTTGATCTCGGCGGAGCTGGCGCTTCTGTCCACGCCTAGAATTTCATAGTAATCACGATTCATTAACAGGGTCCTTGCTCAGATTTGAAGATGGGGCGAGAAAAGGGCCTGTCAAGGCGACTATATTGATAAAAGTGGGCTTAAAACCAAAAAATACTGCTTAATTATTGAGCTTTTTGCCCTGAGTCTTTTTCCATGGAATTTTTGATGATCTCCATGCGTCGCTTGATTCGATCTGTAAACTCGCCCCCGAGATCGCGATCAAGGACAGAATCGAGGATCGACAAGGCAAAGGCCGCTTTCCCGTTGCGAGAGAATAACTGAGCCGCCAAAGAATAAACCCACTGAGGAGCACCCCTTTGCGCCGCCTTAAGCATCAGTCCTTGGGATGTTTCTGCATCCTGCATTTCAAACATCTCATGGTAGGCCGTGCGATACAGAAGCTCCCAGTCTGCAGGGAATTTATCCAAACCTTTATGAAAAATCTTTTGGGCCCCGAGTCGGTCATCGACCAGCACACTCAACATGGTGCCCCCATCCACATAAGCGCTACGGAACTCAGGCTGCAGGTCGGTGATCACGTCCAGCATCTGATACACCCATCCATCCTTGCATCGAGACGGCGGTAATTCTCGGTTTAAGATTTCACCCAATGGGTCTTTTTCATCTTGGAATTTTGGGTACTTCACTTGTCGATCGTTTTGGTCACAAACATGGAAGTCTTGGACAAGACGCACCCAAATCATACTGGCTAAAAAATCATCGTAGCCGAAAGTGAAGCTCTTGATATTTTTTGACGGGCCTATGTAGATTTTGGAGCGTTCAGTGGAATAATCGGTTCCAAGAAGGCTTTGTAAAATAATAAAGACTAAAATAAAGATGGCTATAATTTTCATAAAAAAACCGCTATCAAAAGGATAGCGGTCTTTACTGAAAAATCAAATGTTAACCGAAATACGAAGGCTTTTACTTCGTACCGTCTTGCAACATCAAAAGAGCTTTTTGCTCATTCATAGTGTACTCATCAGCCAAAGCAGCTTTTGTCGAAATAAAAGCGGCGGCGGCTACGAGAAAGGTGTTGGGTGCAACGGCTGGTGCCGCGGTTGGTGGCATGGCAGGCCCAATCGTTCCTACAGCTCCATCCGGTGCAGCGATCCACTCTTTAAAGTTGGCACAAGCACCACCACAATCACAGACGGTCGCGTTTTGCGTGTCCAGACAAGCGGCATCTTGGTTCTGACCAAAAGGAAGCGGAGTACCACTGTCAGCAGCCGCTAAGTGATAATTTAACGTACCTACAGGAGCAAAACCTGTCGCCACGAAATTTCCAGGAAAGAAGTTGTATTCTGTTCTGGCAGCTTGAGCAGCCTGAAAGTATCCACCCAAAAGCGCAAAGCCTTCTTTCTGACGAGCCTTCGCCTGGAAGACCTGATAACTTGGGATCGCGATTGTAGAAAGAATCGCAATAATCGCGACCACAACCATCAATTCGATCAATGAAAAACCTTTATTATTTGATAACACGTTCACCCCTTATGGTTATTTAGTTATTTGACACCCGTTTATTATATCGGCGGTAATTTAAATGGGTAAAGTCTTATTTTAAAGAACCTGTTTGTTTCTCTAGTTGAAACGGATAGCGTCCCAAAAAGGTCTAGGATAGCAGGACACAAGCACAGACCGTCTCGGGTTTTTGTGATATAAAAAGAACATGAGTATGAAAATCATCGTATCAAACCAAGACAGTGACCCGGACGAAAATCTAGACACGGGGGTCATCGATAAAGCCAAAATTCAAGAACCATCGTTCTATAAAGTCATTCTCCTGAACGATGATTTCACGCCTATGGACTTTGTGACCCATGTTTTACAAAAGTTTTTCAACAAGGGCCCGGAAGAGGCTAAAAAAGTGATGCTCGATGTCCACCAAACCGGGCGTGGTGTCGCTGGTGTGTTTAGTTTTGAGGTGGCAGAGACCAAGGTGTTTCTGACCAATAACTTAGCTAAGCAAAACAAGTACCCTTTGAAATGCACAATGGAAAAAGAGTGAACCCAAGGTTGGACCTTGCCTTTTCATAAACGGACCTCACCTTAAGAAGGCATAGGGAGGAGAATTATGCTGAATCAAGAAGTGGAAGTTGCATTGAACCAGTCCATTCATCTGGCTCAGATGAAAAACAATGAGTATGTGAGCATTGAAAACCTCCTACACTCCCTGTTAACAGTGCCGCCCATTGTTAAACTTTGTGACGACCTGGGCGTCGACCGAGTCAAGATACTTGGCGAGTTGATGAGTTTTATTGATCAACACAGCCCAAAACTTCCAGACACTCGAAAAATCAAACCGGAGTTTACGATTGCTGTGCATCGGGTCTTGCAGCGCGCCGTCATTCAGGTGCAAAACTCCGGCAAATCCATGGTTTTTCCGGAACACATCTTGATTTCTGTTCTAGAAGAAAAAGACTCCCATGCCCGTTACTTCTTTTTAAAATCGGGAGTCGAAAACTATGAGGTCATCAATGCCGTGGCCCATGGGCGCTTGAATCAAAGTTCCGCTAGCAATGTCCCCATGACCACAGCCCAACCGGAAAGTGAAAAGTCTTCCTCTTTGCACCAATACACAACCAACCTCAATGAAAAGGCTAAACAAGGAAAAATCGATCCCATCATCGGCCGCGAAGACGTGATTGAGCGCATGGTGCAAGTGTTGTCTCGACGAACTAAAAACAATCCTCTTTTGGTTGGAGAACCTGGAGTCGGTAAAACAGCTTTGGCGGACGGCCTGGCTTTGCATATTGTTAACAAGAAAGTTCCTAAAATTTTAGAAGATGCCGTGATTTACTCTTTGGATCTGGGCAATCTCATTGCCGGTTCCAAATATCGTGGTGACTTCGAACAAAGACTGAAAAAAGTTTTAAACGATCTCAATGGCGAAAAACACGCGATTTTGTTTATTGATGAAATCCACACCCTAATGGGGGCCGGCGCCACCGGTGGCGGCACTCTGGATGCCTCCAACCTGCTCAAACCAGTACTGGCCAGTGGCGAACTCAGCTGCATTGGTTCAACCACTTACAAAGAATTTCGTCAGCATTTAGAAAAAGACAGAGCCTTTGCCCGCCGTTTTCAAAAAATCGACGTGACCGAACCCTCTAAAGAAGAATCCGTTGAAATACTCCACGGCCTGAAAGAGCATTACGAAAAATTCCACAACGTCAGTTACTCGAGCGAAGTTTTGCAATCCGCTGTCGATTTATCTGAAAAGTATATTTTTGACAAACACCTGCCCGACAAGGCCATTGATATCATCGACGAAGTCGGAGCCAAGTTGAATATGAAGCGTCAAAATGACGAATCTATCGTGGTTTCAAAAGAGGATATTGAAACCGTAGTCGCGCAGATGGGCCAAGTCCCCTCTCACACAGTCTCTTCTTCAGACATCGATAAACTTAAAAATCTGGAACTGCGCTTGAAGTCACTGATTTTTGGGCAAGATCCCGCCATCGAAGGCCTGGTCGCTGCCATCAAAATGAACCGAGTCGGTTTAGGTCGCGATCGCAAACCCGTGGGCTCTTTTCTGTTCGCTGGCCCGACAGGCGTTGGAAAGACCGAAGTGGCCAAGCAACTGTCGCACCACTTAGGAAATAAATTTGTTCGCTTTGATATGAGTGAGTATATGGAAAAACACGCGGTGGCTCGGTTAATCGGTGCACCTCCAGGCTATGTTGGCTATGAAGAAGGCGGACTGTTAACTGAGGCTATTTCTAAATCACCTTACTGCGTGCTACTTTTTGATGAGATCGAAAAAGCTCACCCCGATTTACTGAATATCCTGTTACAGGTTTTCGACAACGGAACCCTTACTGACCCCCATGGCAAAACCGCAGACTTCACCCACGCCACGATCATAATGACAACCAACTGTGGCGCCCGTGATGCGGCCAAAGGATCCATTGGGATCAATCCGGGCGATCCGTATAAAATAAGTGACGAAGCGATAAAACGTCATTTTTCTCCAGAGTTTTTAAACCGATTAGATCAAGTGGTGCATTTCTCGCCTCTGAATTCGTTTGTCTGCGAAAGAGTTTTGGATAAATTTTTGCTGGAGCTTTCTGAGCAACTGAAAAAGAAAAGTATCGAGATCGATGTTTCCAAAGCCGCTCGCGACTGGTTGATTGAAAAAGGGTTTGACCCAGTTTATGGTGCTAGGCCTCTGGCTCGAGTGATTGACGAGCATGTAAAGAAAGCCTTGTCTGAAGAAATACTTTTCGGAAAACTGTCTGACGGAGGCAAAGCCAAAGTCGGACTCAAGAGTGATGAAATCACCCTAACCTACTCAAAGGGAATCTCGTCAGCAAAACCGAAAAAAGAAAAAGTCACTCCCAGTTAGTTGTTCGACACCTTGAGGCAAAGCTGATTCAGTGAGAACTTTTTGACGGTTGTAGACTCTTCGCACTTCACTTGGGGAGAACTTAACCCCAAATTGAGTTGTTGTTCAAAGTTAGCGTGATCGGCCATTTTTGTCTTCAAGGCAATTGCTGACTTTTTTGAATTTATTTTTAAAGATTCAGGGTCCAAGTCACAAACAGAAAACGAGTCATGAACGGGCCAATCCAAATAGTTGTTTTGGTCCGTTTGGCAGTTGACACGCAGTTCGACCTGGAAGGGTTGCCCCAGCAGGTGACCATCCTCTCGAACCAGAACCACCGCCTTGCCTTCTCTCGGAAGAGCCATTTCTTTGAGAACACGAAAGTCCTGGTCATTGGCTTTGGCCAAGGCACTGGGTAAAAGAGTGAGACCTATACAGAAAATTATAAACTTTCGTCTCATGAATCCCCCGCGCATAGTGGATAGGCCAAATGCAGATGGTCATTGTGCAAAGAGTTCCCACCCAGCTGCGAGGCTTGGTGTCCAACTGAGCCTTGGTACTCTCGATTGCCTGGAACGCAGGTTTCAGGGATTGAATCGCGCCAACAGGCACGAAATTCGTCGTAAAAAACCGCTTGTTCATTTTGATAGTCACGCAACAAAGTTGAAATTCGTATTCCGTTTCCCTCTCTGTCGTAGAGATTGAAATTCACGATATCCCAGGCGCGAGCGTAGGCGTGGTGACTTAAGCTAGAAGAATTGCGGGCATTGCGATCGTTGTAGCTGCCAAGGTGTCGAACAAAAACCTTGGCCGGTCGAGGCAGTTCAGCGGCTTGCGCGGCTTGATCAACACACTCAAAAAAAGCATCGTTTAAATTATCAGCAAAGCTCGGATGAAAGTAAGCTCGCCCACATTGAATGTCACTATTGTAACCCCCTTGCGAGGCTTTTTCGGCGACACAACCATCCCATCGTACAGCCGGTCCGTGAGCCAAATTGAAAAGAGGATCATCCAAATAAAAGGTATTCTTCAAACTGACTTGCACAGGAGGCGGCGTGATCTCCATAGGGGGCTCGACATCTTCAACTTCCTCTTCTGGAGCGACAAAATCGTCAGGAATTTCCACATCGGCAAAACTCGATTGGGCTCCCAATTGGTCTAGGTTTGAACTGTAACCTCCACAACCTGCAACAAAAAGAAATGTTAAAATAAAGACGAAGCGAAGTTTCATTACCTTTGTTTCGGTCGCTCGTTAACAAAGTTGAAGGAATAGTCCCTTCACAGCCTTGACTAGAGCGCCGTTCACAAGCAATTAGAATCTAACGCTAAAAATAATGCGGCATGCTTTAATTTGTAAAAAATTGTGACACTTTCTCGAAAAAGGACCAAGACCCTACATTTCCGCTAATTATCAAGATGACTCGCGTAAATTTCTCCGTAGGTTTTGCAGGTTCCGTCGCTGAGCCTTTGATAGACGTCAGACAAAGTCACTTCTCTGGGGTGGGAGCGCCCCATGGCCCCTAAAATCGCGTGCACCACTTTGACGGTTTCCCTGTGGTAACTGGCTACTCTTTTCGCTTTGCTGGGAACATGCAAGCCCGCTTCCAAACTTTTATTGTTGGTGGTGATGCCAACTGGGCAATGATTGGTGTGGCAGCGTAAGGCCTGAATACAACCCAGAGCCAACATCATACCCCGTGCACTGTTGATGATATCAGCTCCTAGAGCAAAGTTTTGAATCATATGAAAACCCGTTAACGACTTACCCGAAGCGATGATTTTTACATTCCGGCGAAGATCATGCTTTTTAACCAAACTGGAAACGGTTAGTAGCCCATCCCGCAACGGCATTCCCACCGCATTAGAAAACTCCAAAGGGGCCGCCCCGGTTCCGCCTTCGGCCCCATCGACAGTGATAAAGTCTGGGAGGATTCCGGTTTTTTCGATTTGCTTAAAGAGTTCTTGGATTTCCCATTGATCACCAACACAAAGTTTGAAGCCCACTGGCTTGCCCCCGCTTAAATCTCGCAAGTTTTTAATAAATCTCAGTAAGCCAGCCGCATCGGAGAACTCCAGGTGACCGGCCGGTGAAATGACGTCCCTCCCAATGGGAACGCCACGAATCTCGGCGATTTCTTGAGTGACTTTAGCTCCGGGAAGCATTCCGCCTTTTCCTGGTTTGGCTCCTTGAGACAGCTTGAGCTCGATCATTTTCACAGTCTCTTGCGAAGCTTTTTCTTGAAAGCGATCCGGATCAAAGCGGCCGTCCGCGGTTCGACAACCAAAGTAGCCCGTACCGATTTGCCAAACCAAATCGCCACCAGAAAGGTGATAAGGAGAAATCCCCCCCTCACCGGTGTTGTGATAGAAGCCTCCTTCGGCCGCCCCCTGATTGAGAGCCTTTATGGCATGGCTACTGAGTGAGCCGTAACTCATCGCCGAAATATTTAAGATGGAGGCATCGTAAGAATGCTTGCATTGCTCTGACCCAACGTGAACACGATCGCTGCCTTCGACGACTTCGGTTGGGAACATTGAGTGGCAAACCCAACTCTGCCCTTCTTCATACAGGTCTTCTTGGGTTCCGAAGGGTAAAACTTGGGCTTCATTTTTAGCACGCTGATAAACGACGGATCGGTCATTCCGATCAATGGGGCGGCCATCAGTATTGGACTCCACAAAGTACTGTTGAATCTCTGGCCGAATCGCCTCGAGCATATAGCGAAAATTTCCGATCAATGGGAAGTTTTTTCGAACCGCTTGGTGATTTTGGAAAATATCTTTTAGGCCAATCAAGATCAATAGAGCGACAACTCCTTCGATCCAAATCGGGACTGAAACGCCCTTGAACTCCAATCCGACCAACAAGGAAACAACAACAAACGAAATCAAATAAAAAATTATTCTCACCACGACCTCAAGGAAAAGTATTGTTACTAATCTATTTTCTCTGATAAATAGGATACAGACTATCTTGCGGCGCAACAGTTTTTCAGCAGGTGACATGTGGGAATTTGGAACAATTTAAGCGATCGCCACAAAGGCTTGACTGCCGCCTGTACCACGGCTGCAAGCTGGTCTGTCCTAGCCATTTTCCTTAAAATTGGGCTGAAATATTCGGACTCCTACAGCATCGTGTGGTATCGGATGATGGTGGCCGCTTTGGCCTTGCTGGCTTGGTTTGTCTTTACTCAGCGGACGACTGACCTTAAAATCTTCAAAAGTCGCCCAGGACTACTTTTGGTGGCTACGGCCTGTCTCGGTTTCAATTACCTGGGGTTTATGCAAGGGGTTCATTATGCGAGCCCGGCATCGGCTCAAATATTCATTCAAACTGGACCTCTTTTGCTCGCTCTCTCGGGGATTTTCTTTTTTAAAGAACAATTGAGTAAAAATCAAAAGTTGGGGCTGCTCGCCTGCCTTTTTGGTTTTTCTCTTTTTTTCAGCGAGCGAGTTGGGCATCCTGCCCGCACCGAGACGTTTTACCTTGGCCTTGCTTGGATTATGAGCGCCGCTGTGACTTGGGCCGTATTTGCAAGTTTACTCAAAGTGCTCTTGGCGCGATGGACGAGCAACCAAGTGAATATCTATATTTATAGTATCATCAGTCTGATCTATATCCCCCTTGTCGATTGGTCGACCTTGCTTAGCCTTCCCGCTTCGGTTCACTTACTCTATTTTTTTCTAGGTCTGAATACCATCTTAGCCTACGGAAGTTTATCGGTGGCTTTAAGGTATCTACCCGCCACCCAGGTCAGCCCCATTCTGACCATGAACCCTTTACTGACCCTTGTTCTTTTAGCCCTCATGGAGTGGATGCGATGGACTATTATTCCGGCTGATCCGATCAGCTGGGTCGGTTACCTGGGAGCCATCATCGCCATTTTCGGAATTCGTTTTGTGCTGGCGAAAAAAATCAAGACTTCAGTCTAGCAGCGATTCCGTGCATGTCTTGTGTCACTCTTTGACCTTGGTAAACATTGATTCAACAATAATAGGATGATCTTACGCACTCTTCTTCTTTTTGTATTTGTCACTTCGGCCATGGCGGCAGTCTCTTCGCAAGTTAGCCCCCCAGCTCCCGGAAAAATTGAAAAATATCGCGAGGCCATGAAGCGCCCTCGAGAAAAAGCCAACTGTAGAAAGTTACAAAGTTTGGCAAAAGATCTAGAATTTGAACTCCACGAAGTCGCCTTGATTCGACATGCTGAATACTGCGGTTCCGCAGTCCCATGGATGGGTCTATCCAAGCAAATCAACAATCCCATCCTGCGTCCTTTTTTGCATCAAGCCCAATTTCGAAAAGAGTTCACCAAAAAAAGATATGTTTCCGCTTATAGAGTTTACGATAACCACCGCGACGATGTCGAAGTTGATGATGCCGATTTTGACCAACTGGCCTTACAAGCTTTAAAAGGCAAACTGACGAAAAAAGAAAAAGCCGATCTTCGAAATGAACTCTATAAACGGTCCCCACGCTTTTTGCCCAACCCAAAAAAAAGTGATTTTAGAAGGGTGGCGAGAGACTTCCGTAGTGATCGACAGTTTGACAAAGCACTTTTTTACTACCGAAAGGTATTAAACGACCCTAAGCAAAGTCTTTCGGAACGCTGGAAGGCGTTTCGCGGAGCGCGCATCACTTACAAATTAGAACGTTGGTCGCAAATGAAAAAGTATATCAAAGCGACTCGCCAGTGGGCTGACTTTTTACGAAAAGACTATAAGAAGTCGCCTCAACTAACCAAACTTCACCATGACGCCAACATCGATTACGTTCGAACCTTGTGGACCGAAAAGGGCCAAGAGGAAGCCCGTCCACCTCTTTTAAAACTAGAGAAGGAGCTAAAAAACCGATATTCGCTGCAGATGGTTTACTGGCTTAAAGGGCGAATGGCGGAAGAGAGAAAACAGTATAAGAAAGCCGTCGAGTGGCTCGACCAAGCCTCCAAAGAAAAAGCAATCACCTTAGCCGATCGTGATCGAGTTCTTTGGTCTTTAGCCTGGAACCAAAGGAGAATCGGCCAGCACAAAGAATCTCAACAAGCTTTGGATCGCCTGAAGAAAAGCGAAGAGCTTACGTTTTTTGCGAAAACAAAATACTTGTATTGGTATGCGGAAAATCTCGATTCAATGAAGAAAACTGAAGAATCCGCCGAAGCCATGGCTCGACTGGCGGATTTGGATGCCTACGGGTACTATGGCGCCTTGGCATACAGGAAGTTAAAAGTTCCTTTTCCAAAACCTCCAAAGCCCGAAATCGACAGCCAGGATATTCTAGATTTGGTCGATCCGAAGCAAAGACAATTCTTCACAAAACTCATTGAAGCAAAAGAGTTTGAGATTTCACAAGCGATCGCCACCGGAATTGAGCACAAGAACCATTGGTCTACCGGTTGGTGGGTTCGCTACCTGCATCTGTTGCAGAAAGCCGGAGCCTTTAAAGAGTTTTTTGTGCGCTACCACAGTCTTTCTCCGAAAAAGCAATTGGCTGTCATGGAAGATCACCCCTACTTGTTGTTTCCGCAACCTTATAAGGAAGAAGTTTTTGAATCCTCTAAATTATCGAAAGTCTCACCCGCTTTGATTTATTCGATTATGAAACAAGAGTCGGGGTTTGACGTTAAAGCTCGCAGCCATGCTGATGCCTTTGGGCTTTTACAACTTATTCCGCAAGTGGCAAAAAAAGCCGCCCAACGCATGCCCTCTGTGGACTACCAATCTCCTTACGATCTTTACCGCCCCGATGTAATTATTCCTTTGGGAGCCGATAGCTTGAATCACCTGTTCAAAAAGTTTGATAGTAATTTTATTTTGTCGGTGGCCTCTTACAATGCTTCCGAGCAAGCAGTTCGCAGCTGGATCACAAGCCGGTTTCAAGGTGATCCGGTTACTTTTATCGAAGACATTCCCTACGAGGAAACAAAAGGTTATGTGAAATTGGTGATGAGGAACTATATCACCTACAACAGGTTTGAAGAAAAAGAGGGGCCTTTTCTGTTTCCTGAAATATGCCTAGGGGGGTTGGATGAGTTTAAAAACCGAAAAAGATAGTGGAGCCAAAATAGGTCTCCTTCCGCACTGAGTTTAGTCACTATCTCAAATTGAGACCCCTGTTATTTCAATAATTTAAAAAAAATTCGGGATGGCCTTCAATTTGCTGTATTATAGAAGCATGGAGGGGGCGACATGATCCTAAGACTGATTCTCACAATTGTAAGCCTTGGCTTAATCACTTTGTTGATTTTAGACCGCCCACTGACCTTTTCTCGCAACGCCGCCAACACCATGGAATCTGAAAAACCGTCTCGAATGGCCGACCTCGGGGTTTTCAAAATGAACGTTGATGTGAAAAAGAAAGACTCTGTGATTATGAATGACCCGGCCATTCACAAAAAATGGGGTTTGGCTAAATCCAATGCTCTGGATGCTTGGCAACTGACAACGGGAAGTCGAGATATTATCGTTGCCATCGTCGACACTGGGATTGACGTCAATCATCCAGACTTAAAAAATAACCTATGGCGCAACCCGGGCGAATCCGGCAAGGATAGCCAAGGGCGAGACAAAGCCACCAATGGCATTGATGATGATAAAAATGGCTACATTGATGATGTTCATGGCTGGAACTTTGTTAATAAAAATCACGACCTCAAGGACAACCATGGCCACGGCACCCACATTGCCGGCATCGTCGGGGCTGAGGGTGGCAACAATTATGGTGTCACCGGTGTGGCCCCCAAAGTCAGTTTGATGATCTTAAAATATTTTGATCCCAATTCAGCGAGTGACAATTTAACCAATACAATTAAAGCCTTCGACTATGCTGTCGCTATGAACGCCCACGTGATCAATTATTCTGGGGGCGGACTCGAGTTCTCAAAAAAGGAATTTGCGGCCGTCAAAAGAGCCGAGCAAAAAGGTATCCTTTTTGTCGCAGCGGCCGGAAACGAGCACACGAACTCTGACTTCAATCGCTACTACCCGGCCGACTATGAATTGGACAACATTATTTCGGTAACGGCGATCAACCCCACGTTGCGGGTGCTGAGCTCTTCCAATTATGGTGAGCACACCGTCGATATTGCCGCTCCGGGAGAAAACATCTACTCCACCCTCCCTGATAATCGTTTTGGTCCGATGACTGGTACCTCTCAAGCAACCGCCTTTGTCAGTGGTGTTGCGGCTTTGCTGATGTCTCACAACCGTGACTTCGATGCTAAGGCCGTGCGAAAGTACATTCTTCGCACTGGAGACAACCTTGAATGGTTGAAACAAAAAACGCGCACCTCGCGAAAACTCAATGTCTATCGCGCTTTGACAATGTTGGATCAAGGCGTTGGGGCCACGGGTGTGGTGGCTGGCAACACTGGCAACGCCGACTCTAATGTTTTTGCCGCCCCCAGCGACACGCAAAAGCCGCAAAACCTGAAAGGTTTTGGCAGCTCGTTGCGAAATGCGATGGAAAAAAAGAATTCGCCCTAGTTTGCGGCGACAGTGAGGTATTGCCCTCTAAGAATTCGATTGCTACGAAGGTTGTTCAATTTTTTAAGCTTGCGAATTGTCAAACCGAATCTTTTCGCAATGGTCGACAAGTTGTCGCCTCGACGAATTTTGTAGCGACGTACTTTTGTTTTTGCCACTGCCGGCCCCAGCATCAAACGCAACTTCTGGCCCACATAAATTCGCCCCTTGCGCAATCCGTTCATTTTCTGAAGTCGGCTAACCGACGTTCCATACTTTCGCGCGATCAGAGTGAGGTTTTCTCCGCGCCGAACCCGATGGTAACGCTTGTACTTTGTGCTCGCCACAGATCGCGCACGTCCTCGCACCTTCAATCTTTGTCCAACCAAAATACGATTGCTTCGAAGTCCATTTAATCGTTTGATTTGAGAAACTGAGGTCCCATAGCGACGGGCTATGGTTGACAGGTTTTGGCCACTGCGAACCCGGTGCACTCGACTTCCAGAGCCTGCAATAAAACGCCGGCGAAGCTTTAAACCTTTAATTCGAAACTCTTCCATTTTTGCATAGGATTGGTCAACCACTGGAACTTGAGCTTTAGGAACCCAAAGATGATAGTGATCCCGCTTCCCTGGAGGAGTCATCTTTTTAAACAAATGAGGGTTCAATTCCTCGATCACCGACAAGTCGTAGCCCGTCGCTTGAGAAATCTTGTCAAATTTCACAGGACTGGGAACCTTAACTAATTCCATGGGCTGCAAATACTCTTCGGGTTTTTCAACAAAATCAAATTTCTCTAGATTCTTTCCAATGGTAAGAATAGCCAGAAACTGGGGAATGTACTCTCGAGTGTCATAGGGAAGGAGGCGTCGACGAGTCAGAGCCCAATAGTTTTTCACTCCCCCTCTGCGCATGGCTCGACGCACTCGCCCCGGTCCCGCATTGTATGCCGCCAGTGCCAGATACCAAGATCCTTTTTGTCGATACAACTCTTTCAAATAACGAATCGCAGCCATGGTCGACCGAATGGGATCTTGTCTTTCATCAACATAATTATTGATTTTCAAACCATATTGACGCCCGGTCGGTCCCATAAATTGCCAAGGTCCGACGGCCCCGGCTCTTGAAACCGCTTTAGTGACGTAGCCACTTTCTAAAATTCCCAAGTAGTAAAGGTCTGGAGGAAGTCCGTTAGTGACCAAAAGATCCTGAATGACACGCTTGTAGCGAGCTCCTCGGTTCAAAAACCTTTGAAATCGCTTTCGATCTTTAACGGAGTAGTACTCAAGCCATTTTTTAACCTTGGGATGGTCCTCTTTAGTTTTTAAGACATACTCGTGCTCGATCTCTTTGGCGTCCAATGTGGATTCGGGCCGGGGAGGACGCGGTTGATCATCTTCGATGCGGGCATGAATGCGATCGACCGCTCTTTGTTGAGCCCAAACCAGTGATTCATCAATGGAGTTGTCGTCACCGTCTTCTAATGCACTAACAAGAAAGGGGTCAGGAGTTTCTGGGGATGAGGCACAAGCTGTTAGAACTAACAGCCCGAAAATCATAAGAGTTCGCGTCATGCTCGGCTCCTTTGCTGATGGGTTTACGAACGGCGGTATATTAAAAGTGAAATAAACAATGTCAGAGCGGCCACACCTAAACCAACCAAGTTTCGAGAGTTTGGAATTAAGAGTCCGGCCATAATACAAGAAGTGCTTAAAAGGATCCCGATCCAGTTGGCCCACTTGATCATTATGTCAATAGCTGCAAAAACGGGTTTTTGACTAAGCGTGGACTCACCCGATGGCGTCATATTGACGGTCAACCGTGAAAGGGCCTGCCGCCTCATGATATGAGCAATATCATCTTCTTTGTCGATCTCTAACATTTTTGTGTAATGATAAACAGCGAATGGCAAGGCTCCGTCTTGCTGACAGGCTCTGATAAAATCTTGATGACCTTTTTGATCATGGTAATTGACCACCACTTGCTTCCACTTTTTATCTAACTTTTTAAGGTCTATGGGGGTCAGATGATCAATCCCACCAATGGATTCGTGCGTTTGACTCAGCAACTCTCTTGTTTTGAAGCGATCAACAACAACGCCACAGCTAAAGCACTCGCTATGACCCGCCACCATTTCTTTTCCGCAGGCGGGGCAATCTTTAAAAGATTCTCCAAAGCCTGTTGAAAACTCCATTTGATATTCATCCATGAAATATCTCCGATGAGCTAAAAATTCATTTTCTACCTAGATCGTAACAGATTCTCTTAGTAATATAAAATCATGCAAAAATGGTTCCGCTACTATCTACTCCCTATTCTATCAGGATTTTTGATTGGCACAAGCTATATACCTTTCCCCCCTTGGGCTTTGTTTTTTTGTTTGGTTCCGTTGTGGATGTTTTGGTGGAAAGAAAATTCCCTAAAGAAGATCTTTTTTGCCGGGTGGATCGCGCAATTTATTTTAAACGGCATTGGCTTTCATTGGATTGCCCACACCACCGTCGAATTTGGACGAATGCCTTGGCCAGTGGGCTTTTCCGTGCTTTTGCTATTTTGTACTTTAGCCCATCTCTACTACCCATCGGCGGGCGTTCTTTGGAAGTGGCTCACTAAAAAGTTTAAACTCAGCGACCGGGCCGCCCTTTGCCTGCTTCCCCTTGTGTTCATTTTGTGCGAAAGACTCTACCCTTTTATTTTCTATTGGCATTTTGGTTACCCTTGGCTTTGGGCTAGGTTGCCTGGCCTACAGTTGGCAGAATGGATCGGCTTCTTTGGACTGAATTTGGTGAGCTTGTACATTAACGTCTTGCTCCTGTATTTTTGGATGAACAGAAAGCCCGGTCAGTGGCGTCACTTTGGCTCAGTGGCGGCGCTCTGCCTGTTTCTAGTGGTCAATATTTTGGGCATTGTCCAGCGTAGCTTTATTGAAAAGCCTGACCAGTCTCTTAAAGTTTTGGCCGTGCAAGGCAACGTTGGTAATTTAGAAAAAATCCAAGCTCAAGAAGGCGTGGGTTTCATCAATAAAATTGTCGACACTTTTGAAGAGCTGACCCGCAAAGGTCTTGACGAAAACCCGGGTGTTGATTTGGTAATCTGGCCTGAAACAGCCTTCCCCGAGGTGATTCAAGGGGGGTTCATGGGGCGCCAACGGCGACGAATTGCGCAGTTGACCAAAGAATACAATGTGGAATTGATAACTGGAGCCTACCAGCGCAAAGAGTACGGCGGCGCGATTTATAATAGCTTGATTCTGATGAAGGGTGAAAAAAATCTTCAAGCTTATCAAAAAACCATGCTTCTCGCTTTCGGTGAGTACTTTCCATTTGCCCAGTACTATCCAAAACTCAAGGACTGGTTCCCAATGGTCTCAGACTTTGGTCGAGGCCCCGGACCCACCGTCTACCCTACCGAAAAAGCCATGATCGGGACCCAAATTTGCTACGAAGGTTTATTTGATGAGTTTTCCACATCTTTGCAAACAAAAGGGGCACAAATTCTTATCAATGTGACCAATGACTCTTGGTTCGGTTACCCCTTTGAACCTTATCAACATATGTATATGACTTTGGCACGCGCCATAGAAAACCGACGGCCCTTGATTCGGGTCACCAACACGGGGATTTCTACCGTTATTCTACACGATGGCAAAGTTTTGGATTTTTCGCCGCGTAATGAAGAATGGTATAAAGTTTATGATGTCCCCTTTCACTCTACTCCTCCTTCAACTTTCTATGTTAAGCTTTCAGGAAAGTGGCCGGGAATCTTGCTTTTCCTCATCGGCCTTATCCTTGTAGGAGATCGGATTGCTAGAACTCGCAAACATTGATTGGGACAAAACACTTTCCCATCTGATCGAATTTGCAACTTCATCTGAAGGTAAAGAAATCCTTCGACAGACCCAGCCCCTTCTTGACAAGCAAGAAGCCGAATCCAGTTTTGCCACTCTTCTAGAAGCTCAAACGATTTTAAAAACAGGACAACGTCCCTATATGGAAAGTTTGGACCTCTATCACACTTGGTTTCGACGCCTTGGAAAAAATGCGGTATTAAAAACCATTGAACTTAAAGACATTCGCTTGTTTCTTCTAGAAACAGATAACCTGTCGCAGATTTTAAAGCCCCTTAAAGGAAGCTGGATTCAGTCCATTAAACCCGAATTGATGTCAGCCAAGGAACCCCTATCAAGTATTGATCACTTGATGACCCCTCAGGGCGACATTCGAACCGATGCTTCCGAAACACTTTTTAAATTGAACCAAGAGAAAAAACAATTGGCCAATAAGGTACAAAACACTTTAGATGGCTTAGTTAAGGGCCATGATCACGACCCCCATTTACAAGATAAATATGTTACTAATCGTGAAGGCCGCTGGGTCATTCCGGTAAAAAGTGGAATGCGGCATGAGCTGGAAGGAATTATACACGCCACTAGCTCTTCAAAACAAACCGTCTTTATGGAACCACAAGAGATTGTTCCATTGAACAATCGCATCAAGCAGATTGAAATTGATATCGAAAAAGAAATTGCAAAACTATTAAAAGACATCTCCGACTACCTATTTAATTTGATCAGCGATTTTTCTCGGACCAAAGAAGTCTTGCTCGAGATGGATTGCTTTTTAGCCAAAGCCCAGTTTGCCAATGTCACTTCGGCCAACTCCATAAAATTTAGTGAAGATACGATCCGCTTAGAAAACCTGAAGCACCCATTGATGGTTCTCAATGGTGAGGTGGTCATCCCAAATAGTTTGTCCCTCAATCAGGACGAAAAAATTCTAATTCTTTCTGGACCGAATGCCGGCGGAAAAACAGTTTTACTGAAGTCTTTTGGTCTGGCCGCCCATATGGCCCGCTGTGGACTGCCAATCTGTGCCGGTGCCGAATCAGAGATTCCTTTCTTTGAGGAGATCTTTGTAGCTGTTGGAGATTCACAAAGTGTGGATCAGTCGCTTAGTACCTTTGCTGGTCATCTCAAAGTTTTAGACCAAGCCTGCCATGCCAAAGGGGCGAAATCCTTGGTCCTGATTGATGAAATCTGTGGTTCCACCGACCCTGATGAGGGCGCCGCATTGGCCCGAGGCTTCATCCATCACTTCGCCTACCAAGGAGCTTTTGGCTTGATCACTTCTCACTTGGGCCCCCTTAAAATGGGATGGGAAGATGGCTCTGGCATTGTCAACGGATCGATGAACTACGATACGGAATCTGGCCGAGCCACCTACGAGTTTATTCGAGGAGTCCCTGGGAAGTCGTTGGCCTTCGCCACCGCAAAAAAGATCGGGATTCTCGACAGTGTTTACAACAATGCAAAAATGTATTTGAGTCCCGCTGGTCAGAAACGTCTGCAGTCCATGGAAGAAGTGGAACGCATGAAAGAGGAGATCTCTTCTTTAAAGGTTAATTTGCGCAAAGAAATTGAGGTGGCTGAAAAGAAACAAAAAGAGTATGAAAAAATGCAGCGAGAATTTAACTTTGAAAGGGAAGAGCGCCTTCGCAAAGAAGTGAAACTTCAATTAGCTAAAATCACCGATGATTTTAAAAAGGGTCAAGTCCGAAACCTCTTTGAAACCCATGAGCGCAAAGAAAAAATTTCGGTGGACTTCCCAGAAGTGGTTAAATTTTCGGGAACGCCTCCTGAAGATAGAACCTATGACACTCTAGCAAGTTTTTCGAAAGCCTTCCCTCCTGGCAGCGTTGTGTTTGTCACCACTCTCAACCAAGATGGTATTGTTCAGGGTGAGGCCAACAATAAAGGGGAGATTCCCATCCTATCAGGATCGATGCGGTTGTTTGTCGACTGGGAGCTGCTGCGGCCACCGAAAAAAACTCAAAACCCTCTAAAAAAGAAAAACTCTCACAAAAACGTGGAAGTGGTCTACGATTCGAAAAAAGACGAAGTCGACTTGCGTGGCATGACCACCAATGAAGCCATTGAAAAACTAGAGGTAACCTTGGACAAAGCCCAGGCCAATGATTTAGAGAGAGTCAAAATTATCCATGGTTATGGATCCGACGCATTGAAAAAGGCGGTCCGAAGCCACCTTTCTCGCAGTGTTTACATTGCTCGATGGCAAGTGGCCAGCCCCCATGATGGCGGTGATGGCGTAACTCTTGCCTATATGATGAATGACTAAAGACCTAACTGAGGGCGCAATTCGCGGGGAATGATAACTTCGTCCACCACGTGCACCACCCCATTGCCAACAAATCCGTCCGTCTGAACAATGCGTGAACCACCCACAAAGGTAAAACCATTGAAGCGACGAATACGCATGAGATCGCCCCGCAGAGTCCGAACTTGTCGCATATTTTCCATATCGAAAGCGGAAAACTCATTGTCGACTATGTGCTGAAGTAGAACTTCACGCAAAAGAGAGTTATTGCGACGAAGGATTCGGCGGGTTCGCAACGGCAAGCGAGCAAAAGCGTTGTCGGTGGGAGCGTAGACGGTGAAAGGTCCTTGTCGATCCAAAGTCGTCGCCAAGTTAACATCAACCAGACCTCGCGTGAGGGTACCGAATCGGCTGTCACTTAACAGTAAATCAGCCACCGAAAGGGATGAATTTTGGTTAAAATCATTTCCAAAAAAATCACCTTCTTTGTTGGAAATGGGCGTGTCGTTGCTATCACCACATCCGATCAAAAGCGCTGGGATAAATAAAACCATTAAAAGTAGGCGACTGAATTGAGACATTTGATACCCTCCCGAGTCTAATTTTTGTTTACTTATTACGCAGGTAAACTAATAAAAATTGGGGCTTGGGGAAAGGACAAAATAAAATCAACTCAACCGACCCGAGGGTCGACTGAGTTGAAGGATTTCTTTTTATTGGGAATTTTTAACCATTTGGGCGGCCTGAGAGACAGCTAAATGGGCATTGATGAATCCCCCACATTGACTCAGCGAGGCAAGTGGCGGGTGAGGCTCACAAGAGGAAACTAGGATTTTTCGAATTTCAAGGGGACTCAGCTGAGGATTGACGTCCAACATAAGAACCACAATTCCAGTAACGATAGGCGCACTCAAGGAAGTGCCAGAGACCGAACGAGCTCCATTGGGATGAGTCGTGAAAATCTCCTCGCCGGGGGCCATGACATGCACGTTATTTTGTCCATAGTTGGTCTTAGCCCATTTATTACCATCACTGTTCATCGCCCCGACAGCGACGATGTTATCCAAAGGTAATGTGGCAGGGATCATTCCCTTTTTATCGTTGTCCCCTGAACTGTTCCCGGCAGCAGCAACCACAACAATTCCGCTTTGCTCAGCCCGCTCAATAGCTTCTACAAAAATTTCAAAGCCTTCATCGGGCTCAAAGTCATCATCGGCCTGCCCAAATGAAGCGTTGATCACATTGGCTTTATTATCAACCGCGTAGTGAATGGCTTTAACCGCGGCTTCCAAGGTCGCGTTCCCCCAAAGATTAGGGAACATATTCAGAGGCATCAATTTAACATTCCATGCGACTCCGGCAATTCCGTAGCCATTGTTGCCTTTGGCCCCAATCATTCCACTGACCATGGTTCCGTGACCGCGGGTATCGTTGGACTCTGGGTTGTTCAACAAAAAGTGAAACCCCTTGATGTCATCAACGTAGCCATTGTTATCATCATCCACACCTTTTTGACCCTTGGCTTCCAAGGGATTTTCCCAAATGTTGTCTTTCAATTCACGATGACTCCACTGAATTCCAGAATCAATCACCGCCACCACAATATCTTCTTTGCCGACTGAAAAATCCCAGGCCAGGGGTGCAGAGATATCAAAACCTTTGGGGTTCTTAAAAGCCCATTGTCTGGCATCTAGGTCGTCGGGTTCTAGTAACATTTTCAGTTCGATGTTTCGGTTTATGAACTCCACTTCGCCCGTTCTCTCAATGGCCTGTCGTTGACTTTTCGAAAGTACCGATTTGTACCAACTATGACCCACATAAGAGGCTAAACCCGCAATGGATAGAGTTTTAGCTCCACCAGAGTTGGGTTTCAATTTATAGAGAAACTCGTAGCGCGGTTGCCAGCTGCGGGTGACAGAGTGTTCGAGGCCGTCTTCACCACTAACCCCTGCTTTGTCGCCGTATAGATAGGGCTGGGTGATGGGATTGCCCTGCTCGGCGTCCCATGCAGCGGCCACCAACCACTGCCAGACCCCATGATGGTGAAAACCAGTGACACCATTCACGCCTCCAAAAAAGGTGGATTTGTTTTGCGGAAAATAATGATCGGCTTTCTGATTTTTATAACTTTTCACTTCAATAAATTGTTTGTACGGCTGGTTCATTTTATTGAAAATTTCCATGACCGCTGATTTGTCAATTATCGTGTCTTGCTCTCCCCAAACCAAGGTGATGGTCGTTGAGGGTTCCAAGTTTTGTAAATACTGATTGTCATAACCCGCGGGCGCAAAGAAAACACCAGCCACCACATTCGGACGATTTGGGGCTCCCGCAGCCATCAAACCGACATAGCCTCCTTTGGAATGACCGGAGTAAACAATAGCATTTTGATCAATCTTGCTCGAATGAATTTGGATGACCTTGTCAGTGATCTGGTTCCAATCAGAGGCCATACGTCGCCAGTCTTGATCAAAAAAACCGTTATCAAATTGAACAAAAAGAACGGCAACCCCTTTCTTTGCTAAATGTTCAAGGGTTTTATCATAGTGTTGCTCATTCAAAGCTTGCCCATGACCAAACACAACCAAGGGGGCTCTCTCCCCTTCGGCTCGCTTGGGTAAATAGAGAACTGAAGTTCGCCCTAGCTCTTGGATCTCGGATCGCTCGAAATTAAGCACTGAGGTTTCGTTGCCTGGGTGAGCGGTATCAGCCGGAGACGGAAGCGTGGCCCATGCCGATTGTGCGATAAATAAAAAGCTCAATAGAACTTTACCCATATCTTCCTCCTTGAAAGGGTGTCATGGAAAAATTCTACCGCAACCGAGGCCTCACTCAAGAACTTAATTCTTAATTCGTTGTCAGAGCCTTATAGGCATTTAACATACCATGCCCATATACGGCATTCGGTGTCTGGCCCCCGGGAAACCCCGGGCAACTTTTAGAAGCCGTAATCGGATCGGCCGACTTTTCAATCAAATCGATGGTCGCATCAATCTGACCAATCAGTTCGGGGCGCTGAGACCAAAGCAAAGCCACCACACCCGCAACTTGCGGAGAAGCCATCGAAGTTCCCGCTTTATCATCGTAAGCGTTTGGCCCCGAGGCCAAAGAAGATTTTACAAAACCGCCCGGTGCAATAAGGTTTGGTGCCAGTTGGTTTTGAAATGGCGAAGGACCAAGGCTGGAGAAAAACGCAATTTCTTTTAAAAATGAATTCCAGGCTCCAACAACAAGAATGTCTCCGGCGTAGCTTCCCGGTTGTTGACTGATGGTTCCACAGTTGGGCCCATTATTTCCAGCAGCTGCCACCAACATGATTCCTGCCGCTTTATAAGCTTGAACAACATTGTAGAACTCATTGCCCGCGCACCCCTCACTGGTCGGGCAGCTCCACGAGTTGTTCACAATATGGGGGGCTAAGTCGGGCCGGCCATCTTGTTGAGGGTTTCCACCTATGGGATAAGGCGCTAGAAAAAAATCAAAGCAGCGCATATAGGTCGAAACTTTTCCCACGCCGACTTTCATATTTCGACATCCAATCCACTGGGCTCCCGGCGCCACACCGATTTGGTTTCCCTGCCCATCATCACCCACCATCGTTCCCATGGTGTGTGTTCCATGATCTTTATCATCACAGGGTTCTTGACCAGAAGGCGAGCAGACAGACTCCGAGATCGCGTCCAGCCAATTGTAATTGTGATCGACTTGTCCTTGATTGTATCCCCGATACTTTTCTTTCAAAGCATTGTGTCGCCAGTAATATCCGGTGTCCTGTCCAGCCACTACAATACCTTCGCCGGTAACGCCCAGTTCATCCCAAACTCGATCGACTTTGATGGTTTTTAAATGGGTCGCAACTCCAATTTTTGAGGACTGATTTTCCTCTTTTTCTGGCCATGGGAACTTGGGAAAAGGAGAATCAAGGTGACTTTCTACATCCACCCCTACACCGCGAACTCCCGAGAACTTGACAAGTGTTGAAAGGAAAGTCGTTGGAAATTTAGGAATCAACAATGCGTTTGCAGAAAAAAAAGGCTCATAATCAATCCCATTGGATTGCAACCATTTTTGAACGGGTCGCTGGCTGGCCTGAGTCTCTTTAATTAGCTGGTCGACAACAAAGTTCACCCTTGAGGCACGGTCTAAAATGGATTCGGAAGCCGACAGTTCGGCGTGGGAGTCAAAATACACCACCACATCGACTTGATCTTCCTTCTGCGTTATTTCTTGAAGTTTGGGGCTGATTTTTTCTTTAAAACCCCATGCCGTAGAAAAGCCTAAAAAGACAATCAACAAACAATTCATAAGACCCCTCTTCCTTGAGTACCCTTTGATCCTAGATTTGTGCCCAATATCCTGTCAATATTGTAAAAATAAAGACTGTAAAGGAATGACATTCACCCCCATCAGTTGTTTTAACGGACGCCTGGACTATTATCGACTCATGGCAAAATCAAAAGCAACCTTAGAAATACGCAATGCAAAACTGGATGATATCGACGAAATCGTGGAATTGGTTAAAAGAGTCTACGTCGACATGCCCCCCTATTCAAAAGAGATGATTCGCGGGCAAATCACCAATTTCCAAGCCGGCTGTTTTGTGGCCGCACTTAACGAACAAATTGTGGCGTATTCAGCAAGCCTTATGATCGAAGAAAAAAAGGCGCTGGCCCCTCACACGTGGTCCGAAATCACCGCTGGCGGATTCGCCTCCACCCACAACCAAAATGGTGACATTCTTTATGGCTACGAAACCTGTGTCGACCCGTCTATCCGTGGGCGAAGAATTGGCCAACGTATATACAATGCTCGACAGCGCCTGGTTAAGTTCGAGAACCTGAAAGGGATTGTTTTTGGCGGTCGAATCCCCAACTTCCACAAGCGCTACAAAAAAGTGACCAGTGTTGAAGACTATGTCCAGAAAGTGATGGATAAAAAAATCCGCGACACCACGCTGGGGTTTCATTTGCGCAATGGTTTTCAGGTGATCGGGGTTTTAAAAAGTTATATTCCGAGTGACCGAGAAAGCATGGGTTTTGCCGTACACTTAATGTGGTCGAATCCTGAGTACGAATCGATCAGCGTCCCAAAAAACAAACCGCCCCGCCAAAATTCTGTGCGAGTTGTGTCAGTCCAATATCAAATGCGGAGAGTTGAGAGCTTCGAAGAGTTCGCGCAGATTGTTGAGTACTATGTTGATGTGGCCGGAGACTACCGCGCCGACTTCCTTTTGTTCCCAGAGCTGTTCACGATGCAGTTGCTTTCGATTGAGAACAAAGAGGTCCCCCCCGATGTGGCAATTGAACAAATGACCAAATACACCAAACGCATTAAAAAATTGTTTACCGAATTGGCTGTTCGTTACAATGTTAATATCATCGCTGGATCCCACCCCACAAAGAAAGAAGGCGGAGTTCGCAACGTTTCTTATATCTGCTTAAGAGATGGCTCTATTCATGAGCAGGAAAAAATTCATCCCACCCCGGATGAACGTTATTGGTGGAAAATTGAAGGGGGCGACGAGGTGCGAGTGATTGACACTGACTGTGGTCCGATCGGCGTGCTGATCTGCTATGATAGTGAGTTCCCAGAACTGACGCGCCACCTGGTCAACCAAGGGATCCACTTTTTGTTTGTTCCATTTTTGACCGATAATCGACAAGCCTATTGCCGAGTGAAGTATTGCTGCCAAGCCCGAGCTATTGAAAATCAAATTTATGTGGCGATGGCGGGAAATGTGGGAGATTTACCGAGAGTGAAAAACTTGGATATTCAATACGCTCAAAGTTGCATATTGACCCCCTGTGATTTCCCCTTTGCTCGCGATGGCATCGCCGCTGACACCACCCCCAATGTAGAGATGGTGGCGATCGCGGACCTTCGAGTCGACACTCTTTTAGAGGCGCGAGCCAACGGTGCCGTTCGTAACCTAAAAGACCGACGCCATGATCTTTACGCAGTAACCTGGAAAAAAGATCAGATATAAACCATGCCCCGATCCATGGCTCTATTGTGATCCATGGGTAATTGGGTTTTTTTATTGAAAACAGCACCGTCCAGTTTGGCTCCGTCAAAATTGGCGCGAGTGAAATTAGCGCCCTTCAAATTCGCTCCTCTTAAGTCAGCATTTCGAAAATTGGCTCCCGTGAAGTCGGCGTAACGCATTCTACTTCTACTAAGGTTGGTCTTGAGGAATCGTCCGTATTTGAAAATTCCTCGACTCAGACTTGATTTTGCGGCCTCAGCCTTTGTCATATCGATCGACTGCGCTTTAGTTCCTGTCATCATAACTCCAGTAAGGTCGGCTCCCCGCATTGAAAAGCCTTCAAGGTTCAAGCGTTCAAGATTGGCTTTTCTGACTTTTACATTATCCAGATTTCTCCCCCTTCGAAGCATCACTTGAGCCAGCTCCTTTCGCCCTCGGTTAGCAACCCTGCGAACCGTATCATCATAAATAACCTGGTAAGTGAACAACAAGAAAACCAAGGCCGGAATCATTAGCATTAAGAAAAAGAATGGAAAAGCAGCGGCTCCCGGAGCCAAAGCGGTTAAGCCGACTGCGGCAGCTCCAATAACGATCATCAAAGCTGTGAAAATAAAAATTCTGTAAATAAATTGGATCAAAATTCCTCCTTTTGAATATTAATGACTACTTAACTGAATAGATCGGTGATTGATCAATCTCCAGTCGATTCACAACGGCCTTAATCCCGGGTAACTTTCGAATCGCACTCTCAACCTGACTCGACTCTATTCGGCTGAAAACTTCGCCTTTGACAAAGGCCTCCCCACGTAAAACCTTAACTTCGGTGCTATTCGGACTACCCAGTGTGATCTTATTGACGACTCGTTGGGCTTTTTTAGCTAAAGCTAAATCTCTCGAATGCAAGTGAGGCGAGACTTCAACCTCGGACTGAACCAATTTAACTCCTTTAAAGAGTGACATTTTGCGTTTAGCTTTTTCCAAGGTTTTTAAGCTGGCTGCGGTGCCAACAATGGTTAATGTTTGCTCATCAGGACTCACACGAACCATAAGCGTCTTTTCTGGAATACCTTCGATCTCATCCAACAACTGATTGGCCCGCGTGCTGACAAATCCAGGTAAGCGGTCTTCACTGACATGAACAGACCCATCGACAACACCTCGAACTCCTGGGATTCTATTTAAAAACTTAGACAGTCGAGTTTGTTCACCGACTGACTTCACGGCACCTCTTACGATGACAATGCCATTGTAGACGCTGAGGTCCAATTTTGGATTGAATTCTCCGAACTCGCTCATTAGGCGATTGATAACAGCTTTGCGGAGGGATGTGTCTGAGTCATCGGACCGCACTCGAAGAATCTCTCCTTCTAAGGCTGCTGCAAAGGTTGAAGAGAATGTTTCTCTCTCGCGAGGCCATTCGAAAATCATGCGGATACCACGCTTGTACATTTCTCGTTCTTTAAACGAATTGACCCAATTGGGCACAATAGCAAAAAAGGCCAAGTTTCTTAACTTCGAATTTTTACGAAGCCCTTTATGGATACTTAAAATTTCAGAGCGTACGAGAGGCGCACAGTAGACAACCGCATCTTCAAATCCAGTGGCTTTCGCTTTTAACTCTTTGGCAGTAGAAAAGGTTTGAACTTCCAAACCAAAACTCTGTAAGTCCTGATTGACCAACCGAGTGATCTTCGGATCACCCAATGCCAGTACCCGTCCTGGTCGAGCCGAGTGAATATCGGGTTGCATCGACAACACATCGGCAGAAAATGTTGGTTCTTTTTGTTTCTTTTTAGATAACTCTTTTAGCGGATCTTTTACTCTTTTGATCATATTGACCTCCTTTCTTATTTTTCAAAATTCGCTTTTTGATTCGATCGGTGGCTCGGTTCACACTATCGGCTAAATGATTGGATTTAGCTTCCGCAAAAACTTCCTTGATCCCTGGTTTCTTTACTTCAATTTTGGTCTGAAAGGCTGGCAACCCTCGACTTAAAAAAGACGTTTCTTTATCCAACCAGACATGAACTCGGCTGCGACCCAGATCAGCAAACTGCTCAACCTTCTCTAAATTGTATTTGATGTGGTTACTTAGGGCGGAACTCTTGACAACCCCATTGTAGTTTATGGTTAATTCCATATCTGTCCTCCTTAACTATATCATCATCATTATCGCAAATTTTTTAACTTCAAAAAAATTGTTATTTATTTGCTTTTCGATTAGAAATAATCTAATTAATAAACCATGCAACGAATTAACTTGAATAAGCTTTATTATTTCTATGTGGTCGCAAAAGAAGGCTCGGTGAAAGCCGCCAGCCAACTCCTCAATTTGACACAACCAACAATCAGCGGGCAAGTCCGCGAGCTTGAAGACGACATGGGGTTCGAGCTTTTCACTAGAAAGCATCGTAAGCTTGAACTCAATGCCAATGGCAAGCGAGTTTTAAAGAAAGCGGAAGAGATTTTTCTATTGGCTGACAGTCTTGCCGACTCCACCCGCCTCAGCAATAAAAAAGAACGACTCGAGATAAAAATTGGAGCCATCCAGTCTTTATCAAATAGTTTCATAAATAACTTTTCGACCCGCCTTTGGCGAGATGAATCGGTTCGAATCCACATCGTCCAAGGCCATTTGTCGGATCTCATAAAGCAACTCAATCATTCCGAAATCGACATCCTGTTAAGTGATGGTCCTCTTCCCTCATCAAAGAAGTATCAAAACACTCCCCTGGGTCGCGATCAAGTGGTGGCCGTCGCTTCTCCTAAGCTAAAGTTGAGCAAGGGAACATTTCCACAAAACCTTGATCAAATCCCCTACCTGGCTTTTTCTAACGAAGGGCAGCTTCAGGCCGAAATCAATTACTATTTCGAGCGTCACAACATTCATCCTGAATTACTCGGAAAAGTGGATGATATCACTCTTATGCGAGTCATAACCAAATCCTCTTCTTGTTTTTCGATCATGCCCAGAAAAAGTGTACGAACCGCAGTTCGAGAAAAAAAATTAAAAATACTGGGACAGTTGAATGGTGTCGAATCTGACCTATGGGCCATTACACCCAAAGTCAGCACCAATCGAAGATTGATCACGAAGTTGATAAAAGATTACTTCAATCACAATCAATAAAAAGGGATGCTCGATAGCACCCCTCTTAGAGAGATTGGACTAATGGACGTTTTTAAAGGCTCTATCAACCCCTGTCCACAGTTCATCCCAAGCCTTCTTTGCACCCTCCGATAAATCCGAATATGCCTTTTTCGCCGTTGCTTCCTTCTTTTCCAGCTCCGCCCTCAACAAGTTGTATTGATCTTCCAAGGCCCTGACCTGCTTTTCAGAAGCATCATTGGCACTTTTTTTACTGATCTTAGCTCTTTCTTTGAGGGTTGCAATTCGAGTTTCAAGTTCGTGCATTCTATCTTTAAAATTATTTTCGCTCACTGTTTGCATTCTATTTTTCTCCTTAATTTTATTCGCGTTCTACAATTATTCATTTATTTAACTAAATTAGCTTAATGTCGACTTCAACATCCACGCCATCTCTTCGTGCTTTTTCAATAAACCAGAAAGAAAATCCTCGGTCCCAGTGTCAACTTCTGGCTTTGAATCGGCTGACAACACTTTTCGAATTTCCTCGCAAATCATATTATGATCCTGCAGTAGATCAGCGATCATCGCCGAAGTCTCTGGATAGACGCCAGGACGCTCAGTCACGTGAGTGCGTATAGAAAATTCGGCGAGAGTTCCCATTGGTTGACTGCCCATTTGGCGAATTCGTTCAGCCACATTGTCAATGACCAATAAAAGTTCTTTGTAGTGCCCCTCTAAAAATTCATGGACACTGTAAAATCGAGGTCCAGTAACATTCCAATGATAATTTAAAGTTTTTGTAAACAAAGCGAACTCATCGGCCAAAATAGCATTAAGGCCTCCATCTAGATTCATGGTGGCGATATCGAACTTTTCTTGCGCCATCTTGGTGGTGGCTTTTGGTATCTCTGTGGCCAGTTCTCGTAAGTTTTGCTTCTCTGCTGTATTTGGGCTTCTCATTAATCCTCCTTTTAAGCGATTCAAGATATAGACTTATTATCGGTTAATTTTTGGATTAAGAAAAATTGATTATAATTTCTATTTTGATAAGATTTTTTCTAATTTACATCGGCTCAGAAAAAAGCTGTTGGCTTCGGGTCTCTAATGAGCCTCGAATGGCTAAATAAGTCACGATCAAGGTTATCGCGGTTCCGCCAACGATTGAACTGAGAGGGATCACCCAATCAAAGACCCATAGGCTATCAAACAGAAGAGAAGACAGATAATAGCTAATGGCCAAACTGCCTAATGCACCAAAGCTCAAAGCCACAAAACTAAGCAGCCCAAATTGCCATAGGAATTGATTGCGAATCGTCGAAAACGGCGCTCCCAGAGCCTTCAACAGACCCACCTCCCAAGTTTGCGAGGAGACTTGATGATTGGCAATCGAATAGATCACCACGAATCCCGCCATCAAGCACAGGAAAGACATAAAAAATAGGGCCCAAGACATTTGCTCCATGATGCCACTGATTCTTTTAACAATACGAGACACATCGACCATAGAAACATTTGGAAGCTTTTCTACCAACTCATCTTGCAACTTATATTTTTTCTCTGCATTGAGGTTAGGTAAAGTTGCGACAAATGTTTTCGGAGCGACCTCAAGCACTCCCGGTTGAAACTGTACAAAAAAGTTGGGCCGAAAAGAGGTCCAACGGACGGAACGAAGGTTTGTAATCTTACCTGAAATTGGTACACTTTCTATATCAAATTCCAGTACATCTCCCAGCTTCAAACCTAGGCGATCGGCGAATCTTTTTTCAACGGATATCTGCGGCAGCTTTCCACTGCCTTCGATGTATTCCCCATCAAAGGCCTGACCCTCGACAAGACTCTCAGCCTCGCTCAGTTCGCTGCGATAACTTAGATTGAAACCGCGATTTCTAAAGCGCATCTCTCTTTCTTCTTCTCGAGAGAACTGCTCTGACAAACCTTCTCCTTTGTCAAAGTTTTCTTTATTGACGCTGGTTAATCGAGCTCGAATCATCGGAGAAATAAAATCCACTTCTACTTGTTGTTCGGCTAAGACTTTTTCAAAAGCCGGTAGTTGCTCTTCTTGAATGTCGAACATAAACAAACTGGGCAACTTGGATTGATCCGGCCTCTGCAGCTCGGCCTGCAATGATTTCTGCAACTGGGGAATAATATTTAGCAACAGGGCCCCTAGTCCAATCGCTACAAAACCAGCCAGCGTTGCAAATCGTTTGCGAGCGAGGTCACGAAGAGCCCAGCGCAGACTCAATGGAGTGACCCCTTTTCTCTTTTCTAAAATCGAGAATAGGAGCACAGCTCCTCCTCCCAACAAAACTCCGGCAGCCATAAACAAGCCGGTAAAAAGACTGCCAATGCTATACGAGTGTGAGAGCCAAACCGCCATACCCCAAAACATGATAAAAAATGGCAGACTAGCAATGACGCCCCAAAGGTAAAGGGTCTGAGACGGATTGTTTTCCGCCACTAGCAAAACTGAGGGGCGCAAATCTTTAATAGAAACTAACATAGGCAGACAAATCAATAGACTCCCCAAAGTCCCAATCAAAAGCCCCAGCACAAGAGTCCAGGGATCCAATTGGAACTGCACCTGAAAGGGCAAGAGGTCTCGAGTTAAGGCCCCCAAGCCAGGAACAATAAGAAACCCAATCAGAATGGCAGTCAGCGAGCTGATCAACCCTAAGATAAAAACTTGGACGACGTAGTAACCAAAAGCCATGGGACGACTGGCACCCAAGCAAAGCAAGGTGGCCATCTGCTTGATCCGTTGCCGAAAGTAAGAGCGAAACAAGAAAGCCGAACCCACCGCAGCTAAAAATAATGCAACCAAAGAGGAAAGACCTAAAAAATCGTTCAGTCGACGAATTAGAGTCGTCATCTGTTGGCTGACATTCTCGTGGGTGAACACCTGCACTTCCGGTGAATCGAGAATTTTAAAAATCGTTTCCCGGTACTGGTCCAAGTCTTCACTGTTGCGGCTGGGTAACTTATAAATCACTGAATGCCAGGCAATCGACCCTTTGCGCAGCAAGCCTGTTGGCACTAAATTTTCTTTATTCAAGTAAATACGTGGCGCCATATTTGTGGAAAGACCAGCAGCCGCATCATCAACCACCACATCATCAACTAAAAACTCTTCATCGCCGATAAACAATTTATCGCCAGCCTGGACGCCCAATTGCCGTACCAGTTCTGGGTAAATCCAAACTATTTTTTCTTTTTGCAGACGATCATGCAGGCTCGCATTTAAAACACCTTGTTTTTCAAGAACTACATCCCCATAAAAAGGATATTTTTTATCGATCGCCTTGATTTGCACCAAGCGAGATCGCCTGTTGCCATTGGCAACCATTGAAAACATCTCTGTCATCGACGAAGATTCGAAGTTATCGGCGAGAACCCCCTCGACCACACCGATCTCGTCATTGGCCAATGGGCGCCTTGCTGAGAGCCCAAAGTCTCCACCGAGAACAGCCTTTGAACGCCCTTTGATCGTTTGATCCAACGACACTTTGAAGCCGTCCAAAGCAATGAAGCCTGCCAAACCGAGAGACAGATTTAGAACAAAAAGAAGGGAGAAGCGGCGGTGATTGAACAATTCACGCCAGGCATATTTAAACAAATTCATTGCAGCTGACCGCCAACAATATGTATTTGTTTTTGGCATCGATGGGCCAATTTTTCATTGTGGGTGATGAGAATCAGTGTCATCCCATGGTCCTCAACCAATTGAAACAACAGATCCATGACTTTGGCACCGGTCTCCGTGTCTAAATTCCCGCTAGGCTCATCAGCCAATAAAATTTTAGGATTGGTCACGGAGGCACGAGCGATCGCCACTCTTTGGCACTCTCCCCCACTCAGTTGATGAGGGCGATGGGTGACCCGATCTCCTAAGCCCACCTGGACCAACATCGATCGCGCTCGTTCCTCGGAATTGTCTTGCCCTAAAATATCAAGCGGTAAAGCCACATTCTCTAAGGCCGAAAGATGGGGCATCAAGTGAAACTGTTGAAAAACAATTCCAATATTCTGGGCTCGAAAGGCATTGAGTTCTCTTTCTGACATATTGTGGATGGGATTCCCATCAAAGTTGATTTCGCCAGCACTGACTTGATCCAAACCGGCCAACAAAGAAAGTAGGGTGGTCTTTCCACTCCCCGAGGGCCCCACAATCGCCAAGCTTTCATTTTTCTCGACTTGAAAACTGACACCCTTTAAAGCATCGATGGTTCGTTTGCCTTGAGTAAAACTTTTTCTTAGATCTTTAACTTGTAAAATCACAAATCACCTTTGATCGCCTGATAGACCGTATCGGCCACAATCTTGTGACCTTTTTCGTTAGGATGAATACCATCTGAAAGGTTAAGGTTCGGGTCAGCTCCCACCCCTTTTAACAAAAATGGGATGCTGGCTGCTTTCTTCTCGCGCACCAAATCTTTAAAGACGTTTTCAAAATCCTGACGGTATTTTTTCCCATAATTCATTGGCAATTTCATGCCAGCTAAAAAAACTTTGATCTGATTCTGTTGAGCCAAATCAATCGCCGTCGCGAGGTTGGCCTTTGTAGATTCTAAAGGCGTGCCTCGAAGCCCATCATTGGCCCCTAAGGCTAAAACCAATATTTTTGGTTTCTTTTTCAAATGCCAGCGCAGGCGACTGACGGCACTGGCTGAGGTAGAACCACTCGAGCCGGCGTTAATCACTTGATATTTTTTTTCTGGATGCTTTTTCTGAATCAATTGCTCCAGTTGAGCTGGAAAGGCGTCGCCTTTAGACACGCCGTAACCGGCGGTTAGTGAATCACCGACAATCAATATTCTTTGCTGTTCGCTGGCGCTGGCAATGGGAAGAAAGACGAGACAACTGAAAGTGAGTATAAAGAGCTTCAACATAGCTGACACAGTCTACTGCCAAGGATGGCAAAGGTCTATCGCGCGAACCAGCCGCGCCGTTTCCTAACTTCAGAACCCACAGGGATGAATCCATCTCGTTCGATAGGCTAGGTATTTTAAAATGCTTCCCAAGCTCTATTTTAACGGAAAACAAAAAACAGTGGTATTCCTGTCCCTTAGCCAGCAGATGCGGAAATATCCGTCGACGCCTGCCCATTCTGCTGTTTCCGAGAGCCTGGAACCAAAATGAACACCAATATCAGGAAACCTAGGGTCAGCACTGCATAGTTCTCAATACTCTCGAATTCATGCATGGACTTCACGGCCCGTTCGCTGGTTCTCAGTTTCCGCTCTCCCTCTGACAGCTGGATACTCGATAAGGTTCTCAAGTCATCCTGTAAACTTTTAATCCGACTTTTCAGCTCGCTAGACTCTACCCGAGTGAGAACGACTCCATCTAAAAGATTCATCTTTTTTTCAATCGATTCAAGATTTTTAATGCCTTCCGAAAACCGATTGAGCGTCACTTCTTCATTCGTTGTCAGGTAGGTTTCACGAAAGGCCTGAAGATGATCTGCAATCTGAGAATTGATTGACTCATTGGTGCGATTAAAAAAGTTTTGATCACCCGAGATGATAGCGATCTCCTTTCTATTGAGCAACGAGGACAGTTCGAAAATAAGACCTTTTACCACAAGACGGTCTTTGTAGATCTCCTCTATGGAATGCTGGACTTTCTCAAAGTTCCTGATATTTACCCGACCTGTTGCGACAATTAACAATAGAGAGCACAGTAGTATTGCTACACATGTAATCTTGCTTGTAAGACTCATCAATTCCCCCTCTTAGACCAAACAGTAGAAATTATTACATTAGGTCTGGAAAGAAACAAGCATCAACGTTGACTTGGACTTTGAATCGGATCAAGGCGATTTTAATCTAATAGCTAAGAAATAAAAAAAAATTATAAAAAAAGCAGTCCCATTGACTGCTTTTTTTATTCACTACTTTACAATTTCGAGGCGCTCTCAATCCTGCGAAATCATCGCTTTTAGATTTCCACCAGTGGCTGGTTCCAAGGTTCTCCACGCTCTCCGTCATGACGTTGCGGGATTGTCAGTTCTGGGCACAGACCGGTATCAAAACGGGTTTGCTCACAGATTCTTTGGTTGGAAGAGTGTTCAGGAAAGCAAACGTGGATATGATTTCCATGACCAGCCCAAGAAATCGTGTGAGGAATATTAGAATTGTGAATCACGCCTGACCCAGGAGCCGCATCCGAGTTAGGGGCAGCACCGTGGTCAACCAGGGTTTGAACCAGAGCGGTTGTCAATTCCCGACTGGCAGCCCCTCGGCTCCCTGCAGAGTCAGAGAGCCCTCCTCCGGGTCGTCTTGGTAGGTAAATATCAATGCACCGACCATCACGGTGAGTGCTGTGGGGCCAGTCGCTGGGCACTCCATCTCCGTGGGAAGCGTCCCCAACAACCAAGCGGCAGTGATCGTCGTTGTTGGGGCAGTGGTTTTGACGCCAAGATTGAGCGACAGCGGCCATCATGCAACCCGCTTGGGGAGTAAAGAAAAGAGGTGAGCGGTTTCTGGCGCGGTAAGCGCCACAAAGGGGACTTCCTAATTCATCCCCTTGAACTTGAACCTCTGGCATTTGAATTAAATCAACATTCTCGCGCGTGCGACGACTCACACTTGTCAGTCGATTTCGCTCTTGAACCCGTTCTGGGGTGACCTGCAAAATGGCCCGGGTAAAACTTGCCACGGTATCACCCGATGGCGCGGTGGCCACTGGACTTCGAGGGACTCGAGAAGCCGTTTCAGGTCTTCGACTAAACAAAATATCTCCAACACCTCTCATTGGTGTGGCCGCGGCCTGAATGGTTGAGACTTGCCGATTACGGTAACTAGGTTCAACTCCCATCCGGTTAATCCAACCGGTAAAGACCCCATTGGAGCCCTGGCACTGAACCTCCCGACTGTTTCCTCGGTGCTGTCCCGTGAGCTCGCAGCTTTCATTGGTCAGAGCAATGGCTCGACCATTCATTCCTGGTGTTGATCGAATATTGTACCCATTGTAAACCTGAGCGCTTGCCAACTCTGCCATTAAAAATAGACTCACGGGAATAAAAAATTGAAAAATTAAACGAAATTTCGAGACTGTCATTTTTCCGATAAAGGTAAGGTCATTATGGTTTTTCATCGATTTGTCCCCCGGTTCATTGTTTACACTATAGTTAAATGCAAGGATCGAGCCCAAAACCCCACCTCTGTCTCAAGATGAAACAATTAAAAATCAATAATATTAGATATTTAACGATGCTACCCGATCAGCCCCGAGGGCTACTGATAAAGTCCGCAGATTGTCACCGAGGTGTTCAGTTTGTAACTTTAAAAAACTCCATCGAACTGGGTCTTCCACCAGTGACATCAAAAAAAACAGAGACA
This sequence comes from uncultured Pseudobdellovibrionaceae bacterium, assembly GCA_964351315.1. Taxonomy (GTDB): domain Bacteria; phylum Bdellovibrionota; class Bdellovibrionia; order Bdellovibrionales; family JAGQZY01; genus JAGQZY01. The sequence continues at coordinate 191,768 of CAYGNH010000002.1, forward strand.
AAGTATTGAAGCGCAGGCCTCTACCTCATGAGTCCCTCCCGAAATTTGAGTGGAATTCCGGTGCCATTCCGGCTACCCTCGTTTCTACAAGAGGGAGAGAACTTTTATGAAAATGCTGATTCAAGGCAAAGCCAAAGATCTGGGAGATAATTTTAAAGTACGAAGAGCTCTTCCTCACCCGAAGCAGCGCTTAGTCGGCCCATTTATTTTTTGGGATCATATGGGACCGACAGAAATTACTCCGGACACCCCGATGGTTGTGCGCAGCCACCCTCACATCGGCTTGTCGACCATTACCTATTTATTTGATGGTGAAATTTTGCATCGCGACTCTCTGAACAATGAGTTAGTCATTCGCCCGGGCGAAGTGAATTGGATGACGGCGGGCTCAGGCATCGCCCATAGTGAGCGCTCCCACATAGAATCGGGCACTCGTCATCTTGAAGGCATTCAAGTTTGGGTGGCACTCCCTAAAAATTCCGAAGAAGTAGCCGCCAGCTTTGTACACCAAAAAGAAAGTGATCTACCTTTGATCGATCTCGATGGTTTTCAGCTGCGTCTTATTGCAGGCAAAGCTTTCGGAGCAAGTTCACCTTTGCCGGTTTACTCTCCACTGTTTTACCTCAACGGAAAAGCCGAGGGCGCTGGAAGCATGACCTTTCCGATCACCAGTAAGCAAGAGGGCGCTGTCTATGTGACCAAAGGAGAATTAACGATTGAGGGTCAAGCCTATTCTAAATTTGATATGATTGTTTTTAACCAGGGCGAGGATATTTCTTTTTCTTGTCACCAATCCTGTGAATTTATGCTTTTGGGTGGTGACCCCTTCCCTGAAGGGCGACATATTTGGTGGAACTTTGTCAGCCACGATGCCGGAAAAATTGAGCAGGCCAAAAAACGATGGCAAAACGATGAATTCGGTCCTGTTATCAATGAAACGGACCGAATTCAATTGCCCTAAGCCTTAGTGAACAGAGACCACTCGCTCTAGCACAAACATCTCACTGGCACCGGTGTAAACATTGGGAGCCGTTCCGATTTTTAAATCTTCATCCAAAAATAGAATCGTGAGATCACTCTCTGCACCGATAGGTCCTTTTGGAAAAACTCCCGCTTTCACTCCAGTAAAGATTTGTAAATCCCCCGATAAAATATCGTGAGCCAAATTCGACAGGTATTCGCCACTGGCTAAGCCCTGACTGCGTGAGAAAGCGTTTAATATTTTGGTGTTCTGGGCATTACCGGTGACGGCACCAACGGCCTCCAGCGCGAAGGTGACTTTTTTATTGTTTGGCAAGGTTCTTTCACCAAAGTTCACGGCCCGTCCTTCTGGAGATACATACTGAAAAATCTTCGTCAAATCCCGGGGCAAGGATCCTTGTGGAGAGTTGTCGGCCTCATCCGACCAAATTTGTCGCCAACTTCCAGGAGCAAACTTCACCCAATCTTGCTCGCTGACTAGGGGTTGATTGGCCGTCAACTGAGCTATCAAAACATCCAGCTCTTTCCGCACTTGGGCCTGGTTTTGAATTTCAGAAGTATTGGCTTTTGCTAAAACGGTGATCTCTTGTTTTAGTTCAGTCACATCGTTGGACCAAGCCAGAGATGTAGCCAGTAATGGTGTGATTAAGAAAAGAATAAATTTCATGAAGACTCCTTTATTGAATCAATGTGATTGGTCACATTTTATAAAAGGAAGAAGTTAAAGCAAGCTGAGAATTTACAATTGTTATGTTACAGTTTTGACCATTTCCACTCAGCTCATTCCAAACTGAAAGTAACCTTTTTTGGGAACCACCACAGTGAGCGTACCGTCCTTGTAGGTCTTAACCGCCTTTTCAAAATCGACGGGTTTTGCCAATTCAAATTCTTGGCGAATGCTTTGCGCAATATTGGAGCCAATCTTTTCATTGTCTTTTTTAAACTCTTGTTCATGCTCGCGGGTGGCCTGCAGAGAGATTTTGTTGGGTTGAATGTGAACCCGCACATTTTTCATCTCGTGCTCCGGAATCTTGGCCGTCACCTCGTAAAAAGCTTCGCCTTCCTGAAACTCGGCGCCGAAATCGACCAATGAGTAAAAGGGGTCTTGTTTGCGATCTTCATAGAAGTCGACCGTGGAAATAAAGTCTTTTTTTAACTTGAACATCTCTTCAGCCAATCGATCCTCTTGGCCCCGAAAGCTGGCTTTGTTAAATTTTTCATTATCTTGAAATTTCTGAGTGTATTCTCCACGCTGCTGCAGAATCTGCTTTTGAAAGAACTCTTCGTCCTCATCCAATTGCTTGTGGTAATAGTTGTGTTGACGTTCTTTTACACCTTGAAACTTATTTTGATTTCTTTCTAGCTCTTGATTGTGTTGCTCCACTTGGTTGCGCTCGGTCTTTTGATACTTATTTCTACGATCGGCAATCCTCTCCTGCCCCTGCTGTTCGATCCTCTGCACTTCACCGTTATGGGTCTGCTGCAAAGTTTTTTCTCTCTCCTGCATTTGCGCCTGTTTTTGCTGCACACGAAATCGAGACTCTTTATCCATTTCTTCCAATTGAATTTCAGTCACGGCTTTCTTTTCGGCCACCGCCTGTCGGGATTGGTCACGAACAGCAATATTGCGCTCTTTTTCGACTTGCGCTTGTTGTTTTAAACGAGCGTTTTCTCGTGCCTTTTCGCTAGCTGCTTTTTGATAGTCTTTTTGCGCCTGAAGCTTTTGCTGATCCAATCGCTGCTGGTGGTTCAAACGTTCATGTTGAACAAAGGTATCATTCTTTTGCTTAATGGTTTCCAGTTGAGTCTTCTGGTTGGTTTGCATCTCCGACTTTTCAATACCGTGCCGATTGCGGATCTCCGACATCTCTTGTTTATGACGGTCTTTTTTCGTTTGCAGTTGGTGTTGTTGCAAACGATCCAACATTTCCATTTGCTGGCGATGATTGGCTTTTTTTATATTGTACTCAGAAGCCACGGATCAACCCTTCCTAGGTTCATGGGAGGTCCCTCATGGACCTCGGCCTTCATCTCATAGAGTAACACGGGAAAGAGCTTATCTGGGGTCAGGGCCCATCAATTTCGGCCTTTAGTGTGTCGCCGGTCACCGGTCTTTTGCACAGGGGCTTAAACATTCCATAGGCGCGCTTCCAGCACATCCAATGATCCACCAGTTCGACCCGTTCATTACGGCTCAAATGATGGTATTCAGGATACTGAATCCAGTCTAAGGTCGAGTGAACTGTGCGTGATTTTTGAGTTTTATCATTCACAATGCGCAGCTCAAAGACTCGGTATTCTCCGAACAAGACTTGCGGTAGGAAAAACAATAAAAAAAACCATTTCATCCCCTCCCTATCGGCCAGAGAGGGGTGAAGCCTTAGTGACGAATTTTAACTTTATTGAGCATCGAGTTCTCTACAATCTTGAAGTAGGCTCGGATAAGCAATGAATGCTCGTCTTTCTTAAGTGACTTTAAAAACTCTCTTTTTTCAGAATAGTTTTTAAGGCTTATAAACTCGTACAAGACTTCTTGGATTTTCTTAAGCTTCTCAATATCATTTTCATCATTGTGACGATTGCGATCATTAAGTGCGGCTACAATTTCTGACTTCTCAAAGAGTAAATGAACACCTTTTGCAGACTGCAAAATGAGATTATCCATTTGCTCTAAGCATTCGTAGGTCAAGTCTACCACCTTCGCCTCCTTGCGATCGGTTCATCCCTGAAAATGATATGTGCTTAGTTTCATTTTGAGACACTTTTCACTTGGCAGGCAAGTCCATTTCTTGAGACATTGGTGAGTATTTTTAAAAAAAAGGCTCGTATCAATTTGACATTGTAAGTCATGAGCATAGCCTTGGGCCTGTTAAAGCGAGTATCATTAGGTAGTGAGCAAAAAGAAAGAGACCGATATGCAAGAAGAGACGATCATAATCGACAAAGAGAACGATCTCATATTTGATTCCGAAGAAGAGGTGCTCAAACATTTTGCAACTCCGATTCAAAAGCTGGAAAAAGAGTTCCTTAAGCTTCGCACTAAAGAAGACTACACCGATGAAGAATCCATAGGCATGGAAGAGCAGTTGGAAGACCTGCTCCACTCCCCGGATGAGGTCTGGGAAGACACCAAAACTGTAGAAGGCATGGTCATCTATAACTTTATCAAAGCTTTTGAAGACGAAGAAAATGACGATATTTATTTTTACGTGGCTCTGACTTATTTAGCCGATGATGTTCCCACTTTTGTTTTCCTGCATTTTCCCACCCGCTACGATGCACTTTGTGAAATCTACCGTCGAGGCGATTTGGTTTACGATCGCACCAAAGAGGAAGTGGGCTTTGGTGGCATCGAGGGCGATGCCCTTAGCGAGGGGGACGATCTGGCTCTTGGCCTTTACAAAGCCATGCTGATTGTTCGTTCAACCAACGACATCGAAGAGTCACTTTTTCAAAACTATTCTGAGTTAAGAGAAGAAACCATTGAAGAGGCCGATGAGATTTGGCGAAACACCACCTCCAACGGCTACACCTTGGTTACATTTATTAAAGATTTTTCTCGAGCCGAAGAAGGGGCCGAGCATCTTTACTATATGGCCGTGACTTTAGAAGACGAAGGCACCAACAGCCATGCTCTACTGTTTTCTTTTCCAAGCAATGATGAGAATTTAGTGGATCGTTACCGGCACGGTGAAAACCTGCAAGCCGAAGAAGTGGTCCAAGAATCCAGCCATTGATTTATTGCTGCACTTCAGTCTGACCCGCAGTGCCGTCCGAACGAGGACAGTATGCACCCGAATTGGCTTGTATCCGGCACATCACTCGATCTCGAGCTCTATCCAGACCAGTAAACATGGGCAAAATCGAAAAACAAGCCCCACTGTTCTTAAGGGCACTGTCGAAATTACTTTGCAGTAACCGAGTGTTTTCAGGTGTTGCATTTTCTTCTAACCAAGTCAGGTGCTGCAAGACCGCTTGCTGAACCAAGGCCTCCAACTGTTGGTCGGACATGGTCGTTCCATTCAGTCCCGTTGGATTCATCCGTCGGCTGGCCGAAGAGATGGGGCACAACTCACTACGCTGCCCCGGCACATTCCTCACTTGAACTCGAATTCGTGTTTCAATGGTTTCAGAGTTTTGTCCGGCATTTAAAAAACCCGAAACAGGCAACACCACCCCACCTTGCCCCTGATTTCTTTCACAAGAGCTACGGAGCTCACTGTCAGCGGGAAGATTGTACACAACTCCGCCACCTTGCTGGACCACTGCGACTCGATCAGGCTGGGTCAGGTGAAAGACTAAGGCATTCAAATCAATGCGGGCGTTGGCACCATGGCTTGCTGAACCCACAAAGTGGACTCCGGGCGCCGTTCTCATCTCGGAGGAGCGCAACCCCAATCTTGTCCACGCAAAACAATTTTCCAATTGCTGAAAATTCACTTCATGGGCCTGACTTACGGAACAAAAAAGTCCGAACAACAATAAAAAAAATCGTTTTAGATAGAGCATAGATCTATTATGCCATTGATTGGGAAGAGATCAAATTTAAAGGATTTTAAGACTTTTTACGACGGCCTATAATGGACTCAATTTCACCATTCATAAAACGCAAACGCTGTTGAAGGTCATCCAGCATCATTATATTGGATTTAAGACGTTCGATGGCATCCAGCTCAATATCCCCATCATTGTAGTGTTTGGGAGCTTGATACTGTTGAGAAATAGCGGCGGACGACTGAGCCGTTTCCAATTTCTTTTTTAAACCCATTTTCTCTCTTAAACCCATGGTGTTCTTTCCTCTTGCTTTAGAGCCTAGGCTTTCGCCCTAAGACTGACAAATTAAATAACCTTACAGGTTCCTATCTTTTTTACTGATACTCGCAAGACATTGATTCTCGATCAATTTCAGGGAGTTCCAGCAATGTGACGTCCTCACCCTCGGCGCTTTTGGTCACGATCGGAGCCGGACGCATTTCCCCAAACTGAAGCTTGGGGTACATGACCGAGTCAACACCAGGGTCTTCAATGTGTCCAAGTCCTAACACGTGGCCGAACTCGTGAATCATCAAACTTTTAAACTGAATCATCCCTTCCGAAGCCTGAATGGGAGCGTCTTCAAAGTAAAATCGCTCAGAAGCATCGATCAGCACATCGGCCTCATATATATAATCTCCACGAAAGCTGATACTGGTCCTCGCCTGTTCATCTTTGACATTGGTGTTTTCAAAAACGCTTTTCTCGACTCTAAAAATTCCATTGTAGCCATCCGCAATAACACGGCCACCATCGTTAAGGCGGGGTGCCGGTAAGTCTTCCGTGCGTCCAATCAGCTCTAAAACAGGCTGATCAAACTGGGCATTCCAGACGTCCATGGCCTCGCGAACGGCACGATAGTAAACATCTTCGTTGGGTCCGGCAAATGAGCCTTTGTCCAAATAGAATTTAACCGGTAAACGGGCCCAGGACACTCTTCGCTGAAAAGAGTTTTGCACAAAGTTGCAAGACTCTTCCGCAGGCGGAGGGTTAGGACAGGCTGTCAGTAGCATCAAAAAGGGCAGCATTAGGAATGAGCGCAAGCGGATTCGTTTCATACCTATTACTAGTACAAAACTGGGACCAACCGACGGATGGCCATTAACATATTGAAAAAACTAGCTTTCTCGACTTATCACCCAAAATAAGGGGTGCCCCTTTGCGGCGCCTCAATTGTAACTCTTTCATTTTGACAAACATGCCCTGTAAATATTCAATTTTACTACTCTTTAACCTGTCTAGATTTTAGACGAAAAAGAGAACCAGAGTCCAAATTCTGTTATCCTTTTTTTATGTCAGTTAAAGTCTCAGTCATCCCTGGAGATGGGATCGGCCCCGAAATAATGAAATCCACGTTAGAGGTCTTAGTGAAATCTGGAGCTCCCTTAGATTTCGATGAGATTCATGCGGGGGAACGAGCCCTTAATGATCTTGGCGTACTTCTTCCAGATCCCACCCTGCAGACCATCAAAGAAAACAAAGTGGCACTCAAGGGACCGACGACGACCCCGGTGGGCGAAGGACACACCAGCTTAAATGTTCAGATCCGAAAAATTTTTGATTTGTATGCCAATGTCCGGCCCGTTCGAAACCTACCCCATGTTCCCTGCCTCTATCCTAAGGTGGATCTTGTCATCGTCCGTGAGAACACAGAGGGTCTATACATTGGTGACGAGGAAATGCTGGATGAAGACACCGCAATTTCTAAAAAAAGAGTCACCCGCAAAGCCTCTCTTCGAATAGCAAAATATGCCTTTGATCTTTCTCAAAAACGACAACGTAAGATTGTCACCGCTGCCCATAAAGCCAATATCCTTAAAAAATCAGATGGCCTATTTCTGGAAGCCTGCCGCAAAGTCGCTACTGAATACCCGGCAACAGAATTTAAAGATGTGATTATTGATGCCTGCTGTATGCAACTGGTACGTTGGCCGGAGTCTTTTGATGTTATTGTCACCGGCAATCTTTACGGAGATATTCTCAGTGACCTCTGCGCCGGTTTGGTTGGTGGACTGGGGGTCGTTCCCGGAGCCAATATCGGAGAAGAACTCGCCGTTTTTGAAGCCGTGCATGGCTCGGCTCCCGATATTGCGGGAAAAAATCGGGCCAACCCCACAGCTTTAATTCAATCAGGAATCATGATGCTTCAGCACCTGGGAATGCAAGACTACGGCGACAAAATTTTCGCCGCCCTCGTCGAAGCTTTGAAGTCTGAAAAAGCGCGGACCCCAGACCTGGGTGGAACCGGCAGCACGGAAGAATTCACTCAGGCTATTTTAGCCAATCTTTAATGGATGTCGGCTTTTCCCGATTGTACATAAATGGCATTTATTTCTTTAAACGAAAACTGATAGACTAAGCCGCACATCTCACAATCTACATTTAGGGACTCTTGAGACCTTAAGATATCTTCAAAGTCTTCCTTTGGCAACAGTTGCAAAGAACTAGAGGCCTTGTCACGAGTGCAAGTGCATCCGTAATCGACAGACTGCGCTTTTACCTCGTGCATTGGAATGTCACCCAAATGATTTTTCAAAAGAGTTTCAAATTCATTTCCTTCTTCGATTAAAGTCGACAAGGGCAAAGCGAACTTTTGATGGTTTTCAATCGTTCGCAAGGTTTCTTCAGTGTGACCTGGCATCAGTTCTATCAAAACGCCCCCGGCGGCTATGACCTGAGCTTCGCTACCAATTTTTACGGCCAAAGAAACCAAGCAGGGTATTTGCATGGATTGATTTAAAAAGTAAGCGATATCCTCGCCAATCTCTCCGCTTTGCAACTCCACTTTACTGACAACGGGATGCTTTTGATTGGGGATGTAAGTCACAGCCTGCAAAATCCCTTCGCCAATCAAGGGCTTGAGTGACAACACATTATTGTCTAATGAAAGAGGGGCTTTTTTCTCGCTGATGTAGGCTCGACAAAGACCATCGTATTGGGCGTGGGCAAAAACTTTCTGGATGGATTTCGATCCCGAAATTTGAATCGACATGGCCTGCTTTTCTTTCAATTGGCTGGCCACTAAAACCGTTCCCACCAACAAGCGCCCCACCGCCACCGAAGAGCTGGGCGATGCGGCCAACATCTTGCTGAGGTCCTCAACCAGGTCGGTCATTACCACCACCGACGCTCGCACGGTTTTATCCGCCGACATATAACCTTTAAGCTGACCTGAGCTTTTTATAGGATGGGATTGCATGCCGACAACCTAACATCCCGCCACCTAAAAAGCCAGCTTAACATCGGCCCGCCTTTTTGTTAAAATTGCATTCTATGCAGGTTTTTCTACTCCGACACGGAACACGAAATTTTACCATGGGGGACGTGCCCCTTAACGAAGAGGGATTGCAACAGGCCCAATCGCTGGCGACAGATTCTCGCTGGCAATCGGTCAGCCGAATTCTCAGTTCACCGAAGAAGCGGGCTCTGATGACCGTGCAACCTTTGGCTGAAAAAAGAAACCTCAATGTCCAGGTTTTTTCTGAATTGGATCAGATGCGAGGGGCCGAAAGTGAAGCCGACTTTAACACAAGAGTGAGAAACTTCCTTTATCGAGTCGAACAACAGGAGTTTGGTGGAAACCTCATGATCTGCTCCCACAGTGATTGGCTGGCTGCCGCTGCTCATATGATCCCTACCGATTCTATGGACTTGAAACACAAAATGTTTCATTGTGCCGAAGTTCTTTCGTTTTCCATTGAGGAGGGACTATGGAAGCACCTCTAATTCCCAAAAACATTTGGGGTGTTGGGCGCAACTACAAGGACCATGCCGCTGAAATGGGCGCCCCCTTACCTGAGAAACCTTTGATTTTCTTAAAAAGTGGGGCGTGCTATGAGCGCACCGATGTTGTCACTCTTCCTAACTTTAGCAAAAATATTCACTACGAACTGGAACTCGGCGTTTTTATCGATCAAAATTTGCAACCAAGTCAAGTGGCTCTGGCGCTGGATCTCACAGCCCGTGATTTGCAAGAACAAGCTAAAAAAAACAGCCAACCGTGGACCTTAGCAAAATCCTTTAAAGGAGCCTGCCCCTGCTCGCCCTCGGTTCCTTTTAAAAGCGAGACTTGGTGGAATCAATTGAACTTTGACCTTCACATCGATGGAAGCCTCAAGCAAAAAGGTGAAATCAAGAACATGATTTTTTCACTACCCGAAATCATCCAGTTTATTCGACATCATTTTCCTGTGCAGGCTGGCGATCTTATTTTAACGGGAACCCCCGCAGGGGTTGGCCCCTTGCAAGTCGGCCAAAACCTACTAGCTAATTTGAGACAAGAGATTCGCTGGGAACCGACGGTGACGTCGAATTAAGATTCTTGTAGACAACAGCCATCATCGCACCAACAACAAATCCTAGAAGATGAATTCCATGGGCGACCCCACCGGAGAACATTGAAGGTTGCGCTAGCCAGCCAGAGAGATCCTCCGCCATACACAACCATAGAACCCAATACATCGTTGGTACAAAGACAAATCCCATATATTTTCGATAGGGTAAGATAATATAAAACAAACGAGTTTTGGTTCTAAAATCGGAAACAAAAAGAAACCCAAGGAGCGCACAAAGCGAACCACTCGCCCCAACCAGTGGTGCACCACTCAAACTGCCCAAAGATATGAAAGCAAAGGCTGCTAAACTACCACCAACCAAATACACAAAAAAGACTGTGAATCCCGAGTAACGCCTTTCAAGAAAACCACCGACGATCAAAATCAGCAGAACATTCCCCAGCAAGTGGGCAAAACCTTCATGATAAAATTGGTAACTTATGGTCGAGAAAAAATCATTTTGGATCTCACTAACTCCAAGAAGGACCGGAGGATAATAGGCTCGCAACACTAAAAAATTTTGCACTTCGGCACGCCAGGCCTTAATTGCAATTTGATCACCTTGCCAAGGACTCGCCGGAGCCATTTGCATAAAAGACTCGTCACGAAAAGCAAGACGCCCTAAAGTCGCCATATCCTTCACTTTGGCAACATCGCGTTTCTGACTGTACTGCTTATAAAGTTGACCTTGAGTGTAAAGAAAGTCATCATTCTTATAAAAAGACTGAAACTCCTGCTGGCAATCTTTAGAAAGTGAATAATTTTGTGAAAACAAAAAGGCATTCAACATAATCAAAAGCCAAGTGATCGGAACCCGACTGAATGTCATAAAGCCATCAAGAAAAGGGACAATCATAGTCGCCCTTCAAGGATATTGTAGATGTCACGAATTTCATTAGGGATTTTTTTGGTCGAAGCCGGTTGGCGCGAAGATTTATCAGAAAGACTGGGATAGAAGTAGTCGAGAAGCTGAATTTGTTGCTGAGTACTTAATTGACTTTTTTTAAGCTCAAGCTGCATAAAATAAAGGAGGTTGTCATCCCCCAGACGAGCATGGGTCTTGGCCACCCAAAAAGCTTCATCCCACTTTAACTGACCTAGCAGACTATGAAAAGTCAGAGCCCCCACAACAGGCTCCAACAATCCCGGATGATCAATAGGTTTTAATACTTCTTGCGCGCCAACATAGTCACGATCATTATTCATAAGAGCCGCAAGGTAAATTCGAACAAAATTATAGGGCGATATCTCGGTCATTTTTTTCTGTAGCTTAACAAACTCGGCTCGTTGGTGCTGAGGATCGCGCAAAGTCCATAGGCTTAGGTGACAAAGATGACTGTTCTCGTTTTCTTTGCAAAGCGTATTAATGTACTCTTTGGCTTTTGGTAAATCTTCACGTACAGCCATAGCCATGGCGAATTGAGCAAGGGCTTTATCTTTTGATTGCCATAAGGACTCTCTGGCTTGATTTTGCAAGCACAAGTCGGAAACTTGCCCGAGTAAGTGCAGCTCGTATATTCTCTCCAAGTTGGCATCAACTTTTGCAACGGCTTTGTCACAGGCCTCAAGATCGTCAAGAACTGCGATCGAGGTTTTTGAGTCAGTCATCACATAACTTAAAATAGTCACACCAATAATAAGGGACATAAAACCACTGGCCCACTGGGCACGGCGTCTTTCCGATCGATGTGGAAAACTCACAGGATTTTTATGACTAATCACGAATGTGTCTGCGATTCGATCATGGATCGGTCGTCGCATGGGATGAGTAAAGATCGCCGCAAAAGGCAGCCCTAAGGAAAGCATCTCCAGAAAAATGAAAACCGCTCGCCAAAAAGACTCCACCACTCCCAACTGACCATGGTACGAGATCACTTTTATCGAGAAAAACATTTTACCCAAAGTTTGCCCTTTCCAGGCAATCATGAAAGTGTAATAGAGGATAAAAAGAGACACAAAAATCAAAAGGTTGAAAACACGAAAGGTCGAGACGTTAGCACCCTCGTTAAATAGAAAAGACTCCATAATCCATTTTTTAAATGGAGATTGTAGCAACTGCACTATCGGCAGCAACAAGATACAATCCAAGATATAGGCCGCCAATCGATCTTTGGGTGAAGCCAAACCAAGCACGGCATCGTTTGATGCATTATTTGAATCCGGGAACTTTCGGTCCTTTGCCATAAGGACCTATCGGCAGATATTCAGAGAATATAAAACTTGAAAAAGGCTACTGGACCGTCATCGAAAGCAAGTTTTGATCTTTGTCGAGAAGAACTTGCACCGTCCCAAGGTCTTGCCCCTCGGCACCCATCAATCGAAAGCGTTCAATCAAACGATCGGCATTTTCCTCGACGTGAACTTGCTCGACGCTTTTGGCCTGATCAGAAAACAGTCCCAAGTTTTGACTTAAAAACTGCTGACGCTCCAGCAAGGATTTTGGCTGATTGTTCTCATTTTGTGCGAATTGAACTTCGGCAATTTTTCCATCAATCTTTCGAATATTGTAATGTCCTTCCAAGGTTCCTATAGCAAAACTATCAAAAACACTTGGTTTTTCACCAACATTGGCCAAATCTCTGGCCTTGGTGTCTTTAAGCACTTCAAAAGCCTTTTTTTCCCAAGAGACTCGAAACAAAGGGTTGATGCTGGCAGGCGCCCGCGAACCGGTTGCAATCAAGGCTTGCGCCTCCCCTGCCACCTGTTGGGGATTGATCTTGCTAGCAAAGAGAGTGCTATTGATTCCAATAGCCACCGTGAGAACCACAAGGAGACTACCGGCAACCATCCATTTGGCTTCAGATTCAGACATCATAATATTAGATGTACTTTTTTTAGGAAATAAAATCAAATTATCATCAGACATTGGTCCCCCCAGGAACGATACACACTCTTTTCTTCTGCAATCACCTTGCCAGCTCTTCTGTTTTTTGATTAGATCTGAGAGCAGAAGAGATTCACAAGTGACAAAAAAAGTTAGACGTTTCAATATGATACGTCTCAGTGTGAGACAATTATGAAGCTATACCTCATTCGACATGCTCCCGCGGAACTTCGCCACGACTTCGCTTTGACCGGTCACCCCGACCATCTTCGACCGATCACAGCAAAAGGCGCGGAAAGAACCCAAAGTATGATCCAATTTTTTAAAAAATCGGAAGATTCCATAAACCTTTTTTTACAAAGCCCCTTTCTTCGTTGCACCCAAACCGGAGAGGTGTTTAAAGAAAACTTCCCGGACGCAAAGTTTATCGAAACCGAAAATCTTTGCCCCGACCATTCCGCGCAAATGCTCTACGACGAAATTCAAAGCTACGACCTCGACTCTGTGGCCATCATTGGACACGAACCCGATCTGGGTCAATTTTTAAGCTGGCTCTTATTTCGCCAGGCCACCGACCACTTTCCTTTTAAAAAGTCGGGAATGGCAAAAGTCGATCTCTATAAAGACGGCCGCGCCTACCTTAAATGGCTGGCTCGCCCCAAACCCTTCCTCCCCTAAAAGGGAGGTCGTTCCTTCCCCAGCAACGTCATTGATTTGATAAAAAAAAGACCCCGATTTGGGGTCTTCTTGTTGCGTTTAACGCTGTTCAGTCAGGTACGGCGTGTACCTAAAAAAGGGAACGGCGTACCTTAGGCGGCTTTCTTTCTGCGGGCCGAAGAAGGATCAATATTGTAGAGCTTCACTTTGCGATAAAGTGTGGCGCGCCCAATTCCTAAAGCTTTGGCAGCCTCAGTGAGGTTTCCCCGATAAGCGTGAATGGCTTGCTCAATCGCTTGAGCTTCCAAATCGTTCATCTTAGAAACTTTAGAATTTTGCGACGGGAAAGGGACAACATTGGATTGACCAGATAGACTGTTCCCATGATTTAAAGGATTGTTACCTGAAGCTAAGCTCGGATAAAAACCACTGTTTGAATGTGGATTTCTCACTTCACATTCCATCCCGCAATTTGCAGAAAAGTCCTTTGCTTTTTGAATTAGCACTGGATCTTCACTGACGATAATAAACTTCGATTGTGTCATACTGAATACCTCCCAAACCCTTTAGTGTTTCGTTATGACAGTTGTTAATTAGTCTTTTTGACTTACAATGAACCTATCGGCGGATCATACTGAGAACGTGAGGAGTTTTTTTCCCAGCACTGAGTCCAGTTCGCCAAACACTTGAGATCAAAGGCTTTTTACGGATATAAAAAATTTTTATGGACCTAGGTCAAGGCAAAATTTTCCGAAATTCTCGGAATGAGACAGCCTTGAGACACTTCATTCTCTCTTTGACTCAAAAACCATCTCCCTCTAAAACACTTTTATGGATTCCAATGAAACACTGAATGAAACAACTGTCGTCCTTGCTGGTGGCTGCTTTTGGGGAGTTGAAGAACTTTTTAGAAGAGAGCCCGGTGTTGTAAAAACTCGGGTCGGATACAGCGGTGGAAACACTCTGGATCCAACTTATGAAACCGTGAAAACCGGAACCACCGGGCATGCCGAGAGTTTGGAAGTTTCGTTTGACCCAAAGCAAACCAATTTCGAAAATATCTTTCACTTCTTTTTCAGTATCCACGACCCAACCACTGAAAACCGTCAAGGTAACGACAAAGGCAGCCAATATCGGTCGGCTATTTTTTTTCAAACGGAAGAAGAAAAATTGGCCGCATTAAAGGTGATTGAAGAAGTGAGATCAAAAGGGTTTTGGAATCACCCCATTGTTACTGAGGTCACGCCCTTTACTGGATTTTATTGCGCCGAGGCCTACCACCAAGATTACTTGCAAAAAAATCCTGGCGGATACACCTGTCATTTTAAACGGTATTAAAGCTCGTCGATAATATTAGGCCGAAGGATATCCTCGATGTCGATCGAGCAGTCTTGTTGTGTGCCCTCCATATAATAGTCATCATCTTTCATATTTTGGTCGACCCAAACGTATTCGCAGTATTGAACCATTTCACAGGCATCTCCCTCGCCTGACGGAGCACACTCTCCTTCGACCAAGTAAGTCACCTGATAAAGAAGCTCGCCAGTCAGCTCATCGTCAAAAACCATCTCAGCTTTTTCTACGAACACATACTTAAAAAGGTCGTTATTCATAAAGTCTTCAAGGGTTAGGTCGGCCGAACCCGCCAAGGCTGTGACTGAAAATAAAATAGCAATAATAAATGATTTTTTCATAGTCCCCTCCACAGGATAACTCTAGATAGGGGTTTAGGGGATTTTGTGGAAAGGGGCAATCCCTTTTCCAGTGATTTTCATAAAGTGTTAGATTTACTTGATTTTACTGACCTAGAATTGTGTTTGGTACAAAGGGACATAGAGAGAGGCTTTGCGATCTCCTTGGGTGAAAGAGGCCGTAAAAACTATAACATCCCACCAAGTATGCAAAAAGATGGCTTCTCGTAAGCTCCAACCGTTCTTTTTTGCCAACCAGCCAAAGTAATAACCGGCTGCAAATTGAAAAATCGGCAGCTGGTTTTCATCTGAAAAGTGGGCGGCTCCAAAAATGGCTGCCTGGGTTAAGTTGGACCAAAAAACATTTTCAATTCCGTAGGCCTCAGTCAGCAAGGGAAACATCCAACCTCGAAAAAGTGCCTCTTCTCCTACACCGGCGTTGTAAGACAGACCCGCTGAAAAAAGTAAATCCCCACTGTTCAGCTGACGCGTATTAAAATCGTCGGTGGCTCCCGACCAAACCACAAGTCCGGTTCCAAACAGCAGCGGTAGAAGAGTCGACCAGCGCCCCAAGTTTGAAAACTCAAAGGGAGCCGTCATTAACTCATCCGTAGTTTCCGCCTGTTGTGGCAAAAACTGGTAAGCTCCTTCTTGCTTACGAAAAAGCACGTTGGTTTGAAAAGCGTGGTAAAGACTGAGGCTCCCGGCCAAGTCATAGGTTTTTAATCCCCACACATAACGCCGAACCAAGGGATCAAAACTATCGATATCGTTGATCCGTTGATTACTGTTGGGATCATTGTTTAATTCAACAGCCGCTGAAACAGCCGTCCCCAAACCGGCCAATCCGATCCCTGAATAAATGAGACCCGCGCCCACTTGTCCATTCATATATTGCCCAGCCCCAGGAGCCACGTAGGACAACAAGGGAAACCAAAGCACCGAACGACGTTGCTTGTTGTTGCGCTTCATTGAATTCGAAAAAATCCAACTTTTATCATCGGCGTTGTAGGGATCGATCCCGAGAACACTGGGAGGAGGCTTTAACTCTTCTTTTTCTGAGGCCGCCTGGATTGCTCTGTTTTGGTCTGCCTCCTCAGCCACGGCAAAGGCCATTGTCGACACCCAAGAAATCAAAAGAAAGGGTAATAATTTTTTCAAAACGAGGCCCATCACTTCCTATAGGTTTTCAAGGTTAAATTATAACAAGTCACTGATTTCACCTTTATGGTTTCACGGATAAAAATTTTTCTAATCTTTAGGAGGATGAAGTTGCCCCTCCGAACCGGCCACAATAGTCGCAACCACAGCGTCTCCGGTCACGTTGGTCACAGTTCTCACCATATCGAGGATTCGATCCACTCCAAGAATCAGAGCGATGCCCGAACTCGGCACTCCGATGGATTCTAAAATGACAACCAACATGATAATTCCTGCCCCAGGAACAGAGGCGGTTCCTATCGAGGCTAAAACAGCGGTGAGAATGATTGTGACCTGACCGCCAAAAGTCAGATCAATGCCCAACGCTTGCGAAATAAAAATGGCAGCTACAGCTTGATACAATCCCGTTCCGTCCATATTAATGGTTGCCCCCAGTGGCAGCACAAAAGATGCAACTTCTTCCGAAACGCCCAACTCCTCCTCGGCTTTTTCCATGGTCAATGGCAAGGTGGCCCCACTGGAACTTGTCGAAAAAGCCAATAATTGAACTGGCGCCATACCTTTAAAAAAGGTTTTCAATTTCATAGGACTCAAAAATACGAGAAGCAGAGGTAGAAAGATCAAAGAGTGAATCCCAAGACCTAAAAGGACTGCGAAACAGTACAGACCAAGGGCTCCTAAAAGTTCCATCACCTGCCCAAGTCCCTGACCCGCAAAAGCCGTCACCGTTTGCGCCAGCAGTGCAAACACTCCAAGGGGTGCCATTAGCATGATCATATCAACCATGTGAATAATCACATCATTGGCACTATGAAAAAAATCAATCAAAGGCTTGGCTTTATTTTGTTCGACTTGGATTAAACCAATACCAAAAAGTATGGCAAAGAAAACAATTTGTAACATAGAGCGATTGTCGGTTGCCGACTGAAAGATATTCTCTGGAACCATATCCACAATAGGCTGCAGCGGGCCGCGGGATTTTGCTGCAGCAACGGTGGCGGACTTATCGGCTACGTCACTTTCGTACAAAGACTGAAGCTGATCGCGCATTTCCGGTGGCACCGACAAGCCAGGGTTGACAACATTGGCAACCAAGACACCGATGGTCAGGGCTACCACTGTAGTCATCAAATAAAGGGCAATGGTTTTGCCACCAATTCTTGAAAGTTTCTGCAAATCCGAAAGAGAAGCCACACCGGTGATCAAAGACGCTAGCACCAAAGGAACCGCAATTAACTTTAAAAGTCGAACGAAAATCGTGCCCCAGGGATTGATCCAGTTTTCAGTGAACTCCACCAGCCCCACTTGAATGGCAAAAACGCCATAAACCAAACCAAGAACAAGGGCGATCAATATCTGCGTGTGCAGAGGTACTTTTTTAAACATAGAGTCTCCATGGATCGAGAGTCCAATCTTAACCTATGTTGAGCTTTTGCAATAGGATTCAGCGAATTGCGTCAATTCGGAAAATCAGCCAAAAGGCCGCGATATTGGTGAATGGTTTCCCAAAAAATAGATTGAATATCTTTCACATCATCAATAACGCCTACGCCATGCCCAGCACTGAAAGTGTTTTTATAGGAGAGCTTTTGGTCTTTAGGTCCAAGCAGAGCTCGCCCGGCTCGAAACAAAGAGACGGCTCTTTTGATTCTTTGATTTTGGCTTAGAACATTGTCGACCAGGTTGGGGCGCAAAAACTTTTCAAGGTCTGGAGTTTTAATGAAATTTCCTGGAAAACCGTCGACCCGATCGGTGTTGATAATGTCATCACAGCCGGCCTCAACAATAGCTTGTTTGTAAGCCTCTTTCACTTGAGCTTCTTTACTGGCGATGATTCGGGTGCCCATATAAATACCATCAGCCCCGAGCGCAAGTGCGGCGGCCATGCTATGTCCATCGCTCATACAACCGGCAGCCACCATGGGAAGGTCAATGTGTTTTTTTAGCCAAGGAATCAACGCAAACAGGGAAGTCTCACCACCGTGCCCCCCAGCGCCACTGCCAACGACAACCAATCCATCGGCTCCTAAATCGGCAACTTTTTTAGCGTGTTCTAACCCCACGACATCACAAAAAACCTTGGTTTTAGTCCCCTTGGCTTTTTCGATGACTCCTTTTGGACTTCCCAACGAGGTGATCAACAATGGAACTTCTTTTTCAATTGCCGACTCGATCTGTTGGTGTTGATACTTATTGGATTTTTGCACGATGATATTAATTCCAAAAGGCCGTCCTTCGAGGTCTGATTCAACTTCGTCGATGACTTTCTGGTAATTTTCAATGGGCCGAAAATTCATCGCCGGAAAGGTCCCCATTCCTCCCGCTCGACTGGCCGCCACCACCATTTCTTTGTTACTGACCAAAAACATAGGGGCCCCAATTATCGGGTATTCCATAGAGAACATTTCTGTGAGCTTGGTGGCCAAGGGCTTAGGTTTGTTCATGGTCTCCTCTTCTTTATTTACAAATTTTCGAAACCAGGTTAAAAGTTTCGGTATGAGGAAGCAACTGGAATCTTTTTTACCTGAGAAAATCAAGGCCAACCTGATGCTAAAAGCTTTCGGGATCACGCGCGTTCCTCTTCTTTTCGCTACCGGAGCACGGGTACAAGAGATCACCGACAGTCAGTGTATTATTCGCATCCCCTTTATTAAAATTGTCAAAAATCACTGGGGCAGCCTCTACTTTGGAGCTTTAGCCATTGGAGCTGACGCCTGCGTCGGACTGCTAGCGGCTCACAAAATTTACAACAGTGGTGAAAACATCGGTTTAGTTTTCAAATCTTTTGAAGCGCAGTTTTTAAAAAGAGCCGAGGGCCCTACTCTTTTCATTTGTGAACAGGGCGATGTGGTTGATCAAATGATCGAGGAGACACTGCAATCTGGTGAAAGAGTGAATCAAAAAATTGCAGCCCGCGCCGAAGTCGATGGCGAAATCGTGGCCGAATTCATGCTTGAACTTTCTTTGAAGCTCAAAGCCTAGTCGCACATTGAAGCAAAAACTGTTACGACTTTGGACCTACCAGAGTGTGCTTTTTTAGTATTCTATATATAATATCCCCAATTCCAGCCCATGGTCCCGGGCGAAATCTTTAAAAGATCTCCTGATTTCCCGATAAGCCTTTAAGTTTAAAGCGCTTTTATGAAAAATTATTTATTTTGTTTTCTTATTATTATCTTAACAAGCTGTGGGATCGACAAAGAGTCTGCCCCTCCGCTCTCTTCATCGAACAACTCGGGAGAGTTGGATATTTCTTTTTACAACAACGGCTATTTAGCTCTCAATGGTTCCGCCGGCGGAAACTTGGATGACGAGATTTTTGCAATGGCGCGTGATAGTCAGGATCGAATTATTGCCGTGGGCAGTTCTCACAACGGTAGCGACTCCGACATGGCCGTATGGCGCCTCACCTCAAGCGGAGCTCTGGACAACTCATTTAGCGGCAATGGAATTTTCACCCACGACTCAGCCGCCGGTGGAGGCAGCACCGATGTCGCCTACGGCGTCGCGGTTGACGCCAACGATGATATTTACATAACAGGAACCTCCTTCAACGGGGCTGATTTCGACATGGTTATTTGGAAGCTTTCCTCATCTGGGACTTTAGACACCAGCTTTAATGGCAGTGGGATTTTTACGGATGATAATGCCGCCGGGGGAGCCAATCATGATCAAGGCACAGCCATTCATATAAACAATTCCGGACAAATCTTGGTGACTGGATTTTCCGATCAAACACTCACCAATCGAGACTTGGCTGTATGGAAGCTTTCTGCCAACGGAGCTCTGGATGTAACCTTTGATGCCGATGGAATATTCACTCACGACTCAGCTGGGGGCGGAGAGGACGACCAAGGCAATGACATCAAGACCGATTCGTCTGGAAATGTATTTGTGGTCGGTCGCTCCGATTCTGCGGGTAACATTGGGGATATGGCCGTTTGGAAATTAACTCCTTTTGGAGCCTTAGATACGACCTTCAATGGTACCGGTTTTCTGACTCATGACAACGCCGCCGGTGGTGCCTCTGGTGTGGGACTTGATTCGGCCACTGCGTTGGCTCTTGATAACAATGGTGATCTTTTAATCACTGGCTATTCTCGCAACGCCAATGGCAACAACGACATGGTTTTATGGAAAGTCGATCCCAATGGCTTTTTAGATACCACTTTTGATGCCGATGGGTTTTTGACCTTTGATGTTTCCGACATCGTCGGTGGTGGCACCAATGATACAGGAGAATCCATCCTAATCGATTCTGAAGGCCGTATTGTTATTGTCGGAAGTGGCAACGAAAACCTCTGCATCTGGCGTTTCAATGATGATGGGACCCTTGACGAAAACTTCAATACCGATGGTTTCTTTTCTCATGACTCGGCGGCCGGGGGATTCTCTATCGACTCTGGAACCAGCGTCGTCGAAGGCGCCAACAATAGTCTTTATATTGGCGGGTTTTCAGAAAATGATTCGGGAGATTTCGACGCCACCTTCTGGCGACTCAAGTAAATTCAACAAGTTACAGAACTGGTCTCTTTTTCTTTGAATTGCACTACGGCTTGCTCAGGGGAAGGCTTAAGAGTTATTCCTTCTTTCATTAAATAGAGGAGGATAATTATGATGTGGCGGAGCCTTTTGGTCTTTACGATTGCGATCAACCTTTCTTGTACCATGGAAGAAAATAAACATCTTTCGAGTAAACAGTTTTTAGAACAGTCCAATAAAAAACTAATGGAAGAAGCCCACTCTGCTAGCTTAGCGAGTTGGATCCAAGCCAACTTCATCACACCCGACACCACCAAGATTGCAGCCGAGTACAATGCCCGCTATTCAAAACTTGCCACTGACTTGGCCATGGAATCAAAAAACTACACCGGTAAAAATGACGACGAAAAACGAATGCTTGAGCTTATGTTGAAGGTGCTAACAGTCCCCTCACCTCGCGATCAGAACCTAAACAAAAAACTTTCCAACCTTCAGTCAGAACTTTCAAGTATGTATGGCAGTGGAAAGTTTTGTAGTGAGACTGGTTCGGAAACATGCCAGTCTCTGGAAGATTTAGAAAAAGTCATTGCGAAGTCCCGAAAACCGGAAGAGCTTCTTAGTGCCTGGGAAGGGTGGCGCACCGTCGCTGTCGATATGAAATCTAAATATCTTGAAACTGTTGAACTTGGTAATCAAGGCGCCCAAGAACTTGGTTATCCTCATATGGCCGACCTATGGCGCTCCAATTACGACATGAAACCTCAAGACTTCGAGCAAGAGCTGGATCGGCTTTGGGGAGAAGTAAAGCCATTTTATGAACAGCTGCATTGCTATGTTCGAACTCAGTTGAATAAAAAATACGGTGACGAAGTGGTTCCCCTGAACCAGGCTATTCCCGCCCACCTTTTGGGAAATATGTGGGCTCAATCTTGGGATAACATCATCGACTTAGTGGAAACCGGTGAAGGCCAATCCATCGACATCACTAAGCTTCTTGAAAGGGCCGAATACGACTCAACCAAAATGGTGAAAACGGCAGAAAACTTTTTTGTTTCTTTGGGAATGCCTCGTTTACCAGAGACCTTTTATCAACAGTCTCTATTTGAAAAACCGAAGGATCGAGAAGTGGTCTGTCACGCCAGCGCTTGGCACATGGATCTAAAAGAAGATGTTCGTATCAAAATGTGCATTGAAATCAATGAAGATTCTTTTCGGACCATTCATCATGAACTGGGTCATATTTATTATTACTTGGCCTACAAAGGTTTACCCGCCATTTACCAAAGCAGTGCAAACGATGGTTTTCATGAAGCCCTTGGCGACACTATCGAGCTTTCTATCACGGGAAAATATTTGAAAGACATTGATTTACTTAGCGAAACGGGGGCTAAACAAGACGCCAACAGCACCTTACTTCGAATGGCTTTGGGCAAAGTGGCCTTTCTCCCCTTTGGATTAATGATCGACAAATGGCGCTGGCAAGTTTTTGATGGCCGAACCAAACCCAACACTTACAACGAGGATTGGTGGAAACTGCGCGAACAATACCAAGGTGTCAGGGCCCCACGCCGTCGGCCAGACAACGCCTTCGACCCAGGAGCCAAATACCATATTCCGGCCTACACACCCTACTCACGCTATTTCTTGGCCCATATTCTGCAATTTCAATTTCACCGGTCTCTTTGTGAAATCGCTGGTCACCAAGGTCCTCTCCACGAGTGTTCTATTTTTTCTAGCAAAATAGCCGGTGGTAAACTATGGAATATGATGAAGATGGGAATTTCACGTCCCTGGCCAGAAGCCTTACAAGCGGTCACCGGGTCGCCGAAAATGGATGCCACTGCCTTAAGAGATTACTTTAAACCCTTAGAAGGTTGGTTGAAAGAGAAGAACAAAGGGCTAAAGTGCGGTTGGTGATTTTAAACTAAGCACTTTGGACTAAAGTCAGCACAATAAACAGAAAACAGTCAGTGTTAATGACCGGAATCCACTGACTCGAGTTGACGGATTGACAGCATCCAGAGTTAACTAAAAACCAGTGAAGTTTCGTCAGTCTGTCTTTTCTTTGTGTTTGTTTTTCTTGCTCGCCCAATGTGCGACAGCTCCCGAACCCCCAAAAATCCTTCTGCCAAAAAGCCAGTCTACATACTCGAGCCGGGACTACCGATCCCAAAAATACAATGACATTGATGTGAACGCTCTCTTAGCCGAACTGAAGTTAGATCACCCCTTAGAGAAAATCGGCTTCGAAGAACGTTCATTTAACAGTTGCAAAGTTGAATCCAATAAATCGGCAAAACCCCTTTGCCAGAACCTTTATGTGGCTCGCCTTAACTTTCAAGTCATGTGTCGTGACTCAACGGGAACTGTAGAAAGAGTCACTCTGACCCCTTTAAACAGTCAAAAACTACGTTGGAAAAAAGGCGCAAAGAGAGGTGTTACTTCGACCAATGCGAAAGGTTTCGGAAGCCTTGGTTTCGTGACGGATTACCCCTCTGCAAACGGCCACCTGTATCTTTACCTTGGTTCTAAAATTGCTCGTAAAAGATTTAAGGATCAATGGAAGTTAATTCTTCCCAAAAGCTGGTGCCTTTCTCAGTAACTAAAGCATCGCTTAAGTCCTGTTTTATAATGAGACTTTAGACCCGAGAGCCTCAAACCGATACTCCAAGTGGATCACAAAGAGACACTTCCAAAGACCTGTTCCCAAAATCTGATTATTCTTTCCACGTTTTTCAAAGGCTTGCTATAATATAGAGAAGCAGTTTTTTAACCGGCTGGGCGTTAATATGAAAAAAGCAATAAAATCATACGATGCGGGAATGTCACTTATCGAGGTCATGATTGTTATGACAATCATGAGTCTAATTGGACTCGGTACCGCGACTCTCATGAAAAATATGTTCTCGATTCAGCGGCGCAGCAGTCTCAAAGCAGTCGCTTCTGAAATTAAAAATGACCTTGAAACTGTCCTTAAAAACGATACGGCTTGGGGCTTTGCTATTAACGCCAACCCCAGCTTAAGCTGTTTACAAGATGCGGTCGGGGCCTGTGCCCACAGTCCATTTTCTGGTGACCCAGCGGCACCAGGCGCCAGTCTTGCTGCCGACATCAATGTTTTCGACTCCACAGGCGCCTCTTGGTACGACAGCACCAACGCCGCTTCGGGATTTTCCGCTGATGATGGTCAAATTTGCAGAACCTTCGCAGCGGCGGCTGGTGGGGGAAACGACGACTGCCCCTTTCGCTACAACATCAGCATCTTCACCGAATGCCCAGGTGGTGTTGGTCCATGTAACAAACCCCAAGTCACAATCTTGGCGACAATGGTTTTCAATCCAGCTGACCCCAGTGACTCTAGAAACCGCCTCAACGTCGATGACTTTGTGGTTTCTTTTCGTCGTGGCGAACGCGTCCGTTACGAACCTCTCGAAATCATTCATAGTGAGACCGACGAAACCGGAGGAGGAGATTGCACCGGCAACACTTGGGTCCCAAGAATTTTGAGCTCCATTCGTTACGATATTGGTGGAAACGCCGCGATTGTAAACGGTCCTGGAGGAGAGTTCTCACTGGCTTCAGGGACCTACGAATGCAAAGTGATTGCTCAAGGTTACGAGGCCATCGATGGCTTTTCGATTCGCCTTCTCGACCTTACGACAAATAATCCTATCCCTATTGGTGGCGCCTACTCCGGCTGGAACTCGTCAGCCTACGTGACAGGAACGGTTCAAATTGAAAGAGCTTCGGCAACAACTTTCAGAATTGAGCACTTTTGCGCGGACGATTCTGTCGGTGAAAGCAGCGCCCACGACTATGGAAGTCATCTCGTCGCCCCAGACAACGGCTGTGCGGAATGTGAAATGGGAATTCCAGCTCCCTCGGCGGGCGGAGGCTATGGTGGCAGCGAAACTGTTTACACCACCATCACCTGCGTCCGGTCTTCGTAAGGCGGCTGACAAGTGAAAGTTAGCAACCAAGGTTACTCATTAATCGAAATCATTGTGGTTCTGGCCATCGTCAGTCTTATGGGCCTCGGAACAACAACCCTAGTGACAAACATGCTGAAGCTCAATAAACGAACTTTAGCGAAGTCCAATCTGATTTCGGTCAAAGACATGATTGAAAAGAATTTGAAAAATGATTTGGCTTGGTTACGAACCACTTGCGGCGGGAATGACCCCACCCCTCCTCCCAATGGCCCTGGTGAGGCTTGCATACCCGCACCTGCACCAGGCAACATTGGGTGCCTTTTCGACGGAGATGAAGTTCGTTGCAACCAACAACAATTAGTCAACCCGATCATTTATAATCGAAACGGAGAAGTTGTTTACAATCCAGGAAATGCCAATGATGGGTGGACATTGGAAGGAGAGGCTTGCAACACTTACGGAACGCCTGATGACGATTGCCCGTTTCGATACACGATCACCGTGGATTTGATTTGTCCACCGACAGAAGACCCCTGTCTAAAGCCTGACATTAATATTACGGGGACCGCCACTATCAGTACCGCGACACCTTCAGCTTTGGCCAACCGAGTTGATCCCAATGACTATCTCATCAGTTATCAAAGAGATCAGGAAGTGCTCTATCAACCTTTACAGGTTGCTCACACTGTGACCACAAATTCCATCAATGCCAGTTGCACACCCGGTGTTCCCCAGGTCCGTCCTCTAAGTTCTACCGTTTACGATGTGGGAAATAATATTATTACAGAGGACTACGCGAATAACAGATTTCAACTGCAGGCAGGAGAGTATGACTGCGAAGTCTTTGCTACCGCCTTTGGAGCCGTCGGCGGATTCGCCATTGAGCTGCAAGCCGGCGCTCTTCCCTCGGTCATGGTCGGCTCTGGTTACAGTGCCAACAATTCCTCAACCTCAGTTTTGGGAACAGCCGAAATCAATTTGTCAGCCAATTCATGGGTTCAAGTTTTACACACATGTGGACCAGGGAGTGATCAGCCCCTATGGCCTGCTGGTGGACAATTCCAAATGGGCATCCCCTCACCATCTTACGCCGATGGCAGCACCCTCACTCGGGTTACTTGTATCCGTAAACGTTAGTTGATTAATATCCCTTCAAAGACAGAAAAGGACGACCAACCCTCGAGGCGGCTCACGCCGCCGACTTGATAAGACAAATTTAGAACTATAGGCGTAGTGAATGCGGAGCAGACGCTCCGGCTTTAAAGTTGGTCGGCCCGACTGGATTTGAACCAGCGACCTCCACCACCCCAAGGTGGCGCGCTACCAGGCTGCGCCACGGGCCGACAGATAATCTTCGGTGGACCTCCTTTTTCCTGGAAAGCGTAGATAAAGTCAACATTTAGGCCTAAAATCCAGTTTGTAGCCGCCGAAAGGCCTAAATCATCTCAGATTGCTTATAGTTGTCTCAATTCCACCCGATAGGGTCTTGAACGAATTTTTGGGAGGCCCCATGAAAGCAACATTGAATATTCTTCTTATGATTTTCCTTGGCCTGAGCCTAAGCTTTTGCAGCAGCTCCAGCAAAGACACCGACGACTCTCAAGCCGCAGAGACTGAAGTCGATGGCTACAACTCCAGCAGCACTTACGACGACATCGCTGGCGCCGCTGGTGATGCGGAATTGGACGTCGACGGCGGATCTTCCGACTATTCGAGCGAAGACTCTTACGGCAGTGCCGATGAAGAACCCGCCTCCGGAGGCAGCGACGACCTCTTTCTTGGCGGCACCGAGGACAGTTCCGCTGGGTCCGAAGCGGGAGAAGAACCTCTTCCTGTCGAAGCTATCGAGGAGTATAAAGACGCCCCTAGTGCCGCCGTGCCCACTGGCTTCAAAGATGGCTTCTATAATATGTCTAGAAACTGCAACATGCGACAAGAACCGACCACTTCTTCTGCGAAGGCTGGAAAGGTGCAAGCTGGGAAAAGACTTTGGGTTGAAGGCTACAATGATAAATGGGTTAAAGTTTTCAAGAAAAGCGGCCCCGTTTACCTTAGCAAGATCTGCCTTTAAAACAAGAATTCAACAATGGAACCGTTAACAGCCTGCAACTCTGCGGGCTTTTTAGCATTCAGCGACGCTGCCGCCCTCTTTCATAGAAATTACGAACCGAACCAACCCCCTGTTGAAGGACACATCGCTTTGTTTGATAGCTTGTCCTTTCCGGAAACAAGGACAAGCCTCTTTTTTAATTACGATTATCGGGATGCCAACCGTGAGAGGCTCGGCCGTAGCTGTCCGGAGTCATCACAATTTGCATGTCTTCCGAATACACAAAGCAACGCATTTGGAACTGTCCTGGCGCCGCTGGAAAATCTCTGGCAACCAGAGCATCGCAATCGGCCAAGCTTTGGTTCCTTAGGTTATCATCAATGGGATTGGGTGAAAAAATCACCGTTGGATAGCGACCGAAGCGGGCCATCACCACTAAAAGATGTTCGGCCCCGGCCGAGGCGATCAGACGATCGTAGGCCGGACGAATTCGGTTCAGATAATCCTGGTTGGTCACAAAAGGAACGAGATTAACATCCACGGGATTCGGTTCAAACCTCAACGAGACCGGCTGCCAATCGGTGTTGGCCGGATCCCACACTCGGTCCAGACCGACCGTGTGCAGAAAACAAGGACGCTCTCCGTAAGTGATGGCTTCACAAAACTCGAGGGCACGGCGGTTGGCCTCGTCCTGAGTCGCACCATTGTTGGGTCCAGTGGCATTCGCTCGGCTCCAGCCGGCCATCGTATTTCCAGCGTCATTGGCAGCAATCGCTCGTGGATTGCCGTTCGGATTGTCTAAATAATTGACCGCTTGAAAGGCCCTCCAATGATCGATAGCTCCTGGAAGTCGACTGGCATCAAAAGTGGTTGGCAAATCAAGAAAAAGATCCTGGAACTGTGCAGGCAAATCACTTTCGCTGTATTTAATAAAATCGCCTTCGGCAAAAATAGCGCAGGGCTTGTTATTGAAGGCAAGCTGACCCTACGTGATATGTATTGCATCATTATATTGTAAACACCCGCCCATAACAATGACGCCTCAAAAAAGCACAGAAGGTGCAAGCCTCTGGTTACCTATCCATGGAATTATTTGATGGTGCGCTTGATTCTGAAACGGAGTCTGGCACCTTTTAAAGGTTGAGGTTGAGGCGGGCTTGGCGGATTGAGGCCAGAAGGTCCTCGGCAAATTGCAAATCGTCGACGCTTCCCACTGGGGCCTCCACGGCTTTTTTTGCCACTGCTTGTGGCTTGTCTTTGACCTGTTGGCGCAGCTTCTTCAAAGCCGATTGGGCGCCCTCGATCGAAAACCGATCATCATAAAGAAGTTTCTTAATCATTAAGGCCATTTCCACATCTTTTTTGGTGTACATGCGTTGACCATTTTTAGATTTCTTGGGTTTTAATAAATCAAATTCCGTTTCCCAGTAGCGAAGAACATACTGCTTCACTCCGACATAATCGGCGGCTTCTCCGATTTTGAAACCAAACTTATCCGGAATATTTTCGATTTTAGTTTGCAGTTTGTGAGTGGGAGAGATCCATTCAATTTCGGTATTAATCGGTTCGCTTTTGACTTCTCGTTGGCTTTCGTTATCGATCGCTTGCTCCACTGTCATTAAAGATTGGAATTTTGGATGACTTTGCTCCAGCAAAGTTTTCCACTCATTCATCGTCACCACCCGGCGCTTCTTGGCCGTTAAGCATGGCTTTTAAAACCTGACTGGGACTGAAGTTAAGGACGCGACGGGCACTGATCGTGATGCGATCACCGGTCTGCGGGTTGCGTCCAATGCGCGATTTTTTTTCGCGCACTTCAAACTTTCCGAAGCCAGAGATTTTCACTTTCTCTCCGGCAACAAGTTTGTCTTTCAAGGCACCAAAAACCATTTCAACCAGTTCTGATGCTTCCTTCTTTGAAAAGCCAATCTTCTCGTAGACTCTTTCGACGATGTCGGCTTTTGTCATTGTTGATTTGGAAATATTCTTTCCTGCCATAAGGAAGCCTCCCTGCTGATCAATCTCAGTTATAGGCTACCAAGTTGTTGAAAACTTTCAAGTTTTATCGAATTTCCAGACCCAGCTTTTGACAGAGGGAGTTAACCACATTGTCGCGGATTCCGTTGATCTCATCGTCCTTCAAAGTCTCTTTGTCGCTTTGGAAGCGCAAACGAAAGGCAATGGACTTTCGGCCAGCGGCTTGCAAGTCTTTGTCTTGGTAAATATCAAAAACCTCAAAATGGCTCAGTAGAGGTCCAGCCGCTTTTTTGATTTCTGTGCCTATTTTATCAGCAGTTAGAGTTTCGTCAGCTAAAAAGGCGATATCTCTCTCCACGCCCGGAAACTTCGGCAAACTTTTGAATTTTGGATCGCGCGGCTGACGAGTCATCAAAGCATCAAAATTAAACTCGGCCCAAGCCACTTGAGTTCTAATTTTATTTTCATCTTTTAATAACGGATGAAGGCTGCCCAGCAAACCAATGACTTTTCCTTCATAGAACAAACAGGCTGTTTGCGAAGGATGAAAACCATCGGGACACTCATCCATGTCCACGCTGTCCCAGCGCCAGTTGCGACCACCAAGGCTGCGCAATAGAGCTTCAACGGTGCTTTTTAACTCGTAGACAACTTCGTTTTTTTGCGGCTGGTCCCACAACCCATCAGGCTGCCCCCAAAACACAAAGGCCAAGCGGCCTTCTTCTATAAAAGAATCACCCTGCTTATGGTGAGAAGGCGCCACTTCAAAAAGTCGTCCCTGATGATTTCCGTGGTGATCATTGTGCACAAGGTTTTTAAAAAGAGACGGCAACAAACTTTCACGCATCACTGACAGCTCTTCGCTAATCGGGTTCAACAAAGCGATAGGTGCTGCGCTCCGCTTTAAGCCCCACTTGTCATTGGGTTCTCCCCAAATTTTTTGATTTTGGTCTTTACCAATAAAAGCGTAGTTTAAAGTTTGATCCAACCCCAGGCCCGTCAATACAGCCGACACCTTGTTGGTGAACTGATAAGAAAAACCATGGGCCGTGGGCTCACTGTCTAAGGTGGGAAGCTTTTCTTCAATTTGGTCGTAGCCGTTCAAACGCGCATACTCTTCCACTAAGTCTTCTTTAATATGCAAATCCCAACGATAAGAAGGGGGCGACACTCGAAAGCCTTGTTCTTTTTTTGCCACCACACAATTCAAACGACTCATCCAGTTTTCAAAATCACCGTCGTCAACGGTGTACCCCACTCGTTCACTGACGTAGTCGGTTGTGACGAAAATGTCATGGCTTGGTACCGGGTGGGGGTAAATGTCGACATGCCCTTTTTGAATGTCACCACCGGCGACTTCCTGAATCAATGCCGCAGCACGGTTCATGGCATTCAGAGTCTGCTCTGGGTCTACGCCTCGAGAAAAGCGATAACAAGCATCGGTTTCAATGCCGTGAGCGCGAGAGCTTCGACGTACCCCTTCGGCCACAAAAAAAGCGGCCTCCAAAAAAATATCTTTGGTGGACTCGGAAACACCGGTGTTTTTACCACCGACAACGCCCGCGATCCCCACCGATTTTTGACCATCTTTGATCATAAGATCCTGATCACTCATTTTAATTTCAGTGCCATCCAGACTGGTGAAGACTTCACCATCTTGGGCTTTCTCAATTCGAATGGTGGATTTTTCTAAATTATCAAAATCGTAGGCATGCAAAGGTTGACCGTACTCGAACAAAACATAGTTGGTAACATCCACTACATTGTTAACCGAATTCACACCAATGGACGTTAAGGCCTTTTGCAACCAAGAGGGACTCGGACCCACTTGGACTCCAGAAATCATGCGGCCGCAAAAGCGAGGACAGGCCTCGTCATCTTTTAAGTCGACATGGATCCAATCATTAACCGACTTCCCTGTTTCCGAGATATTGACCTCTGGAAAATTCACCGGACGATCAAGGAGAGTCGACAACTCTCTGGCCAAGCCAAGGTGACTCAAACAGTCGGCCCGGTTGGGAGTGACATTGAGCTCAAACAGGATGTCAGCTTGTTTATAGGCTTCTGCAAATTTTTGTCCCAGTTTATAATCTCCAGAAAAAACCAAGATCCCTTGGCTTTCCTCACTAAGCCCCAATTCTGATTCACTACAAAGCATCCCGAATGACTCGACACCACGAATTTTGGATTTTTTAATTTTAAAATCGCCAGGCAAAACCGTCCCGACGGTGGCCACAGCCACATGATCTCCGGTTTTATGATTTTTGGCGCCACAAACAATCTGCAAAGGCTCGTTGCCCCCGACATCGACCTGGCAAAGAGTCAGCTTATCGGCGTCTGGGTGTTTTCCAACCTCAAGAAGTTGACCGACAACCACACCCTCCCAATTTTCGGCTGGGTTGATAAGATCTTCCACTTCAAGTCCGGCCTTGGTTAAAAGACTAGCTAAATCCGGAAGCTTTGATTTGTAATCTGAAAGATCGATATAATTGTTCAACCAATTGAATGAAATTTTCATAATTCGAACTGCCTTAAAAACCGAGTGTCATTTTCTACAAACAAACGAATATCATTGATTCCATATTTAATAATGGCCATTCGTTCGATTCCAAAACCAAAGGCAAAGCCTTGCCACAGTTCCGGATCAATCCCCGCTTGCCGCAAAACATTGGGGTGCACCAAACCGGACCCCCCAATTTCAATCCAACCACTTTGACTGCACATGCGACAACCTTGGCCTTTACAAAGGGGACAAGAGCAGTCCACTTCTGCCGACGGTTCGGTGAAGGGAAAAAAACTAGGGCGAAAGCGTGTTTTAATTTCGGGACCAAAAAATTCTTTAACAAAAAACGAGATCGTTCCTTTAAGGTCGGCCATAGAAACTTTTTTATCAACCAAAAGGGCTTCAATTTGATGAAAATTTGGCGAGTGGGAAGCGTCACTATCACAACGAAAAACACCACCGGGAGCCAAAACTCGAATCGGTGGTTTTTCATTTTCCATCGTATGGATTTGCACGGGGCTGGTGTGGGTCCGTAGAACGGCTCCGCCTTCGACGTAGAATGTATCCTGCATATCACGGGCCGGATGGTTCTCGGGAATGTTGAGAGCTGTAAAATTGTAATGGTCGGTTTCAATCATAGGACCTGAACGAACCGAAAAACCGACGCGACTAAGGATGTCCACGATTTCATTAATCACTCGGGGAATCGGATGCAGAGCCCCGTGGGTGACGGCTGGCCCCGGCAGGGACAGGTCTAAAACTTCATTTTTAAGCTTAGCGTTCAATTCTGCCTTTTTCAGCTTTGACTCATTGGCCTCATACAGGGCTTGCAGGGTCGAACGGACCTCATTGACCTTCTGCCCGAAAGCGGGACGATCTTCTTTGGGAAGCGCTCCAACCTCCCGCATTAACAGGGATAAACTCCCCTGTTTACCAAAAAACTGCACCTTGACCTGATAGAGTCCATCACTGGTTTTGGCCTCGCCGATAGCTTTTTCAGCCTGCTCTTTGATCTTTTCCAACTTTTCTATTAGCATGCCGACATATTTCGCTATTTGATGAATATTTTCAACTGATTGGTTAGTGGCGTGGCGCATAAAAATGCAAGCAATTGGAGCCCTTATAAGGGCGGAAAAAAGGGACCAAAAAAAGGAACCCACAAGAAACCCGTGCGAATTTTTAAATTCAACGAGGCCGACGATCGCCTCCAGGATTTGTTTCACAACCACGGCTACGACGACAAAATTGATCACGCCACACGTAAACTTTTTACAAAGTTTTATGTGCTGCTTATGGAAAACCAAAAAAAACAAAACTTCACACGCCTCACCTCCATTAAAGACGTGGCAATTCGACACTTCATTGATTCCATCATCGTTAATAAACTCACGCCTCTGAAATTCCCTCTTCTCGACATGGGCACCGGGCCTGGATTTCCTGGCATCCCTTTGAAGATAATCTTGGGGTCCGAGAAAAAAATCATCCTGGCTGAAGGGGTGCAAAAAAGAGTGAACTTTCTCAAGAAAGTTCGAGAAGAGTTACAACTGGAAAACTTAGACATCATTGGCCGCAACGTGAATCAGGATTTCAATTACCCCGTCGAAGGGGTGATCACTCGCGCCGTTGAAGACACCAGCAACACGATGTCAAATGTCATAAACTGCCTGCAAACCGGTGGTTGCATTTACTTAATGAAGGGCCCTAATGTGGATCCCGAAATCAAGGCCGCCTTGGACACTTGGGGCGACTATTTTAAGTTAGAAAAAGACAAGTTCTATAGTCTACCCAACACCACTCACGAGCGACGCCTTTTGGTTTTTCGCAAACTAAAAAACCTTGAGGGCGGCGATGCAAAAAATTGACAGCGCAAAAAATTCTCTTTTTAAAAGCCTCTTGTCCCTGACGAAAAACAAAGGGATTAAAAAAGAAAAGCAAGCCTTGGTCAGTGGCGAAAAAATTACCAATGAAATGGCTAAACTAAACATCCCTGCTTTTTGGATCGTGACTGACAAATTAAAGCAATCTATCCATGATAACCCACGGACCATATTGTTGCCCGAGTCTTTGTTCTCTCAGTTGGATGTGTGTGGAACCCACTCCCCCCTTCTTTGCGTGGAAACACCCGAGCTGCCGCCCCTAAAGAATAGAGACAGCAGCAAAGCCACCCTGTTTGCCGCCCTCAGTGATCCCACCAATTTGGGGGCTCTGATCCGAACTTGTGCCGCCTTTGGATGGCCGCAGATCGTTCTTCTCAAAGAGTCCGCCAACCCCTTTCTGCCAAAAGCCATTCGGGCCGCCAGCGGAACCTGCTTTGCCACCTCTCTTTTCACCGGCCCCAGCATTGAAGATTTAAATGATCCTGAGATTTTGGCTTTGGACATGAAGGGGCAGAAACTACAGCCAGGAATGATTAAAAGTAATTTAAAGCTTCTGGTCGGAGAAGAGGGAAGAGGGGTTCCCGACAGCTTTTCTGGGCAAAGAGTCTCTATCCCCATTTCAAACAAAGTCGAGTCCCTCAACGCTACAATCGCCACCAGCCTCTTGGTTTATGAGTGGAGCAAAACCTAATGCTACAGCTGCAAAGTTTCCTGGGGATTTTCTTCTTCATCGGCATCGCTTGGCTATTTTCAAACAATAAAAAAAGAATCTCATGGCGTATCGTTGTTTCTGGAATCCTATTCCAATTGTTTTTAGCCTTAGCCGTCCTAGGCGTCCCGGCCTTTGGCCTATCTGGCCCCTTGCAAGGTTTTTTTCAAGGTGCCAATGATGTCATCCTAAAACTGCTTAGCTTTACCGAGGCTGGCAGTGGCTTTCTTTTGGGCGATCTGATTAAGCAAGAGAAAAGTGGATTTATTATCGCTTTTCAAATATTGCCTATTATTATTTTTCTCTCTTCTCTTATGACCGTTCTCTATCATATCGGTATTATGCAATGGGTGGTGAACGCCTTTGCTTGGGTGATGCAGAAACTGCTCAATCTGAGTGGGGCCGAATCTTTGGCTGCAGCCGCCAACGTCTTCGTAGGGCAAACCGAAGCTCCCTTGATCGTGAAACCCTATTTAAAAAATATGACCTCAAGCGAGCTGTTTTCATTGATGACGGGAGGCATGGCGACTATTGCCGGATCGGTGATGGCAGCCTATGTTGGCTTACTGAAAGACGCCATCCCAAACATTGGCGGACACCTTCTGACCGCCAGCATTCTTTCGGCTCCGGCCGCCCTGGTGATTGCCAAAATTATGGTCCCCGAAACCGAGACTCCAGAAACCTTAGGGTCGATTCCGAACGAGACGACCAAAGAGCACGTCAATGTGATTGAAGCTGCAGCCAGTGGGGCCAGCGACGGTTTAAAGTTGGCGGCCAACGTGGCCGCCATGCTGTTGGCTTTTGTTGCTATCATCGCCATGCTCGACGCCCTCATCGACTTCACGACCCAGGGGCACCTTTCGCTGGCAATGATTCTTAGCTGGCTGTTTACGCCCTTTGCCTTCTTCTTGGGAATTCCCTTTGAAGACCTCTCGGTGGCAGGGACTCTGATTGGTAAGAAAATTGTTTTCAACGAATTCATCGCTTATTTGGACTTGGCTAAGCTGACCGATATCAACCCACGCAGCCGAATTATTCTTTCTTATGCTCTTTGTGGTTTCGCGAACTTTTCATCGATCGCCATTCAAATAGGTGGAATCGGCCCAATGATTCCCGAAAGAAAAAAAGAACTGGCCCAGTTTGGCATTCGATCCGTCATCGGCGGAAGTCTGGCCGCGTTTATTACGGCCTGCATGGCCAGTCTCTTGATTTGACAAGATTGAGCCTCTAATATCGGTGCATGAGAAATGAACGCTTTTGGCTTCTTGGCACCCTATTCGCTTTGTCTGGATTCACCAGCCTTGTTTATGAAAGCCTTTGGATTCGCAGCTTTTCAATAGCCTTTGGTAGTACGACTTTATCCATGAGCCTAGTGATTGCTATTTTCTTTTTTGGACTGGCCGCCGGAAGCCTTCTAGGCGCCCAATGGAATTCAAGAATTCTGCGCCCTCGATTGGTTTACGCAGGCCTGGAAGCTTTCATTGGTGTCTATTGTTTCTTCCTGTACTACACCTTCTCGGAACTGCCAGCCGTCCTGTCTTTTTTTGCAACCCTGAACACAAGCCCGCCAACCGTCTTAATCCTAAAATTTTTCTCAACCTTAATACTAATCACTCCACCGACTGTGGCCATGGGCATGACATTTCCATTGATGGTTCGTCTGTTGTCGCCAGCAGACAGAAGCGTTGCCCAGAATGTTTCGCGCGTTTATGCTATCAACACATTGGGTGCCCTTTGCGGCGCTTTCCTTTCTGGGTTTGCCCTTATACCTTGGTTCGGACTCTGGGGAACCCATTCATTGATGGTCATTCTCAACCTAAATATATTTCTCGTCTTAGTTCGCCGTCCGACCGAATCTCCGATCCAGAAAAAAAACCTCATTCCTCCAGGGAACGTCGATAAGTCTGCTGATTTATTTCGAACCTTAGTTCTATTCTCCAGCGCTGTCGTGGGTTTCGTCGCCGTCGGTGCAGAAATTGTATGGAACAAATACATAACTCTCTTTCTTGGAACTAATATTTATGGTGTCAGCCTCACACTCTCTATTTTTCTTTTCGGAATCTTCTTAGGCTCATTTCTTTTATCTCGTCTGAAAACCAAACATCGATCTTCGCGTCTTTATATCGGACTCTACGCCCTATCCTTAATTACTACCCTGCTCAGTAGCCATCTTCTCGATCAAGCTCCCCTGCTTGCTTACCAATGGAAAGACTTTTTCCACTCAGGACTTTTGAGTTCGAAAACTCTGGTCGTGACGTTAATATTGCTGCCACCGACAGCCCTTTTCGGAGCTCTTTTGCCTCTGACTATTCATCTATTGTGCGCCAACAATACTGACTCCCCAAAATTCAGTGGCCGGGTGTATTCCATAAACACTTTGGGCGGGATTCTCGGATCTTTGACTGTGGGTCTTTTTCTTATTCCCCGCTTCGGCTCGGCGACCTCTTTGTTTTACCTCGGTTGTCTGCAACTGGGGACATTGTTTTTCTTGGTTCTATCTCTTGTCAAAGAGAACAAACTTTTTTTAATTGGCCCGTTTTGGTTGGCCGCAACAGGCTTAACATTGCTATTGTTGCCCTTAGTGCAATTACAAACCATTGTTCAATCAGCCGAGTACTCCTACACCCATCCAAAAGCCACTGCTGATAGTTTTGCCTCATACATAGATCAATCCGATTTTGATATGCGCTATTGGGCGGAAGGCGAAAATAGTGTGGTTAGTCTTCACTATGACATCAATGACAAGGGTGAGTTCGAAACCCAACGTTTGATTTTAAAAAGCAACGGCCTCAGCGAAAGCTTCTTTAACCTATCAGAGCCAGGGCAAGTCCCAAAATACGAAGGCTTGTTGGCCGTCGTTCCTTACCTTTACCACCCGGAACCTAAAACGGCCTTTGTCGTCGGCTATGGCGGAGGCTACACCGTCGAAGTTCTATCCAGCCTGGGGCTTGATAAAATCCGAGTGGCTGAAATCGAACAGAAAATTGTAGAGGCCTCGGATTATGTTTACCTGGGAGGATCTTCAATTTTGCAGAGAGGCAACATTGACCTCAAAATTCAAGATGCGCGCTTTCTACTTAGTCTTTCCAATCAAGACCCTTACGACATCATTGTGTCTCAGCCTTCGCACAGTTGGATGAGTGGAGTCGCCAATCTTTTTACCCAAGATTTTTTTCAAATCGTCAAAGGACGCTTAAGTAAAAAAGGTCTTTTTTCACAGTGGCTTAATTTGTACAATATGGATCCTCTTACTTTACAAAGTATTATTAGAACCTTTTTTGAAGTTTTCCCACACGGCGCTATTTTTACAAACAGTGCCGATGATCAGTTGATCTTACTGGGTGGTATTTCTCCTCTATCCTTGCAATACCAAAAGCTGAAGAAGATGACAGCGGACATCTATTGGCAGGAGCGCCTCAGTTTCATCCCATTTAATTCCGACTTGGCTCTTCTATCTTACTTCGCAATGGATCGCCAGCAAGCCTTGGTTCTGAGTGAGAAGGCCCCTTTGAATACCGATAACAATGCTTTTGCCGAAGTCAGGCAAAGTCAACTTTACTACCAAATGGATTCCTCCTCTTGGACCTTCCGAAAATTTTTATTTGACCACTTTTCACCCTCGATCGGCGAAACAGAGAAACTCTTGCAGCAAGAAATTCAGAAAGCCAACAAAGGCCTTTAAGTTTTAAATTGAAACAACATTTACGAAAATCGGCTGGACCTTTGGTGTGTTTTTTAACCAAAACTTAAAGTTTATCCTTCAGTCTCCGAGTAGAAAAATAACGATAATAACCGCCATTTGGGGGGATAAGTAACGAGGTGACTATACGACATCTTAGTTCTTTCAGCACGTGGCACGTCGTGCGGTTTTATCGTTTTTTTTCCAATTGAACTTCGGCAAAAATCAAATCAAAAATCAAACTTTTTTAGGCTTTTGTTAGGTTGCTCTTGCTCCATTCCGAGTTCGGTGCTTGGTTCCATAAGCTTAAAACAAAACCACCATCGCCACTGCCCGTGGGTTTACAAGCGATAGCTCCCTCGTTGCTAAGATGGGCCATATGGTCGTGCAGGTCCTGACTAATGAGGCCCCAGGATTCAAAACAGTCATTCGCTAAATTTATAGACTCTCTTAGTAATGAAACCTGCTCTTTGGTTTGCAAGGCTCGCTTGGCTAGGGTCACGGCTTTTTGCATGCGCTGATCAATGTCCGCACCAAGCTCTGGTTTTTCAGAAATCAATTTTTGAACTCGAGCGATGCAGTCAGAAGTGACTCCCCTTTTTCCACAATAGGACAAATAAAAATGCGGGCGCCAGGTTCCCTCGAAAAATTGCATGGTGTTAGGTTTCTGGAAACAGAGTCCTTGGTTATTCAAAGCGACAGCCACATCAACACCGGAACTTTCCCCATGAAACAGATTTTCTAGGGATTTGGAAAATTCAAATTGATTGGCCTCATCCAAGTGCCCCAAAGCAGTGAACCACTTAGCTAAACTCACACACAGGGTCGCACTGGCTCCCATACCGGCTCCCACTGGAATATTACTGCTGAGTCGCAAGACTCCCGAGACATCTTCTCGACGCAAATGAAGATTTTGCAATGCCTTTTCCAAGACACCCCAAAAGGCCATTTCTAAATCTGTGTTTTTATGCTGAATCTCTAGTTTGAGCTCAGAACCAGGAACAAATTCAAAATCAAGAAAACGACTGGCGACGGGAAAGACCAAAGCCGTTCCTCCCCGCAGAACGCTGTGTTCACCGGCTAAAATCCACTTGCCATGGGTTCTAAACTTGAGCAAAACCAATCTCCTTAATATCACTCAAACAAGTCCATTGGTCTTTAAGGGCTTGATTATAAAAAAGCAGGCTTAAGTCTTTCTGATCTTTTCGCCACAGCAAATGGATATTTGGGCCCGCATCCATCGTTACTAAAGGTCCATCGCCATGGGCCTCCCAGAAGTCGCGAGTCAGATTCAAAAGTGTTACAGTTCCCGGCAAAAAGTAACCAAAAGGAGGAGCACTGGTTTCAAATAAAGCGTGCATATCCCAAAACTCGGACCATAGAACTTGATAAAGCTGGGGCCAATTCAAATTGAGAGTGGCTTTCTCCACTTTCCTCAAGCGCTCTACTGACCGCTCGACCCGCCCTAGAAACAAATCGCTGTTCGCCACCCGCCGATGGGCTTCTGACGACGAAACCCTTTTGGCCCCTGCACCAACAAGAATCACCATGTGCTGAAGACTCATGTTGTCTGAAGGGTAACTTCGCACGCCTTTGTCATCCCAAATCACCAAGCCGTCCATGAAAGACCGACAAGAAGATCCTGAACCCTGTGCGGACAACTTAACTTTTTCCTCTAGGGAAATATTTTTCCCAGAAATTTCTGAGAAGGCTATACAACAAGCCTCCGTTAATGCGGCGAAACTGGAGGCGCTGCTTGCTATCCCGCAGTCGGCTGGAAAATTGTTCGCCGACTGAACTTTGAACCCACTGGTGACTGAAAAATAGTTTTTCAGGCGCCCTAAGTGCTTCAGATACTTCTGTTTACCCTTATCACTCATTGCGAAAGGATAGTCGCTGGGCAGAGGACTCCAAGAATCCACATCCGCCTCTGTTAAAACCACCTCTGTTTTCAAATGCCCCAACGTCCATGATAGAGAGGGGTTGGTCGGAATATTTTTTTCATAATCCTTTTTCCCCATATACTTTATCCAAGCAATGTTGGAAGGTTTTTCGGATTTCCATTGCTTAGGCATTCAGAGTCTCTCCAAGGGCTAAATCCCAATGCAGGGGGACCTTCGACTTCTCACTCATTTCATTCATATAAGTTTCTATTTTTTCGGGAAAATTGAAACCTTTGACCGTGGTCAAACAACGTAGCGAGGCGAAAACATGAAAGTCATCAATACTCAGTCGATCACCCCAAAAAAATGGGTCTCCAACAATCAGTTTTTCTAACTCAGACAAATGGACACTTGCTTGATTTATTAAGTTTTTTGAATTTGACAAGCTTTTTGAAAAGGGCCCAATGGATCTTTCTTTTTTTATGGTGAAATACTGCCGGGCTGATGCGGTGGCAAACTCTGGGAGATTCATGGCCACCCACCGAGGCATGGCCAAGGCATAGTGATATTTCCGAATATCCAGCAACCACTGGTTAAGGGTTCCGTCGCCTTTGGAGGCCCCAACCCTGGGTGGACCAAAAGACTCTAGGCTATCCACATAAGAAATGATTTCAAGGCTTTCAGGAAGATAAGCCCCTTCAAGCGTTTGCA
The DNA here is from genome assembly GCA_964351315.1 of uncultured Pseudobdellovibrionaceae bacterium. Taxonomy (GTDB): domain Bacteria; phylum Bdellovibrionota; class Bdellovibrionia; order Bdellovibrionales; family JAGQZY01; genus JAGQZY01. The sequence continues at coordinate 231,752 of CAYGNH010000002.1, forward strand.
AAATAGGCAACATTTTTTGGCCAATCATTGAAATCGGCGAGTCTTCATCATCATTCAACAAAACTTTTTCAGTCACAGGAACAGCCTTTAAACCAAAAATCATTCTAGCTTTCACGCAATAGGGGCAGTGATCGTAATGAAACAAGGTCAATTTGACCTCCGAACGGTGGCCCCCGCATGAGCTTCGCTTAAACAACTGATGTACTGAAAGTCCTCAGCAAAGCAAAGAGCTTTGATTTCTTCACTCCGAGAGGACTCACCAACGACAATGACAGTGTCCATGCCCATCGCTCCACATCCCTTTGCCGCCAATACAGCTTCGTGTTCACGAAGCTGATAGACGCTTTTCTTTACGGTTTGATCACTTAAGCCCAACTCGTTAAGAAGATCATAATAGTAGTTCAGAGATTCACAAAAAACTTTTAAATTCTGCTGATCCAAAGAGGTTCGAGCCGCCAACAGAATTGGAATAAGGTTTTTCAAGTTTTTTGATTTTAAATCTTTGAGATGTTCATGAGTGGCCAGTTTTTTCCCGGTATGAAAAATAAAAATATCATAGCCTGGGAAGGGCCATGCCAATTTCTCAGCCAAATAATTCATTCCATCGTACCAACAAAGGCCACCACAGACTTGCGCCACCAAGTCAGCGCCACTGGGTTTATAGTCTCCACCCGCATGAGCTTGATACTGGGGAACAAAATCAGCCAAGGTATTCAATATTGGAATGGTGCGATCACCCGCCCCTTCGCTGACAAAAGAATCATAGAGATAAACCGCAAGATACTCGGCGGTGGAACGACCAAAACCGCCTCGCCCTTCATGGGGATCTAAAACAGAAAAACCCACATCCTTATGATGAAGTTTAGAGCGCAGACGTCCCGCCGGACTGTCTTCGTGGAAACCAAAGGTGTTGTCTTTAATAGATTTAATAAAAAAAGCGGGTTCTGTCGCTGCGATCAATGAGGCTGTTCCATTGATTGCCAAGTATTCACCAACGATAAAGGTCTTACTTGGAATTTCAAAAACCAAATCCAGTTGATTAGACATTAACGAGCGCTATTCTCCGGCGCCGCCATTTGCTTTCGAAGACCTTGCAGGATCTGCCATGCATCCGTGTGAGTGATTCGTTTTTTCACCGCTAACAGTTGCTCCAATTTTCTTTGCAAGGGTCTAGTTTCATCAGGAGTGGCTCCCACTCCCAATGTCAGATTTTTAATATGAAGTTTCATATGCCCTTCGATGATACCAACCGTGGTCAGCGCATTTAAAGCTCCCAGGTTTTGCACCAAGCCGACAGCTCCACAAATTCGTGCCAGCTCGTTGGCACTGTGGACATCGAGCATTTCAAGACAGATGCGAGCTGTTGGGTGCAGCGATGTCACGCCTCCGACGGTCCCTACAATCAACGGCGCTTTAAACATTCCAGTAAGAGTCCCATCCTGATAGCGCCACTGAGTGATCGAGCGGTACTGTCCGCTACGAGCCGCATAAGCGTGAACACCAGCTTCGACCGCACGCCAATCGTTACCGGTGGCGATCAAGATCGGATCAATTCCATTCAGAACACCCTTATTGTTGGTTGCCGCACGATAAGGATCATTCTCGGCAAAAAGAGAGGCCTCTTGAATTTTCTCACCCATTTCAGGACTCACGTTTCGCAGTTCAACGGTGGCGACAGTGAGTTTAGTATCAACCAGGTTCGAGAGAATGCACATGGTGACTTTCTCTCCGCTTAAATCTTGAATGGGGCCTTTCAAGTATTCACAGACTTGATTGATCATATTTGCACCCATAGCGTCGCAGGGATTGAACAGAACATGGAAGACCGCCATGGTGCCACCATCATTGCGATCAATCGATCGAAGCTGAATGTCTTCGACCCCTCCACCACGTTTGACCATAGTCGCGGCGACCTGTTCGTTAACCTCTTTAATCCACGTTGCCTTGGTTGCAGATAGCAGATTGTTTAGCTTTTCAAAGTTTGCCACTTTCGCGATTTGAATTTGGCCAATAATCGTGTCACCCATGGTGCGAGTTGTGATCGCTCCATCTTGCGCGACCCAACGAGCTGTTTTACTAGCGGCTGCAATAATAGAAGTCTCTTCCACCGCCATGGGTATCACCCGAGGGACATCGTCAATAACAAAATTGGTCGCCACTCCCAGAGGAAGCTGAAAGTAGCCAATGGAGTTCTCGATAAAGTTATCGGCCAGGTCGATGTCATGGAGACCTCCGGAAGTCAGGTAATCGATGTCGGTTTTTGTTAAAGCGCCCATTTCCATCAATCTTTGAAATCTTTGGTGACGGTTCAATTTAGAAAAACCTTTAAACAATTCCTTTATGTCCATTTCAACAGCTTCCTTTTACCAACAAGAGATTCCACTTTATCAATTCCTAAACAAAACATAGCCACTTTTAATTCCTGATCCAACTGCTGCATGCGATCGATCAGTGTTTCCGGTCCGTCCACCGCGGCCTGCAAAATGGGTTTTGCAAATCCCACTTTTTCAGCTCCTAGAGCTAACAGCTTCGCCGCTTGCAGACCATCTCTGACGCCACCCGAGGCCCACAAAGGAAAACTTACCCCAGTTTTGAATCCATTTTCTAGAGAGTCAACCGTGGAAATCCCCCAATCAAAAAATGTCCGAGCCACTCGGTGCCCAAACTCATTTTCATTCATACGAAAAGCTTCTACCCGACCCCAGTGGGTCCCACCCTGACCGCTGACATCAACAGCCGCCAGGTTCATTTCTTTCAATGAATCAAAGGACTGTTCCGAAAAACCGCAGCCTGTTTCCTTTAAAACCACAGGAACAGTCAAGTCTCCAATCAGTTGCTTCAGAGCCTCAAGCCCTCCCTTAAACTGTGGAGTTCCCTCGGGCTGAATCGCCTCCTGCAGCGGGTTGCAATGCACCACCAAAAACTGGGCCTGTAAGGAGTCCACCAAAGCTTGAATATCGACGGTTGGTCGGCCAATAATTTGTGACAAGCCTATATTTCCAAAAATAATATTGTTTGGATATTGAGCGCGAAGCTTTTCGCACTCCAACCTTCCATTTGGATCAAACAACTGGCGCCGTTGCGACCCGACTCCCATCATCCAACCCAGCTCAGCACAAGCCTTAAGAATGGTGTCATTCAGCGCTGTCGCTCCTTCATGACCCAAGGTCATTGAACTCACAAAAAGGGGTGACGCCAGGGCGTGGCCAAAAGCTTCACAACCTAGGCTCACATCCTCAAGATTAATATTTGGAATGGGATTATGTTGAAACTGCAAACTAGAAAACTGGTCCAGCAAAGACTGGCTCTCATCGCGCAATGATATTTCGATGTGATCCTTCTTCCTCTGATTGAATAGTTCAGAGGAAGTCTGCTTTTCAGTTTCCAATTCCTCTCCTCTGTAGAGAGACCTCTGCAGAAGGTTCGGCCTTACTTCGGCATCACCTGTTCGATAATTTTTGTAAACGCCTCGGGATCCGTCACTGCGATATCGGCAAGGACTTTCCGATCTAATTCAAGATCCGAATTAATCAAAGCACCCATGAATCTGGAGTAACTGGTTCCGTTCAATTTGGCCGCAGCAGAGATTCGAGTGATCCATAATTTACGGAACTCTCTTTTCTTAACTTTTCGATCCCGATAAGCATAGACCATTCCACGATCATTTTTTTCTTTAGCGACAGCATAGATCCGGCTACCAGCACCACGGTACCCTTCAGCACGGTTCAATACTTTATTACGACGTCGGCGAGCTTTAACTCCTCTTTTTACACGCATCTCTTAAGCCCTCCTAAAGATTAAAACACTTTTGAATAAGTGGAAGGTTAGCGCTATCAACATACTTCATATCACCAAGGTGACGTTTTCTTTTTGAACTTTTGTTCACAAGTATGTGGCGGAGTCCCTGCTGGGATCTTTTGATTTTTGTTCGGCTTTTTACGCGAAAGCGTTTTTTAGCACCAGAATGAGTCTTCTGTTTCATCTGAATTTCCTTTCCCTAGAGGCGAAGGGGATACCATTAAGCCCTTGCTTTCATTAGCCTTTAGAAGATGTAAAGGGTTTTAACGCATTCAGGCGCCTTTGTCCACTCAAAGAAACTCATTTATTTATTAAAGATTCTAATAGTTTAGGCTACATGAGTCCTAGCCAAGGGGCCTAAAACGGCCAGAAGCACTGGCGCCCGTGGCGACTCACAGAAGTTGGCTCCACCCCAGCCAATGAAAATGACGAGGGGTGCACGGGACAACCAGTTTATTTTTTAACGACAAAAAATAAAACTCGCTGGACCTTAGGAGCTAGCCGCTTGTTTTTCGCTCGATGCTGCTTTGGCTTTAGCCGCTTTGTATTCTTTCACCTTGGTGGCGTCAGGAGCCATCACCACAAATAGGTGCCGTCCCTCCATCTTAGGTTCTACCTCGGGAATTGCCAAGTCAGTCAACTGGGCCATCACTCGTTGCAGAACTTCTCGCCCCACTTCTTTGTGAGCCATCTCGCGACCTTGATAACGAAGGTTCACTTTTACCTTGTCACCTTCAAGTAAGAACTCGCGCGCCTTTTTCATTTTAGTCTCTAAATCATGATCGTCGGTGCGTGGTCGAATTTGAATTTCTTTAACTTGAATAACAGTCTGCTTTTTCTTGGCTTCCTGGGCTTGTTTCTTTTTTTCGTATTTCCACTTCCCATAATCCATCATTTTACAAGTGGGAGGATTGGCGTTGGGGGCAATCTCAATCAAGTCGAGGCCCTTTTCCTCTGCCACTTGCAAAGCTTGTGATGGCGTCATCACACCCAGCATCTGCCCTTCATCATCGATCACTCGCACCTCTCGGGCTGTGATCCGGTCATTCACTCTATACTTTTCTTTCGGTGGGGCTTGTCGCCCGCCACGGTGTTTTCTAATGAGGTCCTCCTTTGGTTAAACCTTCACCAAACTCGTTAAACTTTTTGTTTCAATTTCTTTTTTCACAGTCTCAATAAAGGCTTCGATGGTCATGGGCTCCGTGGTTTCTCCGCTGCGGACTCGAACCGAAACTTTATTCTCTTCTAATTCCTTATCCCCAATGATCATCATATAGGGGACTTTCTGCAATTGGCTTTCGCGAATTTTATAACCCAGCTTTTCATTACGGTTGTCAAAGTGAACACGAATCCCCGCCTTTGCCATCTCGGCCTTCAGATTTTCGCAATATTCACTTTGTCGGTCAGTCACATTAAGAATACTCACCTGAGTTGGGCATAGCCAAAGTGGAAATCGCCCATCAACATTTTCAATATAAATCCCAATAAAACGCTCTAAGGTGCCCAAAATCGCTCGATGCAGCATCACCGGTTGATGCTGGGAATTGTCTTCGCCCACGTAAGTCAGCTCAAAATTCTTTGGCATGTTGTAATCGGCCTGGATGGTTCCTAACTGCCAAGTTCGTTTCATCACATCGATAAAATGAATTTCCACTTTCGGACCATAAAAGGCTCCATCGCCAGGAGAAATCTCATACTCAATGCCAAGGTTTTTCAAGGCTTGCTCAAGAGCCTCTTCAGCCCGATCCCAATCCTCTTCACTACCAATGCGTTCAGCCGGACGTGTGGCTAAATAGACTTTAAAATCCTTCAGACCAAGAGTGTCGTAGGTTTCTTTCAGCATTCCCATAAAAGTGGCTATCTCTTGGGGAACCTGATCGTGAGTACAAAAAATGTGGGCGTCATCCTGACACATGGATCGTACCCGAGTCAGCCCATGCAAAGCACCGCTAGCTTCGTAACGATGCAATCGTCCAAAGTCGGCGATTCTTAGAGGCAAATCACGATAAGAATGCTTGTCGGCTGCAAATAGTAAACAGTGAGAGGGACAATTCATAGGTTTAACACCTGTTACACCTTTTTCGCCCAAATCGCTAAAGTACATATTGTCTTGGTAGCAATGATAATGTCCCGAGGTTTTATAAAGACTGACATCGAAAATCTGTGGAGTGATCACCTCTTGGTAACCATACTTGACGTAGAGTTCACGCATATAGTTTGTCAGTTCATTATAAATCGTGGTGCCCTTGCTGGTAAAAAAAGGCATCCCCGGCGCCACATCGTGGAACATAAAAAGACCCAAGTCTTTTCCCACTTTGCGATGGTCTCTTTTTTTCGCTTCCTCTAAGAAATGAAGATACTCACTCATCTCCTTTTTGTCATTGAAAGCAGTTCCGTAAACTCTTTGTAATTGCTTGTTATTTTGATCGCCCCGCCAGTAAGCGCCAGCCAAGCTCATGACTTTGACGGCTTTCACTTGACCGGTGTGTTGCACATGAGGGCCTCGACAAAGATCAAACCACTCACCCTGACGGTAAACTGAAATTTCTTTCTCTCCCAAGTCACGGATGATTTCTTCTTTGTAGTTTTCACCCATGTCTTTAAAAATTTGAATGGCTTTCTCCGAGGACCACACCTCTTTTTCAACAGGAAGGTTGCGTTTTACGATCTCTTTCATTTTCTTTTCGATTTTAGAAAGATCATCCTGGGTAAAAGGTGTCTCTGGATCGAAATCATAATAGAAACCCGATTCAACGACGGGACCAATGGTGACTTTTACATTTTTAAAAAGCTCTTGTACGGCTTGCGCCATAATGTGGGCCGCAGAATGTCGCAAAACCTCTTTACCCTCTTCGGACTGAGCGGTGACGATAGACAGTTGGTCGCCATCATGCAAAAGCGTGCGCAGATCTATGACTTCTTTACCACCATTGATCATTCCTCCCACCGTCGACTTTGCAAGTCCCTCACCAATAGATTGTGCCACTTCAAGAACTGTGGGTTCATGATCAAAAGTTTTTATTGAATTATCGGGCAAACGAATGTTGATTGAAGACATCAAGGAATCAAAAGGTCATCGTATCTGTGTCGGTCGGATAAAGAATCATCTTTCTCTTTATCTCTAAATTTGGCCTTGAAGGCAAGTCCAATTTCCCCCCAACTCAAAATTAGAGGCCTTTCAATGCTTAGATTAGCAAAATTCTCGTGCAAAACCCCCTTTACGCCCGATAGAACGGCTCTCAATGGGGGCACCGAAAAGACAACGGCCCCAGGTCAAGAGCTCCGATCTTTGGACTTCGCAGCTCTGAACGACTCACGCAATTCTACCCGGACGGATTTTGACCAAAAAAAAGGAGACCCAGGGTCTCCTTTTTGAATCAAAAAAGAACGTCTTATTAATAGGTCACGTGATGATTGAGAGACTCATGGATACGCGGGTCTTTTATAGGAACCAAATTGTGTTTTTCCAACCAGCGACTCACCACAAACAAAAAAGCTCCAGCGAAGCCAAGGAAGACTAAAATTTCCATCCAAGAAAAAGCCACGAACTCGTTGGTATAGTTAGGATATACGATCCAAAAAATATCTACGTACTGCATAATCAAAACCAAAGAGCAAACCATAACAAGATGCTTTGGAGTTCTCTTGGCCCAACGAGGAAGAAGCGCAATAAAAGGAACGATAAACTTAAAGATCAACAAAGCCACCGAAACTTCCATCCACCCGCCATGGGTGCGGTGAAGATAGTACACCGTTTCTTCTGGAAGGTTGGCATACCAAATCAACATAAATTGGGAAAAAGCAATGTAAGCCCAAAACACAGTAAAGCCTTTAAGAAACTTGGCCAGATCATGCACATGCTCCATCGTCATCAATCCCGTCACCCAACCTTTTGACTGACAAAACAACGCCATCAAGATCAAAAAGGCCAGCGTCGATTGAAAAAGGCCGGCAAAACAGTAGACCCCAAAAATCGTCGAGAACCAATGGGGTTCAAGGCTCATCAATAAATCCACACTAAACAAAGAGTAACTCAAAGCAAAAACCAAAAGAAAGGCCACTGACGCTGGAACCATCTTATGAGTCCAACTTTCATCACCATCGCTGTCTTGAGCCACGGAATAACCGACGATCTTCTTACCAAAGAAAAGCCAAAGACCAACAATAACCACCATACGCACAGCCCAAAAGCCCATGTTGAGGTAGGCGCTTTTGCCTTGAAGAATGGCATCTCCGGCTACGACATCGGCATCCAACCAGAGATAAAGGTTGGGGCCGGCTGCTAGCAGCACAAGTCCGCCTACAAAAACCACCGGCATAAAGGCGGTCATGGCCTCGGCCAAACGGCGAATGTTCACGCTCCAACCAGCTCGCACCGCATGCTGAATGGCGGTAAAAAACAAACCGCCCAATGCTAAAGAGGCAAAATAAAAATAACTGGTTAAATAAGCATGCCAAACACGCTCTTTATCAACCGCAAAACCGGCCGCTAACCCGGCAAGCCCTAGCCCCATCAGAGCCATCAAAAAGATTTTTCCGTTCCCAGGAATTTCAAATTTTTTAGGCTCAACTTTTTCAACGTTAACTGAATGACCCATTATTGTCCTCGTGGCGTTTGTTTTTGAAGTTGACGAACGTAATTGACGATGGCCCAACGATCGATCTCTTTGGGAGCTTGATGGATGTAACTTCCCATCAAACCTTGTCCAGCCGTGATAATATGAAAAATACGGCCATCAGGAAAATCTCGAATTTTGTCCGATACTAAGGATGGCACCACAACAGGTTGCCATTTTTCAGCCACCGGTCCATCGCCTTTTCCGCCTTCACCATGGCAAACCATACAAAAGTTATTGAAGTGGGTTTTCCCACGTTGAGTGATCTCAGCATCACCGGCCACGGGGTTCTGCATCTTTTGCCCAGCCAACTCGGGCTGGGTCCAATACAAATAAGGCGTGCGGTTTTTTGGCCAACTGCCTACTGGCGGCGTCAACATCGAGCTCTTCTCTCTATCCTGTGGGTGAAAGTCCTGCGCCTTAAGGGCTGGCTGCTCCATCATATCTTGGATCACTTCAATGTTAGGCTCGTTTCCCTTAGGACCACAGCCGGTGATCAAAAGCCCTGCAACGGTCAGCGCCGTCAACAACGTCACACTACCGACCAAGGCCATCAGAAGAGTTTTCATAAATTTACATAGTTCAGAAAATACACTCATCATTAATACTCCGCCACTCGCTTCACTTCTTCAGCTCCAAGTTCTTTCAAAAAGGCTTCTACTTTCTCGACGCTGTACCCCTCTTCATCATCAGGAACCCACAACGCAAACTTATGGGAAGTTAAGTCCGGATCAATGATTGGAGGGTTCACTTTTGGCAAACCATTCAGAAAAAACATGGTTCCCACCGAGAATAGGGCTGCGAATAAAATTGTTAACTCAAAAGTTACAGGGATGAAGGCCGGCAAAGAAAACAAAGGTTTCCCGCCCACGTTAATCGGCCAACTGACAGCACTGGTCCAATACTGCAGCAGCAGACCACAACCACAGCCAGTCAAGCCAGCAACAAATGTGACGTAGGGAATGCCCGACCTTTTTATGCCGACCGCCTCTTCCATGCCATGGACAGGAAAAGGAGTGATGGCATCAAACTTTTTATAACCGGCATCTCGCATTTTTGCAGCGGCCTCTAAAATTTTATCGTCGTCACTCCAAATTCCGGCGACACCACTTTGACGTTTCGCCATTAGTGACCTCCCTTTTTCTTACCGACATACAATACAGGCTTTACTTCGGCGATCGAAATCGCAGGGAAAGCACGCAGGTACAGCAAAAACAATGTTAAAAACATTCCAAAACTTCCGAACAGAATAGCCGCATCGTAAATACTCCAATCATACATCCCCCAGTTGGAAGGAAGGAAATCACGATGGAGTGAAGTCACGGTGATCACAAAGCGTTCAAACCACATGCCGATATTCACGAAAATTGAAACGACGAACATAATCGGAATGCTCCGACGAGCGGCTCGGAACCAAAAAATTTGCGGAATAAATACGTTACAAGAAAACATGATCCAATAGGACCACCAGTAAGGACCTAGGGCTCTATTGATAAAAGCATACTGTTCATACTTAACGCCAGAGTACCAAGCGATAAATAGCTCTGAGCAATACGCGTATCCCACCAACATTCCCGTGCACATGATAATTTTGTTCATGGCCTCCATATGATCAATGGTTATGTAATCTTTAAATTTTGGAAAGCCTATGCGGACCAAGGTTAAAAGAGTCACAACCATTCCGAAGCCAGAGAAAATGGCCCCAGCCACAAAGTAAGGCGGGAAAATGGTGGTGTGCCAACCGGGTAGAGAGGCCACCGCAAAGTCAAAAGATACGATGGTGTGAACCGAAAGGACCAGGGGTGTGGCTAATCCCGCCAACAACATATAGACCATTTCGTAATGGCTCCAGTTTCGGGTCGACCCACGCCACCCCAAAGAGAGAGCCCCATAAACAGTTTTTCTAATTTTGCTTTTAGCTCGATCTCGAACCGTCGCAAAATCTGGAACCAGCCCAACATACCAAAAAACAATAGAGACGGTCGCGTAAGTGGAGACCGCAAAAACGTCCCACAACAAAGGCGAGCGAAAATTCACCCACAAAGGTCCTCGCTGGTTAGGATAAGGTAAGAGCCAAAAATCCAACCAGGGACGCCCAGTGTGAATCAAAGGAAAAATCCCAGCAGTCATCACCGCGAAAACCGTCATCGCTTCCGCCGAACGGGCGACTGAGGTGCGCCACTTTTGTCGGAATAAAAAGAGAATCGCAGAAATCAAAGTTCCGGCATGGCCGATACCAATCCAGAACACGAAGGTCACGATGTCAGTTCCCCAACCCACAGGATGGTTGGTTCCCATCAGTCCCATCCCTGTAAAAAGAATAGTGGCTACGCTGGCTAGATAAAACAATAAAAGTGACTTGGCTGAAAAGAACATCAGCATCCACTGTTTACCAGGAACCGTTTCTACCGGCTCACAAATATCGTCGGTAATATCTTTGTAAGTCTTATCACCAAGAATTAATGGGTTACGATCCATCATTAGTGACCTTCCTTGTGCTCTGTCTCGCCGTGCTTAGGAGCGTCGTGCCCACCACCATTGTGATGACCTCCGCCCAGTTCACGTTGGGTGTTTCTAATTTTAGCAAGGTATCTCACTCGAGGAGCCGCATTGAACTCTTCCAGCAAGGTGTAGTGTCTTTGGCTTTGGAACCATTTGTTGACTTCACTGTCCTTGTCGTTGAGATCGCCAAAAACAATGGCATTCGTTGGACAAACAGACTGGCAAGCGGTTTGGATGTCGCCATCCTTCAGCTCACGATTCTCGTCTTTGGCAATATTTTTACCTTCTTTAATTCTTTGTACACAGAAAGTGCACTTCTCCATAACCCCACGAGTTCGAACCGTAACATCTGGGTTCAAGGCCATGTGCATGGGTTCTTTGCGATGATGACCATCATAATAGAACCAATTGAATCGACGAACTTTGTAAGGACAGTTGTTTGAGCAATAACGGGTGCCCACACAGCGGTTATAAACCATGTCGTTGAGGCCCTCATCGCTATGGACAGTGGCCAGTACCGGACAAACGGTTTCGCAGGGAGCATTTTCACAATGTTGACACATAACGGGCTGAAAAATGGCATCCACGGATTTTTTCTCGTCACCACTATAGTAACGATCGATCCGAATCCAGTGCATTTCTCGGCCACCGAGAACATATTTTTTTCCAACAACAGGAATATTATTTTCTGACTGACAAGCCACCATACAGGCAGAACATCCGGTACAGGAATTAAGGTCCACACCCAACCCCCATTTGTGACCCTTGTATTCATGTTGGCCCCAAATGCTGAAGATCTTGTGCTTGTGTAACCCTATGTCTCCCGACTGCTTATACAACTTCTCAGAAGTTTCAACCGCCAACTGTCGACCATGCATAGTGTGATGGCCTTGGGTCTGAGCTAAATCGTACAGCTTATCAAGCTTGGTAAGTTTCACAGAAAGGCCGGCATACTGCAACGTCCCCTCTTGGGCCACTGCAAAGTCTTGCACGTTAAAACCGACATCTTTTTGAATATCTCCGCCCTGGCGCCGACCATAGCCAATGGCCACAGCCACTGAGCCTGGGTTTTGCCCTGGTGAAACATAAACCGGTAAGTCGACCGAGTTATTCTCGGTTTGAACTCGAACCATCGAACCATCGCGAAGTTTCATTTCATCGGCAAGGATTGGAGAAATAACTAAATAGTTATCCCAAACAATTTTACTGACCGGATCTGGGAGCTCTTGCAGCCAAGAAACATTGGCTAGACTACCATCATGAATTCCCACCTTGGTATACAAAGAAAGTTCCAGATCAGACTCTTCAGTCGCAATCGAGATTTTACTTAGTGCGGCTGGGTTAAATCCGTTGCCTCTTTCCATGCCATCAAAGGTGGTGCCACTAAAGCCTTTTTGTAAAAAGTCGAACCAAGCTTGCTCACTCCCCAGCTGGCTCATCCAGCGGGTTTTCAAATAATCGAAATAAGTCTCTTCATTGGTCACGGGTTTATTCATCGATTTCGACCAGGCCATTAGACTGTCGCCAAAAGATCGCGTGTTATGAAGAGGTTGAATCGTGGGCTGTTGAATGTTGACCAAACCGGGTTCAAACTCGTAGTCCCCCCAGTTTTCCATTTGATGACCGGCAGGAGCGACATAGTCAGCCATACCCGTGGTTTCATCCATCCAATTGTTGGTAGAGACCACCACTTCGACCTTAGCCATAGCTTCTGAGAAGCCAAACGAGGCCGGTAAACTGTAGGCCGGATTCACGTCATTGATAATCAATGTTTTCACTTGGCCGTCATTCATGGCCTTCAAAAGTTCCTGCAGGGAACGGTCGGAGGACTCAGTCGCCATCAAACCGTGATTCCAATGAATCGTGGCACCATTGTTACCAAGAAGATCGTTTAAAAAGTTAACCGCAATTTGCAAAGAAACGGCGTCTTTGGTTTTCGCTTGCAAACCACCAGCGACAACCATCCCTTGCCCCATATTATCAGCTAGGTCTTTAACAATCGCCGCGAAGTCCTCGTGGCTCATATCTAACTTTTCATAAATATTTTTATAGGGCTCTGTGAATTTCAAAGCAGCCGGACCGGCATTGGCCTTGTTTTGGACAAAGGCCAACTCGTGAATCAAACCCAACACCAATGGCAGTTGCAGAGAGGGCTTGATACCGTAGTTATCGTCTGCATTGAAGGATGTTAAGCTGGGCACCGACTGAAACGAAACCAACCTTGACATCTGTTGATCTGGGTTACGCCCTTCTACAAAGAGTTTACTGGACTCGGTTGGATTTAAGTAGGTCCCTAAAAAGTCAGCATCGATCGAAACAATCATCTTAGCTTTGTCGTAGCGGTATTTAGGGACGGCGGCTTTTCCAAAGCTGATCTCTGCCGCTTCACGAACTTCCGACTGATTCACCGGTGTCCAAGTGTGAACTTGGGCTCCTGTGTTTTGTGAAAATTTATTAAGGAGATTTTTCAAACTAGGAGAAGGCACTTCATTGGTCAGGATGCGCACACTGCCTTTTTCCAGCTGCTCGGCAATTTTGGAATCCAAAGTGGCCCAGTCGCGAGGCACCGAGATCTTTTTACCCCGACGAACATCGTCGCCCTTTTTATATTGAGAGTTTATAATTGGAGTTCGAACCCGGTCTGGATCATAGAGGCTCAACAACTGCGAGCTGCCGCGCACACTAAGGCCTTTTCCGTTTCCTGGGTAGTCCTTGTTGCCTTGCAGATGCAAAGGTCGACCTTCGCGGGTTTTTACAGTCACCGCAAAGCCTTCGCGACCATCAAACACACTGGAAGCGTAGTAATTGGGAAGTCCAATCACCACTTCAGAGGGGCGCTTGTTATAGGGTATAATTTTTTGCACCGGTCGACGAACACAGGCCGCCGAAGAAAGCGCAATACTGGCCCCCATCAGTTTCATAAACTGGCGACGAGCCAATCCGCTTTTATCGTCCTCATCTTTCAAAGGTGAGGTTTGAAATTCTTTTTCCGCTTGCTCGATAAACTCGGGTGTCTGGTATTTTTCGTCCAAGCTTTTCCAGTAAGAGTTTTGCTTTGTTTCTTGATGATTTTCCATATCTAACTTTTGCTCCTCTTATTGGTGACAGGTTGAGCAGTTCAACGGGCCTTTGGCATCATAAGTATTGTCGGGATGATTGTCGCGGTGACAATTCACACACCAGCCCATGCTCAAGCTACTGTGCTGACTGACGACATCCATTTGCTTGATGTCACCATGACAAGTTTTACAGGCCGGGTAACGGTCTTCGGCCGAACTAAACTTTTGCACATGGCGCTTGTGATTGAATTTCACATGATCGGGAAGCATATGAACTTTGACCCAGTTCACCGTTTCTCCAGCAAAATATTTTTCTTGCAACGTTTTAATGTAAGGACTGTCGGCTTTCACCACTTGGTGACAGTTCATACAAATATTGAGACTGGGAACCGCCGAGTGATTGGCTTGCTCCACTTGGGTGTGACAGTAAACACAAGCCATTTTGTATTGCCCGGCATGCAACTTGTGAGAAAAGGGAATGGGCTGCTCAGGTGCGTAACCCTGATTATAGCCTATAGACCCCCACTTACAATTGGCGAGCATCAATGGGATCATGAGTAGTGGGATGAATTTATATGTTCGCTGAATCAAGAACATCGACACTCCTTCAAATGTGACAACAGCGGTCACTAACGACCTTAACCGTCCACCGGAACAAAAATTCCGATGGGAGCGGATTTAATTTTCAAAAGCCTTTCACTTTTAAAGTATTCCCGCACAGTTGTTAAGGAATTTAAGGAACTGCTTTTGATTTAAGCAGTGATTGCTGCGCCCTAGCATCAAACAGGAATTGTGACTTTTTGGAGACGGTCTTTGAAAAAAATGAAGGGCGGTGTGGGAGCACCGCCCTTAAGGGGTAAATTGGGGTTGGGAGTTATAGGGTCAGGTTGTTGATTGGGTCGCTAACCTGTTGCCTTACTCTTATTTCACGAATGATGCCATCTTCATGGGTCTTTGACCTTATATATAGACTTTGAAATCAAAGAAAAGGAGTGGGCCATGTCCGAGACATTTTTTGCGCCCACTTGTCAGCAAACAAACAGGCCTGCCTCATTTTGTAACGCACCAAAATGAGACAGTGATTTTAGATGTTTAAGGGTCAATACCACTGATCACAAGGGAAAAATCAGCATCGACTTCAGGTGTTTCCAGGTGCCCATCTTGGTTGACTTCTGCGGCCACAACCTCGATTTCCCAAGTTCCCGGAACAGGATTCTGGATTATAACGTTTTCCACAGTGTTTACAGAATCGGGCGCCCCACCAGGCTGACTGAAGTTGCTAGCATAAAGACCATTGTTTCCGAAATAAATCTGACCACTGGGGTCGCGCACGATCAGATCAAGATCATTCACTCGATGGATCTCCGCTCCCAACATTCCATCGGGATCCGTATAAACAAGAGTTGCGGCCAACTGAGGAGTTTCTGCTAAAATCTCTACTTCGTAGATTTTTTTCTCCAAAGCTTTTAATAAGTCGTCCTCGTCAACGATCAACATTTTATCTTTTGAATCGTAGAGACCTTGCAAGTTCGGGTGTCCCCACCCCTGGTGAACGCGAGTCAAATCATGCCCCTCCCCTTGAAAAGCATATTGACGGGCCGAATTGATCAACAAAGCTTTGGCCGTCGAGGCGTGCGGCCGATTGGCAAAGCGATCTTGCTTGGGAAAGTCCAAAGGGTTGCCAAAAATACCATCGGTAAACATTTCGATAATCAACCCAAGGTGACCATTCACAATGGGGGTGGCGGCACTGGTGCCACTAAAGGTGGAGTACTTTTCACTTCCCGTGGTGTGAATGGCGTCATAGTAAGAAACAATATCGGGCTTAATCCGATTGTCGGTGGCTGGTCCAATGCTGGCATTCCCCGCCGACCAGGTGTCATCAGAGAAATCGGTATTGTTGCCATGAAAGACCGCTCCCACTGAAATGATATTTTTCGCCCAGGCTTGGGGTCGCGAGAGTTTGCTCTTTCGGTTGCTTTGCGATTGGGTGATCGGCAAGTCCAATTCAAAAATAATCTTATCCATCTCTAGGGATCGAGCCGTGTACTCTTCGGTGACCGGTGATCCCCAAGAGGCTGTCTGCAACAAAATTTTATGGTCCTTGATTATTTTTTCTGTCAATTGGTAGCGATTGTCTTTTTCGTAAACAAAAATATGGTTGGTGTAATAACCTTGAGCTCTGGGCATCAAACCTCGCGCCGTGGGATCTCCCGCCCCGCTACCGTAAATGATGCCAAAGGTTTGCTGTCCATGCCAGCTGGCTTCACCGCTTTCGATCGCAACCGGAGCCTGTCGAAAATCATCGGCAACAAAATCTTGGTGATCTTTGTAAATACCCTCAAGCACATGACCACGAATTCCTTCTCCTTGATAATTTCCCGTGCTTTGCAACAATGACTGAGCCCCGCCTTGCACCAGAACAATATCCATGTCTTCTTCAATGCCCTCGGGACTTAACTCAATCCATAAAACTCGAGAGTCGGACGCCAAAGCTTGAACCTGCTGCAAACTTCCATGAACAGTTAATGCAAAGGAGTCTAATCCTGAGTGCAAAACCGGAAGCCCCATTTTTTTCGCCAACTCAAGGAGAGCCCCCCGATACGAGTCATGGATGGGCAAAACATCGTAGGCCGCCTGAGTGAAAGCTTCGGGGTGCACCCACAACGAGCTTGGTAAGCCGGCCACCTTGAATTCACCGCCAAACTCGACCACTTGGTTGATGTGCCTTTGGTTTTCCAGTGAGGTGATTCTGTCGACGGGCCCATGCACCAACAAGGCGTGGTCCGGAATGAATTTCAAAACCTCAAGGCCTTGGCTCTCGAGATCTTTAATGTAAGTTTGAAAGATTTGGGTCTGAAACTGCAGAATGTACAGCGAGTTTTCAGATTCAGAGTGCTGCAAACTTCCACTCCTGAAAACTTCGGACTTTTTCAAGCGAAGAGCTCCCGAGTGCGGATAGGATTTCCCATCCACTGTGTATTCTGATACTCCTCGAGTGGGCTCGAATTGAACAAGGTGTCCATCGACTTGGTATTCTATGGCCTGAGCCCATGGTCCGAAAGTGAGAGAAATAAAAAATAGAGAGACGTTTAAACAAACATGAAACAAGAAAACCTCCATCCTTAGAGTCACAAACATTTTACGGACGGAAATTCACAAGTGGCAAGCAATGAGTTTTACTTATAATGTCACTTATATACAAACGATCGGTCAGCAAGAATTATGTTACGATTTTGCGCAAATTGGGTTTTACTAGGTGGAGCTTTGGTGACTTTTCCTCACATTGAGAATAAACGAATCTTTATCAAGATCTGAATTCAATCCGAACCCATTGATCACTAGTCCTTTAAATTTGCCATCGAGACTTCGAACTCCATAAACAATCGACTGATTGTTTGGATCCGAGTCGTCTTCAATTCTCTTGGTAGCATCGATACTCACTTGGTTAGGCAGGTATGAGCGGTCTTCGATATGGAGCTGACCATTCCTAATCACAAAATTTTTTGTATAGCCGGAATGCTTCAAATTTTTAATAACTTCTGACATTGTGTTCATAGACTCATTATAGGCTCTTCAACCCATCGAGTATAATTGATAAAAACAATAGATTCGATTAAGAAAAATCGAATCTATTTGGTCGACTGGCTAGGAGCAACGTACTCCGCGAACCAAGCGTAACCCACGTAGATAAGATGGATGGCTACAAAGCCCATAACATACTCAATGCCGCCCGCCCCAAAACCGTAAGAGTGCAGCCCGGCACCTAGAACAAAATTCACACCGTACCAAGCCATAATCACCAAACTAAATGAGACGATACTTCCCGCCAGCATTCCAAAGTCTTTCACCCAGCCAACGAGGCGGGCGTGAAGAATAGCCAAATAACCCATCAGTGCAATGAAAGCCCAAGTCTCTTTTGGGTCCCAGCCCCAAAAACGACCCCATGAGTAATCGGCCCAAACCCCACCAAGAATGGTACCAGCCGTTAACAACACAACTCCCACTTGAATACAGTTGTAAGCCACTTGCGCCAGTTCCTTGATCTTCTTTCGGTTCCCCACCTTGTCTTTGACATGCAAGAAAACACCATAGTCACCAATTCCAAAGGCTAAGAAAAAGGCCGCATAACTTAAAGTGATCGTCATCACATGAATAGTGAGCCAAAGATTGCTGCGAAGAACAGGCTCTAGGGGCTGCAAGGTGCTATCTAAAATCACGGGTGCAAAATCGGCAACAATCATACACAAAGTCGCAACAATGGCGCCGACCAGCGGAATCCAACGTAGTTTTTTAAAAAAACCAAAAATCCCAGCGAACAAGACGACACCCCAGCCCACCCATACAACAGTTTCGTACATATTCGAAACTGGGGGCCTACCGGTGATCAGGCATCGTAAGACGAAACCATAGCTGTGCATTCCAAAAGCGGCGACAAAACAACCACTTCCCAACTTCGTCATAATCGAAGGCGCAAACAAAAATGAGAAGGTAAAAAACAAAGCGGCAATTAAATAAAGGATCCATGTCCACAAGAAAGGTTCTAGTTTTTGGTAATGAACCTCAGTCCACATAGCCTCCGGCCCTGGGTACTTGTCCCCCCCAACCGCCATCGCCATTTCAGTGTAAACAGTCAGAGCCTCATCCAATTTTTTCTTACCTTCCGCTTTATCAGCCTCGTTTTGGCTAACAAACTGAGTCGAGTAAGCGGTTAAAATATTGAAAAAAGCTTCGGACTGTTTTTCATCCAACTCCCTAAGGGATTTCCAACTCGTGCTCTCGTCGTCAGCTGCCGGAGGAAAAATTTTAATTCCTCCTTGGGAAATTCCAAAAAAAGTCAGAAGTTGGCTTTCCAATCTTTGGATGGCTTGATAATAAGCGTTCAGTTTTTCTTTACGAGCCGTTCGCACCTGAAGGTCACTAAACAAAACATTCAACCGTTGGTGAGTGCTAATTTCATTGGGAGTGAAGTATTTTTTGTCTTTTGGAAAACCCAAAGCCTCTTTTAGACCGTGGTGGTCGATCTTGATGATTTCAGAATCCATCCAGGGCTTGGGCAAAACAATCCAGGTTGTTAAAATATCCAGGGCGGGCTTGCCTTTGTATTTTGATTTACCATAAATCAACTGCAGCATCTCTTGGGCCACGGTCACCATAGGCTTCACTCGCCCCGATTCTTGTACCGGCAGAGACTCGAAACTGTGGTGGGCTTTTGCAAACACTAAACTTGGCAAAAAAACCAACAGCATAAGAAAACTTTTTTTCATAATCATGACTTGGCCCTCGTTGATCTAAAGTAAAACAAATGGATAATTCCAAAAACGATAAGTATACAGCCTAAATATTTCCATATTCGGCCAGGATCACGATTAACTGAGAGAATGGACATCGTCGGCCGCCCCATCTCGTCTTCCTGGAAACTGGATTGATAAAAAGTGAAACCCGAGTACTTCAAGGGCTCGTTCATTGAGATAGTGGTCGATAAAGGTTCTCGGCTCGAGTCTTTCACGCTGACATCGCTCTCGTAAGAGGCCGCTCGCCGCGTTCCTTGGTAACGTCCGACTCGAAACTCATCCAACTTGAGAGCAAAATCCAGCTCGATTTGCCGGTTGGCAAAAACCAAAACATGGTGAGCCTGATTCGAAAAAAGTCGTACTGAGGAATTCAACCCAGTCCAATACTCGTTGCCATTAAACTGAAAACGAATAGCTTGAATTGTTCCCTCAGCCTTGCTCTCCAGAGGTTCATATTCCCACCTCTGTTTGGCGTGAGGTAAGAACTTTAGGATTCTAAAAGTCAAACCCATCCAACCGGTCTGCACCGAGTCCCCGGCTTTGACGACTCCCGAATCGGTTAAGCCATTTTTACTGTCGGTAAAAACTTGGTATTCCAGTCTTTCGGTTTTACTATCGGTTTCAATCAACAGAACATTTCCACCCGTGTATTTAAACAGTCCTTTGCGACCTAAAACAATCTTGGCTGGCCCCATGTTTTTGATATCAAAGGACTCTCTTCCCAAAAGTAACCAGTCCGACTCACTCACCCTTTCGTTGGCAATTTGAAAACGCAAGCCAGCCCCATCGGTTTCTTTGTCTGAAGCTTCAATTTTGTTTTGCGGGATCGCATAAGGACGATAGCCGTCAATGACAATCTCGTCTTCTCCGGCCTGAATTTTAAAGGGGTTTTCGGGTGACGGAGGCGATTTAATAAACCGCACCTCTTTTTCAAAGGTTTTGCGCATGCTTCCATTCATCAAACCACTGTAGAGGATCAAATCCGTCTCACCCACCGTGACTCGGTTGCGAGACTCATTGATTCCGAAAGCCATGGAACCATCGACACCATAGTAACGAGTTAAGATGGAGCCAGCGATTAAAATTAAAATTCCGATATGAGCCGAAATAAAACCGACATGACGTTTTTTCCAAGGGTATCGATCGATTATGACAGCAGTCAAATTCAACGACAGCAGGAAGAAAATACCGTAGGAGTACCAAGAATGATAAACAGTCTCTTGAGCGCGCTTAGCGTCTTGGTAGATAGACTC
The DNA here is from genome assembly GCA_964351315.1 of uncultured Pseudobdellovibrionaceae bacterium. Classification (GTDB taxonomy): domain Bacteria; phylum Bdellovibrionota; class Bdellovibrionia; order Bdellovibrionales; family JAGQZY01; genus JAGQZY01. The sequence continues at coordinate 252,274 of CAYGNH010000002.1, forward strand.
GACGATGGTTCCCCACGCCGACATTGTTCCCATACCTAAAATGACAAACACGGCAATTTTTAAAGACGCAAATTTTTTATTGATTTTTCTAAAGGTCGATTGCGTTTTAGCCATTAAGCCTCTCTCTTAACCCACGTTGAATGGCATGCAAAGCCTCTTGGAGTTTCTTTTGCATCTCTCCGAATGTTGCAGCTTTGAGTTGTTTTGTTTCCTCGTTCATATATTGTGCCCTATTCAACTCAATTTGAATAGTGTGGAAGCCCTTTTCCGGCTCTCCGTAAGTTTTGGTGATTCCCCCGCCCACATAGGGCCAATTGTAGGCCACCTGAAATCCAACCTCTTGAAAGGCCTTCATCACCAGATCTTTAAATTCTGGGTCCGCACTTTTTCCGTTTTGATCGCTGATCACCACCTCGGCTCGAGTCTCCCCGGGATCAGGGTGAAAGGAGGTGCCTAGCGAAGGCATACTGTGCAAATCCAAATGAAACACAGGGCCAAATTGTTTCTTCAACTGGTCTCGCATCGAAAGAACGGAATCGTGGAAAGGCTGATAGTAATGACTCACCAAATATTGATGTAATGACTGACTCATCGGTTCGAGAATCAGTTTTTCTCCGTGGGTGGTGACGCTCCAGTGCAAACCTTTGGGATGGACGCCGGACGGATGGGGCGCCTGTTTAACGGCATCGGTATCGTACTCATCCACCTCTCGGTTGAGGTCGACCACATAGCGATGCCAGGGAGTGATCAAAGCGGGGAGCTCCAGATTTTCTATGGCTGGCCCATACAGCTGGTCCACAAAGCGATCCACATCGCGCATCAATTTTTCTTCAGAGAGGTTTTGCAGCCAGGTCACCTCAGCGGGAACCTTTTCGCCAGAATGGGGAATCGATACAAAAAACGGCAAATCGGTCGCTAAAGCCATAGGAAATCAATAATTTGGATCGAGCCCAAAAACAATGGATTTCCCTAAATTGACCCCCTATTGCGCATAGGATAAATTGATCTTCTTTGCGTCCAAAAGGAAGTGCCTATGAAAATTTACACCAAAAATGGAGATCGCGGACAAACCACATTGGTGGACGGCAGCCCCATAGCAAAATCGGACGCTCGCCTCAAAACCTATGGAACCGTCGATGAGCTCAATGCCCATGTTGGACTCCTACAAACAATGCTGGATAAAGAGGCAAAACTAAACGGCTTCCACCCCCAATTGTTTGAAATTCAAAATTGGTTGTTTCAACTTGGAAGCCAGCTGGCCTGTGGGAATTCGGAGTTTTCTAAAAAACTGCCCACGATTTCAGATAAAAACACCACTCAACTGGAAAGCTGGATGGACCAGTGGGATCAAGAATTACCCGAACTAAAAAACTTTATCCTTCCCGGCGGACACGAAGCTTCAGCCCAAGCCCATGTTTGTCGAACCGTTGCTCGCCGAGCCGAACGAGCTTGTGTTGTTCTCGATGAAATGACGGAGCTGTCGGTGCCTGCCATTGCCTTCCTCAATCGTCTGTCAGATTACTTTTTTATGATCTCTCGCTCGATCAACCAAAAAATGGATATTGATTCTGTGATTTGGAACCCCTAACCCATGAAACTTTTTCTTGCGAACAACCAAGACGACGAAGACCTTAAACGCTTCTTCGGAGATCAAACCGTTCCTGGTATTTACGATTATCGAGTGATTCGACCCAATTCGTTTTTTGACCAGTACAAACTAACTACCGATGACTATCAAACCTATTTGTTACGTGACGACAACCAGAAAATACAGGCCATGGCTTCCATTTTGTTTCGCAAAGCTTACGTCAATGCCCAAGAGCAAACCGTTGGCTACGTGACCGACCTGCGAGTTTCTGGATCTCGAAAAGCCACTCTGACTTGGGGTAAAGAGTTTATTCCGGTGATGCATCAAGAACGGGATAAAAGAAATTGCCAGTTCGTGTTTTCGGACCTGGAACAATACGAAAACAAGGCCTACAACACTCTTCTTCGCCGACGCAGTCGCAACAGCCGCATGCCGCGCTACCATTTGTTTCGCAAGTTCAATTTGATTGTCGTTTACGGCAAAACATTTTTTGCAACCCCACCCCTAAAAAGCATTCGAATTGAACATGGTCGGACTGAAGACGCCGAGACCATCACCCGCTATCTGATGGAAAAATCCGTACGCCGACCTCTACGTTATCATTTGACCGTAGAAGAACTCGAGCGACGGTGCCGCCTTTGGCCCAACTTTTCCTTGCAAAATTTTTTGGTTGCCCGCAATGCTAAAAACAAGATCATCGGCTGTATGGCTCCCTGGAACAATCGTGATGTGCAAAGGATCATCGCTGAAAAATATCATCTAAAATCTTTCCAAGTCTATTCAACAAGCCGAACCCTTTCGGCCTTTCGTTTGACTCGCCCCTTACCAAAACCTGGTGACCCCTTCCAAGTCAAACATATCACCCATGGCGCCTACGATAATCCAGATATTTTTAATTCCTTATTGAGTCGGGCTTACGATGAGTGCCTCAACCATGAGTTGTTGGTTTACCCGAATTACTACGGCGACTATGCCACCCGCCCTCCCAGCTCCTTTATCCACGTCAAAGTCCCCTACGGTTTTTACACCCTGCTGGACAACGAAGTGACTCTTCCCCGCTTCCTCCACCCGAACCCCTTTACCCCCACTCCGGATTTTCAATACAGCTATTTTTAAGGCCTAAGCCCCCCCTCCTTTGCTGTAATGCGCTACACTTAATAAAACCAAGATTTTTCTAATAGTTTAGCTCTGTATAAAGAATAGTGGCACCTGAAGCTCGAAAGTATAAACAATTGTAATAAATTTAATGACCGTGAAATCTTTTTCGTACAATTCCACACAAAACTTTGGTTGATTGGGGTCGGGACAACAAGACAACAAACAAACATCAATAAGGGGCGTACATGCAAAACATCTGCTTACTCTACTCTGGTCGAAGAGGGTTGGATGATCAATCGACAAGAATTTCTGTATTAAGAATTCCAGAGGTTTCTCGCAAACTCAAAGATGCGCAAAGATGGATTGATAACATTTTAGGAACGGATCTTAAAATCGATCTCTACTCTTTCGTTCAATCTATTGAGTCCGATTTCAACTCCCAATCCAGTTTAAAATCACTGGTAGCAGCGACTGTGCAAATTGGACTGTTCGAACGTTTCGTCAAATATCGCAGTCGTCCACAATTTTTAGTTGGCCCCATCAACGGCAACTCAGCCATGAAAGTTTGCGCCGGCTTACAAAACTTTCAGGACTTTATTGAGACCAGCGACTTTTGTAAGGAAAACACTTTGATGGCCCGCTTCACTCAGCAAGGCACAAAGTTGTCTGGAGTCAAACTTGAAGATTATGGCGCCTTGATGTGGAACCCTGAAGGTTTCTACCAAAATTTGGAAATTGAGAAAAAAGAAGCCACAAAGATTATTGAAGAACTCAATTTGCACAACCTTCTGACCCAATGTGTTCACCTCGGCCCCACTTTCGAATTCCGCAAGGATGAGTTCGAAACGGCTGGCCTAAGTCATCTGGCCTCGATGAGCTCCATTGAAACAGATCCCATTCTTAACAGCTTTTGGAAATCAGCCATCTAGGAGTTCCTTAAAATGAACTGGAAATTTTTTGCAGTTGTTCTTTTATTTTTCTCGGCTAGCGCGCAAGCTCTCGATTATCAATCGGTCTCTGAGCAGTTGGAAGGGTCTTATCGAGTTTTACTGGCGCCTTCTAACGAAGGGACTTATTTGAATTGCCAAACTGGACAAACAGTTCAAGTTCATTTTAATGATGACCTCATCGAGGTTGCTGGACTCACCCCGTCGTCACCCCTATCCTTTAGCGATATCAATGAAGGTGTCGTCGGTATTTCTGGACCCATCATTGGCTATGCGCAACGACGTACAGTATTTAGAGAAGTCGGCGTGGATTTCTATTTGCTAAAAAGTGAGCATCGCAGATGCGAACCCCTTCTTGGAAAGCTGGGCTGTGTCGGTAAAAAGTGGCGAACCTCGGTCGAAATTAAATTCTTTTTAAACAACTCAGAGGAACAGGATTCTGTTGTTAATTTGGAGTTAGCCTACCAACCTTTTGAGAACGTGACTCGCGAGGTTTGTTCCTTGGAACAGTCTCCGCTGAGTCTCGACGAATAAATTGTTATTCACTTAAAGGAACAAAGTTGGCACGGCGGTTTTTGGCATGCGCATCTTCAGAGTCCGAGCTGTCCAAAGGTTTTTCTTCTCCATAACTCAAAATTGACAAGCGATTGCCATCGACTCCTAAACTGACAAGATGATTCTTCACCTTGCGAGCTCGCCTCTCTCCCAGAGTCAAATTGTATTCAATCGATCCCCTAGAGTCACAATGCCCCTCGATCTGAAGTTTGGTATCGGCATTGGCTTGCATCCATTGGGCGTTTTGTTGCAGTTTGGACTCGGCTTCAGCTGTCAATTTGGTTTGGTCATAGGGGAAGTTGATAGAAAACAGACCGTCGACCTTACCGCTATCTGATCCCACACCTTCTCCTAAGGCGAGGTTGCCATCGACAATACCAGGAGCGACTTCGTCTCCTCCCCTATCTTTCGGTTTGGATGAGCAAGCTGCGATCGTAAACATACAAAGCAAAACCGTTAATAGTTTTTTAAGCAAGGGGACCTCCTTATAGGTCTTCTTGGGTGTTTGAAAGTAGTTCTTCTATAGTCGTAATACCTTGAATCACCTTTTGCAAACCGTGATCTCGGAAAGACTTCATCCCTTGTTCAACGGCTTTCTTTTTGATAGCACCAGAGTCTTTTCTTTGCATGACTAAGGTTCTCACCTCTTCTGTCACCGTCAATAGTTCTTGAATCAGGGTTCGACCAATATAGCCTTTATTGTTGCACTTGTTACAGCCCACAGCCTTGTGAATGTTATGGCCCTCGATTTGTTCGGGTGACAGTCCGAGATTGCGCATTTCAATGTCCGAGGGCTTATGGGGCTCTTTACAGTGAGGGCAAAGAACTCGAACAAGACGTTGAGAAATAACCCCCAAAAGCGAGGTTGCGATTAGAAAAGGCTCACAACCCATATCGATCAAACGCGGAAAAGCTCCAGCAGCATCATTGGTGTGAATTGTGGAGAGAACCAAGTGACCGGTGAGAGACGAGTTAATCGCAATTTCGGCCGTTTCCAAGTCACGAATCTCCCCGATCATAATAGTGTCTGGATCTTGCCTTAGAATAGCCCGCAGTCCGCTGGCAAAAGTCAGCCCGATTTTAGAGTTCACCTGAATTTGACCAATCCCATGGATTCGCTGTTCGACCGGATCTTCAACTGTAATAATGTTGGTATCGATCGAGTTGAGTTTTTGCAAACCCGCGTAGAGAGTCGTCGACTTTCCTGAACCGGTGGGACCTGTTACCAAAACAATACCGTAGGTTCTCGACAGCAAATCATCCAGTTTCGTTAAGTTCTCTTCAGAAAAGCCCAACTGATTCAAATTAAGAATCACGTTAGAGCGATCTTGCAAACGCATCACGCAACGCTCACCGTGAGAAGTGGGAACCGTATTCAGACGAACATCGATGTCCTTACCGCCAATCTTTAGCGGAATCCGACCATCTTGAGGCAATCGTTTTTCGGCAATATTTAAATTGCCCATGACTTTGATTCTCGACGTGATGGCATTTTGCAATTTCTTGGGTGGTTTAAAGACATCGTACAGAACGCCATCGACTCGAAACCGTACAACCATGTCTTTCTCATAGGGCTCAACATGAATATCCGAAGCCTTTTCTTTAACGGCTCTCGATAATAATGTGTTCACCAACCGAATCACGGGAGCGTCATCATCGGCCGCCTCAAGCAAATCGATAATAGGTTCGTCTAAATCGTAGTCTTCCTCTTCGATCTCATCCAAACCTTCTAATGCTGTTGTACCTTTTTCATAAACTCGGTTTATTGCATCGAGAAGCTTCACTTTTGTGGTCAAGATCGGAGTCACTCGTTTTTTGAATAGTAAACGCAAATCATCCAAAACCGTAATATTCAGCGGGTTGGTGGTGAGAACCAAAACATGATTTTGATCCTCTTTATACGGTAAAACCTCAAAGGTCTTGGCGTAGTTAATTGAAATTCCACGGATCATATCCATTGCGATATCATTGATAATAATATCTTTGGCAAATTCAATACCAATGCGTTGACTGAGCTTTTCCATCACCTTGTCGGTGGTCGGATCGACAATCTCTTCTAAACTTTGACGAACAGTTTTGGTTCCCCCAAAATCCGAGTCAAGCAAGGTATGAACTTGCTCAGCCGTCAGACTGGTGGATTTTTGAATGATATTTTCAACACCGGTTGCTTGTGCCATAGCTCCTTAAAAATCCTCGAGTTCTTCTTCGACAGCATCAAAGTTACCGTCTGCAGGCTCCAACATCATGGGGGCCGGAGACTCTGGTGCTGGAGGCTCACCAAGAGGGATCGCATCTTCTAAGTCCAACTCAACTTCGGCAGGGCTCGGAATATAGGTTTTGGCTGAGGCACTTGAATCTTGAATCATTTTATTGAACTTTTCACCGTAAGGATCACGTCCACCAGAATTCTCTTTGATCCAATCGATTCGCTCTGTCATTTTTTGCTGAAGAATCTTTCGATGCCCCTGGGAGTTCCGAATAATTGTGGGTGTTAAAAATACAACCAAGTTCTTTTTAACTTTTCTAGACGTACTATTTTTGAATAGCCACCCAAGGATTGGGATGTCGCCTAAAAGAGGAATTTTGGACTCAGTGATTGTGTCCTCGTCTTCCATCAAACCACCAAGTACGGCTGTCTGACCTGACTCAAGAACAATATTGGTTTTTAAAGACTTCTTCGTCAAAGACTGGGCATTGTCCGCCAAATTTTGAGCTTGAATGGCCTTTGTACTGACCTTTTGGATTTTTTGCTCCACATTCAAGCGAACAATATTGGAGTCCGGCGAGATGAAGGGTTTGATCTTAAGCAAGATCGTCGCGTCCTTAAATTGAGGGGTAAAGGTACTCAAGCCTGCGTTGGTCGCACTTTGGGTTGCACCCACTGGAACTTCATCCCCCACTTCGATTTCGGACTCTTCATTGTCCATAGCTAAAATATTAGGAGTCGATAAAATATTCCCGTTGGTTTTCTCTTTGAGAAAGGAAATCAAAGCAATCAAACTAGGGATTTCGATGGTCTGTCCCCCGGCGTTGATTTGAATGGTTTCGCTGGGGTCACCCAAATTGAGAATGGCTCCTTTGCCACCGACAGGGTTGACCAAATCCCCCAAAGAACTGGATCCTCCTGAAAATCCAATTCGAGCCACGCCTTCACCATTGACGTTAGCGGTTCCATCGTCCGGTCCTTTAAAGAATTTCATGTAGTTCATATTCCAGACGTTTTGGTTGGAAGCATCCATTTCCATAATCACAGCTTCCACGAACACTTGATCCTTTGGAATATCAATTTTAGCTAACAAATTCTTCACAACCTTATAATCCTGCTTGCTCGCAGTGACGATCAAACTGTTGGTGTTTTCATCAGCTTTAATAACCACGTTGCCATCAAAAATAGATTTTTGAATTTTTGGTGCCTGAAAGGAGGATTTGTCATCGCTCTTAGCACTTTTCTCTGCAGCTTTCTCCGATTCTTGAGCGATACCAGAAAGAGTTTCTGCAATTTTAACAGCTTCGCCATGTTTCACATAGTAGACATAAACTCCACCGGCATCCGCAGGATCCAAAGGGTAGTCCAGCCGTTTGACCAAGTTTTCAATCCGATCAATGCCCTGCTTGTTACCAACAACAATGATCGAGTTAGTTCTCTCATCGGGAGCGACCAATTTTAAGTTTTCTGTTTTCCCGCCATCATTTTTACTAAATCGAGAGCGACTAAATCGACTCGAGCTCTTTCCTTTTTCTTCTCCGTCTTTAATGATTTTTTCGATCAACTCGGCAATGTCTTTGGACTTGGCATGGCGAATTGGGATGACTTCAAGTCGCTCTTCAAAACCAGGCTTATCCAGTTCTTCAATGATACGAGAGATTCTCTCGATACTCGAACCGTAACCGGAAACAATCAACGAGTTAGTGTTTTCATAGGATTCGACATTGCCCGCTTTTTTCGAAACGAACTTCTCTAAACTCTTTTTTAGACTTTCGGCATCAATGTATTTGAGATTGATAATTCGAGTGATCAACTGATCTGAGGTCGGATAGTAGGCACCTGAGTAGGTTTCGATAGAGTCATCTTTAGCGTTGGTTTCTTTGCGAATCTTTAAATAGCCATCACCAGTGGGAACCACAGTGTAGCTATTCATAGAGAGGGCGGTTAAGAAAAGCTTCCAGGCCTGCGCCACAGTGACTGGCGTCGGAGCCACAATAGTGATTTTTCCACTGATCCCAGGCTCCATAATAAAGTTCTTTTTAGTCAGCTTACTGATCGCATTGGCCACGTCCATAATATTCGCATTAGGGTAGTCGAAGCTTTCGATGATGTCTGGGAAATTTTCATCGGTGATGTCCTCGGGTTGTGCCTCCGCAAAAGTGAGGCCCTTCTTTTTCGCTCCTGAGTTTTCCACTTTTTTAACCTGGATATCTTTCACAGGCGTAGTCGGTCGATTGTTCGTTGGAACAGGCGCCGAAGAACTGTTGCCATTGTTTTGTCCAAAACGAGAGCGACGATTACCAAAACGGGATGGTCGCTCCGACTCGTCGGCCACAGGCTCAGGCTCTATCTCAGGCTCTTCGATCACTGGCGGCTCTTCAATTTCCACTTCATTGATTTCTGGATTTTGCTCGTCATCAAAAAAATCTTCTTGAGCCAATGTATAAATAGGCGCGGGCAAAATATTTTCTGAATTCGTTTCTGACTTTTCAGCTTGTGATGTTTGATTAAAACTGATCACAAGAATCGCAATCGTCATGATTCGCATTGTCTTCATTCGGACCTTCCTATGGTACTGCTTTTTCTATTAAAACCTATATATATTGAGAACTTAAGTAAACTCGGCCCACCAAGGCCCGGATCGCGGCCTAGGTCGAGAGGTCATAGCGGTCGGATCAACAATCGCGCCGCATCATTTTAAAAATTTCAAGTTTTGCAACCGAAGACCCTTAAAATTTCTCTTGTTCCTCTAAAATCAATTTTTTGGATTGCCACTGCCGAAAGAGTTCTGCATTTATTTTTTTCGGCGCCAAAGATGGCTCATAAAAAAAAAAGAGGCAACAAAACCAACATTCGCTATAAGCGAGACCATTAACAACAGTGTTTTCATGTAGACTTTCCCGCTAGAAACTTTCTATAGAATACATGGATTATTTTATGGGGATGAATGAATTATTCTAAAGTGTAATTTAAAGTAGTTGAACTGCCACCACGATTGACATCGAGCTGGATGCTGTCGGCACTTTTTAGAGCCGAATAAAGCTCCATGGCTTTTTGAGGCGAGTCGACCGGCTCGCCATTCACACCTTTAATAATATCCCCTCGTTTGAGGCCTAGAGTCTCGTAAATACTCCCTGCCTTGATCGCCACCAGCTTAAAACCACTGATCTCACCACCCGAGCCGGGGGCGACATAGGGCACGGCTTTGGCGTCTTGTAAAACCCGCGGCAAATTCTCTAAATACTTATTGAGTTCAGCGCGCTTGAAATTGAAATTGGTCTTGTCGACTTGACCAAATTGCTCCGGAGTTTTGCTCTGGGAGACACCCATTTGAATGGTGTTTTCCTCTTTGATCTCTATATACTCTAACTTTCGATTGCGAAGATTACGAAACACCACTTTATGGCGCTGAATATCGCGAATTTTGGCCATCCCTTCCAATTCTTCTCCATCCATCACAGCAAAAATATCTTTGCCACTGACTTGAATAGTGGCCACTGACATCTCTCGACGTCCATGAATAATGGTTCCCACTAAACTCAATGGCAAACTGGACAGCACCGGCTGGGTGTTGTCTTCCCCGCCCGGTCCACCGGATTTCTTTTCACTCATTGAATCTGGAATAAAATGATCAGCATTGAAAATATTTTTGTCTTTCACTCCGGTAAAAACCGACGCCACTTGCGACTTCATTCCGCGGTTCTTGGCCATCAAGTTTGCTTTCGTAATCCCACCTACGGGTAACATATAGGCGCGGGTATAAGTCGCGATATATTTGGATGTGAGCATCCCCACTAAAAACAGGAAGATATAGATATAGGCTCCCTCATAGGGAGGCCGTGGGTTTTTTAAACCGTCCATACCACCAAAAAGAGATCCCAAATTGAATGCCATAGATTAAAGTTTAGCAAAGACTAGGGGTAATTATTAGAAAAAAGTCTCTGGACTGTTGAATAGTTTTCCTTGGACCGCATCAGCCACGATAAATATTGATCAAAAAAGAGATCATCGGCGTAAAAACATCGTGCTGAGAGGAGGCATCGGCCGTGACGTTGGTGCTGGCACTTTCAGCTTTCCCGTAACGAAAACTTTTATAGACAAGTTGAGGCCCGATAGAAAGAAAGCGACCCAGACGGAAATAATAAGTGGCGTCGACCTGGAACCCCAATCCCTCGGTGTAGTCTGATTCTGCCACATTTTCTAGGGCTTGCTTGGAATAAGGGAAAAAGGTTCCTTTTAAAGCCCATCCGTATTTGACGTAGCCGAAACTGGCCCCCAAAGACGTCCGCGAAGTCAATGGTGCACTGCCATCAATATCCTGGGTTTCGCCGGTATACAGGACACCAAAATAAAAGCCGTTTCGAAAAATATAGCCTAACTGAATGTCGTAGAATAAAAAGCTTCGAGTGCGATCAGCGACACCTCCTCCGGTGACCTGATTGTTCTCATCAATCCGGTTGTAGAAAAGGGAAGGACTAAAAACCAAGCCATAGTCTCGCTGCCATTTATCCAGATCCGAAAAGGTTTCGTAGGATTTGTAGTCTTCGTACTGAGCCTGGACGGCAGAATGGGCAAACAGGATAATAAAGAGAAAAATACGCATGCCCTATTATTTGATGGACTCGCGATAGAATCAAGCCATTCGTTGGTCAGCCTCACCAAACCAGCGCAATCGCCATTGAACTCCAGGATCTTTGTGATTAAACTAGAAAGGTTCGCGGAGGAAGGTCCAGTCATGCCAATCTATGAATACAAAGGGCTGAATAAAGCCGGCAAAAACGTCAAAGGCACTGTCGATGCGGACAATCTGCGTAATGCCCGAGTCAAACTGAAAAAAGATGGCATTTATGTGGTTGATCTGGCGGATAAGACCAAACGGCTTCGAAAAAAGAAAAGCAAAGGCGGTAACAACAAAGGTATCAGCGTTGATGACCTTTCGAATATGACTCGTCAGATGGCTTCTTTGATTAAAGCAAACATCCCTCTAGTTGATGCCCTTGGCGCCTGCTCAGACCAAATGGATAATCCCATGTTGAAAGAGGTTTTGGCCGATTGTAAAAATCATGTCAACGAAGGGAGCCCTTTCCACAAAACCCTTCGTAAATACCCAAAGATCTTTGATAAGATTTTTGTTTCCATGATTGAAGCCGGTGAGATGTCCGGAACCTTAGACACCATTCTTCTAAGGCTGGCAGAATTTACCGAAGACAAAGCAGAACTCAACTCTAAAATAAAATCTGCCATGCTTTATCCTATTATTATGATTTTTTTCATGGTGGGTATTTTGGCGGTGATGTTTGTGTTTGTCGTTCCACAGATGGTGAGCATTTTTGAGGATGCCGAAAAAGCTCTGCCTTGGTACACCCAGATTGTGATCAGCATGAGTGGTGCCATCGTCAATTACTGGTGGTTGATCTTGTTGGGAGTGGGCTCCTTAATCTTTGTTTTTATTCAATGGACCAGATCGGAAACCGGGCGCCCCAAATGGGACGCCATCAAGCTGGTTCTCCCGGTCTCAGGACCTTTGACACGGATGATTGCGGTGTCGAGATTCACACGAACCCTCTCCACCTTACTGGCTGGTGGCGTTCCCATGCTCAATGCCATGGACATTGTTAAAAATGTAGTCAATAACGAAGTCTTGGCGAAAGCCATTCGCGAAGCCAGAGATAACATTAGCGAAGGGGAATCCATCGCCGGTCCGCTGAAGAAATCAGAACAGTTCCCCCCGATTGTGATTCACATGGTTGGAATTGGTGAAAAAACAGGCGATTTGGAAAAAATGTTGAATCAGGTGAGTGACACCTACGATTTTCAGGTGAAAAACAAAGTGGCGGGCCTGACCTCGGTCCTTGAGCCGGTCATGATCATTTTTATGGGGGGTGTCATTGGTATGATTGTATTTTCTCTCATGGTGCCAATGTTTGAACTCGCCAACATCGCAGAGTAGTATGGTGCAATTAAACAGTTGAGGAGTGAGTTTATGTTTTTAAACAATCGAAACGGGTTTTCACTTGTGGAAATTATGATCGTGGTCGTAATTATTGGAATTATTGGTGCCACCATGGGGAACCGACTTTTTGGTGGATTAGACCGAGCCAAAGTGAAGGACGCCCAAAATATGATGCGAAACTTTGCGGATGCTTTGGAGATGTATGCCACCGATTGCAACTCCTACCCCACCACGGACCAAGGCCTAGAGGCATTAATCGATGAGCCCGGTGGAGACCCGGCCTGTGAAGCCTGGGGCCCCCAATATCTAAAGAAACTTCCTAAAGATCCTTGGGGTCGTCCTTATATCTACGAGTCTGATGGAGTGGAGTTCAATATTATTTCTCTCGGAAAAGACAAAAGAGAAAATGGCGATGGATTCGGGAAGGACATCCATTACAACCAACTTTAATCTGAAGAGGTTCTTCACGTCCTCAAACACATCCCATTCACCTTCTTGGGTTTCGGCCGGTTTCTCGCTGGTCGAAATCATGATTGTCATCGTTATAATTGGCTTTTTTGTTGCCTACGGGGCCCGTCGAATTTCAGATCGTACCGATAATGTAAAAACTCAGGTTCGTCGTTTTGCGACTATCACTAAAAAATTAAGAAATCGTGCCCGCCTCGACAACCAAACCTATCGTCTTGTTTTTGATCTGCCTGTAGAACGCAACAAACAGCAAAGCTACTGGATTGAGTCGACCAGCAAACCAGCTCTTTTACTCAATCAAGAGCAGCGAGAAGAATTGGAAGAGGACCTTGAAGACAAAGAGACACAAGACGGAAAAAAGTATCGCCCCGACCCTCAGGGTTTCGCTCAAGACACTCGCGTTTTAAAGGAGGCCCCAGCCACCTTGCCGGACGGATTATTTTTTGATTCCATTGAACTGATGGGCGATCCTATTGAAAAATTGAGTGAGGGTCGTATTTACATCTATTTTTTTCCCCAGGGTTATGTTCAAGGCAGTGCCATTCACTTCACCGATCGTGATAAAGTGAATTGGACTGTGGTCCTCGAAGGACTGACAGGTCGGGTCAGCGTGTTTGCAAGAGACCGCAGCCTTAGCGACTTTAAAATCGAAGAGGAGTGATTTTTTTGAAGACATTTAAAGCCAAAAACCATGGCTTTTCTCTTTTTGAAGTTTTAATTGCAATGGCGATCATGTCATCGGCATCCATGCTTATTTATACGGCGTGGACCGGCAATCAACTGCGGGTGCGAAAAATGGCGATTAACAACAAGTCGGCGATTTTACTTGAGCAAATCATGGCTGAACTTGAGATCAAGTACGCTGAAAGACTCACCCAATTGCCAGACTCCGAAGGAGGTGTTTTTGAAGATCATCCCAAGTTTTCTTGGACCATGGTTTCTCGAGATTTTGAAATGCCTGACCTGCGATCGGTTTTAATTTCTGGTGGTGATGGAGATGAAGCCATGCTTCTTATTGTCGATAAGTTGACCGAGTACCTCAACCAGAGCGTGAAAGAGATGAAGGTCACCGTCGAATACAACTTTGGTGGCAAAGGTAAAAAAACTAGCGTTAAGTATTCTGCTACAACCTTTCTCGTGGATTTTAACCAGGCTCTCCCCCTCGGCGGCGGTGTTCCTAGTGGCGGAGGGCTCGGCCCATGAAAAAGGGATTCACACTTGTTGAAGTTCTTATTTCAATGCTGATTATGTCGATGCTCACCGTATTAATTTCCACATCCATCCGCACCGGCGTTCGCAACAAAAAGAATTTGGAAGCCAAAATCGAAGCCGAAACTGATCTTTATGATGCCCTTCGTGTCATCAAGCAAGATGTAGAGCGAGCTTTCCACTACCAAGATGTGTTTTTTGAAATTGAAAACCTAGCGATCCAGCAATTGGAGGCAGAAAAACAAAAACAGGGGCAAAACCCTCAAGGGCAACAAAGATCAGCCCCACGCCTCCCCCCACTGCAATTGACTCAGTTTTTGGGAGAAGCTCAGAGTATGCACTTTACCACCCTCAATCACTTTCGCACCAAATACAATGCCCCTGAAAGTGATCAGATGGAGGTGGGTTATTATATGGATGGTTGCGACCGACGAGACGGCAAAGGTAGCACTAAGTGTTTGTGGCGACGGGGAAATCCACAAATAGACGATGAGGTCGATAAAGGAGGAGCCCGCGTGGTGGTCGCCTACGATGTGACCAAGTTTTCTTTGCAGTACCGAAGCAACCAAGAACAAGATGAATGGGTTGATCAATGGCGATCCGATAATAAAGGACGGCCGGATCATCGCAATAAATTTCCCCACTTTGTAAAAATTAACTTAGAAATTGAAGACAAAGAAAAGAAAGATTCGAAATCCATCTCTCAATCCATGGTTGCTCGATTGGCCTTTCCGAACAACGACCCTCATGTCATGCAACGACCGCAAAACCAACAGCAACGGCCGGGCGGAAACTGATGAAAAAACTGTATAGAATGCAGAAAAATGAAAAAGGGTCAGCCATCATGTTGGCGGTTTTTACGGTCACTTTTGTGATGTTCCTCGCTATGGAAATTTCTCAATCGACCATTATGGAGTATTTAACCTCCGCCACTGAGGTCAAAAAGGTTCAAGCTCACTATGCGGCGGAAGCCTGCATGCGCCTTAACCTTCTGAGAATCAAAGGCTACCAGCAAGCCACTCGCCTACTGGGGGACAAAGTTCCCGCCGCACAACTGCAAATGATGGATATGATTTGGCAGTTCCCTTTGTCCTGGCCGCCAAGCTTGCCCCAAGAAATCAGTTCCTTCGACAGTTCGACTATCCAAAAAACAGTAAGTGGATCCCTTTTAAAACAGCAGTTTGTTTCATCGATTGTGGCTGAAGGTGGGAAAATTGATATCAATGACCTTGGCTCTCCTTCGGAAGGTTTACGGCTTAAAACCAAAAGCCAAATTCTACAGAGGCTACAAGCTCGAGTGCTAAATGGCGAAGACACCTTCGCAGAACGCTATGCCAACTTTAACTTTGAAGAGCTTATTAACAATATCGCAGACTGGATCGACGACGGTGATGAGAGTCTCAATGGAGGCAGTGAAAAAGCCTACTATACCGATTTCCGAAACGAATTTATCCCCCCCAATCGCCCCTTCAAAACCATGGAAGAAATGCATATGGTCGCCGGCATGACCGACGAGATTTTTGAAATTTTAGCACCACAAATCACCCTTTATGGAGTCAAAGGGATCAATGTAAATCAGGCGGAAAGAGATGTTTTACTGAGTCTCTTCAATAACTATGATCCAGAGACCTCGAACGAAGTGGTCACAGAGATCTTAAAGCGCCGGAACAACCCAGAGTTAGGCGGTCCCTTTCAGGACGAAAAAGAGTTTATTTCTTTTTTAGGGGCCTATATTGACCCCGATAAATTCAATGATGAAGAAAATAAAGTCCCTTTATTCTTTGGCGTCGAGCTCAACTTTAGAGTGAATTGCATTGGTGTCTCAGGAAAAATGACTCGAGAAATTGAAGGTGTGGTGTATAACGCCGATTCTGTAAAAATTCGCCTCAAAGAAGCGCTAATGAAAGAAATGGAGGGCCAAACCAACCCGCGCTGCCAAAACTTCACGGGCGACGAACTTTTCGAGTGTCTCTGCGATGACGAGCCAGATGATGCCAAACGCAAAAAATGCATCGACAACAAGAAAGCAGCCACCCAAAAACAGGACCAAGGTAGTAGTCAACCACCCCCACTTCCCCCAGGTCCACCGAGAATGATTATCCAGCAGATCAAATAGGGTGCAATAGACAGCAAACCCTTGATATCATAGAATAACTTTTAGAAGCCTCGGACTTAAAAGGGATTTTATGAGAAGCCTCGGAATAGACATCGGTCGTTATAGCATTAAAGTGGTTGAGATTCTCGCCAACAATCGAACTTACGAAATCACCAATGCTAAAGAATATAAAATTCTTAATATGGAAACCAGCAATCAAGAAATTGATATTTTGCAAACGCTGGATACCATTTCAAAAGAATTTGACACAGAAACAGCGAAAGTAACTTGTTCAATTCGACAACAGTACGTCAGTACAAGAAAACTTTTTTTCCCTTTTAAAGAGCGAGTCAAAATCCACAAAAGTTTAGCCTTTGAACTTGAAGACGATATGCCACTAGCCGTTGATAAAGCGATCTATGATTCAAAGATCATAAAATTTCACGAGAAAACAGCTGAAGTGGTGGCCATGGCTTGCGTCGCCGAGGAAGTGGAAAAAACATTGGATATCTTTGCCAGAGGTCATATCGATCCGGATATCATCACGCCCGAGTTTTGTGCTATCGCCAACCTTTATGAAAAATGGTACAAGTCCCCAGAAGAAGCCGTTGAGGATGAAAACTCAGACAAACAACCTGATAAAATGATTGTTCATATCGGACATTCGAAGTCTTTTGTCGGTGTCGTCAGTGATGGGTACCTGGTATGGGGACGCAGCATAATGTGGGGAGTTGAGCGCGTGGCCTCTTCTATCTCGCAAAGCTTTCAAGTGCCCTTCTCCACTGCTTTAGACATGATGCCCAGTAAAGCTTTTCTGCTGTTGTCTTCACAAGAGGCCAACAAGGATCAAATTAAAATGTCCGATGCCGTCATCAGATCTCTGGCACCAATCATTCAGGATCTTCGACTCTCAATTATGTTGGCCAACACCGAGTATGGAGCCAATATCGAAAAAATTGAAATGATTGGTGGTGCCTCTAAGATCAAAAACCTGGCCGCCTATTTTACTCAAGAGCTGGAGTGCCCCGCCAACATCAGCAATCCCATCACGGATTTGAGCGGTCAACCCATGAAGAACAACGAACGGCTGGCCGAGGTTTTCGTTGTTTCGATGGGCTTGGCCATCGAAGGACTTCGACGCCCGTTTAATCCACCCGTCAACTTTAGACAAGGCGACTTAGCCAAGAAAAATCTTTCCTTCGATAAATTTTGGGAAAAATGGAGTTACACCGCAAAAATGGTGGCCGCCCTTTACCTTTGTTTTTGCGTTTACGGAGTGGCCATGGACACGATTGCCACACAGCTTGAAACGGCCTCTTATGATGTGTTAACCACCCAGGCTAGTAAAATTGCAAAGCTTAAAACAAAAACTGGAATCGAGTCTAAAATTAGCGCTTTTATTCGTAAAAACAAAAAGAAGGCAGAGCTTGTACAAGTTTACGATAAACTGGGTGAGATCAACTCGCCTTTGAAGTTTGTCAATGACGTCAGTCAAACACTTCCCAACAATAAGGCCGATAAGAGCTTTGAAATTCGACGATTTGTAGTCGATAACACAAAGGTCAATATTCAGGGCGTGGCCGCTGACTCTAAAACCATTCAAAAACTAAACAAAGCGTTAAAAGGTGTGGCATTGAACGGACAAGTCAAAACCGTTCCAGCTGTGATCCAACCCGAAGACGGTCGACAGGTCTTCGGTTTCGAATTCAATGTAAAGAGAAAGAACTGATATGGATTTTGAAGCTTTAAAAGAACAATTTCTCGATCGTTTCCAAGCCTACAAGTCACAGCTTGAAGACACTGGAATCTATATTCAACTGAAAGAGCGCTACGACAATTTAAGTCCAGGCATTCAGCAAGCGGTCAAATACGCCGGGTTGCTTTTTGTTATTTACTTTTTTTACTCGATACCAGCCTCCTTTATCGACTCAGCCAACCAAAAATTGACTTACTTCGAAGACAATCGACAAATGACTCGAGAACTGATTCGAGCCGGTCGTATAGCGCAAACGGTTCAGCTCCCGCCTCCGGCTCCGACCGCCACATCCCTTTCAAGCCACGTTGAGAGAGTTCTTGCCGCTGAACAGATTTTGCCGGAACAAAAAATGTCATCCACTCAAAAAGAAAATGTGGCCGCAAAAACCCTGGCTCCAGCCAGTATTAAGCAGTCAGGCATTAAACTCAGTTTGAAAAAATTGAATCTCCGGCAGCTGGTGCGAGTCGGAGAGGCTCTGGATCAGATCGACAGCACAAAACTGATCAACCTCGCCATTCAGGCCGATGCCCAGGACCCTCACTATTTTGCGGTCGACTATGAGGTCGCTGCATTTGAAGTTCCTAGAGACAGTGAAGAGGATGTCGGCGGCGACAAAAAGAAGTCTCGATTTAAATCTCGCGGGAAAGGAACGAAAAATAAATGAAACCCTTTTTGAACTTTATCCTCGATATCTTTCGTTTTCATAAAAAGAAGATTCTTTTCTTGTCTGCATCCATCGTATTTTGGTTGGTTGCGCTTTTCCCCTACGATGATTTGAGCGACTTTTTTACTTATAAAACAACCCAGCTCACGCAAAGCCAAGTGTATTTACAATTTGATGGCCTTTCTTTCGGCTTGCTTCCGCAGCTAGGTATAAAAATGGAAAATGTCTTGGTTGAAATGGTAAATATCCCCCCATTCAATGTGAACACTCTAGGCTTTGCGCCTCGTTTTGGGTTGATCTTTGGCCAACCGGCGGGAATTCTTAAAGCCTATGGGTTATTTGGCGGCGATGCCTCAGTCTACATTAACCCCTCCAACGAATTGGACGTGGATGGTCTTGAGGTCGGATTGGATTTAAATTTGGAAAATGTTGCTTTAAAAGAACTTTCAAAGTTTTTACAGAAGACTTCGAATTTTCCGTTCACCGTTTCTGGGAATACCAACTTTGATTCCAATTTATTTGTTGATACAACCTACAAAGTTCAACCGAAAGGTGAACTCAACCTTAGTATAAAGGACTTGGACATCCCCTCATCCAACATCCCACTCCCGATGGGAGCCGGCGCTTCGATGAGTATGTCTTTTCCCGCTTTAAAGCTCACCAACCTTGAAATGGAAGGCAACGTTCGCGAGGGAATTCTGAACATTAAAAAGGGCAATATCGGCGATCAGAAAAATGATCTTTTTGGCACGATAACTGGTGACCTTTTCTTTGAAGTTGTAAAGGGCGGAAAAGTGAAAATGGGTGGATACGACCTTCGAGTGAATTTAAATATTAGCGAAAACCTTAAACGCCAATTGGGAACTGTACTTGGATTTATCGATCTTTACGAGGGAATCGGGGAGAAGTACAAGTACGATTCTTTACGTGGCGTACGCTATTCCATGCGTTTAAAAGCTCGAAATATGCAGATGCCCCCACAGGTTTCTTCGAACTAATTACCAAACCGCACTTTCAAAAATCACACCTGGAACACCGTTGAGTTGGCTGTATCGCAAGGCTGGCAACTCAATTTGCGGGTGATTTACATAGTTGTAGAGCCTTGCAAAGGACCAATGTAAATTCTGATCAATAAAAATAGAGTCACGCCGCCCTCCCTGACGGGCCTTGCCATTGGCGCCGTAACGAAGACCAAATGCTTTTCGCAAAGGCAATGCAAAGGAATCTGGAAACAATTGAGGTTTTTCCATTTGGGCTCGGCGAATCATAGAGTCTAGGGTGAATGTGATTAATTCGGGATCATAAACCTCGGCCACCACATCCTGACTACGGCGCGAGACCACAGGCAGTATTCCCATTTGGAACATGTCGGTCCTATTTTCTGTAAACTTTTCTTCAAACATCCAAGTTGGGAGCTCCGTGTTTTCCGGCAAACGCTGTCGATTCGCAATATAGTACCAAGGAATTTTAAACTGGGTTTTCCATGCATTGATCAAAGTGGCCCGCATCATCCCAAACTGAAAAAGCAGTTCGGATGCAAAACTGGTACAGCCCCCTCCTTCTAGTTTGTTCGGGTCAAGAACAAACGAAAAGTTTTGATAAGCTTCACTTTTAATGTAACGATCCAAAAAGTAAATTCCATTGGCGCAATCATCATCACTGATTTCAAAGGCCACCCAGGAAAAGCCATGGTCGTCGGGAGAGTCCCAGACACGAACAGCCGAAGCCTCTGAACTTTGTAAATATCCGTCCGTAAAATTAGCGAACATCAATGACATTCCATAACCGAGTTCTAAAAGCATGCGCTTGCCTTGGTAGGTCTGCTCACCGGTTTGTCCGGTCATCCCATAGTAACGTCCCGTTTTCCCGGGAACCCGGCACGACCAGGCCACCTGAAAATGCCCCAACTGCCCATGGGAATCATTTCGCAATTGTTTCCGAGCGGCTAAAACACTGCCTCGAAACCAGTAGATGTCTTGAAACAAAAACGCATTCACTGGTTTATGTAATACTGCGATCACATAGTTTTTTCCTGCAGGCAGTTGATTTTTGAAGTCTTCCAGGGGACCGTGCCAGCCATGCAGTGATTGACCATCGACAGGGTCACGATAGTTCATATAACCGCTGTATTCAGAAGCCTGGGCAAATAGACTGAAGAAAAGAGAAAGCGATATTATTAGGACGAATGACTTCACAGGCGGCTCCTCTTTAATGACCACCCGCGAAATTTAGTAGAGCAACCGCCTGAATCCAATACATTTTGCAATAGTTTCAGACCCCTGTAATAGGTCGTTCTGACTTAATTACATTCTTAGACCCAAGCCGTTTATTTTTACCCAATTAAGAAGGCCCTGTGCTACCCCCTAAAAGTCAAAAGGGAGGCGCAATGAGATCTATTACTTTTATCGCGACAATTTTATTAACTGGGGCCGCAATGGCCATATCGAGTTCAACGCCCGTAGGCGATGGCTCTTCTTCTTACAATCAATTGAGTGTGCGACTTTACAACAATTTCTCTATGGCCGACGGTAACCTCGTTCAACAGGGAAGCATTTCGCAAATTTCTTATTCTGATGTTTGGTTGGGAGGTCAATCTATGATCTTAAAAGTCAATGGCGACAATTACCGATTTAAACTAAAGCAAAATATTGCCATTCAAAAGGGTTATGCCACCGCAGCGGGCACGACCAGTGCGGGTTCGACCGGTCAAGGTATTGGTGTTGCGATCAACGAACGCGCCAATGGCCCTTGGAACACCTATGAAGAACTCAAAGAAAGAACTTGCTCTGGACGAAGGGTGGAAGCTTGCATCATCCTCGATGGGGGCCAACAAGTTTGTGACTCCGAAAGAACCTCGGGATACCAAACAGACCTTGTCGAATACGGTGACAGAAACTTGGCGGCGACGGTCAGTTTGACTTCTGGCAGCGGAACTCGATTGGCCGATATTTCTTACTCGACTAAAGAGTTTCGCACTCGAACACTGGTTTCAGAATACTATCCTTGTGATGCCGATTCGTATTCAAATGTTCGCGCAACCCGTCGTGCCATTCGCCAACGTCTTCGCGAGAAATACAACGTCGACCAAAATGGTGTACAGAACGGTGAAAAAATTAAAAGTCACTAATCTAAACAGTCGTCTGTATTTCCGTTTCAAATAGCCAGGAGAATTCCTGGCTTTTTTTTGCAGTGACAGAGCCAAGGCAGTTTTAGTAAAGATAACAATATGAGAACCGATCGACAGTGGTTTTCTCTTTACGGAGAAAGCCATCAAAATAAAACCAACAAAATGATTCACTATGTCTGCGTGCCATTGATTCTGTATTCTGTCCTCGGACTCTTAGATGCGGTTTCTCAACCAGGATTCTTAGGCCTGCCCCTGTCGCTCACTTATCCCTTGTTGATTGGCGGTGGAATCTTTTATTTGCGATTGAACTGGAAACTGGGATTGGTGGCGTTAGCGGTTTGTTTTCTAATGGTGACTAGCTTTCAGTTTTATCCTGGGGCTGTCTTCCAACTTTATTTTCACTTAGTTTTATTTGTTGTCGCTTGGATTTTCCAATTTATAGGCCACAAAATCGAAGGTAAAAAGCCCTCGTTTTTACAGGATTTGGCTTTTCTTTTTATTGGCCCCCTTTGGATTCTCAACCAGTGGACTGGAGAACGCCTTATTGATTGACGCAACTCATTCAAAATCAGGCCAATATCTGAAATCTGTTTAAGATAGTGGCAACCTTTCTGGAAATGCAGCTTGGCATGTCCGGTATTTCTTTGGCTCACTAGGACATTCTCAGGTATCTGTAAGAATTCTTCAGGGTAAGACTGGCCTAGCAAGTGCTTATTCGGTACAACAAAAAATCTTAAAAGGGGGATTTATATGTCAGGAGTTAATAAAGCTATCATCGTTGGACGTCTCGGGTCGGATCCTGAAATGAAAACTGTGACTTCCGGCCAGACCGTCTGCCGCTTAAGCGTCGCCACCAGTGAAAATTGGACCGATCGCGATGGTCAAAAGCAAGAGCGTACAGAGTGGCACCGCGTGGTCGTTTGGGGTCGTATGGCCGAGGTTTGTGGACAACACCTTGCAAAAGGTCGTCAGGTTTATTTAGAGGGACGCTTGCAGACTCGTTCTTGGGAAGACCCCCAAGGTGTAAAAAAATACACGACTGAAATCGTCGCCAGCACCGTTCAGTTTCTTGGCGCCAATGACCGTAGTCAGTCTCAGAGTACAGGTGGAGGTATGGGGTCCCAAGATTTTGGTCCAGAACCCTCATTTGATAGCTCTGAAGAAATTCCTTTCTAAGTCATTGATTCGAGCCACCAACAAGCGTTTGGTGGCTTAAGTCCTTAAAAACTCTGATTAATTAAACCTTTTGGACTTGGCCGCAGCCCGTTCTTTTTCTATTCTATTGAATAAGAGAGCACTGGATTTATGGAGGCTTTGACCTCACCTAATATCAGTGCCCTTTTTAAAGGAGTGACTATGCATCGTCTGGGATCCATCTCGAAACTCACGCTATTGTTTACGATCGCGATTCTTTTTGTCGTTCAGCCCTCTTGGGCCGGGCGGGTGGTAAAAGTGAAAGGAAAAAAAGTTTACATTCTTCTTGATAAAGAAGAAGTGAACTCCACTTTCAAGGGCGACAATCTTTACACCACAACACGCAGTGGAAAGAAACGTGGGATTGTTACGGTACGAGCCATCAAAGGCAATAAAGTTGTGGGCCAACTGCGTAAAGGTAAGGCCGCCAATAAAATGTTAACCAAAGCCCGCAAAGGCAAAAAGAAAAAGCAGCGCACAGAAGATCCAATGATGATGGAAGATGCCAGCGAAGTGGCGCAAACAGAACAAGAAGACCGCGGCGAATTTCCTGAAATGATGTTTGGAATTGTCGGAAGCTTTGGGCAGGTGACACAAAATGTAGCCAACGTCGCCGACATGTCCGGCTCCCTTATTGGAGTCAAAGCCGTTTTTGATTACGAGTTGTTTAGTAACTTAGGAGTCAAAGCTCGCTTAGGGATGGATATGCTTTCGGTGACAGGAACTGGCAACTCCATTGATTATCAAACCGACATCAATTATTTAACTTTGGATTTTCTGCTTCGTTACTATGTCATGCGCAGCAGCAGTTTTGGGTTGTTCGTCAATGGAGGGATGGGTATATACTCGCCGATGTCCACGGAACTAGGAACAGCCGGCAACGAAGCTCTGCAAGAAGACTCCATTTCTACCACTAGCGTTGGAATTTTTGGGGTGGGCATCTCGGTTCCGATCGGTGGTATCGAAGTTCAATTGGGCGCTGATTACTATTTGTTCCCACCGTCCGACGATGTCGACACCAGTGCCTTTGGGGCCAAGGTGGGAATCCTCTTCGGTATCTAAATTAGTGAACTGAGGGCAAAAAAAAACGACCAGGCTTTGGGTTCCTGGTCGAAAAAGGGGGATATGGGATCGTACCCTCTATATAAGCAATCGCAAGGCCAGGCCAGGCCACTAAAACTTCTAATAATATCAACAATATAGAAAACCGGTGATTTTTCAGCGCTGTCAAAGTTGTGGAAAAGTGACGTAAATTGTTAGTCAAATTTGGCTCCGCTCTCCCGACCAATTCCTATCGTTGTAGAGCTCGACTGGAACACGCCTGCCAAATCCGATATTAAAACCCATCGCCTTAAAGACAGTTGTTTTGAAGCTGGAAAAAGCGGCGACAGGCTTGGCTGGGGCTATCGCAAAGATTTTGGTCGGAAGTGGTTTCCGAATAATCCTGGCACTGGCGAAGACCGCCGTCATTCACTTTGACGTTAACAACTCCCGTCTCCACAGAGGTTTGGTCGACCCACAACTCATAGGAAATTTGATTGTCGCCCATTTCAAGTAAGGGATTTTGCAAAAGGGTCTCAACCCAAAGGTTGATTTTCTTTTCGCTTCTATTGTTCGAGGCATCCCATTGGGATTTCTTGCGAACGGTTTTTCCATTTTGTTTTTGGTTGGTCAGTTCCACTCTTGTAACCGGTTTATTGGTGACGTGATTGAAGTGGGCCCAACTAAAGGGGTGCAATAAATAACCTCGACAAAAATGAGTTTGAGATTTGGTCTGTTGACCACCGAAGCAAGTCACGCGGTAACGACCCTCGAGCTCGACATGGGTGAATTCCCGTTGTCCTTGAAAGTCGGCCCCACTGGCTAAAATAGGCATTAAAAATACAGTTAGAAGTGTGAGTATTTTCATAAAATCCCCCATGACAACCCTATTGTCGCCCCACCCCGGACAAGAGGCCAGTCACAACGCACCATCTCTGCTAGAAAAGGTACGCCGTTCTGTTTGAGCAGAACGGCGTACCTTTTCTAGCACCTTGGACTGGAACTGGGGCCTTTCGTTTCACTCTCGGCCTTTGAAGGCTAAAATAGAAACTATGAAAATCCTTTTCGCCAGCCTTATTTTCCTCTGTACGCCTTGCTGGGGCGCCCTTCGTATCACCATCGATCCGGGGCACGGAGGGGACGAAAAAGGTGCCGTTCATCAGGGTGTGGTGGAATCGCAGTTGGCCCTGCAAATTTCGAAACGCCTGTTTCGTCGATTGAGTCAGGATAAAAAATTTCAGGTACAAATCCTTCGCGAAAACGACGCCAACGTGGAGTTAGAAGATCGGGTGAAAAAGTCAGAGAAATTTGCCACCGACCTGTTTATTTCAATTCACGCCAATGCCAATCCCAATCAAAATATTTCTGGGATTGAATTTTACATTCAAAATCAGCTCCCGGTAGAAGAAGAGGCTTTGTTTCTTGCTCATATGGAACACAGTGAATCCAGCTCAGAGAAATCCCGACCCATGGGAGATGTGGACAGCATTATTTACGACTTAGAGAAATCCCACAAAATTTTGACGAGCTATCAGATTGGCGGATATCTGCGAAAAAAATGGTCACAAAAAAAACGCTATCCCATTCGACAAGGCCCCTTCTACGTTTTAAGTCAAACCGAAATACCCGCGGTTCTCATTGAAGTTGGGTACCTGACCAATCGCCAAGAACGGACTCGTTTGACTCACAAGGATTATCAAGAGGATTTAGCAAAGAAAATTCATTTAGCCCTTTCGGACTATGCGAAAAACATGGACAAACTTCCCTCGGGCATTCTAAAAACACAGAATGCAAAGACACGATAATAGAACTCTCGATCAACTTCGCCCCGTCAAAATAACCACCCAATTCAATCGTTACGCTGAAGGCAGTGCTCTGGTTGAGTTTGGACACACCAAAGTCGCCTGCAGCGCCTCTGTCGAAACCAGTATTCCAAAATGGCTGCAGGGACAAGATCAAGGCTGGGTCACAGCAGAGTATGGAATGCTTCCCCGCTCCACTCACGATCGTATGCGCCGAGACAAAACCAGTACCTCAGGTCGGTCGCAAGAGATTTCCCGATTGATTGCCCGCTCGCTGCGAAGCTGTGTCGACCTCTACAAACTGAAAGATGTGCAAATCACAGTCGACTGCGATGTTTTACAAGCAGACGGAGGCACTCGCACAGCCGCGATCACAGGCGGTTATGTGGCTCTGGCTCAAGCCATTGATTACCTTCTAGAGAAAAAGCAAATTCCAGAAAATCCCCTTTTAAATAAAGTGGCCGCAATCAGCGTCGGACTCCTAGAAAATCAAGCCTACCTTGATCTGTGCTACCAAGAAGACAGCAACGCCGAAACCGATTGCAACTTCGTGATCAATGACCAAGGTGGATTGGTAGAAATTCAAGGAACCGCTGAAGAGGGGTCTTTTTCACGAGATCAGTTCAACACCATGCTCGATTTAGCTATTAAGGGTTGTGAAGAATTGCACCAAATGCAAGGTTTGGCTTTGCAAGGGAGACACACTTGATGGAGTTGTGGCTGGCCACTGGGAACAAAGGGAAAATTGACGAAATTAAAAATCTATTAAAAGATCTCCCCATTGAGATTCACACCCAAGATGAGATGAGCTACTTTTCACAACCGCCCGAAGATGGTGACAGCTTCATCGCCAATGCGAAAATCAAAGCCAAATCTCTGCACGCCATGCAACCGGAATCTTGGACACTCGCAGATGATTCCGGTTTGGTGGTGGAAGGATTGGGAGGTCTCCCCGGCATTCACTCGGCCCGCTACGCGGGCCCCCAAGCTCGCTCGTCTGAAAACAACGCCAAATTGTTGAAAATGATGCAACTTCGAAGCGCCACCAATCGGAAAGCCCACTACCACTGCGCCCTTTTCGCCATTGACCCCTCAGGACAAGAGCACGTTTTTGAAGGCCAACTTTTAGGAGAAATTTCCAAGTCGGCTCGTGGTGAAGGGGGATTTGGTTATGATCCGGTTTTTATCCCTGAAGGCGAAGACAGAACGGTCGCCGAAATGAGCGCCGCTGAAAAAAATGCAATATCCCACCGTTCTATAGCTTTAAAAGCTTTCGTTGAAGCTTTAAAAACAACTTTCTAATTCAAATATTTACAAGGTCGCCGAAGGGTGATAACAGGGTGAGTCATGTCGCAAATAAAAATGTTCTCCGGAACCTCCAACCCCCCATTCGCCCAAGCCGTCGCCAAATCGGCCGGTGTGAAGCTGGGAAGTTCTGAAATCACTCGATTCGCCGATGGCGAAGTTCAGGTGGAAATACACGAAAGCGTTCGTGGCGACAGTGTCTTTGTCATTCAAAGCGCTTGCCCCCCGGTCAACGAGAATTACATGGAGCTTTTTGTGATGCTAGACGCCCTAAAACGCGCCTCAGCCAAGGAAGTCACTGCCGTCATCCCCTACTATGGATACGCTCGCCAGGACCGAAAAGTCGCCCCTAGAGCCCCGATTTCAGCAAAATGTATGGCCGACTTGGTCACCGCCGCTGGGGCCACACGAGTGGTTTGTGTGGACCTGCACGCCGCTCAGATCCAAGGCTTCTTCAACTGCCCTGTGGACCATCTTTACGCTATCCCCACCTTGGCCAATCAGTGGAAAAGCCGTTACGGAAGCGGTGATGAGTTTGTTGTCGTCAGTCCGGATGCTGGTGGAGTCGAGCGAGCCCGAGCTTTTGCCAAAAAAATCAATTGCTCCATGGCCATTATCGATAAGCGGCGAAGCAGCCCCAATGAAGCCAAGGCTTTACGTTTGATCGGAGAGGTCACCGGAAAAACGGCCATCATCGTTGATGACATGATCGACACCGCCGGCACATTAACACAAGCTGTTGACAGTCTTATCAAAAATGGGGCAAAAAGGGTCTTCGCAGTCGCAACGCATGCCCTTTTCTCAGGCCCCGCAGTGGGACGTTTGACTGAAAGTGGTGTGGAAAAGGTTTTGGTGTCTGACACCATTCCTTTAAGTGAAGAGGCCATAGCCTGCGGCAAAATGGAGGTCATCAGTATGGCCCCCGTGGTTGCAGAAGCTTTATTGCGAATATACGGAAATGCGTCGGTCTCATCACTGTTTAATGACTAGGAAATAAAGAGGTACGAAATGACACAAGACAAACTAACAATGAACGTTGAAGCTCGCAAAACTGGAAAAGGCGCCTCCATTGCCTACCGCAATGATCGCAAAGTTCCTGCTGTCATTTACGGCCCAAAAATGAAAAACATGAACTGCTTGATCGAAGAGATTTTCGTAGTCAAACACTCTAGCTCTCGACACGAAAGTGCGATCTTTCAAACCCAAAGTGATGAAAAAGGCTTGAGTGGTATGAAGGTCATGTTGAAAAAAATTGACACTCACCCTGGTAGCAACCGCCCCATTCATGTGGACCTTTATGCTCTTGATATGACCGCTAAAATTAAAGTTCATATCAACATTGAATTTGAAGGCAAAGCGGCGGGTGAAGCCGAGGGCGGAGTCTTACAAGTGGTTCTTCGTGACGTTGAAATTGAGTGTAACCCCACGGATATTCCAGAGTCGATCAAAGTCGATATCTCTGGGCTAGGTGTTGGTGATTCAATTCATATTTCAGACCTGTCTTTTGGCCCTGGAATCCAACCTATGACGGATCCGACTCGAACTGTATGTCTTGTTAGCATTCCTAAAGATGAGCCAGCCGAACCTGTGGTCGCCGAAGGTGAAGAAGGCGCTGCGCCTGCCGCCGATGGAGCCAAAGCTGAAGGTGGCGACTCTGCCGAGAAAAAAGACTCTTAAGCCCCATCGACTTTCGCAATGTGGTTAGTCGCGGGCCTTGGTAATCCCGGAAACAAATATCTGTTAACCCGACACAATGTTGGCTTTATGGCTATTGATTATTACCTCAACTGCATCGGTAATCCGCCAGAAAAGAAAGAGCACAAATCTCTGACCTATAGTTTTAAGTTGGAAGATGAAAAAGTGCTGATGGCCAAACCCCAGACCTACATGAACAATTCAGGGGAAGCCATCCAAGCTTTGAGCCAATTTTATAAAATACCACCGAAAAAAATACTCATCATTCACGATGAAGTGGAACAACCTTTTCAGCAAATGAAAATGCAGTTCAATCGAGGCCATGGCGGGCAAAATGGCATTCGTGATATCCACGAAAAACTTGGCTCTACCGAGTACTACCGCATTCGCGTGGGTGTGGGTCGTCCCAACGGAAAACAAGATGTCTCATCCCATGTCCTATCTCCTTTTAGTAAAGACGAGCAAAAAATCCTTCCCGATGTTCTTGAACGAGTCAGCAAAGGGATTGAAAACCTGATCTGTGATGGTTTTGACAAAGCGGCCACCCTGCTAAACCAAAAAATCTCAGAATAAATCTGGATGCCTCGTCGATTTCCAGTTACAAGGGTGTCAGACTTCGCTTTGGCAGAGCTTCTTCTTTTTGGCAGTCGATTAGCACAATTGAGAAGCCCGGCTTTTTTAGGAGAACCTTATGGCCTTGCAGTGTGGAATTGTTGGATTGCCCAACGTAGGAAAAAGCACCCTTTTTAACGCTTTGACGGCGGCGAAAGCCGAGGCCGCCAACTTTCCTTTCTGCACCATCGACCCGAATGTGGGCGTGGTGACGGTTCCCGACCCTCGGCTCAAACAAATCACTGCGCTCATCAAACCCCAGAAAGAGATCCCCACCGCCATGGAGTTTGTCGATATCGCTGGCTTAGTCGCTGGGGCCAGCAAAGGGGAAGGACTCGGTAACCAGTTTCTGGCGAATATTCGCGAAACGGATGCCATTATCCAGGTGGTTCGCTGCTTTGACGACCCCAACATTATCCATGTCTCAGGCTCGGTGGACCCCATGCGCGATATCGATGTGATCAACACCGAACTGATGTTGGCTGACTTAGAGTCCATCGAGAAACGAAAACAAAAGTTGGATAAACAAGTTCGAGCGACCAAGGATAAGAAACTCGAGCTGGAACTAAATATTTTAACCCAGATTCACCAAGCCCTTTCTGATGGCAAGCCAGCACGCACGGTGGAAGTCGACAAAGAGTACAAAAAATATGTGAGGGAACTTCAACTTTTAACAACAAAACCTGTCCTCTATGTTTGCAATGTGAGCGAAGAGGGATTTACCGAAGGTGGCAACGAGTGGTCGAAACAGGTAGAAGAGTTTGCCAAATCGGAAGGTAACAATTCTCTGCTGGTCTGTTCGTCCATGGAAGCCGAAATTGCACTTCTTGATCCTGAAGAGCAAAATGAGTTTTTGGAGTCCATGGGTGTCGAAGAACCGGGGTTGCATCGACTGATTCGAGAAGCTTACTCCCTGCTCGAACTAGAAACCTACTTCACAGCCGGCGAAAAAGAAGTCCGGGCTTGGACTATTAAAAAAGGAACCAAAGCTCCGCAAGCGGCCGGGGTTATTCACAGCGATTTTGAAAAAGGCTTTATCCGAGCCGAGACCTATAACTGCGAGGAGCTTTTTAGGTTAAAAACAGAACAAGCCGTGAAAGATGCCGGAAAATACCGATTGGAAGGCAAAGAGTATATTGTCAAAGACGGCGACGTTCTGTTTTTTCGCTTTAACGTTTAATCCCCCCTTTACCAGTTCTGTATTGAGACCAGATGGCTGTTTTGTCTCAGATCTGTAAAACCCGTTCCGTCTATTTGCAGTCTTCTGTCTTGTTTTGGGATTTTGAGGATTCTTCCTATAGCCTTGAAGGCACCTAACCGATAATAAAAACATGGGTCTTTTAAAATCTATAGGTGGGTATTTTTTTCAGTCTTTGTTCATGTCAGCGGTGTTTTCACTTTCCTTTAGTGTTCTCGCTGAGGAAATGGATGAAGTGAATACTGAAGCCTTGAATAAAACTATCGAACTTTTAAACAGCCCGTCTCAACGAGAAGAGGCAGCCAACGAAACCGAAGAGTCTAAAAAAGCCGATCGAATGGTGAAAGACCTAATGGGAAACCAGGACAACGTAGATTCTCTGTATCACGCGGCCGGTGAAATCTTCCGAAAAATTGCCACCGACAGTGGAGGCGATATCAATCAAATGATGAAGACCTTGCAAGAGGCTCAAACCAACCCCGAAGCCTTTTACAAAAACCTGACCGACGAGCAAAAGAGTATGATCAAGCAACTTGGAGAAAAGGCCAACGATCAGCGCAAGCTGAACTCAAATCATTAAATTTATGAAAAGAGATTCTTAAGGATTTTATAAAAAAAAGCCAAGCTCTCGATGAGCCCGGCTTATATATTTCGTCTCTAGATTGAATCAGAGGTCAAAGTCATCCAACACAGTTCGTACCAGCCTTTGCTCGAGATCCGTTAACGGCCTAGGGTCGTCGTCATTGATATTCCAGATCCAATTTGGCGCTTTCAAACGGTAGTAATGACCGGTGTAGTCAAAATCCCGATTGTTTATTTCTTTTTCATAAAGACTCATGCCGTATGCACGGTCGGCTCTTTCACCTGTGCTACCCATCCACCATCTTGTGGAATAAGGCAGATCACTTCGAGGAATGATATACATGGCTTCTAGGTCTGACTTTTTCGGAGTTTCCAAACCTAATTTCGCTGCAACTTCAACCCAGTTAGAAACATGCGAAAAGTCACGGTTGGGTTGAGGCATGGAAGAAATGCTCTTTAGGTTCATGGCTTTCATTTTTCCAGCAAACTTTTCTGCCATAATGACTGCCACAGGTCCCATGGCAACCAATTGCTTTTCTGAGCCCTCAAGACGGGCAATGATATTTTCAATAGTTGCGACCGCCGACTGACCTTTGGAGTCTTTACCCAACGCCAAAGAAATCTTTTTAGAATCTTTAACACCAATAGTATCAACGGGTAGAGGGCGAAGGATCAAGTAAGAGCTCTCGTCTTGCAGTCCTGTCTTTTGCAAAAAGGTTTGCAACATTTGTCCACCTTCTCCGGTCAAAGCTCGAGTGGAAAAGAAGTCAGTGTGACCCATTTGATCGGCAAGAAAAATCACTTTAGGATCTTTTGTATTACCGCGATAGCTGGGACCAAAACCAAAAGATTCATTGTTCTTATAAGCCGTTGGGTCAATGTCCTGAAAGTTTGGCCAAGCCATAAGGGCTTCTGCCATCTGCTTTGAAGCCGGTCCCGGGTCAAATTGCCGAACATGCCCTAAGTCCCCACTGTCGTCACCGAAGGATTTGTAGCGGGGGTGCTCATTGGCCACTTCATTGCTATTCATTCCGTACAACAAACCTCGATCGCTATCCATCAGCTGAGCATCCGCCTGCTTGGGAGGGTCATAGTCGTCATAGGCGGGCTCGGTGTCGTTAAAGACGGTGCGACCACTGGAAAGTTTCACTGGGCCAAGGGGCTCATCCTTTATCCGGACTGTCGCATAGCGACCATCCTCGCTGAAAACCTGAATCTGGAGAGCTCCATCACGGTTGGAAGATGTCCCCTTGTCTCCCATTCGCCAGTTGGTGGCAAAAGAGAAATCTTTAAACGGAACAGGAGCATGCCCGTAACGAAAGGATTTTTTCAGGCGTTTTTCACGTTCTCCACCACTGCAGTAGTCAAATTGCTTTTCTTGGGGGTCAGCGGGCAACCAGCCACTGTAGGTCCGCAAGTTGTAAGCGACAGACTCGGCCGCCTGATCAAAAGATTTTTGAATGTGATCGGAACCTTCTCCAAAAGCAGCACCACCGGGGTGATGCACACCAATCGCCAATATCTTCTCGTCACCTTGCAAAACCCCTTGTTGAGCAAAGTTTTGAACAAGCTTTGAAGTGTCACAACGCTCGAGAGCCCACTCCCGACAGTCATTGTTGCCGCTACGAGAGTTGATCCAGTTGGCTAGAGAGGCTTTACCTCCGCCCCCAACAGCCATGAACAAAGAAATAGATTCAGGATTTTGTCTGATGACATTATCAAACAACATATGCCGATACTGAACAATTGGGCTGTTCTCCCCTTGTTCAAGAGCCACATAATTTTTATAGCCCCATTCGTTTTCATCGGTGATTCTTTGACCTTTAATCGTGTACACATAGGTGTTCATAAATAGGTAGCTTTCATATATTCCTAGGTGGTTGAGGAACTTTTGCACCCGAGTTCCGGTTGAGCCTGTAAAGGCTCTATTGGTGACGTTTTCGTCCTGTGCACCCTCTTGGCCGACCACAAAAACTTTCACCTTATTTTTTCCTAAACGACCTCGGTACCACATCGGCCCCATCTGCCAACGAAATTTTTCTTCAGAGCCGCCAAGGATCTTTTTTCCAATGGTTCGGTAATTGGGAAGTTGGCCGTAAAGTTCCAACCAAGACTGACTTTCTGCACCGGCAGGTCCCGGATCAAAATCAGAAGGTTCTCCCCTTCTTTGGTCCCAAGCAAAGCCATTCACATTTGTACGGTGATCTGAGCAGTCTCGTGGTCCGAAATCAGCTCTAGTGATCGCGCCAAATAACACGCTGGCCATGACTAGAAAAAACAGTGAGTACCTTTGATTCATTGTAAAACCTCCCTAAGAATTGAGGCAAATATACACAAGAAAAGAGGGCGACTGTTGAGATTCACAGGGTTCTGAAAAATTTATATTTTAAGGTTCAAAAGGTGTATAAAATCTATGGAATTTCGTGACAAATTCGAGGGTTTAGGTGCTTTGTCAGGATGCGGTTAAAGATTCCTGGCAAAGCCTTGATCTACATCTTCATTTTTGGATCAAAAGCATCACGAAGACCATCGCCAAAAAGCTGAAAAGCCATCATTGTTAAGAAAAGGGCTGCCCCTGGAAATAGAATTAAATGGGGGTAGCTTTCAAGCAGGTCCGCCCCGTCCGAGGCTAAAACCCCCCAAGAACTGTAAGGAGGTTGCAATCCTAGGCCAATAAAACTTAAAAAGCTTTCGAATAAAATATTAGCAGGTATTCGAAAGGTCAGCATGACGATAATGGGCCCCAAGATATTTGGTAGTACATGACGCCAAAGAAGATGAATGTGGCCAAACCCCAAGGCTCGACCGGCTTCGATGTAAGCCATTTCTTTGACTTGCAAAACCTGGCCTCGCACCAAACGAGCCAAGCTCACCCAGCCGACAATACTTAAAGCAATCAAGGTTCCACTGAGGGCCTTCAGTTCCGGATTCTCAAACAAATTAAGACTATCAAAAATGACTTTTGTTAAAATCATAATCACCAAAGTAGGAATAGAAAAGGCGATATCCACCACTCGCATCATGATGGCATCGATCCAACCTCCAAACCATCCAGAGAGGGCTCCGTAGATGGCTCCGATCAGCAACGAGATCACGGCTGTGATAATTCCCACCGCCATCGACATTCGCGCACCGTAAACAACTCGAGACAAAAGATCTCGACCCAATTTGTCGGTTCCGAACCAATACTTTAAGTTTGGTGATAACAATAAGTCGTCGATGTGTTGCTCATCGAAGGGGAAGGGAGAGATCCACTGAGCGGTCAAAGCCAGAAAACAAACAAACACGATAAAAAGTAAACAAACCCAAGCCAACCGATTTTTTCTAAGGACTTTCAACCCCGCTAATATCCAGCTTTCTTGCTTCATGACACCTCAATTCGTGGATCCACCACTTTATACAGAAGATCCACAACTAAGTTGGCAAAAATCAACATGATAGAAAACAAGAGAGTCAGAGCCATAATCAAGGGGTAGTCCCGGTTGAAGACTCCTTGCACAAAATATTTGGCTATACCGGGAATGGCAAAAATAATTTCGACAATAAAAGAGCCAGATAAAATTCCCGCCACCAAGGGTCCCGCATAAGTTAGAACTGGCACCAAAGAGTTTCGCAGGACATGATGATAGAGAACCACCCGCTCACTCAGGCCTTTGGAGCGGGCCGTGCGAACGAAATCTGAATGAATAACATCGAGAACAGAAGTGCGGGTAAGGCGTGCGATAAAGGCTGCGGGTCGAATCCCTAAAGTCACCACAGGCAATATGTAGTGCCTTGGAGAATGCCAAAGTGCTGCTGGTAATAGAATGTCATATTTTAATAACCAATCATAAAAATCTGGGAAAATCTTGTTGATAGGCCATCCAAAACTAAAAATATAAATTAAAATGGGAGCCATTAGAAAACTCGGCAAGGAGATTCCACTGATCGCAACCACCATCGCCGTCGAATCGATGCGAGTCCCATGATTGGCTGCTGCAATCAATCCCAAGGGAACTCCGATTAGAAAAGATAAAACTAAAGCGTAAAAACCCAACTTGAAAGACACTGGGAATGCATCTTTAATGATACTGGAAACTTCCCGTCCTTCATATTTGTAAGAGTATCCTAGATGACCGGTTGCAACTCCACTGATGTGATTCCAATACTGTTTAATAACAGGCTGATCCAACCCATATTTTTTCTCGATATTTTCTTTCACATGAGCCGGCAAGGCCTTCTCTTCATCAAAGGGCCCGCCAGGCAGAAGGCGCAATAAAAAAAATGTGATAGACGCAATAATAAAGATCACAAAAATAGAGGAAACCAAGCGGCGAATAAAAAAATCGAACAGATGGTGCTTCACAACCCCATACAGCGTCGCCAAACTAAAAAAGGTCCAAAATATTACTATCAGAAATGACGGAACTTGCATCAATGTAAGATCACAAAGAATCATGCAAACGGCCAACAGCAAGGTTAACCAAAAAAGTAGAGGACCAACGATTTTCATTGCTCGATCTCCATATTAAAAAAATGATAGAGATCGAGAACATTGTTTTTATATTTTTTGATACGACGACTGACCAACACTTGATTGACGTCGGTAAAAAGGGGAATGACCGGCACCTCTTGCTCGACTAAAATTTTTTGTGCTTTTCGGTAAATCAGCAACCTTTTATCGGGGTCGCCTTCACGAAGTCCCTCAGCAATCAATTGATCGTATTCTTCACTGCCCCACCCGGTTCGGTTATTCTCGGAGAAACTAGTCATAATCGCCATAAAATTGTGAGGATCTCCGTAATCTGCCACCCATCCCAGACGAAACAAATTGTATGCCGAAGCGCTACGCAGACCATTTAAAAAGGTTTTCCACTCTTCGTTTTTTATTTCAATTTGAATTCCCAAATTTCTTTTCAATTGGGCCTGAATATTTTCCGCCACCTGTTTGTGTTTCTCTTCACTATTAAAACCGAGGACAATAGGAGGCCATTTTTTGGAATTCCCCCATCCCGATTCCTTGATAAGTCGTTTGGCTTTCTGGGGATCAAAGGAAAGCCCCACCGTGGTGTCAAAACCAAACATTCCTGTGGGCACCCAGCTGGGTAGAGGCACTTGACCTCCTCCCAAAACCTTTACAACTTCGTTGCGGTCAATAGCCATGGCCACGGCTTGCCTTACCTTGGCATTGTCAAAGGGCTCCTTATTGACTTTAAAACCATAGTAGTACAGGCGTAAACCCGGCAGAAACTCAAATTCCGGTTTCTGACTCAATCTTGGAATTTCTGAACTTGGCAAATCACGGATAAAGTCTATCTTCCCACGCTCGAACATTCGCAGGGATGTTGAGGGTTTGCCAATCATATAAAAAATCAAATACTGGATAGCTGGCTCCTTTCCCCAATAAGTGTCGTTTCGGGCTAGAACCATCCGGCTATCATGGTGCCAATGAATTATCTTATAGGGGCCAAGCGTGACAATGTTTTGAGGCTCTGTCCACAACTCTTTGTGTTTATCAATCACGTCCAAGCGAATGGGAAAAGTCGTGTGATGAGTGAGAAGCATTGGAAAAAAAGCCATAGGCTGTTCCAATTGAAATTGAACGATCCAGGGGGCAACGGCTTTCACTCCCACTTTTTTAAAGTCTTGCAACTTGCCTTCATTGTAGAGTTTAGCGTTCTTAATAGGAAAAATATTATCGACAGCGATCGCGGCATTTTTCGGATTCAAGATTCTTTCAAAAGCATCCAACACATGCTGAATGGTGAATTCGACTCCATCCGTCCACCGAACCCCTTTGCGCAAATGAAACTCCCAGACTCTCCCCGCTTGTTTTGATTCCCAATGGGTGGCCAAGGCCGGTACCACCTGAAGCCCTGGTTCCTGCAGGTTGAATTTTACCAAACCTTCCATAATCTGCTCTTCAATCCAACTGGAGTTGGTATCTGAAGACAACAACCAATCAATTTTCGGAGGTTCCGAAAGAATCACGGTGCTTAGGGTTTGACTGCGGGGCAGGCTCAGTCGCTCCCCATTGGGCAAAATCACCGAAGTGTCGCGGCCAGGCTGGCAGGCGCCAACGAGCAAAATAAGCAAGAACCCAAGATGTTTCACCACCCTAAAGCCTCTATGATGACCTCAATAAAATCAAGAGTTTTACAGAAATCCTTTGATATTCTGGGTATTTATAGCTCCAATTTGGAGGCCGACCCGGGCCACAGATAGACCATTAGTTAAAATAATCTGAATCTAATATAATGAATAATTTTCAATAATACTTCACAGTCGCTATAACGACTCCATACCGCCGGCGTAAATGAATGACCAAAGCCGGAAAGGGTCACTCCAAAGGGGGAGAAAAATGAAAGCACTAATCTTAACAATGATCGTTTTCTTTTCAATGAACGCATTCGCCATGGTTCCCGTAAGCCCAGAGCAAATGACAGAAAAACAAAAAGACCAATTGATTCAACTTCTCAATGAACTAGAGCCCGCAATGATTGAGAGCCTGTTAACCGAAGAAGCTCTGGACTGGTACATCGGCCAATTCACTCGCGGAGAGATGCAGGACAAACTTGAGGGCAGTGAACTTCCTGTGAGCACTGGAGCCGTTGATGGAATCGGCGGATTTGACGACCCCAACGCACCCCAATTTCTGTAAATCAATTGCCAATGCGATTGTCTGCTGAAAGGCCCTGTTAAAAAACTGGGCCTTTTCTTTTTTATACGTTAAGATTTCCACAAAACCGATTGTTTCGAGCCATGGAATTTTGAACTATGAAAAACCAAGATTTGTATTCAAGAACAAATAACTTTTGCCTGGTGTTTTTGACACTCTGTAGTGCCACCGTCGCTCTGATTTACATGCGGCCCGTTCTGATCCCTCTGATCTTTTCGATATTCGCCTATGCCGTCATGACCCCCGTCGTAACCAAGATTCGACGCCGAACCAATCTCCCCAAAGGGGTGGCCGTCTTCTTTGCCCTGGTTCTTTTATTTTTTATATTAACGGTTCTTGTGTTTGTCCTTATTGTTTCAGTTGAAAATTTTGTTTCCGGAGCCTCTAAGTACAAAGAGAGTCTGGCTGTGGTGATTGATTTTGTTGAAAAACAACTTTATCGATTTGACCTCAACCTCGAGTTGGGGCAACTGACTAAGATCGTCCAATCCAGCTCTTTTCTGAGTTTTGCCCAAAGGCTGGGGGGCCAGCTGCTGTCTTTTCTTGGCAATCTTTTTCTGGTGTTCATTTTTGCTATTTTTATGATGACCGGCGAGTCTCGAGTGCAGAAGAAAGGTCCGCTTTTAAAGGAAGTTTTAAACAGCGTTTCTTCTTATGTCGGCACTAAATTTTTATTGTCATTTACGACTGGCTTTCTAGTTTGGTTAATTCTTTTAAGCTTCGGTGTTGAAATGGCCTTCATTTTTGGTTTGTTAACAATTTTGTTCAACTTTATTCCGACCATTGGCTCCATTGTGGCTGTGGCTCTACCCTTGCCTATCGTCTTTTTACAGTTTCACTTTGGAATTAACTTCTTCTTGATTCTCTCTTTGACCGGAGCCCTCCAGTTCACTGTCGGAAACATTATCGAACCTAAAATGATGGGCGATTCTATGGACCTCCATCCGATCACGGTTTTGGTCTGCTTGGTGTTTTGGGGAATGGTCTGGGGTGTTGCGGGGATGTTTCTAGCTGTGCCTATTACCGCGGTCTTAAAGATTATTTTTAAACGAGTCGATGCCACCCAACCACTGGCCGAAGTGATGGCCGGTCGCATTCCCAACAAAGCCTAGAATCATGAGAGATGGGGTGAGTCTTGAAGAAAGACTTCGATCTCTGAAAGTAACACAGCATAAGATTCATGGCCCAGAGTGGTCGGATCGAAACACAAGTGATTGTAGCGACGGAATTCGGCACCTTTGTTGTTCAAAGAAAGAAACTTCCAGTTGGTTTTTTTATTGACCCATCGTCGCAGTTTCCAATGACTGACTAGTTCGTCACGGGGGTGAACCATCACCAAAGCTTGGGCTTTTTTAGCCTGACTTTTATCTTTGAATTTATTGGAACTGTATATGTTAAAAAAGCTGGAGTAGACCTCTGCCGGAACTCCCTGATCGTGGTAGCGGTATTTTTTCTCAAACTCTGGGTGCCCTAGCTTTACGGACACAAGCCGATTGATGTGAGGCAAAAAAGGCTTTATCAGAGAGGTGTAACCGTGTAGCTTCAAAGCCGGAGCGATTAAGACCATTTTCTCGAATGGACAGACATCAAAATGGTGCACGCCGATCAAGCCGCCGAACGAGTAGCCTAAAAAATGGATGGGTTGCTGATAAGTTTCTTTCAAAAAATCATAGGCCGTTTTATGAGCTGCAAAATAGTCTTGGGCCTTCAAATGACTGAAGTCGGACTCCCCGGCATGGCCTGGAAGATGCAGCAGGAAAGGCCGAAAGCCCATATTGCTAATATCGGCTAGTAAATGCTTCAAAGCACCAGGCTGCTGGTTTAGACCGTGGGCACACAGCAAAATTTTAGAGGCTTCCCCGGGACCGGGAAGCTCTTCAAGATAAAAGGGTTTCTTTGTGGCGTTCACTGCGGCCCTCAATAGGTGGGAAGTCGGGGAAAATCAGGGACTCGATAAAGATCTCGGCTAAATGCTGATCTCTTACCTTTTGGGTTTTCTCAGCAAAACTCATCATCAAACTTCCACAGAGCAAGTCACCTAAACTGAATGCAAAACTGCGAGCACCGATCTCAAGGGCCTCTTGATTTTTCTGATTTTCTCGCACCCATTGGGTGATCTCATTCATCAAATCCAACATCTGCTGCTTGTGTGGAGAATCGGGCAAAGGCTTTATTATGGTACCTAGATAAGACAAGCTCTCTGAGAACACGTGTTCTTTGCCCATGGCTCGCAAAGTATCCAAACTCATGATATTGGTGGTGCCCTCCCAAATTGAAAAAACTTGGGCATCCCGCAAAAAACGTGGCAACTGGGTGTCTTCAATATAACCAGCGCCGCCAAAGGCTTCGATCAGCTCACTCGAGATCGCCACCGATTTTTTAGCCGTCCAGAGTTTTGCCACCGGCGTCAGCAAGCGCAGAGCACTTTCTTCTTCCGAAGTTGATTCCCCAGTTTCAGAACGACCCAGCAAAAGGGCCAAGGCGCTGACAAAATGCACACAGGCATTTGTCTCAGCCTGGGTTCGAATCAATGTCTCTTGGTGTAACCGGTGATCAATCAATTTTTTCCCAAAGGCCGTGCGTTTTTGCGAATAGTCTCGAATCAACGAATGAAGTCGGTAAATGGTTCCAGTCGCACAAACCGCGTTGTAGAGTCTGGAAATATTAAGAACGGTCGCAATATTTTTGACCCCTTTACCCAAATCACCAATTAAAAAACCTTCGGTGCCTAGCAGCTTCAACTCTGCGGTGGGCATCGCCTTGGTCCCCAATTTGTCTTTCAGGCGCAGAACTTCAATATCGTTTAACCGACCCTGCCTGTCGCGGATAGGAACCAAGAACAAACTAAGCTTCTGCTCTCCCTCCACATCAGTTTGCCCTAAAGCCATGGCAATGTTGGCGGTAATTGCCGAAGTGAACCACTTGGTTCCATGCAAATAGTACCGACCTTGTTGTTCTTGGACTTTGGTTTCCGACTGCGAAACGTCAGAGCCTCCTGCCTTTTCAGTCATCCATTGCCCGGCTGTCCAAAATTTTTCTGGGTCACGGGACAACAAATGGGGAAAGTATTTTTTCTTCAAGGGGCCCGCCTCCAGTTCTAAAACCCGGGTGGCCCCATCTGTCATTGCCAATGGACAAGTGTAAAAAGCCGAGGAAGGATGAAAAATCAAAAGTTTTAAAAACTGATGCAAGCGCGAGTCGGACCCTGACTTTCTTTCGTAGGCAATGGCCACCATACCTTCTTCGGCAGCCACTTTGTGCAAAGCCTCCCAGGCCGGATCCACTTCGATTTCATCTATTCGGTTTCCCCAATGATCAAAGGCAACCAGTTGCGGAAGATTTTTTTCGGCCTTCCACATCAGCTGCAAAATCTCACCACAGGCTTTCGCCGAAAATTGGGTTAAATCCTGACTGATGGCTGACATTGACTGAACTTGTCCATAATGAATAAGAACATCTTGCAAATAAGAGTTTTCAGAAAATAGATCTTTGTATTCAAAATCTTCCTGTTGAAACGCCATTCTGCCTCCAGAATCCCAATCTCATATTAAGACACTCAGGTTGCGCCATTTGCTCGCTTTTGTCTATATGACCCGAGCCATTAAGGCCGTCCCGTCTTTCGCCGATAAGTCTTTATGGCCAGCTCACGAATTGAAAAAGTTAAGTTTTCGGTAGAAAGAAAAGCGAAAGGCACGCGTCGAATGGATGTGTATTTTTTTGTCATGGCTGGCATGTTTATTTTGACGTTTATTGTGACTCAGGTTCTTCTTGGAGTCTACTACGTCTAGTCGGCTTTTTTGACCTCGGTCGCCACTGGACCTTTTTTGCCCTCTTTAATAATAAATTCCACAACATCGCCTTCTCTTAACTCCTCAGTGATTTGACTGACATGCACAAAGACATCGTTACCCTCGAGGATTTCAATAAAACCAAAGCCCTTTTCTTCACGAAACCACTTCACTTTGCCTCGTTGTTTTTCGCTCATAGAACCTCCCATGTTTCACGAGTGGGAGGAGTGCCCTCTGGATAAACGTTCACATTCTCGGCTAACCAGGCACTGGCCTCGGGATTGTCGTTATAAATCAAATTATAGAGCGTGAAGTATCTTGTTACTTTTTTCACATAATCTCTGGTTTCGGAAAATGGAATGTGTTCAATGAACTCGTCCATCTCTAGCTGCCCAAATTGGTGCAACCACTGGTGCACACGATGGGGACCACCGTTGTAGGCCGCCGCCGCCAGAGCGATTTTACCGTCAAACTTTTTGAGATTTCTCTGTAAGTACCGAGTTCCTATCTCAACACTGACTTCCGGCTTCAACAAATCAGTCCCAACAATGTCTTTACCGATCATTGAAGCCACTTTGCGCCCGGTGTGGGTCATAACTTGCATCAACCCTCTGGCCCCGACCGGTGACATAGCATCGGCTCGAAAGTTGGTCTCTGCTTTCATAATACTCCACACGAATTCAGGAGGCACTTTAAACTTACGACCATTAGCCAAAACATCTGTTTCATAAGCCCTGGGATAAACAAATCTCCATAAGGCTTTTCCACTAGGCAAGCCTAAGTGTTTTCGATCATCGGCAAAATGCCTGGTCCCGATATAGGCCGAACGATGATAAATGCTGTTGCGATAGTAAGCATACATTAAAGTTTTAAGGTACTCGCGATTATTGGTGCGACCTTCAATGCTATAAAGCTCCCACTTCGCAAGCTCTGGCATCCCCACTTTAGCCAACTCTTCGGCTCGTTCGATGTGGCGACGAAATTCGGGCTCACTGAGTGTGGCATAGATTTGGGTCGGCTTGCCCATATCCAAGTATTCTCGCATATAAGGAAGTTTTTCCCATTCGGCGTGATAGTTTTCTCGAGTTTTCACCTGGGTTCGCTGAAGATCTAAATCCTCTTCAGCAATTTCATCCTTGGCAAACAATGGAAGCCAATTTTCATGGAGGGTGCGCGCATCGGTATGACTAATACTGGCTAAGCCACGAGACCCGACTAAACCGCGCAAACGCTGAACCGAGGCTATGGAGTAGTAGCCAAAAGACTCATCTTGAGAAACTTCAACAAACAGTTTTTTTGCCGCCTGCGTATTTCCCAATTTTTGCATGGACATCGCCATCCAATATTTCACTTTTGAAGTGCCCACACTGTAATGTAGCTTTCTGCGTTTGTTCTTTAAAGCCGACTGAAAGAGATCGTAAGCCTCTTGGTAGTTCCCTTTAAGATAGTGAATCCAAGGCAAATACCAGTTGGCCTGTTTCCCTAAGTAGCTGTATGGGTAACGTCGAGAGATCGTTTCGAACCGTCGAATAGCTCCATCGTAATCCTGATTTTGATAACTCAAAAAAGCAGCCCGAAAAAAAGCACTTCGACCATTGCCGCCCGGAAAGTCCTCAGCCGCCTTCAAGTAAATTCCTGCTGCTGCCTGAAACTGCCCCGATCGCGATGTGGCTTTTGCAAACAAAGTAATGAAATCAAAGTCCTTTTTTCTTTTAGGATCTTTGTAGTACTTTTTCAAACGGTCGAAGGCCTCCTGCACCATACCTTCATTGACAAGATACTCCCCCATCGCCATGTCTTTGGTGAACTCATCTTCCGCGGTTTTCATAAAATCTTGCAACTCGGCGTAGGCTTTTTTACTGGCCCCCATCCACTGCAACCTTTTGATGCGGTCTTGCTGATCACTGAGAGTGTCTTTACACTTGAGAGGTTTGCCATCAACCAAATTAGTTTCCCAACGCAATCCCCAGTGAGCGACGGGCTCATATTGCGGATACTTTCGATAGAGTTTGCGAGCCCAGTAACAGGAGTCAAGGCGTCGGTTGTTGACGTGATTTATTTTCAGAAGAGACCATAGAATGTCTGGATAGACTTCTGTGTTTCGCATCTTTTTTTCTAGTTTCTTAAAAATATTTTTTGCATCACCATACTTCTGGGTTTCAAAAAGCACTTCAGCTCGTTTAAAATCGGATTTTTGTGCCAAAAAGTCGTTGGTTTCCTTTTTGTCGACCTTTTCAAAAGAATCCAAGGCCGCTTTGTTGTTATTCAATTTCAAATAAGAAAGGCCACGATAGTAATAAGCCACGTCGTGTAAGCGTGTCCCCAAAGTTAAACTTTTATCAAAATGACGGATCGCAAAATTAAAATTATTTTGATGAAAAAATATAGTTCCACGAAAGAACTCGATCAGAGCCATTCGCTTAGGGTCCACATCTTGCAATTGAATTTTGTTGAGCGATGCGTGAGCCTCTTTGTACTCACCTGCTTCAAAGTGCTTCTTTGCTGTATCAAGAAACCGACTGGAGGCCTGGGCCTGCTCACCTTGGCTTAAAACGACAAGACTCAGTAAAATCGGAACCATCAAAGTCGCGGAAGAAAAAAGGCGGAAAAATCGAAGAATAAAAAAATGTTTTCTCATTCTTTTGATCATACCGACAGACGGGGCAAAAGCTAAGACCAGATCCGAATTTGTATGCCAAAGTTCAGGTGCTCGACCAAATAGGCGGTACAGCCAAGGAACGAGCCACGGCAATGTGAAATGTTATGTTGAAGAGCTGAGCCAACCAGAACAAAAAA
The DNA here is from genome assembly GCA_964351315.1 of uncultured Pseudobdellovibrionaceae bacterium. GTDB lineage: Bacteria > Bdellovibrionota > Bdellovibrionia > Bdellovibrionales > JAGQZY01 > JAGQZY01. The sequence goes on from CAYGNH010000002.1 coordinate 296,611, forward strand.
GACGCCCACAGGGCTCAAAAAAAACAAATTCACCCCACCCAAATCGTCAACCTAGACCATAGTCAAAAAAATCAGACCAAGTCCTCACACCAGCGACGGAACAGGGACTTGGTACCTTAGGTGTAATAGGTTTGCATGGCGGAGATCGCTTGGTGCCAGTGCTCAAGGCGTTTTTTTCGTTGAGGCAAATGGGTTTTACACTTGAAGGTCTTGTCCACTTTATCCAGTTTCTTTAATTCGACCAGATCCGACCAAATTCCGACGCTCAACCCAGCCATTAAGGCCGCTCCCAACGAGGTGGTCTCCACCACTTTCGGGCGCTCCACATTGACTCCCTGGAAGTCGGCCTGCATTTGCATTAGCAGGTTGTTGGCAGAGGCTCCGCCATCGACACGAACACTTTTCAACTGAACTTTTGAGTCTTGGATCATCGTGTTGACAATGTCCACATTTTGTAAAGCCATGGCTTCCAGAGTGGCATAGGCCAAATGCTCTTTCCCCACTCCACGAGTCAAACCAAACAAAGTGCCTCGAACATCGGGGTTCCAAAACGGCGCCCCCAAACCAGCGAAGGCCGGAACAAATTGCACACCTTCGGCCGAACCGGCTTTTCTCGCCAATTTTTCAACTTCAGAGCTGGTTCCAATAAACCCCATATTGTCGCGAAGATATTGCACGGCCGCTCCACAGATAAAAGCGCCGCCCTCTAAAGCATAAGTGGCCCGACCGTCTCCTTCCCGTTGCCACGCTACGGTGGTTAACAATCCATTGGGACTCATAATTTTTTTATTGGCTGTGTTCATCAACAAAAAGCTGCCTGTGCCATAGGTGATCTTGGCTTCTCCGCTCTCAAAACAGAACTGTCCAAACAAAGCACTTTGCTGATCCCCAAGCACCCCAGCGATAGGAATCCCTGATGGCAGACCACCGACACGGGCTGTAACCCCGAACACACCTCCGGAAGGTTGAATCTGAGGTAGCATTTCTTCCTTTAACCCCAAGATGTTCAGCATCTCTGAACTGTATTGAAGTTTATCCAAGTCCATGGTCTGAGTGCGCGAGGCATTGGTCACATCTGTGGCATAAACTTCTCCGTTAGTGAGCTTCCAAATTAAATAACTGTCGATGGTTCCAAAACAAAGTTGACCTTTGCGGGCTAAGGCTTTGGCTTTCGGATTGTTCATTAATATCCAGTTCATTTTGGTTCCAGAAAAATAAGGATCTAAAACCAAGCCGGTGATTTGGTTCACTCGCTTTTCAAGCCCGCGCTTTTTCAATTGGGCACAAATGGCGGAGGTTCGCCGACACTGCCAAACAATGGCGTTGCCCAGAGTCTCTCCGGTGCTGCGATCCCACGCGATCACAGTTTCTCTCTGGTTGGTAATTCCAATGGCCGCGACTTGGTTTCCTTTGATTTTAGCTTTTCCTAGAGCGTCTTTTAAGGTTCCTGTCACTGATCGCCAGATATCTTGTGGGTTATGTTCCACCCAGCCGGGCTGTGGAAAAATTTGTCGAAATTCACGATTCACCTTAGCCTTCACCTGCCCCTTGGTGTTGATCACAGAGACTGTGGTCCCGGTTGTGCCTTGATCGATGGATAATATGTATTGCTGTGCCATAATATTCCTTATAAATCTGTGATAGAAAAAAGTGCGTCGCCCATTCACTGCGAGCCTAGGACAAGTGGACTCTGGAATGAAATGGTTTTTTAAAGATAACCAAAAAATATTCAACCTTAAAGAACTGGATAAAGAACGTCTAATATATCGTGTCATGCCCCATCTTTTGGCTGAAATCATGACCAAGTACTTCCGGATGACGATTGAGGGCGAAGAGAATATTCCGCGAAAAGGCCCTGGACTCATAACCCCTAACCATTCTGGATACAGTGGCTTTGACGCCTTCCTACTTGGACACCACATCCATAAAGCAACCCAAAGAACAGCGCGAATTTTGACTCACAAGCTCTGGTTTATCAATCAGACAACCGCCATCCCAATGAAGAAAATGGGCTTTATTGAAGCCACCAAAAAAAATGGCATGGAACAATTAGAAAAAGACCATTTGGTGGTTTTGTTTCCAGAGGGGGAGTATGGCAACTTTAAGCCTTCGAGCAAAGCCTACCACCTACAAGAGTTCAAACGAGGCTTTATTCGTATGGCGATCCGTCAGCAATGTCCGATCATACCGACTTTGATTCTTGGTGCGGAAGAGACTCACATCAACTTGGCTCAATTGAAGTTTTCCAAATATCTGCGGGGAACCATTTTACCCCTCCCCTTGAACATCATTCCACTTCCCGCTCGCTGGCATATTATTTTCATGGAGCCCATTTACTTACCTTATTCAGAAAAACAGCTGGAGGACCGAGAGTTGGTGAGCGAACTGGCGACTGAATTGCGGGAAACTATGCAGGCTCGTTTGAGTAACGAAGTGAATAAAAGAAAGAATCTCTACTTTTGATCAATCGCCCAAGTCGGCGCCAACCATCTCTAAGAGTTGAGTCCATTTTGTAATGATGATGCCAGCATTATCTGGATCTCTTCCAACCAAAGTTCGACTCAAAAGGACGGCGGTGACCGTCACCATAACGATCAAAAGGATATACTCCACAATGATCTGTCCCTTGTTTTGACGTAGGATCTTGCCTGCAGTATTCTTAGAAGATGAACAAAAGTGGTCCGAATTCATTTTCTCCTCTGCATCTTCCCGTGTGGGCTCAACTCTTGGCTGGCCTTTTGGTGGTTGGCTTGGTGTACATTGTCGCAATAAATTCTAACCCTTATGTATCGGCATGGGACGAAGAGAACTCAAATTTTTATGAATCCGCGATCCAAGCCCTGAAACTCTATCAGCTGAACCCAACGGCTCCCACCGCTTTCATTTTTTGGGACAAAGATATGGAAGAGTCGGCCCCTGCTATTCGCGCTTTTGCGACCTCGCCCTCCAGCTTGCGCATCTATGGAGTGCATATCACCTCTGAAGCCAAATTGGAAATCCGCAAACTGTGGCTCTCCTTTGCGCCTCATAGGGCCACTCTGCTAATTGATCAACAGCAGCTCTTGCAGACGGCTTTTCATGCCCGCGCCCTACCCATGGTTTATATTGTTTTACCCAAGCAAAAAAAAATCTTCAGCTACCTGGGTAATATCAACGATAGCCGACAGCGGATGTTGGAGATTATAGGTTCGGAGTAGGGGCCTCAAAACCGATGGTTCGATCCATATTGGTAAAAAATCGATCTACATTTTCTGCGGTCATCGGCCCCTGAATTCCCACCACGAAATCTTCTCCCATTTCACCGGGTGCAAAACTTTCGGAGCTTTCATCAAAACAGGTTTTGTATTGGCTAGGGTCACGATAAAGCATGATGTAACAGTAGTTGTCCTTGCCACGCTTACGCAAGAACTGCTCCCATTGGTTTTTGCGAGACTGCAATCGAAAGTAGAGCTCTAGGGCTTGAGATTCTTGATCGTTTGAAAAATAAATTCGAATAGGATCCGAAAAAATGGCGGTATTAAAATCCGTGGAGAAATACTTACTTCTTGTAATGTAACGATCCATTTTACCCACCCCTTGTTGTTACCCAAAGGCTAGAACTGCCAAAAAACATTAGGCAAATCTTTTCTGCTCAATTAAACATAGCGTTAACAGGTTTTTCTCAGATTCGGCTTTTTTAGAATAAGTCTATAAAAATATTGGATTTTTCAGGTCCAATATTCAAAAAAATCTTTGTGTTTTGTGAAGGGGTGTCGGTAGAATTTTGCTTCCGTTTAGCTCCAGAAAACACTTTTTCCATTTACAAAAGTTTTCCAAACCGGAACCGGCTGTAGATCATAAAAAAATTCATTCCATTTAAACTGTGAAATAAAAAAATCAGCGGCAAAACCAGGCTGTAAAATCCCCACTTCGTCTTCCACTCCCAAAGCTTTAGCGCCACCAAAAGTAAAGGCCGCAAAAACTTCGGGTAAGGTCATTTTCATTTTGAGACGAGCCAATAGACCGACGAAAGAAATATTTTGAGTCGGACTGCTACCCGGATTAAAGTCCGTCGCTAAGGCCACTATGCCCCCTTGATCGATCAATTCCCGAGCATCGGGATAATCACATTGCAGATAAAAATCGGCACTCGGCAAAAGAACGGCCACGGTATGGGATTGGGCCAGTTTTAATTTATCTTTTTTATTTAAACAAATCACATGATCGGCACTTCGTGCCCCCAGGGAAAGGGCCATCATGGTCGCTCCGGTGCGGTTCAGCTGGTCGGCATGGATCGTAATCTTGAAACCCTGATTTTGCGCCCATTGCAAGTAATCTTTTGAGGCTGCCAATGAAAAATACCCTTTTTCAATAAAAATATCGACACGCTTACTAAGTTTTTGTTTTTTCACCTGCAGCAAAGTCTTTTTTAAAATCTCAAGGTAGGCTACCTCACCCTTACTTTTTTCCGGAATAGTATGAGCTCCCAAAAAAGTCGGATGAATTTTGGCCCCTGTAAGGGCGTTTGCTGCCGCTAGCATCTTCAACTCAGCACTGGGGTTTAAACCATAACCACTTTTAACTTCAATGCTGGTCACGCCTTGGGCCAAGTGGGCATTCACTCTGTGTTGCCCCAGCTCGATCAATTCCTTTTCACTGGCTTTGCGAGTCGCTTTGACGGTGGATAAAATTCCTCCCCCTTGTTCGGCAATTTCTTGGTAAGTCTTGCCTTGATTCCGCCACTCAAATTCATTCTTCCGATCGCCTGCGAAAATCATATGGGTATGACTATCGACAAAACCTGGAAAGACATTTTTCCCTTGGCAGTCGAACGCTTTGCGCCGTTGCCATTGATTCGGCAATTGGGTTTCCGGCCCTACCCATTGGATGACTCCCTTCTCGACGACCATGGCGGCCTTGCGGACGACTCCTAAGTCGCGAGACTTAACATGACGGCCGTGTTTTTTATGGACGCCTTTCATTGAAACTAATTCACCGATATTTTTAAAAACCATAGTTTGTGTCATCGCTTCAATGTCTATCAGTCCTCGGATTTTGTTAATGGTCCGCGCGTTGCGTCTTTTTCATTGAACCTGCTTTGGGGATCACGTAGAAAGTAAGGAAGAAAATCAGTCCCGGGGGGGAGTCAATGAAGCCTATTGGAAGCCTATTTCTGCCTTGTCTCTTTATTGGCTTCCTACTGACCCACTGTGGCCCTTCCCCTGAAGCAACTTCACAGCCTAAAAGATTTGGTCGACTGGATTATGATATCGGTCAGTGCGAACGTACGCCTTTTGAAGGTTCCGAATTGAAGGCTCCCATCAGCACCGGAGCCCCCCAGCCCCTGGTCTTTTTTGGAAAGAACCTGTTCCTTGATGGACTCGAAAGAACCCTCTCCGCCTCAAGCTATTCCATTGCCAAACGCCTCTTTATAGAAGGGGTTAGTCTTTTTCATGTCAAAAGCTCGAATCACGAAGAACTCTCTTGCCGTTACTTTGACTTTCTTCCCGAGGTCAGTGGTGTTGCACAAAGCCAGTGGGAAAGCCTATCCAAACCAAAAAATCAGAACGACACCTTATTGGGTCTTTTTACCACCATCTACAGCAAAAATAGCCAAAGCAAAAAGACCCGCCTTAAAAACCCCAATATTATGGTGCTCGACCGCACCCAAAAGTGGACTCTTCTTCATGAAATGAGTCACTACCTTTATGCAAAAGCACGAACTTTTGAAACAGACCTGCAACTCAGTAGCCACCTCGATGAAAGCGTCGAAAAAACCCACCACAACATCCAACATTTGCGAAAACAGCTTGTAACGTCCGCTAAGGAAAAAACGGCACAACACTTGATTTCTAGTTACCAGCGTTTTTTTGAAATCAACTTTGAACTTGATAAAAGATCGGCCTTGGAAGAATTTGCAGTGGAAGCGCTTTTGTTGGACTACAATCGACAACAGAAAATAACCGGAGTGAATCAGATCAACGACGCCTATCAAGCCTTCTTGTACATGAAGAGCAATGGTGAAAAAGTGGCTTTTTCTTATATTTTATTCCTTGATGCTTTGAAAGAATTGAAATCATTGATGCAAGAGAATTCTTGGAACACTTCAGTCGCTCCCTTACTAAGCCTTATTGATCGTATTCAAGGTGAGATTGACTTCATCGATCAGGAACTGGAAACCGCCAAAACTTTTTTTATCGACAAGTCGGCTATCAAACATTTAGTTCGAACCAATCTTGATATCCGCCCTCACTATGACGTGAAAAAGTTCGATCGTCGACATCAGTGGTTGCGGTCAAAATAGAAAAGCTATCAATCGAAAAGATTTTTAATCACTGAATGGGCGACTACGACTCTCCTCAACTAAGAAACATTTAGAGAGTAAAAACTTTGACTATTGGGGGCGAGATCGAGAACGCCTTGCTCCTGCATGCTTTTGAAGGCTCGGTACCATTGGTGGGTGCTCAAGGGTACTACTTGCCGAGCCTCTTTGACTCGAAAACGGTCACGAACCCCATTTAAAAATAACATATAACTCAGAAACTCTTCTCGACTCGTAAACACCATCTTTGCATGAATCCAAAGTGACGATTGTTGTGCCACGCGCAACCGATAGCCTTTGCTGGTCGACTGCAGCTGCAAAGGCATTTGATATTTGTCAATGGCTTCTTTAAGTTGCTCAAGACAGCGATAGACTTTTTTGGGTGCAGTGGTTGGATCGAACAACTCGTCGGAAAAAAGTGAATTGAATATTCTGACCACTGAAAAAGGAGAGTACTGGTCCGAAATTAAAAGCATCAACAACCGATGCACTAACTTACCGTAGGCGATCGGTATCTGCTTAAAGGCGAAAGGATCAAACGGAACCCCTTTCACCAATCCCATACGTTTGTCAACTTGGAGATAACTGGATTGAAATAGAGTTTCATCGACCTCGGCTCCCATGATTTGACGAAACCCTTGATAGGGCGTTCCGAAATAAATAAACCGCATCAGATCCCGATTATCGAAAATCTTAGCTTGCTGCCATTCAAAATCGCGAAGAACTTCCCAAAAACCGGCATCACGAATCGACTGCTTGAACTGAGTCACTTCGGGCGCATTCGGCTTGAGAGAACCCTGCATAAAGCGGGCAACTAGCAACCATTTATCGATAAATAGACTGGTTTGATGCTGTTGCTGTTTGGTTTTCATTTGTGCTTTTTCAAGAACCTTTAAAGCCTGATCGGACCTGCCGGTTTTAATAAGAATTTGACCCCGAGTCTCTTGGCAATTCAAAAGCAGATGGGGGCTGTGTACGGCGCATTCCTCTTCAAATTCGTTCAAAAAATGGCGGGCCCGATCAAATTCTTGGTTTTCGATGTAACAAGCCAACAAATTTACTTTTCCAACCAGTCGCTCTTTTATACTTAGGTTGGTTTGTTGCAAATAATACTCAAGCTCCACTTGCGCAGCCCTATAATCCCAAAGATGCACATAAATAAAGGCTTTGTTTAAATGTTTTTTGGCCGACTCAGGGGTTCGATTCAACAGAATTAATGATTGGTTCAAGAGCCCCAAGTGTCGAAGGGAGCTCGCGTACTCTATTATGTCATCGGAGTCCGGGGTCCCGACGCCGAAAATATTGGGTTGAAGCATTCGCAAGGCTAACTTCCATAAACCAGAGCGCCGGGCCAGACTGGCAAACTTTCCGCGAGATTTTTCAGGAAGATTTTTGACTTCAATTTGAACCAAAAGCTTCTTGGCTTCATCGATCTCAAGGGCATTGATCAAACTGTCAATGCTGTCAAAAAGTTCAGATAGCTGAAAGGAACCCATCCCTAGATTATCGGATTAACTTCCAGTGAATTCAAATGGCTTGGAGGCTTTTATCAAGTTGAGACAAACCGATTTTGATCGAAGAGATCAGAGCAGAAGACTGTAAGACCTTAAGATTGGCTAGACATCATCAAGTAGGGCAGAAAAAACATCAACCAAAGCCCAAGAATCATCATATAATTAAACACTCTCGATTTCATAACATCGATGTAACACGAAAGTGACCGGAGAACAGGCCTTCCCTTTTGAAAAGAAAAATATTCAGACGCTGCCGACAGTTTTAGAAGAATTTCACTGTTTCTGTTGGACTGTCGCCTTACCCAAGCATTCCCGGCAAGGGACTGCTGTTTAAACTCATATTCCAAGCTCCATGGCCGCCTCCCTCATAACCCGTGGTGATTCCACTGCCGTAACCGGGCTCACCATGGTTGTAGGCTTCGTACTCGGATGCCGGAACATCCATGGCTTGTAACAATGTGACCAGCATGCGGTTTTGGGTCACTCCTGGAATAGTGTGGCCACCATTTTGTGAAAACTTACCACCACTCCGATTCCACTGGATGTAGTCGTAATATCGACCGGTCTGTAGAGCACCTGAGGCCCCCCCTGCAAGGATCGCAGGGACAGAATAAGCAAGATGGTTGAAGCCGAGTTCATTGCCCCAGTAAACCACTGAGTTATCAAGAATACTTTGACCATTGGTATCCTGAACACTATTAAGTTCATCAATTATACGAAAATAAATAGTGTCAGCAATCCACTTGTTGATCTCGTAGAGCTGGCGCATCGCTGCAGAATTGGGATCAGTGTTCCAGGAGTGGGCCGATCCATGCCATTGATTCGGGACATCCCCTCCGTGAGGTGAGCCCACCATTGTGGCTTGATCAAATCCACTTTTAATATCAAAAGTTGCCACATTGGTGTGTCCACACAAAATGGCTGCAATCAAAATGTCGGTCATGTATCGATGTGACTCTCGCACCGACAAACCGGTCGATGCATTTGGTATACTGGGGGGTCGGCTGGGCATCGTACATTGCCCAGAAGGAGCGGTTCCCTGCCCTAGCCCGCTGATAAGATCACTGAGGCGATCCATAAAGTTATCTAAAATAACCTGATCGGCATTACTGATTCGACGTCCATTGCGAACCCGCATAAAATCTTCATGAACCAAATTTAAAAGTGAAGACTGTCTGGTGTAATCTATGTTGGTATTATTACCTCCACCATTTGCAAAGATTTGATCAAAGGCTTCCTGTGGATTCAAAATTGTCGACACAGGCGTGGGTTCTTGGTTTGGGTTACCACGTGAAGTAAAGCTCAAGACATCTTTCAAATCCCCCCGATATCCCCGACAGGCCAAATGCAAAGAGCGCATACCCCCGGCCGGCGCGCCAGTTCGGTAAAAATTACTGGAATAAGCCATCACCTGGTCGATGGTGGGTCGATTTCTATTCGCCCCCTGCTGCGCAAACGGCAGTCGAAAGTCCGAGTAAGCGCGACCTTCAGAGCACGCGAAGTTTCCAAGCATGCCGCCCCCGTTGTGATTGGTATCGCAGTGAAAGTCCAATCCTCGCACCAGCATCATTTTTGCTAACAATGGATTAAACTTACTATCAATTAGGTTCGAAATTCCTCGCCCCGCTCCGGCGAAATCTTGTAAAGAAGCCCAGCGGTGATCAGACTGCCCCGGAATCAAAGTGTTCAAGGCCACGGTGCCGTCGTCTCGATTGCCATAATCCCAAGGTCCACGCAACTGGTAACCCGATGTTGCTCGAGCCGGGTACCAATCGGTAATCACTTGGGTGCTGTAAGATTTCAGTGCAATAAATCTTTTTGCGGCTCCACTGGATTGGGCCATCGCTTTGGGAGCAATGGAAGACAAAAATGGTATGCCGAGAGTGAAGCCGCCTACTCCCTGTAAAAACATCCGGCGATTTTTCGATTTAATTTTCATAGCCTATTCCTCATTTCCCCAGTAGCGACGAGTGAAAGTATCCGTTGAAATCACTTTCTTCAGAGTTTCAAGAAGCCCCCCGCCTTCTCTGGCACTGGTTTGGGCCATATCTAAAACGCTGCAATTGTCTTGGGGGCGTTCACGTCGTTTGTGGGTGTATCTCCACAGCTGTTTTGCAAAGCAAGCATCGACTTTTCCAGAGTCCGCCATCAATTGGGTGAGTTCGATCGGTCCGTTGACCTGTTGTGAAGACTGAAAATCAATTTTTGGCTCGACCTGAGTATCTAAAGGAAGTTCTGTAAAGCGTCCATCATCTTCGAAAACTCTTTCAAACTGTCGATAGCGACCAATTCCATCATAAGCTTCAAAGGCAAATCCGACTGGATTGATCACCGAGTGACACCCCATGCAACTAGAAGAAGAGGTCTTTTGCTCAAAGCGCTGCCGGGTTGTTAAACTCGGGTCGTGCTCCGGAGGCAACAAAGCGTCGGCAGGCAAGGTGTCGGGTGGTGGCGCAATGGTTTCACATAACAGTTGCCGACGTATAAACACCGACCGGTGAATGGGGTGAGACTCATCATTGGGCGAAACCATAAAAAAGGCTCGGGTGAGAAGTCCCGATCGCTCATTGGCTGGAAGTCTTTGCAGATTTTGATAGTCCCCATCCCAAGAGGAGACTCCGTAAATGTTGGCTAATTCTGTCGAACGAGCAAATGAAAAAGGGCTCGTCAATAAGTCATGAATACTTCCAGATGATTCAAAAGTGTAGTAGTTCATCAGGTCATCCACTTCGGAAATCATGTCTTCAATCCTTGGCGTTGCTCCCGCCAAAAAAGCATCATACTTCGTTGATGAGGGATTGAACTGAAAACTTGCGAAGGATCGCGTTTTTAACCACTGCGAATAGAAATCTTTAAAAGTCGCCTGAACCTCGGCTGTTCGATTGTTCAGGATATGGTTGAGCGCCTGTTCCTTTCCAGACTCGGAGAGGATCGATCCGTTGGCGGCCATGTTGAGCAGGGTGTCGTCTGGAGTTGTGCTGACCAAAGCAAATGACAGGCGCGAAACCAGCTCATAAGGACTCAGCTGCAAGGCATTTTCATTGCCCGCAAGACCGCTGCCTTCGGTTTCTATATGAAACAAAAACTGAGGACTTTGCAAAAAGACAAAAACAATTTCGCTAAAGCTTTGCCTTGCCGATGGGTCCAGAACTCGAACGTAACGCTCAACCTCCGCTGGCTGCAGAGGTCGCCGAAAGGCACGCAAGCCAAACTCGGTGATAAAGTTTCGCAGACAGGTCTCATTGTTCTGAGTGCAGTTGGCATAGCTATTGATAAAACTACTGAAAACGACACTATTTCTTTCAAAATAGTTACGAACCTGGCTCGCGATTTGGTAGTAACCATTGACATGTCCCTGGGAAATTGTGTCATCCATGTTGGTGAAGTCGCCCAAGTTGTCAGTCGGAACTAAATTAGCGGAGCCCAAAACCTGGGCTGCCAGTTCAAAAGCCTGGCCTTTCTCTAAAAGATCGCGAACCGAATTTAAAAATTCGACCTTAGTGAGCCGCTTGAGTGGAGTGTCCGAAGGTTGTTGCGAAAGATCGCATTTGATTGAGCTAAAACTTGTAAAAGATCCAATTCCGTTACCACTAGCTTCAAAACTAGATCCACAGTTTTGGTAAAGAAAGATGGCAATGGAAGAACTTATGATAAAAAAGAAAAGGTTCTTAGAAAAATTCATAATTGCCCCACCTCTTAATAAACTATGCAAAAGAGCCGCCAAATAGGTTGGATTTTAGAATGTTCGAGCAAGTGAAATTAGTGACTTGCAGGTCTCAAACTGAAACAGAGAGAGGTCAAATGTTTAAAAGAATGTCAGTGTAAAAACTCTTTACAATTACCGCCGTCGATCAAAAGTATGAAGCCAACACTCAATGGGTCACTTCTAAATCTGAGTCATTCGGGTTACGCCCATAATCCCTTTGATTTTGGATAAGTTCTGGATCGCCTTGGTCAATTGGGAGGTGTCTTTCACCGCCACATCAAACATGCAGACTGCTTTTCTGTCTTTGGTGGTGCGAATTTGAGCGTTAAAAATATTAATGCCTAAAGAAGCAAAGACGTCGCTCATCAACTTTAAAAGACCAGGGATATCTTGCGCTACCACGCGAAGCCGAACCGTTCTTTCAACACCCTCTGGAGCTGATTTGACCGTCCACTCCACATCCACTTCACGATCGCCATCAATAGCAAAAATCTTTTCACAATCGGCTTTATGAATCGTAATTCCCCGTCCACGAGAAATAAAACCTTTGATGGGATCTCCCGGAATTGGGCTGCAACATTTGGCAAACCGAACCAAGATGTCATCCATTCCATCGACTGAGATAATGGATCGCGCCTTTTTCTTTCTTTGCACAGCCGACTTATAGGCTTTGGAGAGAAAACTTTCTTCGACAACTTTTTTATCCACCGTCTGAGCTTCTGGATCGACTGCTCGTACAACGTGCTTGGGCAAGACTTTCCCATACCCGACCCGCACATAAAGATCCTCTAAATCATTGGCTCCTGATTTTCTGAGCTCATCATTTTGCATGACAATATCATTGTCCAGCATTTTACCAACGCTCATTCCATATTTACGAAACTCTTTCTCTAAAAGATCGGCACCAATTTCTCGGGCTCTTTTTCTCTCTTCCTCTTGCACAAAGGCACGGATTCGCGACTTGGCTTTTGAGGTCACACAGTATTTCAACCAATCCTTTGATGGAGTCTTGTTCTTTGAAGTTAAGACTTCAACAGTATCACCACTTTTCATTTTGGTACGCAACGGAACCATTTTACCATTGATTCGGGCCGCCACACAGGCATTCCCAACATCGGTGTGAATAGAATAAGCAAAGTCGATCGGAGTAGCGCCCTCACGAAACTCTCGCACTTCACCTTTAGGGGTAAAGACATAGATGTGCGAGTCAAAAAGGTCAGTCTTTATGTTTTCAAGGAACTCCCCAGAACTTCCCGACTGTTGATGCAAGCTGACCAACTCTTGCAACCACCCCATCTGCTCTTCCATTTTGACGTCGACTCTACCAGAGTTTTTGTATTTCCAGTGGGCGGCAATTCCCTTTTCAGCAATGAGGTGCATCTCTCTCGTTCGAATCTGAATTTCAATGCGCTCGGCTCCAGGCCCAATCACCGTGGTGTGCAAGCTTTGATAGTTGTTGGCTTTAGGAATCGCAATGTAATCTTTAAAACGACCTGGCACAGGTTTAAAAAGAGTATGGACATTGCCCAAAACTTCATAGCACTGGGGCAAGGTCTCCACCAGAATTCGAAAGGCCAGGATGTCGTAGACCTGCTCGTAGTCCAAATTAGAGATCGCCATTTTTTTATAGATCGAATACAAATGCTTAGGTCGTCCTTGTATATCCAATTTTCCTTTAAAACGATCGCCCAGTTCGTTGATTAGAACTTTTTTGACCTCCTCAATATATTTCTCGCGCTCTTTCTTCTTTTTCGCCACCTTTTGTACAAGGTCATAAAATCGATCTGGCTGGGTGTATCGAAAGCTGAGGTCTTCCAATTCGGTTTTTATAGAACTAATACCCAATCGACTGGCTAATGGTGCATAGATGTCTAAGGTTTCTTGCCCAATACGAATTTGTTTTTCGTACTTCATGTGTCCTAGTGTCCGCATGTTATGTAAGCGATCGGCTAACTTGACTAAAATCACTCGCACGTCTTTTCCCATAGCAACGATCATTTTTCGAACGTTTTCACTTTGTTTGTCGTGGGTGTTTTTAAAACTCAACTGGGTGATTTTGGTCACCCCATCAACGAGCTCCGCAACCACCGGACCAAAATTATTTTCAATATCTTCAAGAGAGACTTCGGTGTCTTCAACCGTGTCGTGCAGAAGTCCAGTCATAATTGTGGGAAGGTCGAGCTTCAGATCGGCGAGAATTTCAGACACTCCCACGGGATGAGAGATATAGGCTTCACCACTGCGGCGAAATTGGCCTTCATGAGCTTTTTTAGAGAATAAGTAGGCTTTTTGAACCTGATTGATATCAGCGTTTGGGTAATAAGAAATAATTTTTTCGCACAGGGTTTTAACTTCCAGGCAGTCGGCAGGGAAGTTATCCAAAGTGCGATCTGCCTCTTTGGACATATTTCTTTGTCTCCATTCCCCATGCAACATTCAAGTTCGAATGTTACGCGGCGATTATACAAAGGGCTTGTCCCTTCACCTTTTTATCGGCTCTCAAGCCACTGAACTTGAGGCTTTAATGCAGCTGTTTGTCTCGGTTGAGATCTTCTTCCACAGACTTATTGTCTTCCGTTGTATCGAAGGTCACTAATCCCTTTGCAACTTCACGCAAAGAGGTGACAACAAATTTATTTCTAACTTTTGATATGACTGGCTGAGAACCTTTCAACAGCTGCTTTGCGCGCTTGGAAACCAAATGTACCAATGCAAACCGGTTGTCGACTTTTTCTAAACAATCTTCCACTGTAACTCGAGCCATAAAACACCTCTTTAATTCGCTAACCTATTCAAATGACAGCAATTCTTCAAGAATTTTCTTGAAACGAAGGTAGGATTTTTCAAAATCATCGTTAACCACCTGATAATCGAAGTTGTGAGCCAGCTGGATTTCTTTTTCAGCATTCTTTAGCCGGAGGTCTAAGTTGTCTGGCACATTCTTATCGCGGGCTAAAATTCGCTTTTTAAGTTCGTCAATGGAGGGGGGAAGGATAAAAATACTAATCCCCTCTGGGTGAATTTTCATAAACTTTTCAACACCTTGGACGTCAATATCCATTATTGCAACCCGCCCTTCGGCCCAGGTTTCCACAAGACTTTGATGCGATGTACCATAAAGGTGATCGTGAACGGGTGACCATTCAGCAAAGAAACCCTGGCTGACTTTGTCTTTAAAGTCGGAATTTGAAATAAAGTGATAATCTTCACCATCGGCCTCGCCTTGACGCTGACCGCGGGTGGTATAGGTCACAATATCCTTAAGAACGGGGAAGTCCTGTAGGGCTCGCCCCATAAAGCTGTTTTTTCCGGCGCCGCTTGGGGCGGCTATAAGGATCATTTTAACCTGACTCATTCGACGTTCTGCACCTGCTCCCTATACTTTTCAATCAAACCTTTGGCCTCGACAACCTCTTGAGTGAGTTTCGAGCTGGTGCTTTTCGATCCAATGGTGTTCACTTCTCGCAAAAGCTCTTGGGCGTAAAAATCCATCTTCTTTCCGATACTCCCTTTTGATTTCACCAGCGCCGCCAGGGCTTTCAAATGCGCATCGAGCCTTTGTACTTCTTCACTGATATCACTTTTATCGAGCTGAATCACGATCTCCTGAGCCACTCGTTGCTCGTCGACTTCACCAGGGAAGTCATAAGTTTGCAATTTCTTGTGGTAACGTTTCTGCAGATCTATTTTTGTTTGCTCACGTAATTTTTTTATTTTTACGACTTGAGCCGACAAGCTTTTCAAGTGGCCTTCGATATCTTTTTTAAGTCCCTTGCCCTCAGATGAACGGACTTTATCGCAAGAGACCAGTGCTTTATTGAGGCAAGAGTACAGGTTTTTTTTCTCATCGATATGAATGGAATCCGACTCTTCAACATTGACTAAATCAGGAATCGACAACAAGATTTGCGCGCTTTCGGCCGGATGCAAACCCAGCTCGCGAGCCATGCCATTGAAACCATTGAGCCACTTTTTCGCCAACTTTTTATTAAATAAAATCTTTTCGGATCCTTTTAAAACTTTTCGGTTGAAGTAAATATCTATGGTTCCTCTCTGCATTGTTTGCCCGACCATTTTTCGAATTTCGGACTCTAGCCCCTTGTAAATGGTAGGGCCGTGAAACTTGACTTCAAAAAAGCGGCCATTGACCGAACGTACGGTCACATCGAGTAAAAAGTCGGTGGTGTGAGAGGAGGCTTTACCAAAGCCGGTCATACTTTTCATGGGCTTATCATACGCGGATCGCTGAATCAGTCAATGATTTCGAGTCGTTTAGAATCAAGAGCCGGCCTTTTGCAAAGCCCAACTTAGGGCCTCTTGCCTCTGCTCGGGCTTGAACCAACGAATGTCAGGGTCGCGCTTGAACCAGGTCTGCTGCTTTTTTATCAATTGCATGGTAGCCGTCACAATTCTCTCTTGCAGGCTCGGCAAGGGAATGTCACCAGAAAGAAACTGTTGCACCTCTTTATAACCAACACTCTTCATCGGCGCCCATTCGGACAGTCCTTTTTTTTGCAATGCGACCACTTCTTCAACCCAACCGGCAGCCAACATTTTTTCAGTTCGGGCTTCAACCCTGTGACGAAGATTAGAGCGCTCATCATCAAACCCAATTTTCACTGTTTGATGGGTCGGCAACGGTGAATGATTTTCTTGGGCCATCTTTAATTTGAGATCCGTCATGTTTAGGTTTTGGGTCTTCATCACTTCCATCACTCTTTTTAACCGGTAGTGATCATTAACACTTAATTTTTTTGCATACTCTGGGTCTTTTTGTGAAACCCATTGATAAATGAACTCCGGGCCTTGAGTTCGAAAAATTTGCTCGACTTCGTCGACGACTTCGCGAGAAGCTTCTGATTGCGGATACAATCCTTTCTGCAGAGCTTGGATATAAAAACCACTGCCTCCAGCAAAAATACAATTTTTAATATTCTCCTGTTCTATAGTTTTCGCGACGTCATTTAAAAAATCAGCGGCCGTTAAAGTGTGTGGAGCCGAAACATAGCCAAATAAAAAATGCGGTGCCTGCCGCAACTCCTCCGGCGTCGGTTGTGCGGTACCAATCTTGACGTTTCGGTAAACCTGCACAGAGTCGCAGTTAAGGATGGGACAATTCAATTCGTTGGCAAGTTCAATAGCGAATTGAGACTTTCCGGTGGCTGTTGGCCCAACAACATAAACATATTGAGATTCAGCATCAGGCACGACGACCAAAATCTTTTTCCAACTCTACGAAAGTAAAATCAAGAGAAACAGAACGCCCATGGGGACAAAACCCGGACAAAGGAAACTCGTCCATATCAATCAGCAAGGCTTTCATTTCTTCCAGGCTTAAAGCTTGGCCGGCACGAATCACTGAGTGACAGGCCATGGTGGCAAACAGATCTCCAATGGCAGTCTCTATGGCAAAACTTCCGCCCTTTTCGTGGATTTCTTGGGCCAATTTGCGAAGAGCTTCCACCAAACCTTTTTCTTTTATAATACTAGGAAGAGAGGCGATGGCTAAACTGGCTGGCCCCTCTTGTTCAATGTCGACGCCGATTTTCTTAAGATCTTGACTGACAGTGAGAAGGGCTTCCACTTCCGCTTCTTCCAAGTCAATGGTGATCGGCAACAGAAGACTTTGAATTTCAATGCCACCGTCTTTCCAGGCTTTCATAAGGCGTTCAAAAGCCACTCTTTCATGGGCCGCATGCTGATCCACCAAAACCATTTTCTCACTGGCCTGACAAACGATATAGGTCAGGTCCACCTGCCCGATCACTTGCAACTGCGACCAGAACCCGGGCTGCTTGGTTTCAAGGGCTTCGGCCTCTGAGTTCACCCCCCCTAAAATACTATCCAAAGAGGATTCCGTTTCTCGAGCCGCGGCTTGCTTAAGGGATGAGAGACTCAGGCTTCTGGGTTCATAGGCCGGCGGGTTATGGGGATGTTGATAGGAAGAAGAAGATTTCTGTTTGAATTGGGTTTGAGAAAAAGAAGAATCGACAAAACTTTGGTTTTCCGGCTGCGGAAAAGATAATTTTTTTTTCTCAATAGCACCACCCTCTTGCCAAGGGGCTTTCTCGATTGCTTCGCGAAGAGCGTAGTGAACAACGCGAAAAGCCGTCTTTTGATCGACAAACTTAACAGCCGATTTGGTCGGGTGAATATTCACATCGA
This sequence comes from uncultured Pseudobdellovibrionaceae bacterium, assembly GCA_964351315.1. GTDB lineage: Bacteria > Bdellovibrionota > Bdellovibrionia > Bdellovibrionales > JAGQZY01 > JAGQZY01. The sequence goes on from CAYGNH010000002.1 coordinate 314,297, forward strand.
CTTGATCGGGCGGACATTGCACCGAAACAAAACAAATAGGGTACTGACCGTGCATCAGCAGGCTGCGATAAGCTTCCATGACGGCCGCTTGTAAACCACGGTCTTGAACCCAGCGGTTTTGCACAAAAGTCCAAATCTGTCGGGACACACGCACAACTGTCGAGGGGTCTGAAAAAATCACGTGAGATTTAAAGCCTTCGTATTCAAAACTATTTTCGTAAAGACGATCAGTTTCTAGAACCTTTTTGGCCCGCTCTAAAAGGGAGTTTTCCGCCGGCCAAAGGAAAACCAACTGCCCCTTGACCTTGAGCTTCCATTGAACTCCTGGGTGCTGCAGAGCCATGGCTTTGACAACATTTTTAATCTGAGTGGTTTCGGCTGAGTCTGACTTTAAAAACTTTAAACGAGCTGGGATATTGGTGAATAAGTCGGAAACTTGCACCCAGGTGCCTTCTTGCATCGAGGTCTCGTTAACCTCTCCGAGATCGCCAAACTCGCAATGGAGTTTAAAAGCCTTGGCTTCTCCGCGACGACGGGAAATAAAATCAAGGCGGCTGACCGAAGAGATGCTGGCCAAGGCCTCCCCACGAAAGCCAAAAGTCGATAATCGCCAAAGGTCGTCGGACTCTTGGATTTTACTAGTCGCGTGGCGGGCAAAAACCAAAGGCAGCTCTTCGCTGCGCACCCCTTTGCCATTGTCGAGGACCGATAAATTTTTGCCACCCTCACTGACCTCAATTTCGATGTCGGTGGCACTGGCGTCGATACTGTTCTCTAAAAGTTCTTTAAGAAGATGGGAAGGGCGTTCTACCACTTCACCAGCGGCAATTTTATCGACAACATCCGATTTGAGCTGTTGGATTTCCATGGACTACACCAAAAAACGAATCTGCCAAACCCGGTAAAAGGCTTCTATGACAATTTTAAGGGACATCTTGGATGCCCCTTCTCGACGCTCATCAAAAGTGATCGGAACTTCCTTTACGCTGAAACTATTTTTGACTCCACGATATTTCATTTCAATCTGAAAACTGTAACCCTCAGACCGAACCTCATTAAGGGCTAACTTTTTTAAAACACGAATGTTCCATGCGTTGAAGCCACCGGTCCAATCATGAATGGGATATCCAAGAATCATTCTAGAATAAAAACTTCCGAACAGACTGATCCACTTTCGATACCAGGCCCAGTTACTGGTGGCACCGCCACTGACGTAACGAGAGCCAATCACAAAGTCGGAATCAGCAAGAGCTTTAACCAATCGAACCAAATCCACAGGTCGGTGCGAAAAGTCCGCGTCCATTTGCACACAGGCTTCAAAACCGTTTTCTATCCCCCATTGGAAGCCTTGCAGGTAGGCTTTTCCAAGCCCCCCTTTGCCAGTGTTTTCGATCAAATGGACATTGGGGTTTTCAGCCACCATGGACTTCACAATAGCGCCTGTGCCGTCAGGAGAGCCATCATCGACCACCAAAATCGAAATTTCTGGGAGCTCACTCAGCACGGCCTGCGAGATTGCCTGAATATTTTCCTTTTCATTGTAGGTCGGAATTATCACCAGTGTTTTCATGCCCCATCTTGTAGCCTATTCTCCCAGATTAGAAAAGGCTGAGGGCAAAAATCGCGCTTCTCTAACCGTCCAGAGACGCATTCTAGCGGCCAGCAGACTTTTATGACAATATTCCGAAATAACCCATAACCTATTGTTTTTATTAATTTTTTTCACAAACAAAAGCCAAACACCTGCCAAAGGAGTCCCTCATGGCGCAACCGGCGTTCTTAGTCTTATTTTTTGATGCTTTTGCGGCAGGTGACCCACTGTTTTTTGACCTTTGCCGACTTCGTTGAACCTGGGGTTGAGAATTTCGGCAAAACCTCGATTTCTAGGGCTTTCTTTTTTATTCGCAAACGGGTTTCATCGCTGAAAGAATCCACCTCACAAAGGGGGGTGTTTCGAATGTCAGGATCGAAAATTCGATAGGTCACACTTTGACCATTTTTGGGCCACATAGTGATCCACACCTTTTTCCCCGCGATGTCTTGGGTCACCTCTTTTACCATCCCGAAGGGAAGCTCCGATGGAAGGTAAACCATTTTCCGTTTGCCTTTAGCCCAAGTCAATTTTTGGATTTTTCCTTTCCCCTTAGAAATCATTTCCTTAGAGAGGCTCCATTCCGGACTTGGGTTTGCAAACAGTGTCAAAATCAGGGCTAGGGAGAAAAATTTTATAAAGAACATGATCTCAATCCTTTCGCACAATCCAAGCAACCTTGAGAAACATCGTTGTTGTCTCTCTCTAAACATTGAGCACAACGAAAAATAGCATTGGAATAAGCCTGGTTCGCTGCCCTATCCGGAACTCGCACTCCATCCACAACTCGAGTCGCTCCAAAATAGTTTTCTAAAAGTCCTCGAACACTGGTAATGGAAACACCTCTGGCTTCGGCATCCCATGCTTTCATCTGCATCACAAACAGCCCCATTTCAATCTGAGCTGGAATACTTGCGGCCATTCGGTGATGCATCCCCTGTGCTTGAGGAACAGCGGCACCATCCCGAACTCCTTCAAAACCTGGGACTTGCGACCTTAAGCGATGACCATAGCGATCAAACATATCTTCCATGGTTCCATCCAGAATCTGGGTCAGCCCTACTGCTGAAGAATTGTCGTTTCCAATTTGCGAATGAAACGTAGACTCTCGGTATGTTTTGCAGGTTATAATCCGTGGTGAGTGACCCAGGTTTCTCGGACCGTAGGTAAAACCATGAGCATTGATCAATGTTTCTGCTATTTCCAAAATTATTTGCCCTCGCTCCGCTAAATCAAAAGTTAACCAATTCAGATTCGCATAGCTATCGGCGGTGGCATTGTTGTCTGAAAACTCAGCGACCCTTGGGGGAATACTGGGGAAATACAAGGTTGAGGGTGTATAAGGGCGTGCCACGGGGCGCACGCCAGTCGTATCATCCCCCCGACTCCAATGGACACTCAACAAAATACAAGGGATAAAAAAAATTAGGAATCCTTTAAGCATCTATCTAGTGTAACCTTAATTTAGAGCTAAAAGAACAATTGCTCCAAAGACTCGACCAAAGATCAATCCTTAAAAAATTCATTCACTTCCTTTTCGATTTTGTCCAGATCTTGTGGCACTGAACTCTCTCGGTGCTGGTGCAAAGTGATTAAATGAACGGCCCAATAGATAAAAAATACCGAGTAACAGGCAACCATCAGTTGGGTGGCGAGCTTTCTAGGAATTTGAAAATTTTCGACCAATCCGACCACCATCAAGAGCGCTGAGATTGCCAAACCAATCAGGTCGGCTGGCGGAAAAAAGTAGGCGGCCAGATGAAAAATGGCAAATGGAATATGGGCAAAAAGGACCAATGTGAAAATTTTAATAAACTCAAGGGTTCGACTGTAGAGAATTAAAAAGAAATAATAAAAGAACAACGAGACAAGTCCGGTTGCCAACATCGCCACCACTAAAGAAATTAAAACGTTGGTTATTGAGATTGCAAACGGGGCTAATAGATTTGAAATTACAACCGAAATGAGACTCAAACAAAATTGGAAGGCGACCAGAGTTTGCCATTTGATGGAGGGGAGATTCTGGATCTCCTGAACCGGATTTCGAACCAGGTCCCACAAATAGCCAAACAGTGATGGAAGTTCTTTCTTGGTGTCTTCGATCATCAAAAGTGAGTGTCGATCCTAAAGGCGAGGTCCACCGAGTTATTATCAATGGTCTCATTGATCATTGCGGTTTTAAAACTTAAATCCGCACCAACGCTAACGAACTGACTGATGTAGCTGTCAAGGCCAAACAAAAAGAGGCCACTTGGTGTTTTATAGGACTCACTGGTTTGGGCGTTATTAATATCGAGAAATCGAGAACTGACCCCGACACCCATTCGCATCGTCCAGGTTTTATTTAAGGAGGGCTTATAAAGCCCCTTGATCGTGAACTCACGTAACTTGATTTCACTGTCTGATGTATTTTGAGTTCCAAAATTGGCGTAAGACCCCTCCAACCCCCAACTAGGACTCATCACATCCACACCCACATTAATAACCAATCCACCTTGATTTTGCATTCGACTGTTAAGAGCCACGGCATCGGCATCAAAAAAACTTTGCGCGATCCCAAGACCAATATGAGCCCTTGAAAAAGTGCGCACTTCGGAGCGATAAGCTTGATTGTCGGTTAAAGTTCGACTCTCATAGGACGAGAGTTTATTGACGATTTCATCGTAACTCTCGTAGTTGGCCGACCCTATGCAAACCCCTAAAAACGTAAGAAAAAAGACTAAAGTTTTCATGTCCCTATTATAGAGGCTTTTGACTCAATGAAACACCGGCAAGCACTTGTCCCTAGTCTGTTTTAGGCCTTTTGTAGAGAATCAACATAACACCTACGGCCTGGACTTTAGAGACTAAGAGACCTGATCCATAATAGAAGTATGATAGGAAAAAGCTCAGAAAACCGAATATGCGCCTTTTGTAAACTAGACCACCGTGTATATCTGAAAAAAGAGGTCTCTGTTTTCGATGTCACTCTGCTGATGGCAGTGGCTGGTCTGATGGCTTTTGCTTTTTGGGGCGGACCCGACCTGCGCTCACTTTTAATTTTCATGAGCTTAGCCTTCACTTTACAAGTCTTTCTAAGACTAAGATATCGAGGTAGCGTGAAATGTCCTCACTGTGGTTTTGACCCTATCCTCTACAATCAAGACACTGAGCGAGCAGCCCAAAAAGTGAAATCTTTTTTGGAAAATAGAAAAAATAATCCCCAGTATATGTTGCGTCCGCGTCCTCAAATTCAACCTATTTATAAATCTCGAGAACAAATAGCCGCCGATGAGAAACTACAGGCTCAACTGCAAGCAAACGCTGAGAATGCAGAAAGCTTGTCTGGAAATCCTGATAGCAAAGAAACGCCGCACTTGATCGACAATTATTTTTAAATGGGTTCGTTGCCAAGGGTAAACAGACTAAGATTGTCGGGATCCAATTTGTCTTCTATATACTGCATAACGCTGTCTTCAGTGACTTTTTCTATATCTGCAACCACATCATCCATAGAACGGTATTGACCAAAAACCATTTCATTTACAGCAATAGAGTTCATTCGGTTGTCGATGTCTTCAGAGCCTATAATAATCTGGGCTTTGGCTTGAGTTTTATAGAGTTCTATTTCCGCCTTCGAAAGTCCGGTAGACCGCAACTTCGTTAATTCTTTGCGAATCAAATCGACGACTTCCGGAACGTTCTTGCGCTCAGTCCCGGCATAGATGGTTTGTATCCCCGTATCAGTAAAGGTATTCAGCATGCTGAAAATGGTGTAAACCAAGCCTCGTTCTTCCCGTATGCTTTGGTACAGTTTCGAAGTCATTCCCCCACCCAAAGCCGTATTGATAACAAAACCATTGAAGCGATTATCATCCGAGTAGGAGCAGGCCGGAAAGCCGACGATCACATGAAACTGTTCACAGTCTTTCTGAAAAAAATCATTCACCACATGGGGCGAGGGCGTCACCAGATCGGTCCCTTCGTTCACTGGTTTCCATTTTTTATCTTTCAGATGCTTTTCAACACTGGCCACCAACGAGTCATGATCGACAGACCCCGCGGCCGTTACGATAATGTTGTTTGGATTGAAGTGTTTATCATAGTAATTCTGAATATCCGCAATGGTCATGGCTCCAATAGACTCTTGAGTACCTAAAATGGGAGATCCGAGGGCATTGTTGGGAAAAACTTTTTCATAATAGAGATCATAGACGTACTCTTCCAAGTCATCGGCTGCCATCAAAATTTCTTGTTCCACCACTCCTTTTTCTTTAGCAAAATCGTCCTCATTGAATTTTGCAAAGGCCGTCAGTTGTGACAAGACGTCGACGGAAAGATCTAAGTCTTCGCACAACGAGGTGGTGTGAAAACAGGTATGCTCTCTTGCCGTGAAAGCATTGATATCGCCTCCCTTGGCTTCCATACACATGGCTAAGTCAAAAGCACTGTACTTTTCAGTTCTTTTGAACACCATGTGCTCAAGAAGGTGAGAGATTCCAATTTGTTGGGGAGATTCAAAGCGAGCGCCGGAAGCCACCCAGAAACCGGTGACCACACAACGAGAATCTTGGTGGTGTTCGGACAATACACGAACACCACTGTCTAAAACAGTTTTTTGAAACTTCATTTAGTTATCAAGCAAAGCCTTGCGAGACAATTTGATACGACCCGCACGATCAATATCGATAACCTTAACATCAATCTCGTCGCCTTCTGACAGATGATCACTGACGTTTCGAATACGCTCGTTAGAAACCTCAGAGATGTGCAAAAGACCTTGAGTATTAGGCAACACTTCGACAAAGGCACCGAAATCAACAATCTTAACCACTTTCCCCTTATAAGTTGCACCCATTTCAGCTTCGGCACAAATGCCTTCGATCATAGCGATGGCTTTCTTTGTGGCCTCTGGATCAACGGACGCAATGTGAATACTGCCATCGTCTTCGATGTTAATTTTCACACCCGTGGCTTCGATGATGCTTTTGATGGTTTTCCCACCAGCACCAATCACTTCACGTACTTTTTCAGGTTTCACTTTAATGGTTTCAATACGAGGAGCAAACTCAGAAATTTCTCCACGAGGTTTGTCCATGACTTCATCCATTTTATCAAGAATGTGCAACCGTCCGGCTTTCGCTTGTTTCAACGCCTGCTCCATTACATCAAAAGTGATGGAATCAATTTTGATATCCATTTGGATAGCCGAGATGCCATCACGAGTTCCAGCCACTTTAAAATCCATATCTCCCAAGTGATCTTCATCACCTAGAATATCGGTTAAAACTTTGGTGGTGGTTCCATCAGAAATCAACCCCATGGCCACACCAGCAACATTTCCTTTCAAGGGCACCCCTGCATCCAACATGGCCAAAGTTCCACCACAAACGGTTCCCATTGAAGAGGACCCATTGGATTCTAAAACTTCACCCACCATTCGAATGGTGTAAGGAAATTTATCGTGGTCAGGAAGGACGACTTTAAGAGCACGCTCCGCCAAGTTTCCATGCCCGATTTCACGACGAGACTGCCCCCCCATACGACCAGTTTCACCGACGCAATAAGGAGGAAAGTTGTAATGCAAATAAAAACGCTTTTTATAAGACGCTGCTAAACTATCGATGGTTTGCTCATCATCAGGCGTTCCAAGAGTCACAGCCCCAAGGACTTGAGTTTCACCACGTGTAAAAAGACCAGAACCATGGGCGCGAGGAAGAATTCCCACCTCACAAGCAATCGGACGAACCGTGGTCAGTTCGCGACCATCAATACGCTCTTCTTTTTGCAAAATGTTGCCACGAGCCGTATCAAACTTGATGTCAGCAAGGACAATTCCAAGGTCATTTTTGCGGGCCTCTTTTTCATCTTTGTCTTCAATTCCAGACAAGAACATCGCCTCAGCTTCTTTTTTAGTGGCATCGTACTTAGAGTAACGCTCGCCTTTGTCGCGAGTCGCAAGAGCGTCTGAAATCTTGGGTTGAGCAAAGTCGGTGACTTTAGCTCGAAACTCTTCGTCCACAGCGTAAGGGATGAATTCACGTTTAGGAGTGTTTCCTGTTTTCTCGCGCAACTCATCTTGAGCATCAAAAACAACTCTCATCTGCTCGTGAGCAAACTTAAGGGCACCAAGCATATCTTCTTCAGACACGAGGTGGGCTTCACCTTCTACCATCAAAATACCATTGCGTGTTCCAGCAACAATGATTTCAATGTCGGAATTTTCCAACTGCTTAGGACTTGGGTTGGCCACGTACTGACCATCAACCCGACCAACCATGACTGCTGCAGTAGGACCGTTGAACGGAACATCACTGATGTGAGTGGCACAAGAAGCACCAATACTCGCCAAAATTTCGACTGGAAAATTTCCATCGTAAGAGAGAATGGTGGCCACCACTTGAGTGTCCTTGTTGTAACCGGCTGGAAACGTCGGACGCAAAGGACGGTCAATCAACCGAGCATTCAAGGTGGCGTCAGCTGTGGGACGTCCTTCACGCTTAAAAAAGCCTCCAGGAATTTTTCCAGAAGCATAAAATTTTTCTGCATATTCAACGGTGAGTGGGAAGAAGTCCTTATCGGAATCTCTTCGTGAGGAGACCACTGTTACGAGGACAACATTGTTCCCCGCCGTCACAATTACTGATCCGTCGGATTGTTTTGCCATGCGGCCTGTTTCAATTTCAATGGCCTGGGTTCCCACGGTCATGGTGACTGTTTGTTTCATTCAAACCTCTCTGTTTTACTTTTTCTTTTATTTATCTTTTCTACTTATTATTTTCTGAGTTCTAAATCTTGAAGAAGCTGTGTGTAACCATCAAGATCTTTTTTCTTAAGGTAATCTAAAAGCTTTCTTCTTTTGTTAACAAGTTTAACTAGACCCCGTTGGCCATGTCGGTCTTTTTTGTGGGTCTTAAAGTGCTCGGTCAAATCTTTGATTCGATAAGTGAGCAAAGCCACTTGGACCTGGGAACTCCCGGTATCCAATTCTTTTTTCTGGTAATGCTTAATAATTTCCTGTTTTTGCGACTGCAATAAAGCCATTATCCTCTCCTTTTTAGAGTTTAAGAAACCTCTTGATCCGTGCTAATGGCGGCTCGTAATCAGAAGTGTCATTTGAAAAGCTAAAGTATGGGAATGACTGCGCTTCGTCAATCAATGATTGGGGAAAACCCGGCGAATTTTGAAGCCAAAGGGGGGCTCATGGCTCAGGAGGGAAATAAGCTCTCCTGAGCGTCGACTGACCACTTTGATGCCCTGTAATGGCTTCACTCCTCCAAATTCCAGTTCTAAAAAGCGCTCCAACTTGCGAGGAATTTGGCCATTGGAAATCAATTTTTCATCGGTTCCGGCCACTTTGACCAGGGGCCAGTCAGGCAAGGCTTGGTTCAGAGGGACCCAGGCCGCGCTGGCCTCAGTGTCTTCAAAAGGGCTGTCTAACAAAGTCTGCAGCGGTGCCGCTTGATCCACCGAGTAAGGATGGGAGTGGGTGCGATGCAAGGTCTCAAGTGTGGCCCCACACCCCAGCTTTTTCCCCAAAGTCTTTCCCCAAGCCCGAACGTAGGACCCCTTACTACAAGAAAACGCAACGGTGACCCGGTTGTCTTCCACCGACTGCAGGTCCACCGCGTTGAAAGTCATCTTTCGGGTAGGGGGTATAAAGTCTTCCCCATTCCGAGCCTTTTCGTAAAGTTTTTTGCCCCTGACCTTGATGGCAGAATAAATAGGAACAGGCAGTTCGAGTTCACCACTGAGCTCCAGCACTTGGGACTCAATGTCTTGTTGCCGAACAGAAGAAGTGTCTTTTTTTTGCAAAACCTCTCCGGTAATATCATCGGTATCGGTTTCAACTCCCAGGAGGACGGTGGTTCGGTAGGCCTTATCACCGTTTAAAACGAAGTCTGAGATCTTAGTGGCCTTACCTAACAACAGAACCAGCAACCCTGTGGCCATCGGGTCCAAAGTTCCGGCATGTCCAATGTCTTTTCTAGAAAAAGCACGACGGCACAGCCCGACAACGTCGTGACTGGTCATTCCCCCTGGTTTGTTCACAAGCAGGATTCCACTCTTCATTATTGTTTTGATCCGTCCCCAACAATGGCATCGATTTTCGCCATCATCTTCACCCCTTCATCATTATAGAACTTCACTTTGGGGCAAAACTTCATACGAAACCGAGAATTGAATAGACTCTGGATTTCTGGAGCATGGGATTGCAAGACTTCTAGAGTCTCTTGGTCGACGTCGTCTTTTCCTAAAACACAAACATAGGCTTTAACCTGGCGTAAATCGGGACTGACTAAAACCTGAGTCAAAGACACCAAATCCGAGCTGGAGCCCGACTGTTTTTGCATCAGATAAGACGAGATCACCTCTCGAATTTCTTTTTCTGCTCTCTGCAGTCGACGACTCTTCTCGCTCATCAAAGTTCTCTGGCCACTTCTTCTTCGACGTAGGCTTCGATCTCGTCACCCACTTTGATATCGTTGAAGTTTTCGATACCAATACCGCACTCGTAGCCAGATGAAACTTCTTTGGCATCGTCTTTAAAGCGTCTTAAACTACTGATTTTTCCTGTGTAGATTACTGTTCCATCACGAACCAATCGCAACAAAGAATTTCGAGTGATTTTTCCATCGACCACAAAAGATCCAGCGATGGTTCCAATCTTAGGAACACTAAAGGTGTCGCGCACTTCGGCGCGCCCCATCGCTTTTTCCACCAAGTCGGGATCCAGGAGTCCGGCCATGGCCAGCTTCATTTCATCCATCAGTTTGTAAACAATGGAATGGGTTTTAATTTCCACCCCTCGTTCTCTCGAAACCGCCCGCGCCGCATTGTCAGGTCGGGTATTAAATCCAATAATGATTCCGCCCGCCGTTGAAGCCAACAAAACGTCGGAGGCACTGATTCCGCCGACACCGTGATGGATCACCTTGATTTTCACTTCGTCAGTAGAAATTTTATCAAACATACCGCGAATCGCTTCGCCGGTTCCAGCCACATCGGTTTTTAGGACCACGGGAAGCTCTTTCATCTCGCCGGCTTTCACCTTTGAGAACAGGTCTTCCAAATTGGTTGGAGCTTGCTGGGTCGCTTCTCGCTCTTTGCGTTTTATCTCAGCCCGTTGTTCCGCAATTTTTTGTGCGGTTTTTTCGTCTTTACAGGCATCAAAAGAGTCACCGGCTGCCGGTGTTTGCGGCAAACCGATCACTTCGACAGGATGCGAGGGGCCGGCTTCATCAATCTTCTGACCCGTCTCATCAAAAAGTTGGCGCACACGACAAGCGATTTCGCCGATGACCACATTTTGACCAGCCTTTAAAGTTCCATCCCGAACCAGTAATGTCGCCACATTTCCTTTGCCGACTTCGACTCGGCTCTCGACCACAATTCCAGTTGCTGAACGTTTTGGGTTTCCTTTCAACTCGGAAACTTCCGCCATCAATGACACCTGCTCAAGAAGTTCATCAACTCCATCGCCCTTCAAGGCTGAGCAAGGAACACAAATGGTATCTCCACCCCAATCCTCCGGCACAAGTTCATGCTCGGCCAATTGCTGTTTGATTTTATCAGGGTTGGCACCCGCTTTATCCATTTTATTCATAGCCACTATGATCGGAACGCCAGCGGCTTTCGCATGGCTGATCGCCTCGATCGTTTGTGGCATCACGCCGTCATCGGCCGACACCACAAGAATTACGATATCGGTCGAAGAAGCTCCACGAGCTCGCATGGCTGTAAAGGCCTCGTGTCCAGGAGTATCAATAAAAGTGCATTCGCCAATTTTTGTTTTCACCCGGTAGGCGCCCACGTGCTGGGTAATGCCTCCGGCTTCCCCGTCAACGACTCGAGCTTTACGAATTGTGTCCAGCAAAGTGGTTTTACCGTGATCCACATGACCCATGACTGTCACAATGGGTGAGCGTAAAATCGGTTCAGCATCCAAGTCACCAAAGGCGGCAGCACCAACCAATTCGTCGTCAGATTTTTTTACGTTCTCTGCCTCGAATTTAAACTCTGGGGCGATTAAGGAAATCGTGTCAAAATCCAAATCCATATTGACGTTGGCAACAACACCACTCTTCATCAAGGCCTTGATCAACTGCGGAGATTTTATTCCCATCTCGTCGGCCAGATCACTCACCTTCATGGTGCCATGAACTTTAACCACTCGCTTGTGGGCTTTGGGAGTTGTGATCTCTGTTTTTTTCATATCCGCCAAATTGGTTGCAATTTTCTTTTTCTTCGGTTGAAAGACAACTTCTCGCTTTTTAAATTCCGCAGACACAAAGGAAGGAGGAACATGCTCTTGGTCTTTTTTAGAGGGACCAGGGACCGCCACCACTCTCTTTCTTTTGTCTTTGTCTTTACGGCTACTAAAGCGATCATCTTCGACCATGGGCTGTGGCGGCTGGTTGGCAGCAACAAATCCGGGTCGAATATTTCTGGTACTGGTTTTTTGCGGACGGTTGCTGTCACGCTTTTGCTCGACCTTGCTCAGGTCCATTTTACCAACGATATTGCGTCGAGGTCGTTCCGACTTCACTCCGCTAACGGGCCCACCATCTGTCATTTTTACTTCACGTTTTCGTGCTGACGGAGCGCTGGTGACCGTTTCTTCGCTAGCCGCTTCGGTTTTTTCAGCCGCGGCCTCTGGCTTTTCAACTTCGGGTGCTGCGGCAGCCACCACTGGAGTCTCCACCGGTGGAGCGGCGGGAGTGTCAACAGCAGTAACCGCTGCCTCCGCGACGACTTCTTCTGGTGGAGCTTCTTCTTTGGCCGCTTTCGTTCGGCGAATCACCGTTTTTTTCTTTTTCGTCGTTTTCTTTTTAGAAGCCACTTTAGCCGTCGCCGCTTTTTTGGTCGTGGCCTTCTTCTTGGTGGCCTTCTTTTTAGTCGTGGCCTTTTTAGTCGCTGCTTTTTTGGTCGAAGCTTTTTTCGTTGCGGTTTTCTTTTTCTTTTTACCACCACTGGCTTCTTCATCAAGTTTTGCCCGGATCTTTTCGACATGCTCTGGACTGAGTTCGGCCATATGGCTCTTAATGGGAAGATCCCATTTACGGATTTTATCCATAAGAGCCAATGTCTCTATACCAATCTCTTTGGCAAATTCATAAACTTTGGGTTGATCCAAATCTAACTCCCTCTTAATCGTCTGTTTTTTCTGTGCTGTCATCTGCTGTAGATTCTTCTACAGGAGTCTCAGTTTCGGCCGCAGCCTCGACTGGTGCATTGTTCTCTTGGTTGTCTACGGCGGCCGCCTCAATAGCTTCTTCATCGGAGGTGGCGACCTCCACGGCCGAGTCACCGGCTGCAGCTGACTCATCGGCGGCCAAAGCTGCCATTTGCGCCTTCAACATCTGATCAGCCTGACTTTTTGCATCAGACCCTTTGGCTTGAGTCGTCTCCACCACTGGAGCTTGCGGAATTTCTGTTCCCTCATCCTGATATTTTTGCAAAAGGTCTTTGGCTTCTTGAATCAAAGCCCCTGCCTTTTCTTCATCGTCATACCCAGGAATCAACAGAATATCAGCCACTTCGGCATCAGCTAAAGACTGAAATGAACCAAATCCGCTTTGGAAAATACTTTGTGCCATTGTGTCAGACATACTGGGCATTAACATTAAGTTAAATATCGATTCAGCCGTACGAGCGGAAGCATTCGCTTCAGACATGATATCGATTTTCCAGCCGGTCAACTTAGCCGCCAATCGCACATTCACTCCGCGTTTACCAATCGCCAAACTCAATTGACTGTCAGGCACGACAATTTCCATTTCTTTATTGGCTTCATCCAAGAACACCCGAGAAATTTCAGCGGGAGCTAAGGCATTACAAGCAAAACGGGTGATGTCTTCGTCCCACTCAACGATATCAATCTTTTCACCCTTCAACTCTTGCACAACATTTTGTACGCGAGAGCCTTTCATCCCCACACAAGCACCAACCGCATCAACGGCCGAATCTTTACTGTCAACGGCGATTTTGGCTCGTTGACCCGGCTCACGAGCGGCAGCCATAATCTGCACTATACCATCGTAAATTTCGGGAACTTCAATCTCAAAAAGTTTAACCATGTAGTCGGCGTGGGCTCGCGACATTACAATTTGCGGGCCACGAGTGGTTTGCCGCACATCCAGAAGGTGGCCTTGGATGCGGTCACCGGGTTTAAAGTGCTCACCCGGAATTTGTTCACGATAAGGAATAATCGCTTCGGTCCGTCCAAGATCAACAACAATGGTTCCACGTTCGATGCGACGGATGATTCCTGAAGCAATTTCACCTTTACGGCTTTCAAACTCATTAAAAATGATTTCCCGTTCTGCATCACGCACTTTTTGCATGATAATTTGCTTGGCCGTTTGCGCAGCAATACGTCCAAGATCCGAAGTGTCCAGTTTGATCCCAATGGAATCGTGAAGCTGAGCATCGGGGTCGAGTTCACGGGCATTTTCCAACGTGATCTCAATTTCTTCGTCTTCGAATTCTTCAGGGGAAACCACCTCGTTAAACTGGTAAAGTTCGACCTCACCGGTTTCGTCATTGTAAGAGGCTTCAATGTCACGATAAGTTCCGTACACTTTCCGTGCCGCGACTAACATGCCTTGCTTAACCGCATCGATGATGAGGTCTCTATCAATTCCCTTGTCTTTACCCACTTGTTCGATCATGCGGCTCAGATTCGAAAATACATTTTCCACGGCTTAACCCTTTCTGCCTTTTGGCTTCTTGTTTTTTGAAGGACTCTCGAAGACATAAACAACTTTCGCTTTGTGAACATACTGAAGCGGAACTGTGAAAGTCTCATCCTTCGTTGCGGGATCGTCCATGCTCACCACGATTTCTTCATTTTTGGCCTCTTGTAATTGGACCGTTAGTTTTTTTCTTTTTTCATCCTTCTTGGATGAACGCGACTTAACAAATTCTCCTAAACCGGTATTCAACTGGAGCTGAACTTTCTGTCCGATGGCCTTTTCATAATGCCAGGCTTGGGTCAGGCGACGCTCTAGTCCTGGCGAAGATACCTCTAAACTGTAGGCTCCACCAGGAACCAAATCTTCAACATCTAAAACCAGATCAAGACCACGAGAAACACGGGAACAATCATCGATGGAGACGCCTTCAGCTCCTTCTTTGTCGATAAACACTCGCAGGATGCGACCTTGACCTTTTCCGGTGAGTTCCAAATCATAAAGAAAGCAATTTTCCCGACGAGCAATTTGCTCGGCGTGCTCCCTTAGTTTTTCGAGCTCTTCTGCCATTCAATTCCTGTTTCAAGTTTATACACAAAAAAAATAGGCCCACTGGGCCTATTTGTTCGCCAATTTAGCAGACCCCTGGGGGCAAAGCAAGGGAAAAGGGTCGGATTCCCTATTTATAAACCACTAAAATAATACGGTTTTTTAAGATGCGCCGGCGATCTCTGGGGGGCGCTCAAAAAGTAAACCATCCCCCCCATCGCTGTAGTAAGCCTGCCGTAAACCATTGTTTTTAAAGCCTAATTTCTGATACAGCCGCTGGGCCTTCAGGTTTTTCGCGTGCACCTCTAGCCAAAAAGTGCAAAGTGGGTGTTTTGCAATCAGTTCGCCCATCAGGCGAGCCATCAAACCCTGCCGGCGGTATTCGGGAAAGGTCAGTAGAAAGTTCACTTCTAGGCAACGATCAAAACGTCTATACAAAATCAGAGCCGCCCACTGATTGTGTCGAGTCAGACCAGCAAAAGGAGCGGATTCAAGGTGGCTTAAAATTTGCGACCGACTCCACGAACAGTCACGACCAGGATTTGCCAATTTTATTTTGCGATCATGGGCTTCTGCAAACGAAAAGATCGCCATTAAAACTCACTGAACTTAGAAAAACGTTGAACTTTGTATTTTCTCTCAAGAACTAGAAACCACTGTTCCATTCGGCTTTGTAGGTTTTCTTCGACTTTATTTTGTCTGATTTTTTCTTTTACGCCTTCAAAGCTCTCGTTACCGTAACGAATTCTATTTTGGGTGTACTCAGTTTCAATTTCACTTAGACTGACTGGCAAAACGGAAGCTTTCTTTTTGAAGTTATAGATACGTTCGGCCTCAAGTCGACGTCTCACCTTGGTTTGCAATTCCGAGGCAGAAACGCCGAGCTGATTCCAAGCCGCCGTTTTCGACAACTGTGCCTGTACTCGATCGATGTATTTGTTTACTCTATTCTGCGCGACCTTTGAATTGTAAAAAGTGGAAGCCTCTAAAAAAAGAAGCCATTCACGAATCACTTCTTCGGTACCCGCCTCCGGGCCGAACTCGTTCAAACTTTGTCCCAAGGCCACATCAAGCTCTTTGTGGATGGCGATCTCGCGAGAGGTAATTACATGGTTTTTGACTTGCGCAACCGTGGCAATAAGGACTTTGGCGGAGGCCGTGTGGGCACTATAGAAAATCAAAAAAATAAGGAGATGTTTTAGCATCTCCTTATATTAAATGGGCTTGGGTGTTTAACAAAACGCCCGCTCGACCTAGGTCGATCTAAAATGTCATTTTGGCATTCACCATAAAAAGACTATAGTCAAAATCTTCTAGAGGCTTGACGGCCCGACCCGTAGCAAGCTCTTCAAAGGCCTTCCCGGTCGAATCCAAAGCATTGTCTTTCTCGTAATCAAGAGTTGTCATGTAGCGCCCTTCGACACCAATTTTAACAGCCTGGTTGATAGCCACATCAATTCCAGCACTGATCCCTGCATCCAATGCATTCGAAGCATTGTCTCCACCATTGTACTGCCGGCGCGTATATCCAAGGACGGCGCCAATCACTGGGGTCACAACCTTGTCCGACATTCCAAACATATACTTTGGGTTCACCGCTACACCAAATTGATCAATGTCTTCATCAGAAAGGAAGGTTCGATCGGACTCAAGAAAAGAATAATAGAAATTTCCTTCCAACCAAAAATCCATTCCCAAAGCAACACCCAGACCAATCCCACCAAGACCATTCAAGTCGGGTGTATTGTTCGCTTGATGATTTAAACCACCTGCGCCGAGACTAATATAAAACCTCGTCTCTGGATCGGTTTGATCAACTACCAATGTTGTCGTAACTTCATTGTTGCGAGTGACTGGCTCCCATTCCAATCCAGATTCAGTTTCCAAGGATGACCGATCCACATTCAAGTCTGACTCAGGCTCCAAGAACGGGTCCTCGATATCACTTTCTTTAGCTAACAATTCTTTTTCAAAAAGCTGTTGCCGGCGCAAGCGCTCATCTTCCATACGGGCTTGCTCCAACTTTTGAATAAATTCTTCTTCCGTTTCCATTTCCATTTGCTGACGCTCTTGACGTATGCGCGCCGACTCTGGCGTTTCTAAAGGTGAATCATTCACAATTTCGGCTTTCTCGATTTGAACTTTTTTGCCCTGTACATTTTCAAACTTCGTTTTCCCATTCTTTTTGGAAGCAGCCGAAGCAACTCCACCCAATAGGGAAAAACCTAAAATCATAATCAGTAGACGAAACCCCATTTGCACCCCTTCGATTAATGGTGACTATTTATGCACCTTTGATGCATTACATTACATTTCACCATGCAATTGGCAAATTGAAATTGGAAATGGCCAAGAATTCCCTGGAAAGGCCTTTTAGGCCGCGAAAATCTTCTTGTATCTCCCCGAAAATTCTTTTAATTTCCCGAGTTCATCCCTACGGGGTTTTGACATAATGTGCCGACTAGGCACGGGTACCTGGGCCGACGTGGCGGAATTGGTAGACGCAGGGGATTCAAAATCCCCCGGTAGCAATACTGTGCGAGTTCGAGTCTCGCCGTCGGTACCATCTTTTTTAAAGAGCAACCGAGTCGGTTGCTCTTTTATTTTTTCCCTCAAAGCCTCTATGCTATTCTCTATTTTTAATTTTTAACAAGGAGACTAAAAGTGGGTCTATGGATTGGTTTTGGGATCGCTGCGGTGATCGCTTTTTTCACAATGGGTATTTACAACAATCTGGTGAGACTAAGGAATGCTTTTAAAAATGCCTTCGCTCAAATTGATGTGCAACTGCAGCGGCGCTATGACTTGATTCCCAATTTGGTGGAAACGGCCAAAAAATATATGTCCCATGAAAAAGAGACTTTTGAAGCAGTTATTCAAGCTCGCAATCAAGCGCAAGCAGCGGCCCAACAGGTTTCACAAAATCCGGCCGACCCTCAAGCTGTTGGAAAACTCAACAAAGCTGAAGGAGCCTTAACCCAAAACATGGGCAAGATGATGCTGCTGTTTGAAAACTACCCTGAATTGAAAGCCGACAGCGTCATAAAAGATTTGATGGAAGAATTGACCAGCACTGAAAATAAAGTTTCCTATGCACGCCAATCTTTTAACGATAGTGTCATGCACTACAACAACGGCCGCGAGCAATTCCCCAATAATCTCTTGGCGGGTGCTTTTGGCTTTAACCCGGCATACCCATTTGAAATTGAGAATGCCGCAATTAAAGAAGCTCCGAAGGTTCAGTTTTAACCCATGAACTTTTTTGAGCACCAACGCCAGGCCAAAAAGAATACCACCTCTCTGGTTTTTCTCTTCTTTTTTGCTGTGGCTGGTATCATTTTCATGACGAATATCGCCGGCTGGGTGGTCATTGAATCTTTAAAATCTCAGTCCCGCCATCGAGCCGAACCCCTATTCACATGGCCCTCTCCCGATCAGTACTCGATTTATTTGGCGATCAGCGGCGTTACAGTTTTTGTTATTATAATGAGCGCCCTTATCAAAAAAATACAAATGGGCCGTGATGGGCATGGCATCGCGCAGTACATGGGAGGCGTCAAAGCCGAGCTGTTGCAAAAACAGCCCGGAGTTAAGCGCGCCTTAAACGTCGTCGAAGAAATGGCCCTCGCCGCCGGCATGACTCCCCCACCTTTGTATATTTTAACCGAAGAGGATTCGATTAATGCTTTTGCGGCCGGCTTAGCTCCCCAGTCTTCGGTGATTGCCCTTTCCCAGGGCTGCCTCAATCATTTAACTCGCGACGAACTACAAGGGGTTGTGGCCCACGAACTTAGTCATATTTTAAATGGAGACACCCGTCTTAATGTTCAACTCCTTGGTTACCTGGCCGGCATCGTCACTATTGGCGTCATGGGAAAGTTTGTTTTGCGCTCCATGGGTCGCAGTCGCTATCGCTCCCGAGGCAAAGACTCAGGAGGGGCCGTCGCCATGATCCTCTTTGTCGGAGTCTCACTTTGGATCATTGGATCATTAGGGGTGCTGGTCGGCCGCATGATCCGTTCGGCAGTTTCAAGACAGCGTGAGTTTTTAGCCGATGCCAGCGCCGTTCAGTTCACAAGGTACCCGGCGGGAATCGCCGGTGCTTTGGCTAAAATTGGGCTGAAGTCTTCAAAACTTCACTTTGCCGGAGCTGAAGAACTGAGTCATATGTGTTTCGAAAACCCCCTGCCGGTCTCCGCGTTTTCATTGTATGCCAGTCACCCCCCACTGCAAGAACGGATTGCAAGAATCGATAAAAGGTTTCTCGACGCTCAATTTCTTGCATCAGAGTTGAAACGCCAAAAGCCCGATTCAACATCAGTTGACAGCCAAACGAAGCTGACTCCGCAAAAAATTATCGATTCCATAGGAGAACCCACGCCAGAAACCTTGGCGACAATGGGGGTTCTCATGAACCAAGTTTTGCCACAATTTGACACTAGAAAGTCAGAGTTGATGCAAGCTCAGGCCCTCAGCTTAGCCCTGCTCAATCGATCCGGCCAAAGCGAACAAGCCGCCTCCATTGTTGAAAACTATGGAGGCAAAGAACTCGCCAATGAGTTTACCACCCGCAACCAAGAGGTTCGCGACCTGGATCGAAAAAATATTCTTCCCTGTCTACACCAATGTATTCCAAGGCTCCGAGAGTTAGGAGAAACAGAACGAAAAGAATTTTTAAAAACTTGCGAGTATTTAGTAAAAGCGGACTCGCTCGTTGACATTCATGAAGCATCGCTCTTCTTGTTAGTTGAAATGCACTTGTTGGAGAAAACCTTCATGGCGACAAACAATAATCGGCGCTTGCCTCAATGCAAAGATTCTGCGGGTTTTTTAATTTCTGCCTTGTGCATGCACGGTCACAAAGGACTGAATGAAGCTCAGTCGGCTTTCGAAGAGACCATGCAAATCTTGAACTTACGGTTGACAATGACCCGGGAGGTGAACCAAATCCCCCTTCGAAAGTTTCGCGATGTCTTACAAGAACTGACCGAATTGAACCCTAAACACAAAGAGCAACTGATTAAAGCTATGCTTCAGACTATCTATTTTGATGGTGAAATAAATCCAATTGAATTGGAGTTTATGAGAGCCACCAGTGAATGCCTGGGCATGCCCATCCCCTACGAGCTTTGAAAAACAACCGTTCGATCCGGAGTCTTTATGCCTTTCTGGCTAAAAGAAGGAGCTTCGGCTCAAAGGCTCAATCGGCCTTATTTAAAATGTATTGAATGGGTAATTTGACTGAGATTCTTTTTTTATCCCAACCTTTCGGGAAAGGTCGGTAGCTTCCTACTTTTTTTAATAAAGCCAGGGCGGTTTTGTCCAAAATTTGATGAGAAGAAGAACGAGTGATCGACACATTATGGAAAAAGCCTTCTTGATCCACCTCGAAACGAAGACTGACTTGACCACTGATTCCCAGTCTTCGAACAATGGTCGGAAACGTCTTATGGTGCTCGATCCAGGACCGCAAACCATCAACATAATGGATTCTTGCGCCCTCGCTCCCCTGGGCTTGGAGTGAGGCCAAGCTGGCTCCGAGGCTTTCTCTGCTGTCACTTTTTGAAACTTCGGACTCTTTCTTAGAAGGACGGTTGACAGAGCTCGATGAAAGATCTTTCGGTTTAGCAGCCAGGGTTTGCGTATTTTTTTTATCAAATGCCGGCCTTGCCTGAAAGGACTGTTGTTCCATCTCAACAAAAAATGGGGCCGAAAAGTCGACCAACCCAACCGATTGTTTACTAGAAAAAAGACCAAGGAAAAGAACCACAGTCGCGTGCCCGAACAAGCTAGCAAAATAAGAAATACCTTCGGGAAATGCCATCCTAACTCCTAAAACGAATAGTCTATGCCTGCAGTGGCCATCCGAGGCATACCAGGTTCTATACCATTAGAACGAATTCGGGCAAAATAGTTTTGATCAAACAAATTACGAACCGCCACCTGAAGATTTAAACCATCAAAGCCCAGAGGAACCTGTGCGCTGAGATCCCAAACGGAGTAACTGGGGATTTGAAAATTCGCCGAATTGGCATCATCAGCGAACTGATCCCCCATCCATTGACCGCTGAGAGCAAAGGTCGTCTGACTGGGGTGTAAATACGAAAATCTCCAGCGAAAGGTTTGGTTGGGAGCATATTGCGGAGTTCTTCCAACCGTATTGGTGGACCCTTTAATAAAACGGGATTCCATCAGAGAAAAACCCAACATGGCCTCAAGTGAATGGGAGCTACTGAAGAACTCTCGAATCAAATCGAAAATCACCAAACCTTCGATGCCGTAGTACTCGGCATCGCCAACATTGGTAAACTGGTTCCCGACTCGACCAATTTGATTGGAGTTTGATATATAAAATGTCGAAACTTCTAAGAGGCCCGTTTTAGAAAAATCCCCAACGACCCCGATTTCGTGATTTAACACTCGGGAGGCTTCTAAGTCTCCGCTTAAATCATCTGCAGGACTAAGAGGGAAGGCCTCAGCAAACAAGGCGGGTGTATAACCAGATGATGAATTTGCAATAAACTTCCAACCTGAATTTCCTAATTTTCTTTCTAAACCCAATCCATACAGCAAGACGTTTTCATCAATGGAATTGCTACGTAGACCATTTCCTGGCAAGGCAACATTGGCACTGCGAAATTTTTCTTCAAGTTCTTGGGTGATCTGTTCATAGCGCAAGCCTGGAGCTATACTCCAACTTCCCACCTCCAAGAGTGCCTCGGTGAAAACGGAGTGGCTCAAGCTTTGACGCTCAACCAATAGCTCTTGGATCCCAGATTGAGAGCTTGAAGTCGCACCTGTCAAATTTTCTAAAGGGTTTGAGTTGGCGTAGTACCGATAACCATAGGTCCAATTCAGCGGTAAGCTAGCGACACTGGTTTTTGTTGCACCCTGAGCTTGCGCACCGTAAGTGTGAAAGTGTTGATGAACGATATCACTTGTCGTACCTTGCTTGACCGTACCAAACTGGTCCTGCCCCGGTGCGTAGTCTTGTCGAAAAGAAGATCGACGCAAGTTGCTGTGCCACAGATCAAAACTCCAACTTTGGGATCGACTTTGTTGATAATCTAAACCGACACCCAATAAGTCTCTATCAATTTTAATCTCGTCAAAAGGACTGGTAGTGGCAGTGATTGAACTATCAATCCCTCTACTGTCGACGCTAGTTGCCGTCCGGGCCAGTCCTCCCGCCTCACCATGGATTCCCTCATAATCTTGGGCTTTCAATCGAAGGGTCAGATTGGAGCTTAACTTATATCCGAGTTTAATGTTGTAGCCAGAGACTTGATAGTCTCCGTTGCTGTCCCTAAACCCATCGGAACGCCTCCCATGGGCATTGACCACGTAATCCAATTTTCCAGTGGTGCCATCCACTTGCAAGTAGCCTTGGGCATAGCCAAACTCACCACCCAAAAGCCTTAGACGGGTTTGTATAGGCTGCGGGCCAGCTTGATGGGTTAAATAGTTAAGTGCCCCTCCGGCCTGTGGCCCAAACATAAGTGCGGAACCACCTCTTAAAAATTCAAAGCCTTGGACCGTGTCCATAGGCGGCTGGTAGTAGGCGGCCGGGTAACCATAAATATCAGCCGAGATCGGTAGACCGTCCTCTAAGGTCAGGAGATTAAAACTCTCATGAGGATCTCCGAGCCCCCTGTAAGTGATAGACGCCCAACTTTCATTATTGACCTCAGCAATCGTCAAACCGGGAACAGCGGTTGCCAATTGACGATAATTATTAGTGACGATGGGACCGGCATCCTCAGTCACCACCTTGGTGTTTTTCTTACCGGTGTATATTTGCTTCGATCGAACACCCGAATTTCGTATTCTATCAGTTTCTTCAGATTGAATTTCAATAGGTTGCAACTCATGGACTGGCTCTGAGGAACCTTCTGTTTGGGTATGGGCTTGTTGTGAAAAAACAAAGACAAAAATAGCAATCGCGGTAACCTTCATAACTCCTCACTTTCTACATTTTAACACCTGAAACCTTTAAACAAATTCAATTCCCCTGTCTAAAAAAAACAGAAATATCAGTGATTTCGCTTTAGAAATGAAAACATATGGATAAATGAACCCCCAATGAAAGCGAAATGAAAAGTGAATGACAACCAAACGCCTGAGGGAGCGCGAAGGACTGCCGACAGAGGTGTCCCCTCTGATGATCGAAAAAGTGGGAATCTTCTTGAAAGGGCTTTCTTTTTTTAAAACTTTCGGTCGGAAAGATACGGCACTAAATCACTCGCATCGACTTCCATCGGCCTTGCAGAAAACGACCTAAAAAAACTAAGCCTTGCACACAAATAAACAAACTCGCAGCCCCCCATGACCAGTAGACGCCGTTCTCCCAACTGGCAAAATACCATGAGGGAATCACCATCAGAGGCCAAGGGAGGAGCAAAGCCACAAAGCTGACAAACCGAGTGTCTCCGGCCCCTTTTAAAGTGAATGAAAAAATCATGTTGAGTGTATCGAACAAAATGAAGACCGAAACAAATTGCAACAAGGTCGGTACTATGGCTTGTACTTCCGGCCAAAGGGGTGAATCCCCTTGACCAGAGAACAGCTCTAAAAAGAAATGCGGAAAGCAAAGAAAACTAAATCCAATACTGACAATGTAAAACATGGAAAGTTGAACTCCAGCCCAAGAAATAGCCACGGCTTGTTGCGGTTGATCTTCCCCCAGGTGTTGCCCCACCAAGGCCGAAACCCCTTGAGCGACTCCAATCACCGGTAGAATGGCCAACATCATGATCGTTACTGTCACACTGCTGGCCGCCAAGGCTGAGTCACCGTTGGGAAGTCTTCCGATGAAGGCCAGGAAAAAAGTAAAGGCCAGTCCTTCAAGAGCCCACTGCAAGCCACTCGGGAAACCGTAGCGAATAAATCGGCCCAAAAGCTCTAAGTTCAGCCCAAAACTTTTTCGCAGCTGAAACTGTTCGGCCTTTCGATCAGTGAAAATCAAGTACAAACCTAGAAAGCTAGCACCATAGGCCGACAAAGCCGTGGCATATCCGGCTCCCGCCAAACCAAGACTGGGCATTCCCCAGTTTCCAAAAATCAGGGCATAGTCTAAACCGATGTTGAGGACCAAACCGACTCCGTTAATCAGCATAATAATTCGGCTTCGCCCAATACCCGTATAGAAACCACTACAGGCTGCCACCAAAGCCGTTGGCAAAGCCGAATAAGCCAAAGCTTGGAAGTACTCCACCTCTAGACTTTGCATCATGGGTGAGTGACCCATCCAGGCAAAAATGGCGGGCGAAATGGGGACCAGAATTAAAAATAAGGTCCCACCGATCAAACTGACATAGATGGATTGCCATACACTGGGGCCGATCCATTGCGGCTGCTTCGCTCCGGTGTACTGAGCGACGAAAGTTGTTAAGTAAGCCGACGTTTGCTGGACGAGCGCCATTGGAGCCCAGAAAAAGCCGACAGCGGCGATCGCCGCTCCTAAGGTTTCTGTGGAATACTCCCCTAAGAAAATGCGATCAATACTAACCTGCAAGTTCCAAAAACTATTGGCAATGATAAGCGGCCACGAAATTCTCCAGACCTCTGATATTCTACTTTTAAAATTTTGCACAGTTATTCCTAGCCCTCACGATGAGACCTTCCGCCTCTTCGAAAAATTATTGGGGTTTTCAATTATTAAATACTAAGAGTTTTAAAGAGCGTTATTGACAGACTTTCTTAAGTTTAGCCGTCACAGCCAACCCAAAATCCGTCCAAGTGACAGACTTCCCATCTGAACCCGTATGTAGGGATCCACAGCGTTTTTTGA
>CAYGNH010000003.1:0-290243 GCA_964351315.1 uncultured Pseudobdellovibrionaceae bacterium
GTTGATCAAGGTTCCAGGGGGGGGATGGGTTTTCTTGGTAGCGCCCGGACCAGAAAGCCTTTTTATTAAATTCGTCAGAGGTTTGATAATAGGGGGGGGTTGGAATCACTCGTCCTGCGATCTGCAGGCTTTCATCGTTAAATTCCTCGGTGAGATTAAAGAGTTCAGCTTGAGCCGGTCGAGATAGAACAAAGGGAATGCCTTTTTTGGTTAAACCATGAAATCGATCCCACTCATCCACACAGAGAGAGTCCCAGTGGGCCTCACATAAATGTTGGTAAGGCATTTGGACACTGAGTATGCCACTTTCTAAGTGAACCTGCCGAGCAACAAAGGGTTTATCAAAGGGTTCGACGATAACGTCGTGACCATCGTAACTCATATGGCAGACGCCAAACTCATCCACCGTCAATGCGTCCAGCATGCGACGGCCGACTATTTCGTCGTCGACTCGGATTCCCTTGTCGACAAGGAAGAAGCCCTCTTCATCTATTGCGATTGTTTTTGACACAAAAACTGTTACGAGTTCGAATCGTCTAAGGATTCATTTGTAGAGTCTTCGGTGGTTTCTTCGGTTTCTGGAGTTGCATCAACTTCAGCATCGGAATCGTCACCCTCTAAATCTTCTTTGTTAATGGGTTCGACGCCAGCTTCGGTGATTTCGAAAGGCTCCATGAATTCAACCTTTACATCTCCGGCTTGTTCGATTTGAGCGGTCCACTTTTGGCCATCCTCGGAAGTGATCAAAAAGGTTCCTTTGCGGTAGACCTTTTCCATGGCTCCTTCAGGATTTTGTTCCAAATAGGAAAAACTAAAATGAGCTTTCATTGTTTTTCCTTTTTCGATCACTTCGGTGTAAATTTTCGAAAAATCGATATCTGTGGCTTTCGGATTATGGTTTTGAACAGCTTGAGTCATATACTGCGTGATCAAGTTGTTCATTTTGTTCATTTGATCAATGGTTAGATCCTCGGTTCGTTTGGAAAACCAAGCCGTGAACCCTATAAACAAAACAACGACGATTAAGCTGATATATTTCATGATGATCACCTCGTACTATGCCCATCATTGTGCCTTGAAATCGGCTGCGAGTAAAAGGCGGAGAGTGGGGGCCCTGTCTTTGCTGCGGCGCAACGATAACGCGCTCCTAAAATTCGTCGGTGCCTGCGGCGTAAGTTGTTAAAGATAAAGAATTTGTCTATGTTTCTCCTACTGGAGACATCATGCCCGCAATACACAGTCAGCTGGATAAAAACTCGGATGGTTTTAAGCAAAACACTGCCTTCATGGGGAACCTTCTTGAGGAGTTCAAGGGGAGAATCGAAGAGGTCAAGCTTGGCGGCGGAAGCCAGTCAGTGGAGCGTCACAAGTCTCGTGGGAAAATGACCGCTAGAGAACGAATCCATAAATTGATTGATCCCGAGTCCGCTTTTCTGGAATTTTCGACTTTAGCCGCTTGGGACCTTTATGAGGGAGCGGCACCGGGTGCCGGCGTTGTCACGGGGATTGGTTTAGTTCAAGGGGTGGAGTGTATGATTGTGGCCAACGATGCCACGGTTAAGGGCGGCACTTATTTTCCAATGACTGTTAAAAAACATCTTCGAGCTCAAGAGATCGCTTTAGAGAACGGTCTTCCCTGTCTTTACTTGGTGGACAGTGGTGGTGCATTTTTGCCCAAGCAAGATGAAGTCTTTCCAGACCGTGATCACTTTGGACGTATTTTTTACAATCAGGCCCGGATGTCGGCGCAAAGTATTCCTCAACTGTCGATTGTGATGGGAAGTTGCACGGCTGGTGGGGCGTATGTTCCGGCGATGAGTGATGAGAACATTATTGTTAAGGGCACGGGAACCATTTTTCTGGGGGGCCCACCTTTGGTAAAGGCTGCGACCGGTGAAGAGGTCACCGCCGAAGAGTTAGGTGGCGCTGCCGTTCACTCTTACACCTCTGGGGTGACAGATCACTTTGCTGAAAGTGATGGGCAGGCGTTAAGTATGGCGCGCGAGATGGTGGCTCAGTTAAATCACCAAACCCAGCAGACCGTAAGGTTTAAAGCCCCGGAGGAGCCACGTTTTGCGACGGAAGAGCTTTATGGGATAATTCCAGAAGACACTCGCGTCCAATTTGATGTCCGTGAGGTGATTGCTCGAATCGTTGATGGCAGCGAAATGCACGAGTTCAAAAAAGGATATGGCACCACTCTTGTCACAGGGTTTTGCCATATTTGGGGAATCCCTGTAGGGATTATTGCGAACAATGGTGTTTTGTTTAGTGAGTCGGCGCAAAAAGCGGCTCACTTTATTGAACTGTGTGAACAAAGACGAATACCCCTTGTGTTTTTGCAAAATATTACCGGTTTTATGGTTGGAAAATCCTATGAGCATGAGGGCATAGCCAAGCACGGAGCTAAGATGGTGATGGCAGTGAGCAATGCCACCGTTCCTAAATTTACTGTTGTCATTGGAGGCTCTTATGGTGCTGGCAATTACGGGATGTGTGGTCGCGCCTTTCAGCCCCGTCAACTTTGGATGTGGCCCAACGCTAAAATATCAGTAATGGGAGGCGAGCAGGCGGCCAATGTTTTGTGTACCGTAAAAATGGACCAGATGCAGGCCAAAGGACAGGAGATGTCGACGGCTGACCAAGAAAAATTTAAAAAACCGATTTTAGAAAAATACGCTCGCGAAAGCTCTGCCTATTATTCAACGGCCCGGCTTTGGGATGATGGTATTATCGATCCCGCCGACACTCGTCAAGTTTTGGCTTTAGGTCTAAAAGCCTCGCTCAATAAAAAATGGGAGTCGCCTCAGCAGGGCGTTTTTAGGATGTGATTTTATGCAGACATTGAATTTTAAAATTGAAAATCACACCGCTCTGGTGACCCTGAATCGTCCCGATGTTCGTAATGCTTTCAATGATTCCATGATAGCAGAAATGACTCAATTGTTTAAGGAGCTGCAAGGGAATCAGCAAATCCGTGCCGTGTTCCTTTCTGGGGCCGGAGAAAGTTTTTGTGCCGGTGGTGACCTTGGCTGGATGCAGTCGATGGTGGGTTACACCGAACGAGAGAATTTTAAAGATTCAGAGCTGCTTTTTGAAATGTATGAAGCCTTGCAAAAAATCCCGGTGCCTGTTGTCACTTTGGTTCATGGTCACGCTATGGGTGGTGCACTTGGTCTTATTGCCGCTAGTGATATTGTTTTTGTGGTCGATGGCACTCAACTCTGTTTTAGCGAAGTGCGGCTGGGGTTGGCGCCGGCGGTGATCAGCGCCTTTGTTAAGGATAAAATTTTGGCTCGCGATATGGCGCGCTACTTCCTGACGGCTGAAGTTTTTGGTCCGGAACAAGCCTTTCAGATGGGCTTGATTCATGAATTTGGTTCAGCAAAAGAAATGCAGGCCTTGTCAGAAAAAACACTGAAGAAAATTTTGGGCAACGGACCTGTTGCCGTGCGGGAAACCAAAAAACTCATTTCAGATTTGACCTTCGTCGACGATGTGAAGAAAACCACCAGTGAGTTGATTGCTCAACTTCGAGTGAGTTCCGAAGGTCAGGAAGGCCTTAAGGCTTTTTTTGAAAAACGCAAACCGAATTGGATGGATTCCTAATGGGTGAGATCAAATCATTGGCTATTGCGAATCGTGGAGAAGTGGCGGTTCGGATCATTCGGGCCTGTCAAGAATTAGGAATTGAATCCGTACTTTTGCACTCTAAAGCCGACATCGATACTCGCGCTTTTCGCATGAGTGACCGCCAAATCTGTATTGGCGAGTCGGCGGTGGGAGAAAGCTACCTCTCTATTGAAAAGAACGTTGATGGTATTTTAGCTTCGGGCGCCGATGCCGTTCATCCGGGATTTGGTTTCCTATCTGAAAACGCTGATTTTGCTCAGGCCTTGGCTGACCAAAAAATTCAATTTGTTGGTCCCAGCCCAGAGGCGATTCGCAGAATGGGTGACAAAATTGAAGCCAAGAAAATAATAACTGAAGCCAAAATACCCTCGGTTCCAGGTTACGATGGTAAGGATCAAAGTCTATCGACCCTAAAACAAGAAGCTGAAAAGATTGGATTCCCTGTGATCGTGAAAGCCGCTGCAGGCGGAGGTGGGCGAGGGATGAAAGTGATTCGTTCCTCCGCCGAAGCCAATGAGATGATTGATGCGGCCAAGCGGGAAGGTCTCAGTGCCTTTGGCAGTGATCAGGTTTTTCTTGAAAAGTATCTCGATCGTGCAAAACACATTGAAGTTCAGATTTTTGGTGATCTCAGCGGTAATGTGGTTCACCTTTTCGAGCGAGAATGTTCCGTTCAAAGACGCCACCAAAAAATTGTGGAAGAAGCGGTCAGCGGGTCCATCAGTTCGAAACTGCGTCAAGGTATGACAGAGGCGGCAGTCAAGCTTGCCAAAGCAGTGAACTATGTTGGCGCGGGGACGGTTGAATTTCTGGTGCAAGATGATCAATTTTATTTTCTTGAAATGAACACTCGATTGCAAGTAGAGCACCCTGTGACCGAACTGGTTCTGGGAGTCGACTTGGTGAAAGCCCAGATCTTGAATCAGGCGAATCGATTTTCCTGCTGGGACCAAGACTTGTTAATTCCTAGAGGGCATGCCATTGAATGTCGCCTTTATGCGGAAGACCCTTTTAGCCAAGGGATTCCGTCGACGGGCCCCATAGGTTTTCAACATTGGCCCCATGGTCCGGGGCGACGCTTTGACTATGGCTACGAAGAGGGTGACGTGGTCACCCCGTTTTACGATTCCATGATGGCAAAAATCATTGTTTGGGATGAATCGCGACCAAGAGCGATTCAAAAAATGCTACGCACTCTCGACGACTGTATTCTGTTTGGTGTGAAGTCAAATATTCCCTTCTTAAAACAAATCTTAAGTCATCCCGAATTTCTCGATGGGCAGTTCAACACTCAGTTTATTAACCAGCACTTCCCTGAGGGAGCCTTGCCCCTAGGTGACGATGATTTTGCCGCAAAGGTGGGAGAAATCTGCCTTCAGTCACTTGGCGAAGTCAGTTCATCCACTGATGCCATTGCCTCACCTTTTACTAGAAACTGGAGCAACACATGAAAAAGTTGTTTTTAGTGATCGATGAGAAAGAGGTTGAGGTCATTGCTCAAAAAATAAAAGGCCGAGTTTGGTTTCATCTGGATGGCACAACCTATGAGTACCTGCCGACCAATGAGCAGACTCAAAATGGACCTTCCGGAGGGGCGCAAGACCCTGACCAGATCGTGTCCCCCATGCCAGGAAAGATCATCAAAATTTTCGCAAAAGAAGGCCAGGCCGTGGCGGCTGGGAAGACCGTGATCGCTATGGAAGCGATGAAGATGGAATACAACTTAAAATCCCAGGAACCAAGAATTGTAAAACGAATCAACTGCAAAGAGGGAGACCAAGTGGGTCTTGGTGATCTGCTTGTCGTACTTGAGGAAGACAATGGCTAAAATAACTTTGGTGGAAATGGGATTGCGAGACGGTCTGCAAAACGAGGCTGTCCATTTGTCAACGAACCAACGCTTTCAACTTTTGAAACGATTGAGTGATGCGGGTTTAAAGCGAGTGGAGCTGGGTGCTTTTGTTAGTCCAAAGTGGGTTCCTCAAATGGCAGACACGGAAAAACTTGTGAAACGAGCCATAAAGGCAAGAAAACAAGGAACTTTATCTAGCAACATGAAGTTTTCTGCTCTAGTGCCGAATATGCGAGGTTTTGAAAATTCATTGCGATCAGGCATCGAAGAAGTCGCTATCTTTGGAGCGGCTTCCGAAACTTTCTCTCAAAAAAACATTAATACTTCGATTTCTCAAAGCTTAAAAAATTTCGAGGAAGTGGTCGCCGCCGCCAAAAGAAACAAGAAAAAAGTTCGAGCCTATCTTTCGACTGTCTATGCCTGCCCCTACGAGGGGAAGGTGTCACAAGCAAAAGTCTTAAAGCTGATTGAAAAATATTTGGAGTTAGGAGTTTATGAAATTTCCTTGGGAGACACCATTGGTGTTGCGAGCCCAAAGCAAGTGCGTTCCCTCTTAAAAGGACTAAAAAGAATCACCCGCCTTAATAAAATTGCCATGCACTTTCACGACACTCGGGGAACGGCCATCGCCAATATTCTGGCTAGTTTGGATTTGGGAATCACAACATTTGACACTAGTATTGGCGGCTTGGGTGGTTGCCCTTATGCTCCGGGGGCCGCTGGAAATGTTGCAACTGAGGATGTAGCCTACATGTTACAAGAAATGGGTCTGTCCACAGGAACCGACTTGCAAAAATTGATTAAAACAACATTGTGGATGAACCGGCAAGTGGGGCGACAACTACCTTCGAAACTGAGCCTCGCGGGGCGCCAACTCCGCTGATAAAGCCCGTTTTGGTGTTAAATTCCCATTCCTTTCGGGTGATTTTTTTCGTCAACTAAGATTACTTTTTGCTCGAAGCTTTGGGCTTCTTCTGTGGTCATTTGAGCGTAGGAAACAATGATGACGACATCGCCGCGATGAACGTGGCGAGCGGCAGCCCCATTTAGGCAAATTTCACCCTGCTCGCCTGGAATGACGTAAGTTGAAAATCGCGCACCGTTGTTACAATTGTAAATTTCCACTTTTTCGTTCACTAAAAGATCAGCCATTTCAATTAAGTTTCTGTCTATCGTGATCGATCCTTCATAGGATAAGTCGGCATCGGTAACGGTGGCGCGGTGAATTTTAGATTTCATCATATTTCGCAACATTCTAATCTCCTCAATTATTCATCTTCAGACTCAGGTACAGACCCTTCAAGGCCAAGTCGGGGATGATCTTGTCAAACAGTTGTTTGTTTTCAAACATGCTGGAAAATCCACCGGTACCAACCACTAGGGGGCGATCATCGGGCTCCATCCAGTCCTCTTGGGAGCGGATCTCTTCACAGAGGCCCTCGACCATTTTTAATTGTCCAAAAAATAACCCCGACTGAATACTTTCAACAGTTGACCTTCCAATAACTGCCCGCGGCTCCTTAATCTCTACCGTTGGTAATTTAGCAGTTTGTTTTTCTAGGGCCTGCATGCTCATGCGCACTCCAGGAAGAATCGACCCACCCAAGTACTCCTTGTTTCTATTAATCACACAAATGGTAGTGGCCGTTCCAAAATCAACGATAATGATATTTTTTTGTGGGAAAAGGTGAGCACAAGCTAGACTGTTGGCTATCCGGTCAGCGCCGACCTCTAAAGGGTTGCGGTATTTAATTTTCAGGCCAGTTTTAACTCCAGCCTCAAGAACAAATGGACTGTTTTTAAAGTATTTTCGACAGGCATTTTTCAATGAGTGCAACACATCGGGAACAACAGTGCAGATTGAAATATGTCTAACTTCCGTGGGGTCAATCCCATTTTCTCTTAAAACCGACAACAGAAATAATCCGTACTCGTCAGAGGAGCTTTGAGAGGCCGAGGTCTTGCGAAACTGCATTAGCAGTTCGTCATTTTTAAAAACTCCACCATGGATCTGGGTGTTTCCTACATCAAGACATAAGATCATGAGTATCCTCCAAGTTGGTAGCATTCAATTGCTTGGCAATGTGCTCAGCCAGAAGACTGATTGAAGCCAATTCTGTCTGGTTTCCATTTCGCGATGTCATTAAAAACTTTCGCATACCGTTGTTGATGTCGTTCATGTCGTTGTGAATGACATAGTCCACCGAGTTTTCAGTAAACAGACTGAAAATAGCTTTGGCCTGTTCTTCCTTACTCTCGGTTGAGGTCAATTTAAACCCAACCACCTGTGTTTTATTACCAAATAAGTCTTTTAAGCGCGGCAGAATTTTTTCGTTTCGTTTTAATTGAATCGAAATATTATCGAATTGAGAACTCATCTTGTCTTGGCTAGGAGTGAATGTACCTTTGGGTGTTTGAATATTGGCTATTGAATAGTCGCTAATCGCAGCAGCATGTAAAATCATGTCGAATCGATTGGATTGGGATAAGGCTTTCAGGGTATTGTAAATGTCTCTAAAGGTGTCGTAGGTATCAACCTTAACGTCTGTCTGGGGCATTTGAGCATACTTGTTAGTCAATAATAAGACTTGGTAACCTTGCTCGTGAAGAAAGTCCGCCAATGAAGCGCCGGTTCGGCCGGTGCTCATATTGGTTAAAGTCCTCACCCCATCGATGGTTTCACGCGTGCCACCAGCCGTAATTAAAATGCGTTTGGCTGGTTTTTGCGACTGACCCAGGCTTTTCATTAGATGGGAAAAAGCTTTCCCTGGTTCGATCAGGCGGCCCCCCCCTTCCTCACCACAGGCAAGAGTTCCATTGCCTGTTTCTAAAATATCACAGTTAATTTTTTTTAAGGTTTTCAATGACTTTTTAGTAATCGGATTTTCTAACATGCGAGTATTCATCGCAGGGGCAATTAAAAAGGGTTTGCTGAAATCATAGGCTAGGAAAAAGGAATGCAGTAACTCGTGGCCGACTCCGCTGGCTAAACTATTAATTGTTTGAGCCGTTGAAGGGTAAAGAATGGTGGCATCGCACCACCGCCCCAGTTCGATATGGGCCATCTGGTTGC
The DNA here is from genome assembly GCA_964351315.1 of uncultured Pseudobdellovibrionaceae bacterium. GTDB lineage: Bacteria > Bdellovibrionota > Bdellovibrionia > Bdellovibrionales > JAGQZY01 > JAGQZY01. The sequence goes on from CAYGNH010000003.1 coordinate 8,559, forward strand.
CTTCCGCAAAGTCGTCAATGAAGACCGGAGAGCCGGCCAGGGATTGCAAGGTTGTTGGACCAATAAATTTTTGTGCTGAATGAGTCATAATCACTCGAACTTCATGACCTGCTTTTCGCAGTAGCGACACCAGCTCACAGCTTTTGTAGGCCGCAATGGATCCTGTTATTCCCACGACAATTTTAGATTTTGACATTATCGATTAACCTCACTGAACCTATTTTAACGGCGGCATAGCGCCGGCCATTTATTTCACTTAAATAATCAACTTCAATCGCCTGCTGGCTCAAATAGGAAGAAAGTTCTTCTAGTGTTTTGGACGTTCTCAATTTTCCAGCAAAAAAATGCGCTTTAAGTAGATCTTCTGAACTTAGTTTTCTATTTCGTGAACTCAATGCTAGGCCCTCGACATCTCTTTGCGTTGGGCATGAAACAATATCAATATTCAAAAATAGACTGCGGACCATACCTTCAATTAGAGAGAGCTGTTGGTAGTCCTTTTCACCAAAGTAGGCTTTGCAGGGTTGAATCAGGTTGAACAATTTTAAAACGACTGTGAGTACGCCATCAAAATGACCAGGACGATCTTTGCCACACAAAACTTTACTTTCGCTAATTTCGGTGACCCGATAGCGGTAGTTCTCTGGATACATTTGACTGTAGTCTGGAAGAAAAACACAATCCACTTCTACAGAGCTCAATTTTTTTAGATCTTCAGCTAGAGAAGTGGGATAGGTTTGTAAGTCCTTGGGGTCATTGAACTGAGTTTCGTTAAGATAGATACTAACCACCGTTAAATCATTTTCGTGTTTTGAGCGTTGAATCAGCGACAGATGACCCGCGTGTAAAGCGCCCATGGTTGGAACAAATCCAACTCTTTTGCCGGTCCAGTTCGTGCGTAGTGATTTTATTTCTTTGACGGTGCGGACTTGTTTCATGAAAAGCTTTCTCCCTGTTTGGGAAAATCGACAGTTTTCACGGATTGGGTGAAATCTTTTACGGCACCAAGCATCCAATCCATGCCATGAGCGAATTCTCGAACAAAACGGGGCTTGAAATGGGAGTTGAAGCCCAACATGTCTTGCAGAACCAAAACTTGTCCGTCGACATCGGCCCCAGCGCCGATACCAATCGTAGGAATTTTCAGATTCGAAGTCACCTGTTTCGCTAAGTCTGAGGGAACGCATTCTAAAACCATAGCGTGGCAACCCGCTTTTTCAAGTTCAATAGCCTGCTTTAATATTTTTTCAAATGTGGCTGGATCACGTCCCTGGACCTTGTAACCACCAAACTGATGGACAAATTGTGGGGTCAGGCCGACATGCCCGATCATTGGAACACCGGACTCACTAAGCCATTGCACCGTTTTCTCTTGGCCGGGAGCGGTTTCTATTTTAAGTGCATGAGCGCCAGCCTTCATCAGCTTATCTGCGGTTTGGACCAGACTCTTTTTTCCGCAGCGATGGGCTAGAAAGGGTAAGTCAGCAATGATTAGTTTTTCAGTCTGTGCTCTTGCGACGGCGGCAGTATGGGTGGCCATCATGTCGACAGTGGCGTGTATCGTGCTGTCAAAACCGTGCATGACCATTGCAAGACTGTCTCCAACCAGGAGGGCATCGATGTCTGTATTTTTTAGAACACTTGCCGACCAAAAGTCGTAACAAGTGACCCAAGTTATTTTGTGTCCATCGTGTTTATGTTTTTGAAGATCAGTGACTCGTTTCATTTTTAGGTTCCTGAGTTTTGGCTTAATTTTTTGAACTCTTGATAAAGATTAAGCAAGGGCCTTCCCTGCAAAGCTTGTTGGTTTTTTTCAATCGTGCTTTGATCCTGTCTATACCAGGGACCACTCCAGCGTCCCGGGTGGCCTTGTTGAATGTTCTTTGACACTTGCTTTAGGTAGGGATCAAGTGCCTCTTTGGGTAACCCCAGTTTTTGAAACTCTTGATCGATCAAGTCCCACAACAAAGTTGTTCCGTTGCCACTTAAGACACAGAGGCTGTGATAAAGAGATTTGTGCTCTTCTGAAATCGTCGAGAAGGAGTTCCTTAAAAATGGAAAAGTTTCTCGAAAGTGAATTTCTTCAGTTGTCCCAACGAAATGAATCGATTCATAGGTTTCAAGGTCATACAGTTCTTGCCCGAAAGTCATGAGCGGGTGAAACCCCTGGATTTTAGGATGAGAGAAGGTGCCTGAAAAATGGACGAACTGACGATCCTCGCGACCAAAGCTACTGTAGAACTCTTGCAGCTGATCATCTTTAATACATAAAAGAACTTTTGATTGATTTTCGATGAATTGAAGAAGTTCCGGGACCGATTGGTCGTAGCGTTTCCACTGCAAAAACGACACATCAAGGGATTGCATATAGTGCGCCAAATGACGTGCTAGTTTTCCTCCTCCGATGAGGAGATAATTTCCATTTTCGGGTACCTGTCTCATGATCAAGTCCTTATCTGCACAGGAAGGTAGAAAGTTGCCGCTCTCTTCTCAATGCGCAGCGTATAATGGGCCTCGGGGTTGCTTTTAAAACGATTTGGGCAAAAAAGGTTCTATGAAGAAAGTCGTTTGGGCCCTGGTCTTAGCCGGTCTAATAATTAGTGGAATCCTTGTCTACCTGTTGGTCTCGGGTGTTCGCCTGCAAGAAAGGCGCATTGTGAAGTGGTCTTCCGTGGAAACTCCACAGTTGGCGGGGCATAAAATCAGTCGCTTTATGTTTCCAGTGATTCAGCAGAAAAATAGAGTGGTTGTGACTGGGGATAATTCCTTTTCGAAGTCGTTCTACCCAGAGTTTAAGAAAGAAAGTCTAAAGAATGACGCCAAAGCGAGAGTGACTTTTCAGGCTAAGTCCTTTGATACTATCAAAGACCTAGAGCTTGGAGTCATGCCACTCGATGAGACGGACTACCGTGACGAATGCCGACGTGGCTCGCAATTAAGTTGTCTAGCGCAAAAAGCCTTGAATCAATTTAACAAGAAACCCAGGCAGAGTGGGTTATGGTGGATTAACATGTACCGGGTCAGTGAAAATAAAATGGTTCTTTTTTACAAGACTACCGACGAGGGGGTCAGATGAAAAATATTTTTAGTCCATTGATAAATAAGTGATTGGTGATTTTGAAGTGATTGCAACATCGGGTGGTCGAGGTGGCTTTTCTTCCATGTTTAGTTTCATGGAAGCCCATCTGATCGGTGCTTCAGAATAACTGGTCAAATATGCTTCCGGTGAAGATAAAAAGTAACAGTTAAGAGTCAGGATCGTCGATCATTAACGATAGGGCCTGCTCATGAGCGAGTGGGCGACGATAAGATCGAAAATAAGTTCTTGGCGACAAGGCCAGTAGGTCGGCGAGTTTTGGCATATAAATGTCAGCGAATCGATCGACTTGGTTGGCAAAATAGCTCTCTTCATTTCCTGCCCGCATCACTTCGCCCCAGGTGGGGTTGAAAGCCGTTTGGGTGTCCTTGATCAGGGGAGCTATTTGATTATCCAGTTGGGTGATTTCGTGTTGGATCTTTGCAATGTCGTCGGAATTGTTTGCACCCAGTTCAATTTCAGTTGAAACCAGGTCAACCAGCTTTTGCTCGAGAGGTGTCTTTTGCATCATCAGCTGACGAATTTGATCCTGCGCTGGTTTGACCTTTTGCATTTTTTTAATTTCATCTCCCAGCTCTTCGACAACCAATGCCGTTCGCCAGGCACAATCTTTTTTCAGACGAACAATATCGCCATAGATGTGATCCCCGATGTATAGAATATCGTCGCCCCCCATTTTTAGACTCTTTTCGAAAAGATCAGCGCAGCCTCCCTGGTAAATACCGGGAACCAGATCAGCATCATAATTTGTCATTGAACCATCGCTCGGGTTGACCTTTAAAAAATTTAATTTATCGAAAAAAAAGCGCGGCTTTCTGGCCAGGGTAATTGTGTAGTCAAAGAGTTCGGTCCAATCCGCGTGATCTTTTAAAAAGGGGTTGATGGCGTAGTCAAGGAGAGCTTTGGTATAGTGAAAATCAGAGTTTGTAAGGATAAAGATTTTTTTGCCATGTTTTTTGTAACGTTCAAGCCCCAATGCCACCTCGGGCTCTTGTATAATATAGTCTCCCAAGTTTTTTCGAACGATACTTTTTAAAGAATCGTCACGATGAGACATATCCATGACTTCGACAATATCTTTCAGAAGTAAAGAGTAGTCGGGGTATTGGGTCGGGTTTTGATCCTTAAGATCAACAAGTTGTCCGAACAAGATGGCAACGGAAATCGAAAAAGAAGTATCGATAGCCGAGAAATCTTCAGCTCCTAAATCGACATAGGTTCCATGGTAGTCTCGCTGCTGTTGGTGAAAAGAAATTTTTTGCGTCCCATGCAGGGTTCCTCGGATGGCTCCGTGTCGGCTCACTTTTAAGAGATTTCCTTTGGTAGAATCGATAACCAGCCCTCGAATAACATGATTGAAATCAATTTGAAGTTTAAGGATTTCAGAGGGGTAAGATTTTTCATCGACCAGCTTTTTCAACATGCCATCGTAAGCCAAAGACTCGAAGGCCACCGTATTATAACGAACCAAAGTGTGGTCCATATCGAGGCCGATGTATTTTATTTTTCGAAGATTCAGGGTTCGGTTAACAAAAACTTTTTTCATTAAGAGTTTTTTCCCTCTGTAGTTAGGCCCATTTCATTCCATAACAACATACCGCCTTTCATATTGAAAGCGGATTTAAACCCGTTATCTCGCGCAATGGCTGTCGCATTTGCCGAGCGCCTGCCACTTCGGCATATAAAGACAACAGTTTTGTCTTTTGGGATTTCGTCGATGTGGTCCATCAAGGTGTCTAAGGTGATCAATTGGGCTTTGGCTATATGGCCCAGCTCACCGGTAAATTCTTCTTGAGAACGAACATCAATAATTGTCAGATTATCAGCCTTAGCGTTGACTTCATCGGGGGATACGTCCTCCACCATATCCAGTTCAGGGTTTGTTTCGACCGTTGAAAACGAGGTAAAATTCGACATGAGAGAACTCCTTTTGATAACTCGGTCTATCATTTTAGTGAAGGGATAGGGAAAAGGGAAGGAAAGTGTTAGATTCCTTCCATGGAATTAACGCCTTGCCAAAGTCGAGCTTTGGAGACCCTACAAGATCAAGGAAACGTCTTTGTGACGGGAGAAGCCGGAACCGGCAAAAGCTTTCTTATTCACCGGTACCTTCTGCGTTATTCTCCTAACGCCACCCTTTTAGCCAGTACGGGGGCTGCTGCGGTGCTCATCGGTGGGCGAACTTTTCACAGTTTTTTTGGGTTAGGAATTTTAGAGGGTGGGAAAAACCGCACTGTTGAAAAGGCTATGAAAAATGGCAAATTATTAAAACGACTGCGAGAGGCTTCCGAGATCATCATTGATGAAATTTCTATGCTTCCCGGTCTTGTTTTAGATACGGCGGAGGCTATTGCTCGCATGGCACGTCAGTCGGACGAACCATGGGGTGGCTTGCGAATTGTTGCGGTCGGGGATTTTGCTCAGTTGCCTCCCGTCGATCGGGATCAAAGAGGTCGAGATTGGGCCTTTACCCATTCAGTATGGCAAAAGACAGAGTTTATCTGTGAATGCTTGCGAACCCCTGTCCGATTTGTTGATCAAAGTTTTTACTCGGTCCTTAATAGTATTCGTATGGGAAAGTTTGATCAAAAGGCCCTTGATTTTTTGCAAAGCCGAACGGGGATTGCAGCCCCTGCCGATATCACTCATTTATATCCCTGGCGAAAAATGGTTCAAAAATTTAATGGCGATCGTTTAGGTGAGATTAGTCAACCTGTAGAAAAAATTAAGTCGGTTTACAGTGGCCAGCCTCGCGCCATTGAAACTCTAAAAAGACAGGCTCCGGTGCCAGAAGTTTTGGAACTTAAAGAAGACGCCTATGTCATGTTACAGCAGAATGATCCCCGGCAGCGATGGGTGAACGGAAGCTGTGGTTGGGTTCGAAACATTGGCAAAGAAAAGTTGACGATCGAGTTGGTCAACGGGAAAGTTGTCAAAGTTATGAAGGCGGCCTTTTCGGTGGTTGATGCCGATGGAAATACCTTGGCAGAAGTTGTCAACTTCCCAGTACAGCTGGCCTACGCCACCACGATCCACAAGTCACAGGGCCAAACTTTTGATCGTGCCGTTATGCATTTAAAAGGTCTTTGGGAACCAGGACAAGCCTATGTCGCTCTCAGCCGATTGCGCTCTTTGGATGGGCTGTTTTTGATGGACTGGTCTCAGGGGAGTTTTCGGGTTGATCCCGAAGTATCCTCTTTTTATAAGCAATTTCAATTAGTTAGGGATGAAGTCCACCCCCTTTAAGGGCTTGTCTTTGCCCACTATCTATGTAAAAAATCGTGTAACTTTTAGGAGGTTGTGATGTCTGATAATCCCATAGGTTTAGATGGAATGGAATTCATAGAGTATGCAGGCCCGGAGGCCGGCCTATTCAAGAAACTGTTTGCAGACATCGGAATGACGGCAATCGCCAAACACAAGTCAAAAAATGTGACATTGTACCGCCAGAATGACGTTAATTTTTTGTTAAACGAAGAGGAAGGATCTTTTGCCTCCGACTTTGCAAAGACCCATGGACCCTGCGTTTGTTCCACAGGGTTTCGCGTAAAGAATGCTGAGGACGCTTTTCAGGCCGCCGTTGAGCGGGGGGCAAAACCCTACACCGAAGCGAATCCCAAGACTGTGTCTTGGCCGACTATTTACGGGATCGGTGATTCTTTGGTTTACTTCATCGATCAATATGCGGAAAAGGGAAATCCCTATGACGAGGATTTTGAGTACATTACGGAAAATAGAACTCCGAAGGGGTATGGGTTTCTCCTTGTGGACCATATGACAAATAATGTGCCCAAAGGAGAGTTGGATCTTTGGGCTAAATTCTATGAGGATGTTTTCAACTTCAGAGAAATTCGATTTTTTGACATTAAAGGGAGTGCGACCGGTTTGCTTTCACGGGCCATGCGCTCACCTTGTGGTAAGATTACGATTCCGATCAACGAGCCCACCGACGATAAATCCCAGATTCAAGAATACTTAGATGAATATAAAGGGTCGGGAATTCAACATATTGCACTTTTGACTAACGATATTTGCAACTCTGTTAAATCGGTCAAAGACAACAAAATTGCGACACTCGATGTGCCAGAGACCTATTACGAAGTGCTACAGGACCGAGTCCCGAATATCACAGAAGATATGACGACTCTGAAGAATCTACGTCTTCTAGCCGATGGTGATGAGGAAGGTTACTTGTTGCAGATTTTTACTCAAAATTTAATTGGTCCTGTTTTTTATGAATTTATCCAACGCAAAAACCATTGGGGTTTTGGTGAGGGCAACTTTCAAGCTCTTTTCGAGGCGATAGAAAGAGACCAAAAGCGTCGAGGCGTTTTGTAAGGCATGTATAATATTGGTCAAGTGATCACTCCAGACCAGGCTATGCGTTTTGCTGTCGAAACAGCGAAGATGGGAAGAGGGTTTGTTTCACCGAATCCTTTGGTTGGATGTGTGATCGTTGACAAAGACCACAACTACCTAGCTGCTGGAGCACACCTTCGTTTCGGTGGGGCTCACGCCGAAATCAATGCCATAAAGTCTTTAAAAGATGTGAGTGTTATGCAGGGAGGGACGTTGTATGTTACCCTGGAACCATGCTCGCATTTTGGAAAAACCCCTCCCTGTGTCGATTCGATTATTCAAGCTAAATTGAAGAAAGTGGTGTACGGCACCCTTGATCCAAACCCTGAGGTCGCAGGACAAGGGCTTGAAAAGTTGAAGTCTAACGGAATTCAAGTAGAGAAATCCGCTCGCTACGAAAATGATTGTCAACAGATGGCCGAGCAATTCATCTATCATATTCAAACACAAAAACCCTTTGTTGCCCTTAAAGTGGGAGCTAGCTTGGATGGCAAAATAGCTCTTAATACCGGGGAGAGTCAGTGGATCACAGGTGAAGAGTCTCGTCTTTATGCTCGCCAACTGCGCGCCCATTATGACGCGACTTTGATTGGTGCTGGCACCTTGAAATACGATAACCCAACCCTGGATTTTCGAGGCACTGGTTTTGAGGGCCAAAAGCAAAATAAAATTGTTTTGCTAGATCCAAAAGGCAAAGCTGCCGAGGGTTTTAAAGAATCCAATATTTACCAGACCCACGGCCCTAAAAATATTTTTGTTTTAACCCGGCTTGATCATGTGTCAAAGTGGTCAAAAAATCTAAATCCGGTTATTCAGTGGGAGGCCAACTCTCAGGGTTGGCACCAAGCTTTAAAAAACCTTTATCAGAAAGGTATTCACTCCTTATATGTTGAGGGTGGTTCCTATGTTTTTGGCCAATTTTTGAGCTATGGTTTGGCCCAGAAAATCTATTTATTTCAATCTTCGAAAATAGTCGGTAACGGTGTCAGTTGGTCTAAGTCTTTTGAAAATAAAACTTTAGCGGATGTTCCTGATTTAGAGCGCTGGCAATCCATTCCCATTGGGACGGATCGCCTGAATATCGCCTACTGGAAATAACTGGGGTCAAAACGTCGATTTAGGATTCGGTTGCGAATCTTAATAAGCTCAGAGAAAACTTTTGGGCGTTCTTTTAAGCCCTTCTCGTAAACTATTTTCTCTTCATCTGTATTTTGTATTGAGAGCCGATAGTAAAGGAAATCATGAAAGTCTTTGTCGTATTTATTGGAGGCGGCCAAGGTCAGACGAGTGAAAATTCCAGAACCAATATTTCTGAAAAGTTCATTTTCCTGTAGGTCGACTAAAATTCTCCATTGAGTTTCAAACTGAGTGGTATTGCTGATGGAAAGCATCTCAATCAATTTAGTTTTAATATTTTCAATCGATTGGCGATTGACCTGTTCATAACATCTTTTGCGCTCGAATTTTGTGGTGTAGGCACCACATCTTTTACTGTCCGTTGGAACAGAGTCTGGAAGTTTAAGATCACCCATTTCTCGATGGTTAATGGGTTTGATTATCTGATCGTCAAGAATCCTTGACCAAAAATTTTCCACGACTTTAATAATTTCACTAGAAGAAAGACGTGCCGCAATGGCGAGAGCATCATTTGCAATCACCACATCAACATCGATATAAACCTCATCGCCATTGAATTTTTGTAAATCCTGCACGAAACCTCTGACTCCGGGGCCGATGGGTTCATATTCTTCATTGAATTCGGGACCATGATAGATGCCAGGAAGAATTTTGTGAATACGTCCGGCCAACTGACTGATGTCGCTCGCTCGCAAAGCCCCGCCATGCCTAAAGCTGTTGTCTGTTTCTTCATAAGAGAAATTCAGTTCCATAAAGCCTTTGATTCGCATATTTGCATCGAGTTGAAAAAGAATATTGGCTTCTCCTCGAGACTCTTCCTCATTACCAAAAGTCAACCAACCACCCCAATGTCTATCAAAGTCGGTGGTGGCTATTCGATAGAATTGATCGTAGTTGTTCCTTGGATCAACTGTGAGGCGAATATCCTGTTCGACGTAGTTGCTTCCTGCGCCGGTTTCGATGAGACGGAAATTAATACTTCCACTTCGGCTTCGATTGGTAAAGTCGGTGGTTGATTTAACCATGCGTCGAACACGCGCTTGGTCTTCTGGTTTATTGGCATCGGCCAGGGAGAGGCTCTCCACATCTTCTATGTGAAGCGCTAATGTTTCGCGAACAATTTGGTTGTCACCGGTGAAGGGCGTGACAACCCTGGCTACGTCGATGGGGCGCCAGTTTTGATAGTTCATAAATTGATTATAAGCCGCTGCAGACTCAGGATGGCTCAGGTCAAATAGATATTCGACCGCAAACAAAGCACCTGAAGATTGGGAGTCTAAATTTAACCGGATTATGTCAGTCGGAATGATTCGATCGATATGCTTGTCAACGGTTGCCATATCAAAAGCTTCGAATACAAATCCTCTTTGTAAAGTGGCCCCCCATTGACTTCTGTTTTCTTTGAGGCTGGAGGCACGGACGTAGACTTTGTGAAGCCCTTTTTTGTAAACTTCAATTTGAAAATCACCATAAAAGACTCGGGTAAATCCTGCCCGAAGATTACCGAGTCCTAGTTCTTTGCCGGCTGAAAAATTAAAGGTTAAGGCTGATCGGACTTGATATCGAAAGTAATCTTTATCACCCAGCTGAATGGCGCGGTCGGCAGTGAGGGGAATTCGATTGCCAGTAACGATCCGACTGTTGTCAAAAATATAGGGAGGGTACTTGATGACATTGAAAGCATTCACCTGACTATCAAATTGGCGAATAAACTCTCCATTGAGCCCCAGGGTTTTTGAGCCGCCAACAGTTATGAGATCCATCGGTAGATTGTGTCCCAATTGGAACTGGAATGACAAGGGCTCGGAGCGGGAATATGTGGATCCATCTTGATTCGGAAAAACCCGAATTCCCGACTGTACGTCAATTCCAGCATAGTCTCCGAGATCAAGACTAAAAAGGTCTAACTCGAGATGAACATCTCTGGTGCGTATTTCGTCGCGAATTTTATCGCCGATGGTTTCAGCTTGGACGTCGTTAGCACCGAACACGAGAACGAATAAAGCAATGGCCAGTATTTTCATCTATTCCTTTCTTTACTTGTTGAAAAGCGAATTGGAACATCGCTCTTCAAGCGCTTTTAAATTATTTGTAGTCTTCGGCCATTTTTGCGGGCTTATTGCTGAACGTCGCGGGGCGATTTTCTTTGTCTCTTGGCCAGGTTTCGCTAATAAAGTTTTTTATTCTTTGGGAGTGATAGGAGTCGTTGCAAGTGTACAAGGGGGTGAAATCTTCACTGGCTACTTCAGGGTCACCACCGATGGCGAAGTTTAAATCTCCTCGCTCTGGATCGTTTAGATTGCGCGATTGTGTCGTGATGTTTACGCCTAAAAGACGTTGAATGTCTTGATATCGATCAAGATTCATTCCTGAGGCGGCTTTAAAAAGTTGTAGGTCATCTTCTTCTTCCAAGGTGTTTTGATGGACAAAGACTTTCTTGTCAGAAAACTCACATGAAAGAAGAGCATCGACTCGGCCTTGACTGGCCTTGCCAGAAATGTACTCGGAAAGTTCTTCCAAAAAAACCAATTCTTCGTCTTTACTAGGGTTTTCGTTGCGTTCAAATAAAATCGGCGCGTCTTTATCATCTAAAAGCTGAACCATTCCAAATTCGTTGTTAAGGCTCATGGGTTCATAGTCAGAGGTCGCTACTTTGACATAGGTTTCATTTCCATATTGAATATACCCATCAACAACTACGAGGTTGATGTCATTTTCCCAAACCTCAGCGACCAAGTTTTTGTAGGGGTCCTGAGGGTCCATTTTCGAGGCCACGATCAATGAGCCCATGGCATGTGGTGCAAGGGTGCCGACTCCGCCTTCGGCTTCTCCATTTTCCCATTTGTCACTGCCAGTTCCTTGCCAGTGGTTGATCATTTTGGCCGGATTCTCGGTTACCATCATATAGAGAGCTCGATACAGTGAAGATTCAGCGCCTTGCATTTTGGCGACAGCTTTGTCAGCGCCTGTTTTGCGAAGATACTCGAGGGCCACCTTTAATTCTTCTAAGGGGCCTTTGGAGCCGGTGGGGAGCCAGTCTGAGCCAAGAGCCAACATCACGCCCTTTTTAAGAGCCAGTTCGACATCTAAGGTTTGGTTATAAAGCAATAGATTCGAGAAAGGAGACCAGATGATTCCCATTTGATTTGCCGACATATCGGCAAGGTCGGCTTCAGAGATTCCCACTCCGTGCACGAAGTTTACACCTTTTTTGTTCATTCCTAAGAGCTTTACGACTTCATACTCTTTTTGATTGTAAGGATCATCTCTTCGTCCTTCAGATAGGTGAGCAATTATTGCTGACCCCTGGCCGCTCGCAATTTTGTCTGCGTAATCTTTTTTGCTGGCGATTGATTTGTGAACCCAATAGACATAACGAATAAATTTTTCAGGCAACTCTTCGAGAGAAACTTTTTTTGTGCAGGCCGCCTCGAGTTTGTCCTTATCAGTCAGAACATCGAGCCCTTCGTCTGACACTGTGTCAGCAGCCGAAAAGGCGCGGCCCAAAAGCTTATCGGGAAAGCAATACTCATTGATAACCTGAGCTAGGGCTTGCTCATAGGTTTGCCCACTATCGATCAAGGGTTTCAACGTTTTCCATACGAAAACCATATCGTTCGGGATAACTAAGTCGGTGGGAGCTTGCACATTCTCTTTCTTGGAACGTGGGAAAGCTCCGCTGCCCTCGACCTGATGAATCGCAAAGTTGTCGACGCAGTAACTGGGGCCTTGCAGATAAGTTGTCCCTATAACCATGGCTTGTAGTTCGGACCACCGAAAAGCAGCACAAGTTACCGGCGACCCATAGCCGATCCAAGGATTCATGTTGTTACTGACGGATTTTGTGTAGTCACCCCAAGCTCGCCATTCAAATCGATTGGCAAACTGACCGTGGGCCTGCTTCCAAATGCCAAGGTTGTTTTGTTTGGTATGATTGTGGAGATCAATGAGGCCTGGATAAATGACATCGAAATCTCCAGTCGCCTGATTTTTTAGGTATACAAAGGTAACATCCTGCCTTCTTCGAAGGACTTCAATTTTCTCACTTGAAGTTTCAATGGATTGAATCATTCCTGTGGATTGGTCGATGACGATTGCGCCGTGCTCATATCCAGAGCTGTTTGTGTTTTGCCCTACATACTGATCAGGAAAATCGCCTTCTAAAACGAGAAAAGAGGCTAGCGCGTTAGAGGATAAAGCTGTGAGGAAAAAAAACATATTTACAAAGATAAAGTTTTTCATAGCGATCCCCTCACCAATTCTCTTTGATATGATTCATCATTTTTTGTAAAACGTCGAAACCAATTTCAAGGCGCATAGCCACTTCAAAAGCCTCTTCAGCCCCATCGATGTCGCCAGTTTCAGGCAGATCGACAGACTTAAGCGCCCTCATGACGACTTTGTAATTGTCGGAGCTAGGATCGATTAATTTTATGATTTTAACTTTGGCTAGGTCGATTTGGTTTGCTTTCATTTCTGCGGCACCCAAATTCTCCAGTGTTCTTAAGAATTTTTCGACTGCTAATTTGTTTTCTGTTTTGATAAAAGAAAGGTAAGGCTTCATACCTTTGGCGATCGACTCTAAAGTAAGCAAAGTTACCTTTTTCTTTTCAAAGGTAAGTCGGGCCTCGAACCCGGAGTGTTCGGTCAGGAGGGCTTTGTAGCGGCTGGAATAGTGTTTGATGTATCGCCATGCTTTTTGAAACTGAAGATCGATTGCCGTGCCTGCGGATTCCTTAACTGAGCCGATAACAATTGAAGCTTGCAAGGTGGGTTGAATCTGTTCTTGCATAATTTCTGAGATTGCGACGTACTGAGCAAAATATTGAACCACGGGTGCGACGTTTGGGTTAGACAATGTAGCAGTTGAAAGAGTTTCTCCTTCAGCAACCGGAAGCCAATAGCTGGGTTGCGTGCTTTCCATGAAAGGGTTTGCCGTGGCCTGGGCCTTTTTGAAAGAGGAGAGAGTCGAATCGCTGGCAAACTCAGCCATATGAAAATAAGGGTTGCCTTTAACGGGCAGGATATCTTGTAGGTAGAGAAGCAGCATTCGGCTCTGAATTATTTTATATCTTAAGCTTTGGGCCGCGATATCGGTTTCACTGATTTTTTCAACAGCCTCAGCTCGTCCAACAGCGGAATCTTTTCCCAGAGCAGGTAAGACCATCAGTACGGTTGTGATGAGAAAAGACATCGCCAAGCGCCAGATTCTTGGTCTGATCAGGTTCATTCGGACTCCTTTTTGTTTTAAGCGCTGCTGTTTTTTGATACCCAGGTAAATTAACATTTAATCTCAGAATTTCGGTGGTTTACTGTTTTTTTTGCAAAACTTTCAGGACTGTCAAATTGTTGTGTAAAAGAAGTAAACACTAGAGGGGAAACTCCATGGATTCTTAACCGAATCCCAACACTTAGATTCGGTCCCAAAAACCAGGTCAGTGTTTTTCTGCCTTTTGTTCCCAAAAATCGAAAATCTGAATCAATCGTGGCGCTTTGTTTTCTCCTCGTTTGGTGAGCTGAACCCTTCTTTTTCGGCGATCGAGACGAGAAACCTCGGAGCGAACCAACCGAGCTTCTAGCAAGCCTTTAAGAGCTTGGCTGATTTGGTCCTTGGGGATATTTAGGGTCCGTTGGAGGTGATGTGGGTGAACTTCAGCCCCTTTTTCAAAAAAAAGAGCCAACAGGACGAGGCTTTCATTCACCGAAAGTTGATTCGCCTTGAGCTCTTTTCTGAGAGGGGCAAAGTATTTTTGGTAGTTCTGGTGAGCCTCAATCAACTGACTTTGATCCATAAACTCTTGGAATTTCATGGATTCCGTTTAGCGCAATTGGTTGAATATTTCAATAGTTGAATTAACCAACTAAAATTTCTTGAAACCCCTGAAATGACTGAAGAATCTCTTGTCTTTTTGTCCAGAAATTGGCACAAACGGGGCATGAAAACATCCGACTTAAAATCCACCCTCGAAATTTATCGCCAACCCTTTATGGATCTTTTATTTGAGGCTCATCAAGTTCATCGGGCTCATCACAATTTGAATCATATTCAAAAGTGCTCTTTGCTATCGATCAAGACTGGAGGTTGTCCAGAAAACTGTTCGTACTGTCCTCAGTCAGCTCACTACAAAACAAATTTAAAAAGTGAAAGTCTAATGGACTTAAAGGAAGTCAAAGAGGCCATTGAGGCCGCCAAATCTCAGGGCGCGGAACGGTTTTGTATGGGAGCGGCTTGGCGAGAAGTTCGAGATGGACGACAATTTGATCAAGTTATCGAAATGATTAAAATGGTCAAACAGAACGACATGGAAGCCTGCGTGACCTTGGGAATGCTTTCGTCCGAACAAGCGCAGCGCTTGAAAGAGGCCGGCTTGGATGCTTACAACCATAACCTTGATACCAGTCGAGAGTATTACGACAAAATTATTCAAACCCGTACTTACGATGATCGTTTGGATACGATCGCCAATGTGAGTGCTGCTGGGATTTCAGTATGCAGTGGTGGAATATTAGGAATGGGTGAAAGCGATGAAGACCGTTGTGCCATGTTGATTGAACTCGCCCGTCTTGAGCCCCAGCCTGAGTCGGTGCCCATCAATTTATTAATTCCTGTTGAGGGCACACCTCTTGAAGATCAAACACCCGTCGAGCCATTGGAGTTGGTTCGGACGATCGCAACCGCTAGGATTTTAATGCCTAGGGCGCGTATCCGTCTGTCTGCCGGGCGTAAAGATATGAGTCGAGAAACTCAAACTTTAGCTTATTTTGCTGGCGCCAGTTCGATCTTTTTAGGTGACAAACTTTTAACCAGAGACAATCCAGAGGTTGTCGCCGATGAGAAATTGTTTAGCGACCTGGGTTTGCAAAACCAAATGCAGTGAATGGAATGAAGTTTAGTGACCTCTTTGCTCTTCAAAACGAAATCTGGAATCAGTCAAATTCTCTGAGAAGACTGAAGCGTCCTAGTGGTTTGGATTTTTGTTCGAACGATTACTTGGGGTTTGCCTCGTCATCAGCTTTAAAACAGCAGATTCTAGAGGACATTCAACAATTCGACCTAGGTTCCACCGGCTCGCGACTGTTGCGTGGACATTCACAATCGGTCGAAGAGTTGGAAAGTCAATTGGCCGCTTTTTCTGGGTCAGAAGCAAGCTTATTTTTCTCCTCGGGATATCAGGCCAACTTGGCTTTGTTTTCAAGCTTGTTAAGAAATGCAGCCACAGTTTTTTCAGATGAAAGTGTTCACGCATCAATCATCGATGGCATTCGACTCTCTGGCTGCGAGAAGTTTATCTGGCCTCATAATGACCTCAACCATTTAGAGATGTTGTTAAAGCAAAAAGTGCGAACGGATCGAATAAACTTTGTGTCGGTGGAAAGTATTTACTCGATGACGGGAGACTTTGCTCCGCTTCGGGAGCTCGCTGACCTTTGTGAAAAGTATGGAGCCCATCTGATTGTGGACGAAGCTCATGCTACGGGACTTTTTGGAGCAAAAGGCGCGGGGCGAGTGGACCAATTGGGGCTCAACCATCGAGTCTTTGCCAAGGTGCATACGGCAGGGAAAGCTCTGGGCGTCAGTGGCGCTTGGGTTGCCGGCACTGAAGAGTTAAAGTCTTTGTTAATAAACACTGCTCGACCCTTCATTTACACGACAGCTCCGGCTTTTTATCAGCAAAGGGCCTGCGGCCTTGCAATTGAAAAGCTACAGGATGAGTTTTCTGGTCTCGTTCAAAATTTTCAAGACAAAGTGGCTGGCTTTCAAAAATTCCTCATGGATAAAGTAGAAACCTCTTCGTTATCCATTTCTGGTTGGCAAAGTCCGGTGACGGCACTGATTTGTGGAACCAATGAAAAAGCTATGGCAGCCATGACTTTTTTGGCAGAGCGTGGTTTTGATGTGAGGGCCATTCGCCCCCCCTCGGTTCCATCTGGGGAGTCTTTGTTGCGAATAACAATCCCACTTTCTCGTTCGACCCTTGAAATTGAAAAACTCAAAGAGGCCATCGGCGACTACCTGGAGGTTGTTGAGTGAGATCTCTGTTTGTTAGCGGCACCGACACGGACATTGGGAAAACATTTGTCTCTAGCCTGATTCTGCGAGGGGTGGCAAGAAGTCAAAAAGTGACTTACTTTAAACCAGTCCAATCGGGATCTCCCTGGGACTGCGATACCGTGGCTCAGATAAATCCGGACCTACCAATAAAGAAATCAACCTACTGTTTTCAAGCAGCGGCTTCCCCGGATCGTGCTGCTGCTCTAGAAGCCAAAGAAATTTCTATAGAAGCGATCATTGAGGATTGGCATAGTCGTGATTCCAGCTTGCATGTTGTCGAAGGCGCTGGTGGACTGTGTGTTCCTCTTAACGATGATTTTTTAATGGTCGATCTCATTGGAAAATTAGAACTACCCTGCCTTTTGGTGACTTCGACTCGACTGGGGACTATCAATCATACTCTTTTGTCGATTCAGACTTTAAAAGCTAAAAACGTCCCCATTGTTGGGATTGTTCTCAATGGAGAACAAGATCCAGGCTTGAAGGAGTTGTTGGAAGAAAAAACTTCTGTGCCTGTTGTTTTCGAAGTTCCTAAGTTTGAATCCCGGAGTCTTGAGGAGTTAGACGCTTGGATGGTCGAAGACCCCGACTTCCTCGCTTTTGTTGATTGGTTGATAATGAGCAAACCCGCGGTTGAACCGACGGATAAGCTCGAGAAGCTTGACCAAGAGTTTTCGTGGCACCCCTTTACCCAACATGGGATTGTTAAGAAGCACCCTTTGGTTCGCTCAGCGAGCGGATCTTTCCTAAATATCGACAACCAGAAAGTGATCGACGGGATATCATCATGGTGGGTCAACTTGTTGGGTCATTGTCACCCAGAAATTGCAGATGCTATCAGTGTTCAAGCCAAAAAACTTGAGCATGTTATTTTTGCGGGTTTTAGCCACGAGCCTGCGGCTCGCTTAAGTCAAAGTTTAGTTTCGCTCGCTCGTCGGCAAGGAGCTTGTCTGGACAAAGTTTTTTACTCGGACAATGGATCGACAGCGGTTGAAGTCGCCCTTAAAATGGCCTTTCAGTATCATCGTCAATCCGGCCAAAACCTGCGGTCTCGGTTTCTTGCCTTTCGCGGCTCTTATCATGGTGACACTCTGGGAGCGATGTCAGTGGGCGAAAGGAAAGGCTTCAGTGAGGTTTTTCAACCCTTGATGTTTGATGTTGATTTCGTCGACCCTTTTGACAGGGGCTCGTTGCGACAGGCTTTCGAAAAAAATGGCGATCGATATGCCGCAGTTATTGTAGAGCCTATGGTGCAAGGGGCTTCCGGAATGCGGATGTATGGAGCCGACCTATTGAATGAGTTGCAATCCTTGTGTGATCAATATTCGGTCCTTAAAATTTGTGATGAGGTGTTTACCGGCTTTTATAGAACCGGGCGGTGTTTTGCCTTTGAACACAGCCAATTGAAGCCCGATTTTTTATGTCTTTCCAAGGGACTCACTGGCGGTTTTCTTCCGTTGGCTGTGACTCTCACTGCTAAAAACATTTTTGAGCACTTCTCAAACGATGACATGCGCAAAGCTTTTTTACATGGACATTCTTATACGGCGAACCCATTGGCTTGCGAGGCAGCAAACGCCACTTTAAAAATATTAGAGCGATCAGAAACTCAAGAGAAAATTAAAAAAATCGAAGATTGGACAAAAGAATTTGTTGAGGAGATTAGTCAGTCGAGTCATTTTTTTAATTCCCGGTATTTGGGAACCATCGGAGCTGTTGAAGTGTCTGATGAAGACCCTAATTATTTCAAGGGAGATTTTTCTTATCGGATAAATCAGGCCGCTTTGCAGGCTGGAGTTTTGCTGCGCCCTCTCGGCGGTACGATTTATAGTGTGCCTCCCTATTGTATCGAAAAAGAAGAGTTAAAAAAAGTTTATCAAACTATGAAAATCATTTGTGAACGGGAGTTTTAGAACAATGAACTGGAAAAAAGTTTTAATCAATTTGGTCGAAAACCCCAAAAAACATGGGCGTTTTCTTAATACTATAAGTCTTATGGAGTACATGGGGGCTCGTAAGATTATGAAAAGTCAGATCGAAAGAAACATTGATCGGCAAGTTTTGGCCCATATGACGGAAGAAATTCGACATGCTCAGATATTTAAAAAAATGGCTTTAAAATTAAGTGACGGCCAGTTGTCCACCTACGATGACCAATATCTTTTGGCTGGAGCGGCGGCTAGGTCTTACATTCAATCGGTTGATCAGTCAGTGGCTGCGGCATTAAATGGGGAGGACTCTCATTATAACTATTTGTTGTCGACCTTACTTATAGAAGAGAGAGCCAATCAAGTTTACCCTTTTTACGCCGAGCTCATGGAGCCGCTGGGGTTTTCGTCTTTCATTAAAACGATTTTACGGGAGGAAGAGAACCACCTGGATCAAATCCATACAGAACTCCTGAAAAATCAAAAATTGTCGTCACAAAAGATCGATGCTTTGCGAATGATAGAGCACAAAGCTTTTGATTTCTTGATGTTTTCAGTGGAACAGGAGCTTCAAAGTGATTGGGAGGATTTTGGGAAAAGCCCCTATTTATAAAGGCTTGCACCGCCTTCCGAATTTTGTTAAAATAAACTTGAACAAAAGGATGTTTATGAGGGGATTACTACTTGTTTATTGTTTGCTGATGAGCGGTGGTCTTTTTGCCGCCCCGACTGAACAGAAGGCTACTTTTGCCGGTGGCTGTTTTTGGTGTATGGAGCCACCTTTTGAGAAATTGGCTGGGGTTAAAACTGTGGTTTCTGGTTACATGGGTGGTGCGGTTAAAAATCCTTCCTACCAACAGGTGTCTTCCGGGGAGACCGGGCACTTGGAGGTGGTGCAGGTCACCTACAATCCAGATAAAGTTTCTTACCAAGATCTATTGCAAGTGTTTTGGCGGCAAGTGAACCCAACGGACGCCGGTGGGCAGTTTGTCGATCGTGGCGAACAGTATGGAACAGCGATTTTCTACCATACTCCCGAGCAAAAACTGGTAGCAGAACAATCCAAACAGGCGATGCAGCAAAGCCAGCGCTTTAAAAAACCGATCATTACACCGGTCCGGGAAGCTCTCTCGTTTTACGCGGCTGAGCAGTATCATCAAGACTTCTATAAAAACAGTATAATGAAGTACAAGTATTACCGGTACCGGTCCGGTCGAGATGATTATATCGACCAGATCTGGGGAGATGACAAAATTTACAAACCGAAAGGGAAAAAGAAGGCGACAATGTCAAAATATCAAAAACCATCCGAACAAGAGATTAAAGAAAAGCTAACTAAGATTCAATATAAAGTGACCCAAAAAGAGGGGACCGAGCCACCCTTCAAAAATGAATTTTGGGATAATAAAAAAGAGGGTATTTACGTTGATATCGTTAGTGGGGAGCCTTTGTTTAGTTCGACTCACAAGTATAAGTCCGGAACGGGGTGGCCTTCGTTTTTTAAGCCTATAGAAGCTGAGAACATTGTTGAGAAAGAAGACCGCGGTCTATTTTCGGTCCGAACCGAAGTGCGTTCTAAACATGGTGACTCCCATTTGGGGCATGTCTTTACCGATGGACCACAGCCTACTGGACTTCGCTACTGTATTAACTCAGCGGCGCTCAAGTTTGTCCCCAAAGAAAAACTGGAAGAGCAAGGCTATGGCGAGTATCTCGGGCTGTTCGATCAGCAAGCCTCAGCTACAAAATAATTGACCTTTCATCGACCTTTCTTCAGACTTTGAAAGTCTCAGTATTTTTCAAGGAGAGGTTCGATGAAAAATTTTTTGGTTTCTATTTTTGCATGTCTATTTGTTTTTGTTGGTTGTGAAACCGCCGGAAAAAAAACGGCGATAGGAGCAGGAGTGGGGGCTGCCGCAGGCGCGGCCGTCGGCGCTGTTTTAGGTCACCAAATGGGTAAGCGAGACAAAGGGGTCGCTATTGGCGCTGCTTTAGGTGGGGGAATAGGGGCGGCCTACGGTTACAAACTGGATAAACAGGCCAAAGAACTAGCTAAAATTGCTGAAACTAAAAGAACAGAAAATGGGATTATCACAAAGCTTAAGGGAGACATTCTATTCAAGACCGGATCTCCTTCGGTTCAGGCCCAGGCTCAGGAAAGTGTTTCCAAAATTTCGGCAATTTTAAAAAAATATCCAGAGAATCGGATCACAGTCATTGGCCATACCGATAGCACAGGTAGCGACTCGACCAATCAAAAGCTTTCTGAGCAACGAGCAAATGCGGTTCGTTCGATTATGGTCTCTAAGGGGGTTCCCTCGAAACATGTGAATGTTGTGGGGGCCGGAGAGTCGAGTCCAGTGGCTGACAACACGACCAAAGACGGGAGGGCTAAAAATCGAAGAGTTGAATTACAGATTACGATGGAGCCAGCTGAAGGGCGAGGCGCTTAAATTATTCGACTAATTGTTCTGACGCTCTTTGTTTTTTTGAGTCTGGTGAGCTTTGTCACATACAAAGAAGCCAGTACGGACCCCATCTTTAAACCGAACCTCAGTGGCAAAGGTGAATTCAAAGCGGGGGTAGGTCTTACAGCTGTCTCAAAAAAAAAATACAGCTTCGCCAACTCTACAAAGGCCATTGACCAAGGTCAGCCTATTGATGTTGAAATTGAGAATTCTCAGGTTAGTCTTTACATTCAGAGCATTGTCGATAAAAGCCGACTGAAATTTATTGTAGTACCTGGATTCGTGCCCCCTTTTGGTGGGCCCATTCAGCTCTCTGAAACAGCAAAAAAACGATTAAATAGAGCCGCACGAATTTTATTCGAGAGCGACAACTCAGTCATTCTGACTACAGGTGGGAACGTTAAGCCAAAAGAGTCTCCATTTAATGAGGCTTTCGAAATGAAAAAGTATTTAATGAGCTTTTACGGCGTCCCTGAGCATAGAATTGCCATTGAGCCCTATGCACAAAATACGGTCACTAACTTGCGCAATTCGGGTCGGTTTATGCTGGCTCATGGAATTACTGAGGCTGTTATTGTCACTACCTATGTCCAAAATATTTATATCGGTTTTCCTACCTTGACGCTGTTTCATTGGAGGAGTCGAGCGATGCTTGGCTATGAGGTCGGCCAGTTGGAATACTTGGACGAAAGCCGGACTCTTTATACTCCCTCTAAAAAGGTCTTTGAAAAAAGACGTTCTAAGGTTGATCCCTAATCCATAAAGCCTTATAAAAACTCAAGATTATTCCGATAAAAAGGTTGGGAAAAACCTTTTCACATACTGAGCGATCGTCATGGTAAGGCAACTTTTGAAAAGAACATTAATCAACCCCTATTTGGGTGTTGTTTTTGTTGGGCTTGTAGCTGGTATTTTCTATCTCTTTTTTACGGAGGTAGACCTTACCCCTCAAGTGACGTCGTCTTTCTTTTTCTCCAAAGAGAGCAAAATCTACAAAGACGATGCTCTTATCTATAAAAAGTTTCTTGTCGGTGATTCCATTATTTTAACACTTCCCTCAAAAGATATAACGACGCCTGAGTACCTTCGATTCGTAGAGCTTTTGAGTGAGGATTTGAAAAAAATTAAAGGAGTCATAAGCGTTCAAAGCCTGACCCACGGTCCACCGAGCGTAACGGCGGCGATGCAAAACCCGATGTGGGTTCGTTTTCTCGATACTAAAACCAGAAAAAACTCTCTTATTGTTTGCTTCGTGGATATTAAAAAAGTTTCCTCCGTCGTTCCCAAAGTGAAGGAAGTTCTAAGAAAAAAGGCGTATCGTAAGAATCGAGTCTATATTTCAGGGATTCCCTATATTATTGAAGAGATCCGACAAATGCTCAGTCGCGATATGAAACAATTCATTGCTGGAGCTACTTTTGTTAGTTCCGTGGTTTTGCTTCTAATATTCTTTTCTCTTGTTGTTACCATTGGCGCAATGATCACTGCTCTTGCGGCGGCAGCTTTGACCTTGTTAATTCAGCATCAGATGGGGATTCCAGTGGGTATCCTGACAGCCAACCTGGGCGCCATCGTTTATGTTTTAACCACTTCACATATAGTTTTTCTAACCTCGAATTGGCGACAAGATAAGTATGAGAATAGAAAAATGCGTTTAGCTTCAACGTTGGCGACGACTCTACCTGCGTCCTTTTGGGCCGCTGCGACCACCGTTTTTGGGTTTGCTAGCTTGATTTTTGTTGAAGCAAAACCGCTCCAGCAGTTGGGAGTTGGTGGGACCATTGGGACCGCAGCATCTTTGATCATGGCCTATACCTTGTTTCCTGTTTTTTTGCGGTTCTCTCGGATTGGAAAGAAAAAGAGAACACAAGCGATGCCTCGTTTTTTTCTTCCGTTTCCTCTCTACGTGGGTTTGCCGTTGGCTTTGCTGATGGTTAGTGCCTCAGGTTATGTCTTTTGGTTGGGTTTTCAGAAAGTAAACACCGACCCTTCACTGCTAACTTATTTCAAGAGCAGTCAGGAGATCTACAAGGGGATAGAAGAAGTGGATCGCTACGGCGGAAGCAATCCGTTGAACTTTGTTATCAGTGACCGGAGTGGAAAACCTTTGAAAAACTCAGAGACCTATAAAAAAATGATGCAGCTACAAAATGAGTTTGAAACCCATCCAGCCGTAGGCTCAGTCCTCTCTTTGCCCGTCTTAATGGCCGAGTCCCAGGAAAATTGGTTGGCCCGGCTTTTACCATGGGGAAGTATTCTAAGCATTTTATCACGCAACGAATTTGGTCACATTGCCCGTGGATTCGTAAGCGAAGATAATAAACAGGCCCTGTACATGTTGAGGATGCGCGAAACAGGCCGCACCATGGATAGAAAAAAAATTGTAAACCAGTTAATGGCGAAGCCCAAAAAGTACGGACTTCGACTTGACTTGGTGGGCGGTAGTTATTACATGCAAAGTGAATTAGCCTTTAAAATTCGACAAAGTATGAAGCAGGGTGTGCAGGCCTTGGTTGTTTTGTTTATTGTGATTATTTTTCTACTTTCTCTGTCTCCTTTTATCACTTTTTATGCAGGTCTTTCGATTGTGTCGGCAACCGCAGCCTTTATCGGACTTTTAGGTTATTTTCATGTGCCGGTGGATATTATCTCGTCTCCGGCAATTAATATCGTTCTGGGATTGGCCGTGGATGGCATGATTCATATTATTTTGGCGGCCCGACGACTCTCTGAAGCCAAGGGACACCGGACCGACGGTGATGGTTGGGTGTGGGCGATCAAAAGCCAAGGCTCTGCGGTTTTGATTTCTGGAATCGTAATTGCTGCGGGCTTTAGCGTGTTCGCATTATCAAGTTTTCCCCCAAGCCAACGATTTGGTTTAGAAATCGTGTTTGGAACCTTGCTGGCTATGTTGATGACCTTGCTCGTTTTGCCTCACCTCAGCCTGTTATTTAGAAAGAAGATTAAAACAAAAAAGGGCGCAGCCGCCCCCTTGCTCTAGCGAGCATTTGTCCCATTTATATCTTCTGAGTTTTTAGTTCTAGAGTCAGGTTTATGGAATCTTTAATAACTTTATCTTTTGCGATCTTGATGGCTTTATTAAGAACGCTGGCTTCAGAGTTGTAGGTCACCCCATATTTTGTGCGATTGATGGTGATCTCACCAGTTGCAATCATAATTTTACCATCTTTAACTTTCTTAGATTCGACGACCACATCGAAAGACTCCGGGTGAGTTTCGCCTCGGATCGTCAAGTTGCCAGTGACCGTGTAAAGATTGCTACGGGTTTTGTCGACCTTGGTTATTTTGAAATTGGCTTCCGGGTGTTTTTTAACGTGAAAGAAGTCCTCGGAATCGAGGTGGGACTCAAGTTTTGTTTTGTACTTGCCTGATAGGTCTTTGTTTTCAATGGAGGTCATATCAATCACGATCGTTCCCCCAATCAATTCGTTGGTCTCGTTGAGGTTTATAGTCCCGGATTTAATTTTGACCAAGCCTGTGTGGTCGCCAGCTCCCAGAAGTTTTTTTTCACCTTTCCATTGGACTTGGCTGGATGTGGTGTCCAAGGGGACCTGTTTGGCCTGGGCAATGGTAGCGGTTAAAAAAATAGTAAGCAGAAAAAAGGCTTTCATAGGCTCTCCTTTAGGTTATTTATCGGCTCACATACTAGACATAAACATAGGAGAGAGGAAGGACTAAATTCCCAATATTGTGCAAGGCGTATTAGGGGCTTTTTCTGCAATTAACATCTATAATAGAAAAGTGTGGCGATCGTCCCGTCTGGAAACCTAAGAAAAAGGAAGTGGCTGTGGTTGGTGGAATGACCTTTAAAACGTTTACTCTGAAAAATGACATGCAGGTATTGGCAATCAGTGATCCTCGGTTTGTGAAATCGTCAGCAGCTTTAGCGGTTATGGCTGGTTCGATGCAAAACCCAAAAGATCACATGGGGTTGGCTCATTTTTTAGAGCACATGCTGTTTTTAGGCACTGAGGACTACCCGACGGTCGGTGATTACGAAGACTTTTTAAACAAAAATGGCGGTGGACACAACGCCTACACTTCGATCGACCATACCAACTACTTTTTTGACTGCGCCCATTCAGCATTTGAGGGAGCTTTGCAAAGGTTCTCACGATTCTTTGTTAACCCAACTTTTGACGCCCAGTATGTTGAACGTGAAAAAAACGCAGTGAACAGTGAGCACGAGAAGAACTTAAAAGATGATCACAGACGTGAGTATCGTTTTTTGCAGATGATCACAGACCCTGATCATCCCTTTTCGCTTTTTGCGACGGGTGACAAAAACACACTTGCAAAGGCTAATCGTGACGTCGTGATGGACTTCTACAAGAGTCACTATTCTGCGAATTTAATGCGGCTGGTTCTGATGAGTCCCATTGACGGTGAACAGCTACAGTCATTGGCCGAGAAGTATTTCCACGATGTGCCTAATATCAAAATTGAAATGCCGACATTCGAGGACAAGCTTTTCATTCACGGGACGACTCCGAAGCTTCATCAAGTTGAAACGATCCGTGATCATGATTGTTTAAAAATCAGTTTTGACACACCCGATGATATGCCTTACTGGGAATCCAAGCCGACACAATTCTTGGCTCACTTGTTGGGGGAGGAAGGAGAAGGTTCTCTGCTCTCTTATTTGAAAGGAAAGGGCTGGGCCCTTGGCCTTGAAACATCCACTTGGTGGAGAATGTTTCACGTTCGTGTGCAACTGACTGATCAGGGAAAGGCGGCGCATGAAGAAATCATCAAGGCTGTTTTTTCTTATATAAAGCTGATCAAAAAAGAAGGATTAAAGGAATATATTTTTAACGAACGAAAAATAATGGCTGAAGTCGATATGAAGAATATGGAACCGAAAAGCTCCATGTCTCGTGCTAGTCAATTCAGCGCTGCGCTTCTGTATTTTCCAGTGGAAAGTTTTTTAAGCCAATACTACCTCTATCACAAATACTCCCCTTCTGAATTCAACAAGTTTTTGAGCTATTTAAATACCGAAAACATGCAGGTCACTTTGTTTGCGAAAGAGAAAGTAAAAGGACTGGTTGAACCCTACTATGGCATCGCTTACAGAAGTGAAGATATGGATAAAAAATTGGTCGATGAAATCAACAATCAAAAAATCTACTCTGATTATCTGTATCCTGAGCCCAATGCTTTTGTTCCGACCAATATGGATTTAGTCAAGCCACCTAAAATTTATGAACCTGAAGAGGAGACCTTTCGTGGTTGGTCTCAGATTTTCTCACAAGTCGATACTGACCTTGAAATTCCAAAGGGGTCTATTTCTGTGTCTTTTATATCGGATATGATTAATGGCGATCCTAAAAACTATTTAATGGCGAAACTTTTTACGGCTCTTAAGCGCGAAGAACTTAATGAATGGGGTTATCCTGTTCGCCAGGCGGGCCTTCATTATAGTATTTCTCACGGTTATAACACGATTACCATTGATGCCAGCGGTTACTCACATCATTTGCCCGATTTGTTGCAAGACTTGATCATCGACGCCAAGCACGGGCGTCGAATCAATCATGTCGATGTGGATGATGCCACTTTCGATGAGATCTGCAAGAAAATGAAAAGAGCCATCTTGAATAAAGATCACGATGCGGCTTATCACCAGCTTATTTATGAAACGGGTCAGTTCTTTTCCACAGCTTCGGTGCACTATCGCGAATATGTAGACTTTCTTGATGAGATGACTCTTTCAAAAATTAATGTTTTTGCCAGAAAGTTTTTTAGCGAAGTGTCTATACGCAGTTTTTGTTACGGGAATGTTAATGTTGATATTGTTAAACCAGTGATCGAAAAATTTTATAAAGAACTTAAGGCATTTGGTTTTGTTCCAGAAGAAGTAGAAGTTTTTGAGAACAAATACCTCCAGCTTCCAGAAGGTCGATATGCTCGAATCTTCACCGGATCTAATAACAACAACGGACAGGTGACTCTGTACAAAACCAACGAGTGGAGCATTGAAAACCAAGCCTACGTCGACGTTTTTGGAAAGCTCATTGAGCAACCTTTTTTCACTGAACTAAGGACTCATCAGCAATTGGGTTACGTCGTCGCCGCTTACTCCACTTCCAGCCATGGCTTTTGCGGACTGGGCACTTTGATTCAGTCGGAAAGTCACTCGGCTCTCGATTGCTACAATCGATCCCATCAGTTTTTGACCCAATACATCGACACCATGAGGACGGAACTGAAAGAAGAAGACGTGGAGCTGGTCAAACAGTCGATCATCTCAGAAATCACACAGGTTCCAAACTCTCTAAGGGAGCGCCTTGGCAAGTTCACCTCGATGGCGGGAACCTACCACGGCGATTTTCATTTTTATGACAAATTGGCCAAGGCCTTGTCAGAAATAAATTTAGAACGCCTGAAAGTCTTTATAGAAGCCCATTTCAATCTTGAGAAAAGTGTTTTGACCCTCTTGTACAGTGGAGCGGGTAAAGAAAAGGCGACGGTTCCTGAGGGTTTTCAGATTATTGAGGATTATCAAGAGGTTGCGAAAAAATGGAAACGTGATCAGCCCTATAAGCACAGTAAAGACATGTAGCTTTTGCTGAATTTATACACATTTTAGATCGAGTATTGTTCATTATTTTTAGTAATTTACAGCCATTAGCAAGCCTAATCTACATACTTTTCCACAGTTTGCATGGTGTAAACCGAGCGACAGTGCGCGGCAGAATTTACTTCTTTTGAATACTGAAGCCCACTTTTTTGATGCCCGATCCTTTGATGGCGTCAATGATGGTGGTGAGCCCGTCAAGAGTCACATCTTTGTCGGCGGTCAAAACCACCGAGGAGTCTTTGTTCTTGTCGGCTTCAAGAGTCACTGAGGCCTTTAGTTGTTCTAGGTCGACCTTCGAGCCATCCAAATACAATTCACCAGATTTATTGATTACCACCTCAATGTTTTTGGGTGCTTCACTGGTTTCGCCGGAGGAGGCCTGCGGAAGATCCACATCAATCGTTGGTTTTAGTACCAATGGTGCTGTCACCATAAAGATAATGAGGACCACAAGAATAATGTCGACTAAGGGAACAACATTGATTTCGGCGATGGGTTGATCTTGGTCGCCACCGTAAGAGCTTCCTGCCATGACCTATCCTTTTTTACTTTTTGCGTAAGCTAAGCAAAGTTCACGAGCAACATCAATAGATTGCAGGCTTTGCCGAACAAGTTTTTGAAAGTAGTTGTAGCCAACGACTGCAGGAATGGCGACAAAAAGACCGACCGCCGTGGCCACGAGTGCGTGGGCGATTCCGGCCATCACAGCCTCATTACCCGAGCCTGTATTGGCAGCTAAATCGGAAAAAGCTTTCATGATACCTAAAACAGTTCCAAGTAGACCAACAAAGGGAGCGTTGGATCCGACAGTCGCTAAAAAGTTAAGATTTTTTTCAAGTTTTGGCCTCTCTATCATGTGGAAAGTATTAAAAACCTCGGCTAGACCCTCAACACCATCGGTTTTTACATGTCTTAAGCCATAGGAGAGGGCGCGGCTGGGGAGGCTATCTTTATTTTTTGCCAAGTCTTCCAACTCATCAAGAGAGCGGCTTTGCAACAGATCCTGTGCTTTGTTGCGAAACTGGGTGTTTTTGCTGAAGACGGCGCGAAGGGTAATAAATCTTTCAATGATCATACCGACGCTTAGAATGCTAGTTAGCAATAGGATCCATAATAAAATGTCAGCGCTGCCTTGAGATAGAACAAAAAATTTTTCGATTAGCATTGAATCTCCTTTCAGAAGGGCTTGTTCCCTTTTTTGGGAACTAAATCTGTATAATGCATTTGCCTCTGATAATCCATCTATTACAATAGAGATACCTAGGGAGGTCAAGAAGTGGGGGATTTTCGGCACCAAAGAGCTGTCCTTTTGTTGCTAGCTGGCCTTTTTATGGGGTCTTGCTCTCCTTTCACTTCTAAGAAACCACCGATCATATTGATTTTGCTAGAGTCCTTTTCTGAGCAGGATTTCCTGTGTTCAGAATCTCGCAAAACGGAGGAATTGATTCACTTGCAAGAGGTCTGTGAAGATTTTATCCGCTACACCCATGCGTACGCGCCGACAACTTTGACTCAGCCAAATATAGCATCGATTCTTACCGGATTGCCCCTGAGTAAGCACGGTGTCGAACACAATGGAAGTTTGGCAATCTCTAGCCGTATTCAAACTCTTGCCGAAGAGGCTTTGGCCATGAAAATGAGGACCGCTTTTTTCTCTGGAGGCGTTCCTTTGCTCAAAAAATTTGGGGTCGGACAAGGGTACGAAGAGTTTCACGAGCCTTTTCTGGGTCGCAAGCCACAATTTTTTAAAGCCTTTGCCGAATCGGTCAATGAATCGATGCGATGGTTGGATGATGAGGTGCAAAACAGTTCCTTTTTTCTAACAATTTATGCCCCCGACCTTCTTTACAAAAATCGTGTCACCCAAGATGGACTCGACAACGAGAGACCTCTCAGTCGGTCATCCAGTGTTTTGGAAATTCACGAAACTATCAACGAACTCATCGGTAATCTGAAAAAACGAAAAAAATGGCAACGAAGTCACTTTGTGGTGCTGGGGCTTTCTGGTCCTGATCATTCTTTGCGACCCTACAATCCTCTGAGTGGGCAATACCTACATGTTCCACTGCAAATAAAGATTTCCTCTTCGGTAAAAACCAATCTAAGAGAACTAACTTCAGAAATTCTTTCTTTTGCCAAAATTGGAGGTTGGCTGCAGAAGATGATTCAGCACAAACCACAGCAGGGCGATCTTATATTCTCTCCTGAACCGGAAGACATTTTTATTCCCCAGCAAAACACATGGGCATTCTGGAGCAAGTTAAGCAATTGGAAAACTCAAGGTTTGCGGAGAAAGCAATATCTCTTTACCTTTAATCCAGATCTTAGAGTGTTTGATACATTTTTTGACAAAAATGAGTATGAGCCGGTTTTACAAGAAGAGGGCGAACTTCTCGCCGATCGTTTTAACGTCAAAAAATTAATGAAGTCATTTTATTCCGACTTTTGTTTGCCCAATGAAAAACGAGGGGATTGTCCTAAAAAGAAACTGGAGAAAGGACTGCTTTCTCAACTTTCCCAGTTGTTTCGGTGGCACGAGTTGTCTTGGGCTGGTGAGCAACCGGTGGATCGATTTAGGGAAAGAATCAATCAGGCTATTTCAGAAAATCAAGAAACAATTATAAGTTGGTTGGCCTACCGAGCTCTTTATGAAAAACGTTGGGTCGAATTGTTTGAGCTTGGCAAGAAAATGAATAAGGCACAATGGACGCTAGTGGCCCAACTGAATCTTCGAGAGAATCCCAATGAAAATCCTGACCATTGTTTAAGGTATTTTGTCGGAGAGAAGAAAAATATCGGTGAGTTCTACAAATTCTGTCAAGACACCGGCTTGCGCCGTGTCGTTGAAGGCCTTCATCTTTTAAAAACTAAAAAGCGACCATCAGAAAGTTTTTGGACACAGGTTCACGAAATAAAAAGCCGTCGCCAAGCCAAGCGCCTTAACCTTGCGATGCTCTATATCAATGATCTCAAGGACCCTTTTGATTTCGCCCCTACTTTATCTGAACTCTACTTTTTCCTTCCGGAAAATATGGGCTTCATGGAGTTAATTGATGTCGATAAATCCTAACCAGAAAGGGACTTCTTGATTTTCACTCGCCAAGGTTTCGGCGATGTCTTCTGAGTTGAATTGATCCCGTTTGAGTTCATAAAATTGGTTAGGCAAGTAGGTTCGGCTGACCAAGGCCAATCGATCCGTGTCTTTTAATAAAATATTTCCATATTGAATCGGAGGGTGTTGGCCAAGCCCTAAAAGTTGGCTGGGAAGAGGGTCTTGAATTGATTTTTTTAAGCTTAGTACGTTTAAATCTATGGCTTGCGAAAGAGGGATGCTACCAATGTCGACTCGATTCACGACCAAGGAGGGTTGTCCGCAGCTCACATAAATCCATTGCGGGCCATCTTGAACGGCCGCGAAAACTTCAAACCCAGAGGTATACTCCTCTTTGTTGAATTCGTTGTAGATTTTTTCACTAGCCATAATGACAGCCATACGCAAAATATTTCCCATTTGATGCAGGTTCTCTTTGCGGGCATAGGGAACAGTCATCTCAGTATCCTCGTGGGCCATGGTTACAAAGCTCTTTACTGATTGAATCACCTTGTCAGCAATATCGGGCTGACCCCAGGGAGTGACACACAAAAGAAGATTGTTAGATTTCTCAAAATCGACTTTGACAGTTGGGCGAAATTTCTTTCCACCATAAGATCTCTGTGAAATGTTAATATTTATAGCCATACTGCTTCAGTTTCCGTTTTGCTTTGATGTAGTATTCACCATCGTCTACATCTTGCTTCATAATTTCTTCCCACTTGAGTTTGCTTGCTTCGAGGTTTCCAAACTTTTCTTCAATGACGCTGTCCATGTAAATGGTTTTCATTTTATTAGTGAGTTCCTTCTCCATTTGGAACAGGAATGCAGAAATTTTGGGGTCAAATGGATCGACGTCAGCTGCTTTTCGGGCCAATTGAATGGCCTCTCGAACATTTTCAGAGGAGTACTTTTGTTGGGCCTCCGCTAGTAGTTTACTTTTTTTGGATTTAATCTGCCATTCGATACTGGCCAATTTTCTCTTCGATTGTTTTACCAAATTTTTAGGGTCTGGAAGACCCGAGTGAATGTGGTTCTCATAGGCTTCAATAGCCTCTAACCACTTTTGCTTACGGTGAAGGTTTTGTGCTCTTTGGTAAAGTTCTTTTCCGCGCTGAACTTTCTCGCGAAGCTCGGCTGCCATTTTTTCACGAACTTGTCTTTCTTCTGAGCGCGCCTCGACCTCAGTTACAAGCTGGGCAATGCGCGGGTTGTTGGGATCTAGGTTTGCCGCAGGTACTAAGCAGGCCTTAACTCCATCCACATCTTCAGATTTTGCGTACTCTTTTTCACACTGTGAAATAGCCGAGTGAACTTGACGCTCCATTTCTTCTTGTTCACGTTGCTGTTGTTCTCGCAGGGCTTTTTGCCTCTCGTTATCCCTCGCGATTATGCAATCTTCTTCCATTTTCTTTGAGTCTTTATACACAGGAATAATGGAGTGCAGTTTTTCAAGCTGATCAAGTGTTAGCGAGTAACTTCTGTTGAGGTAAAGTTGACTGGCTAGTTTATAGGTTTGTACGACTATTTTCTGTTCGGCTGGTGATAGTTGATGAAAGGGGTCGGCGTTAGCCTCTTTCTTCTGTTCTTCGGCTGGTATTAAGAGCTGAGAGCCGATGGCCATTAGTACGCAGGCGGCTGCTACAATATAAAGAATTTTTTTGTTCTTTTTCATCTTCGATTGGGGCGAATCAATTTCTTCAGCGCTCCCAACGCCATCCTCGGGCTCGTCCAAAGAGACCATTGCCACTTCTTGATCAAAAAACACTAAGGGGTTCTTGTACATATTGAGTGGAATATTGCTCACTTTTCTTTTAAAAGCCTTGTCTCGCAATTCAAATTGCATCGAGGTGGAGCCAACGTTGATAATGTCGCCACTTAACAGGCGAGTGGGTTTTTTCGACGTTAGTTTTTGGCCATTAAGTTCTGTCCCTTGCTTTGAGCCAAGATCGACTACAAAAAAGCCTTTGTCTGTTTTGCTTATTTCAAAATGACTGGCGGCGGCACTTGGCTCTCGCAGGTAGACAGAAGCCGCCTCGTCACCACCAATGACCCAAAGGTTTCCTTCTAAACGAAAGTACTCAGATTTTTTACCGTTTCGTCCGACTATTTTAATATAAGGAAGGCCCGAAAAACTTTGCACGGCGGTTTGTTCATCATCATCGATCTCACCATCGTCGTCAGCGTCCGTAGGCGATGAATCCTGAAAAGACTCAACGGCTTGCAACTTGCTTGAGGCTGCATCGAGACTGTGTTCCGCCATTTGATTGAATTCATTTTCCGCTTGTGAAGAGCTGTCTGCAAAAAACTTAAAGAGATAGGGGTCTAGAAGAAACTCTCCTTCTCCTTCAAGAACAAAGTCTCTTCTTTCTTCTCCAGAGTACTCGATTGATTTAATTTCAGAAAGAACGTTGATTCGCCAAGTGTTAGAACTCTCAGGAACCACTTCAAAATGCTGTCTAGAAATTCCAGGCAGTTTTTCTAACCGAATGTGGCAACCCTCTTTGCGTCCAATAGTATAGGTTTGTCCACTTTCTAAAGTAATTTCATCGACTAAATTTCCATCCCTAAAAGCTGCGAGCTTCATCGGAAGCCTCCCGATTTTAGCAGGTTGCACTCTTCAAGCTGGGTTTTGGCTAGACTGTATTTGTTTGAATTGACGTTGTTAATCAAGACCAAAGCTTTTTCAAACTCTGCGGCACATCGATTGTACATTAATTTCTCTTTATATTTGTTCCCATCGCGCAGATGGGTGTCAATTAGGTTCGCTCTTTTCTTGCGTGCCGTTTTTGAGTACAGTTGAGCTCTAGCGTGGTCAGGTTCAGTTGCGATTGTTGTGCCGAAGGAGTCGAGGGCGCGACCGTACCGACCATTTTGGAAGTCACGAAATCCTGAAATAAAATGGCGCTCGACACTATAGATGTATTTGTCGTCGGTCGATTGCTGGGTTCTCTTGTGGTCCATCTCTTGTCGAATCAAAGACATTCGTTCTTCTGACTCATCAATTTGCTTTTGTAAGTCTGCATTTGTTGCCAGGGTTTCTGCAGGCGGAACCACGGAGGGCTCTTCCAGAAAAATAGCGGTTCCAACCATAAAAAGAATAACAACTAGAAACAGCCTTAACTTCTTTTGCCCCCTTTGTTTTTCTATGTCTTCTTCGCTAAGGTTTTGAGATCCCGCAAGTTGAGGTTGGGCATTTTCTCGGGTCTTTGTTTCAAAAACTAAGGTGGTTTGGCCGAAACTGATTTTGTCACCGGGATGTAGAATTGTTTTACCGCAAGGCTTGCCATTGATTAAGGTCGTCTTGCGCGAACTAACATCCTCACACATCACGTTGTTGCTAAAGGAAATAACCAGCTGTTTGCGGCTGACTTTTGGGTCCGTCAACACAATCTGGCACCGAGGGTCACGGCCTAAGACTATTTTAGGAGGCTGCAAACGATAAGCCTTTCCTGTGTCGGGACCTGATTGAACCCGAATCAGAAAATCGATAGCTTTAAAAATATTTCGTTTCGCCGCGCTCACTCTTCGTAGTTCTCCTCTTCGTCATAAACTTCTGTAAAGCAGACAATGTAATAGCTAATCGTTCCCATTTCTTGAATAGATTTAATTGAGACCTCAAAGTTCAGCCCGCTAGCTGAGGGAAGAGGATTGACGTGTTTCTGATTTGGGTTATCCACAGCTTTTTGCAATAAATCTTTTAGATTTTCAACCAGAGAGGGATCAGTTAAATCATCAAGATATTTGTCTTGGATGTTTCCTTCGTCAAACAAGGGGTGGCCATTAACAAGATCATTAATAGCCAAGATCATCTCATTTTCTGGGGATATAGCGATTGCAGCAACCGGAAACATTTGAACAAGTTCAGAGGCTTCCATCGACTTGTCGCCAATCCCAACAGACATATGGTTGGATTCATCCTGACTCATTCTTGAGAGAGCACTGTTAATATTTGAAACTAACCTTTGAAAAATTGGAGTCGGCGTTTTCAATTCGATATTATTAGTCCCGTCTTTTAGTGCCTGATTGATTTCTTCGTTAAGGTCATAAACCGGTTTGGTAATGACTTTATAAAGGAAAAAATAGAGCACAGCCCCCGCTAACATTGTTATTAAAAGAATCTGAATCATAAGACTAAGGGTTCGCGGAACATCAAGCGCCACTTTGTCCAAATTGTAAAGAACGATGGCGTAAGCGGCCGGAGAAGGTTCGCCTGTCAACGGATTTGTATAGAGAATGGGACGACTGACCCCGATTCGGTTGTCCAGCACCTCTGAGTACCGATTTGGTTTTTTACGAGCTCTTTGTACGAAAGGAATAGTCGCGTAGCGTCCACGTTGTTTGATCGGGGCAATGATATGTCCGTCGAGGGCATCAATGATAAAAGCCTGGTCGACTCCGGCTTCATTTTGAACCGACCGGACATTGACACTGATTTCATTTTTACTAACAACAAAGTCCCGATTTTCCTGAACAAGAATCTTAGCCAATGAATCCGCTCGCCGGGTGCTTTCATCTATAACAAAATCCCGTGAGACTTTGATCACTGGAATCACCGACAGCGCGGTTACCAATAGGACAAAGAAAGTTACAAAAGACATGACAACGTATTTTAAGTCAAACTTGTATGAGTATTCATAAACCCCAGGAAGAGCCACTTCTTCTATGTAGTATTCAAATTTTTCTTGTAGGGTTAATTCCTGTTTTTGCTCAGGACTGTTTTCCTGTTTCACGTTTGAAGAAAGAATTTGGACTTCGTTGGCTTGCGGTTCTAGCATTCCGAAGTCTTGGGCGACTAACGCGTTGTTGCCAGAAATTTGAGTTTGGGGGCGTGGCGTATCCATGTCCGGCAAAATAGATACGTAATTTGGAAGTTGAATCACGTCAAAAATGATTTCTCCTAAAGAGAACTTGTCGCCAGCCCGTAGGATCTTATTTTGAATCTTTACTCCGTTAACAACAATTCCATTGCTCGATTGATTGTCTGAGATAATTAACTTGTCTTCGGTCACCATCACTTTGGCGTGGATTTTCGAAATGGAAGCGCTTTTGATTCGAACGGTCGCTTGTGCCGATCGCCCTAGGGTATGGCTGCCCTCTTTCATCTGAAAAATTTTGCCGGCATGGGAGCCGTTTAATATTTTAATCGCCCACATAAAGAATGTCTCCGATTTGAATATTATTTTTTTCTATGAACCCACTGCTGACTTCAAGGACTGAACGGGCACTGAGGACTGGTGCTGGCATACGCCAGGGTTGCAGATGGGGTTGAAGTTTTTTCACTTTCATGTTTCGGTCTAAATAGATCACGTCAATGGGTATCGACATGAAGCATGTGTGTATCCAGTTACTCTTTGGAAACCAAATGCCTTCATCGCTAGGAAGATTCTTCTTCCCAATCAGACCCTGAGCTCGAGTCCGGAAGCTTTCAGCAACCGTTAGCTTGGGGACGAGAGTTTTGTTTTTGCTTTGATTGATCATTGAGGTCACTTACTGCCCTCCATAGACGAATTGAAGTCCGACCGGTGCAAAAACCATGATAAAAACAGCTGGAATGATAAACATCATCATTGGCAACAGGATGGCCTGTGAAGCTCTGGCTCCGGCTTTCTCGGCTCTAACAAATCGCTCTAAGCGCATTTGCTCTGACTGCTCTTTGAGTACGTCGCCAATACTGGCGCCGGTGGCGTCGGCATCCGTGAGTACGTTTACGAAACTGGTGACTTCGGGGATGTCGAGCCTTCTCGACATCGCTTTCATCGCTTGCTCCCGAGTGCTACCAAGGCGGGTGTCCCGCAGGACTTTGTCGAATTCTTTACCTAGGAGACTTTCCTCGGCGGCGTCCGAAATTTTTTGAATAGCTCCCATGAAATCAGCCCCAGCCTGGGTTGATAAGGCTAACAAGTCGACGAAGAAGGGGAGGTCGACAATGATGGCCTGATAGCGATTTTGTTTCTGTTTGTTGGCGTGAAAGTCGGGAATCATCCATCCCAAAGGAATTGCCATGACAATCACAATCCAGGGATAACCGAGCTGTAAAGAAGCATTTAAGATTGCGACAAAGGCGGGGAAGAACAGCCCCCAAAGCATTTTAAGACCAATAAACTCATCAACATTGAGCTCATTCTCAAGCCCACCAGTCATAATTTTATACTCGATGTTTTCTCTAAAGTTTTTGTTTTTGACTCTTTTGGCGTATTTGATGGTCAATTGGTGAACAAGTGGCCGAGAAATATTAATGATGGGGGATTCCGACTTGTCGGGTTGGTCGCCGGTCGCCCAAGATAGGGCTTTGCTGTCTTCGTTTACAGAAAAAATGGTATAAACGGTCCATAAAACAGAAAACCCCGCCAACAAGATTCCCAAATAAAGCAATAAATCACTTCCCATTTTTCTACCTTTTTTTTAAAAAGTCCCCATGCGCGAAATATTACTCACATCAACATCTCCTCGCCGAAAACAAATTCTTCAAGAAGAGGGTTTTGTATTTCGCACATTCCCAATAGAAGTATCGGAAATTCTTAATAAAAACCTGAATTTGCCAGAGAGGATTTCTGACTGTGCCAGACAAAAGGTGTATGCCGCCAAAACAAACCCTAACCTGCCGAAATCTAAAGACTTTTTGATGCTTGGAGCGGACACAGTGGTGGTTTTTAATGAGCAAATTCTCGGTAAACCAAAAAACGACCAACATTCTATAGATATTTTAAACCAGCTCTCGGGCCAGGTCCATCAGGTGATTACGGGCTTTTGTCTGTTCGATCTCAGATCAGAACGTCTCATTTTGGGGCATGAAATCACTTCTGTGGAGTTCTTGAAGTTGCGGGCATCCGACATTCTCGACTATGTCAAAACAGGGGACTCTCGGGATAAAGCCGGGGCCTATGGAATTCAAGGTGAGGCCATAAAATTCGTAAAGGAATATCGGGGATCTCTAAACAATGTTATTGGCTTACCCATAGAGAAAATAAGCAAGGTGATTGAGGAAAATGGCTGGACAGTTAAAAGAAAATCTTGAAAAAATTCAAGTGGTCGTTGAACGAGAACGAAACTGCAACCTTGTTCCAAGCTCGCCGACAATTTTGGCAGTTTCAAAAAAACAATCGGCAGAAAAAGTGGAGTCTCTTTTTGATCTGGGTATCAAGGACTTTGGCGAAAACTATATTCAAGAAGCCTTGGCAAAAAAACAAGCCTTGAAGCAATTGCCCATTCGTTGGCACTTTATCGGACAGTTACAACGAAAAAAAATAAAAGATATCGTCGGAGAGTTTTATTTAATTCAAACCGTGTCTCGGGTGGTTGAATTGCAGAAAATTTCAGAAGTTGCCTCTGACAAGGGGTGTGTGCAAAAGGTTCTAATTCAAGTCAATGTGGCCAACGAAGATTCTAAGCAAGGGGTGAGTCTTGCTGATTTGGAAAAGCTTGTTGAGTTAGCTATACAAGCTTCGAACATCGAACTGTTGGGCTTTATGTTTTTCCCGCCCCTCTCTGAAAGTGAGCCTGAAACTTTAGAGTGGTTTGAAAAGTGCTCGACCTTGTTTCGGAACTGGCAGTCGAAATACCCTGATTCCTTTGTGACATTGTCTATGGGAACCAGTCACGATTATCCATTGGCTCTGCGCAAGGGCGCGACAATGGTTCGTTTGGGCGAATGCCTTATGGGTCCGCGCTCTTAACATCGATTTATCATTGCTATTTTTGATTGTTCGTACCAGAATTGTTGCTGGAGAGTGCTATGACTTTTTCTTTGCACGACAAAAAAATCGGATTCATTGGATTGGGTAACATGGGACAGGCCATTCTCTCGGCCTTAATGACCAGCGAAACTCTTGTTCCAGAGCAAGTTTTTGTTCACAACCGCACCCCTGGTAAGGTGCAGAAGATGGTGAGTCGCTTTCAAGTCAATGCCGTGGCGACAGCGGAAGAGTTGGTTGAAAAATCAGACATCATTATTTTAGCGACCAAGCCTCAGGACCTGTTAGACCTTCTCGAGCCGCTGCGGGAAACATTCACATCGGATAAGGTTGCAATCAGTTTGGCGGCGGGAATTCAACTGTCAACCTTGCGTAAGTACATTGGAGAGGCGGCTCTGGTTCGAGTCATGCCAAACACTCCCATCTTCATTTGTCAGGCTGTGGTCTCCTTTTGTTTGGAGAAATCAAACATTGTTATCGAAAAATTGGTTAAAAACCTTTTTTCGCCTTTGGGCTATGTGGTCTCCACAGAGGAGGGCGAGGAGTTTTCGTCTCTAATGGTGGCCTCTGCCAGCGGAACTGGTTTTGTTCTGGAGCTGATGAAATACTGGCAAGATTGGATCGAAGAGAATGGCGTTTCCCCTGAAATTGCAAGAAAAGTCGTCATTGAAACCTTCCGTGGAACGGCTGAGTTGGCGGCAGAAAGCCCTGATTTGAGTTTTGATCAACAAACAGTGAGGGTTGCGTCAAAAAAAGGGGTCACGGCAGCCGGTTTAGCTTCAATGCGAGAGCTTGAACTTGAAGGAATCCTCAGAATGAGTTTTAATAAAGCATTGATGCGAGACCACGAGCTCGCTAAAGAAAACTCATAGCGTGGATAATGACCAGGGAGGGAATTATGAGAATCGCACCGATCGACATCGCCAACAAAACATTTGGGCGTAAAATTTACGGGCTCGATACCGAGGAAGTCCATGAGTTTCTTAGAGATATGGCTGACGAATTTGAAACCCTCTCTCGTCAACACCAACAACTTGTAGAAAAACAACAATCCCTTGAGGCCTTGATCAAAGATCACCAAGAGAGGGAAGAGACCTTGAAACAAACTCTGCAGACGGCTTCACAGATGTCGGAAAGAATGCGGCATGAATCTCAGCGCGAAGCTGAGCTTATCGTTCGCGAGGCTCGTCAGCGGTCTGATATCATTATTAAAGAAGCTCGGGAGTCACTACGAGATATGTACCAAGACATCAACGACCTTAAGAAATCCCGCATGCAGTTTGAGGCGGGGTTGAAGTCTTTAGTTAAGGCTCATTTGGCCATGATTGAACAAGGGCACAGCGTGGTCCCCGATCCAGAAATCAATGAGCCGAACCTTCAAGTGTCGGTGCCTCAAAAACCGGCCGACCTCTAAAATCATTACGTCTTGATGCTCCCAAGCTTGGGAGCTCTTGCCAATTTCCAAGACTGAGGGCACATTGAGCAGCATGAATAGCCAGCAAAAACGTGCCCTGAAACTCATCTTTTTTACCGTTTTTCTCGACCTCGTTGGGTTCGGAATCATCCTTCCGTTGATTCCATATTTGGCTCGCGAGTTTGCAGCCAGCCCATTGCAAATTGGTTTGTTGATGGCTGTTTATTCATTTATGCAGTTTTTATTTTCACCCCTTTGGGGACGGTTGAGCGATCGGTTTGGCCGACGCCCCATCATTTTGATCAGTCTGGTGGGTGCTGTTTTTTCCTACACTTTTTTCGCATTTGCTCAGCAACTTATTTATCTCTTTATCGCACGGGCCCTGGCCGGATTTTTTGCAGCTAATATAGCAGCAGCCCAAGCCTATATTGCCGACATTACTCCTAAAGATCAGCGCTCCATAGGCATGGGATTGATCGGCGCAGCTTTTGGACTCGGCTTCATAATGGGACCAGCCATCGCGGGACTGACCGGACCCATCGGAGAGTCATTAGGAAGTGAGCCGCCTTTTGGTATCCAGTTTTCAGCTCTAGTGGCGGCCGGGCTCAATTTGATCAACTTGATTCTTGCCTACTTTATGCTTCCTGAAACGCTGACTCAGCCGAAAAAAACCTCAAGCCGGGTGGGGCGCTGGGAATCACTGACCTTTATTTTTAAACAACCCCTGCTTCGGTCTCTTTTTATTATTTTCTTTTTGATGAGTTTAGCGATGGCACTGATGGAAGTGATGGTCTTCCCCTTCGTTCAAGATCGTTTTGCTTGGGACTATAAAGTGGCCTCCATCAGTTTTGCCTACGTGGGCGTAGTGATGGTCTTGACTCAGGGTTACTTTATCCGGAAATGGATCCCTCGATTTGGCGAGAAAAAAACCTTAATGTTTGGGTTGATAGCCATGGCCATTTCGTTTTTTGGTATCGGCTTCAGCTTCACAATTCCTGTGTTGGCAGTGGTCATGACTTTGTTGGCCGTGGGCAATGGTTGCATGCGCCCTCCCATCGTCGGCTTGGCTTCCGTTATTTCTGATGATGAGGACCAAGGCTATGTTCTTGGAGTCATGAATTCCATGGGCGCCATTGGGCGTATCGTTGGTCCCATTTTAGGTGGCTGGCTTTATCAGGAGTTTTCCCAGGGAGCCCCGTTTTTCACTTCGGGTGCGATGGCGGTGATTGGGATACTTTTATTTATGGTCGTTACCAGTCGACTGCCAGACCCGCAAAAAGCCTCCGCTTAATTTTTCAACGGAAATAATTTCCAAGAGACGCTGTTTGTAGGCCCATTCGGAGTCATAGCCGAGTACGATCTCCACTCGGCCTTCAGTGTGACCCCTTTGGTTGCTAAAGCTTTTCCCTGGGAGATTTCATCCATGGGGATTCGCCCCTTTTTAATTTTTCCCTGGCAGGCTAAAATCTTAAGTTTGGCGTTGAAGCCAGGAGAAACAAGGGTCTCGATGACGTCAACTCGCAGGTCATTTTCGGTGGTCGAAAGAATTTTAATCTTGTACTCGCAAATTTCTAAACTGGAGGCCCGGGCTTGCACTCCCCAAACGAATGGAAATAATAGTGAAATCAATAAAATAGGCTTCATACTCTGATTATAACTTAAATTTGCCAGTTGTGAAGGGAGAGGGCTTGGGATCACCCCTAATTTGTGCTAAATAATCGGGATGTCTGAGAATTTGAGTGATCGCTACAATCCAAATGATGTTGAAGGCCGTATTTATAAACACTGGGAAGACCAAAATTACTTTGCGGCCGAGGACCAATCCAAAAAGCACCCCTACAGTATCATTTTACCACCGCCCAATGTGACCGGTTTTTTGCACATGGGGCATGCCCTGGACCATACGATTCAAGATGTTTTGATTCGATGGAAGAGAATGCAGGGGTTCAATGCCATGTGGCTGCCAGGATCGGATCACGCCGGTATAGCAACTCAAGCGGTTGTAGAAAAAGATCTTAAAAAACAAGGCAAAGACCGACTAGAGATGGGGCGAGAAGCTTTTTTAAATGAAGTTTGGAAATGGAAGCAAACTTACGGTGATCGCATTTACTCTCAAATGAAACGACTCGGGGATTCCGTTGACTGGAAGCGAGAAACCTTCACTCTTGATGAGGGTGTTTCTAAAGCTGTTCGTAAAACTTTTGTCCATCTTTATAAAAAGGGTTGGCTCTATCAGGGTGAAAAACTGGTCAACTGGTCGCCGCCGTTGCAATCAGCTATATCGGACCTTGAAGTTGTGCACAAGGATACCAAAGGTCATCTTTATCATTTGGCCTACACCGTCGATGAAACAAAAGACCAATTGATTATTGCGACCACCCGCCCCGAAACCTATCTTGGCGACAGTGCGGTCTGTGTTCACCCTGAGGATGAGCGATATAAACACTTGGTTGGTAAGACGATCACCCTGCCTGTGATCAATAGAAAGATTCCGATTATTGCCGACGAATATGTGGACCGTGAGTTTGGAACCGGAGCTCTTAAAGTCACTCCAGCCCATGACTTTAACGACTATGAACTAGGAAAGAAACACAACTTAGAGTTTATTAACATTCTGAATGCTGATGGGACCCTGAACGAAAATGGCGGCCCTTGGCAAGGCCTAAAAGCTCAGGAAGCTCGAAAGCAAATAGTCCAAGAGTTCGAAGACAAAAAAATTATTGTAAAAATCGAACCACACCAACATGCTGTGGGGTATTGCGACCGTACGGGTGCTGTGGTCGAACCTTTCCTTAGCAAACAATGGTTTGTGAAGACCAAAGATCTTTCGACGCCTGCCCGCCATGTTGTAGAAAACGAGACAATTCAATTTATTCCAGAGCAGTGGACGAAAACTTATTTGCATTGGATGAATATCATTGAGGACTGGTGTGTGTCTCGTCAGCTTTGGTGGGGGCACCGAATACCAGCTTGGTATTGTGAAGATTGTGAGCAAGTGACTGTCAGTGAAGATGACCCCAGCCAGTGTGAGGGGTGTGGTGGCAAAAAAATTAGCCAGGACGAAGATGTTTTAGACACTTGGTTTAGTTCGGGACTGTGGCCCTTCAGCACCATGGGGTGGCCGCAAGAAACAGAGGCGCAAAAGACTTTCTACCCAACCTCAGTTTTGGTTACGGGTCATGATATTATTTTCTTCTGGGTCGCCCGCATGATCATGATGGGACTTGAGTTAAAGGGCGATGTTCCTTTCCGTAAGGTTTATATTCATGGTCTGATCCGTGACTCTCAAGGGCGAAAGATGTCAAAAAGTTTGGGCAACTCCATCGATCCCGTCGAAATGATCGACGAGTACGGAGCGGACGCTCTTCGCTTTACATTGATGTCACAAATGGCTACTGGCAAAGATTTGAAGTTTTCTGTGCAAAGACTTGAGGGCTATCGCAACTTTATGAATAAAATTTGGAATGCGACCCGATTTTCTCTGTCCAATATGGAAGGTTTTGAAGGACCTGCCGAGGGTACCGATGCTGTGGTTAGTATCGCCCAGTTGACCACGGCCGATCAGTGGCTCATTTATCAAACCGGCCTTGTGGAACAAGATGTGAACAAGTACTTGGAAGATATGCGCTTTTCTGATGCAGCCAATCGCATCTACTCTTTCACCTGGCATGAATTCTGTGA
The DNA here is from genome assembly GCA_964351315.1 of uncultured Pseudobdellovibrionaceae bacterium. GTDB lineage: Bacteria > Bdellovibrionota > Bdellovibrionia > Bdellovibrionales > JAGQZY01 > JAGQZY01. The sequence continues at coordinate 52,085 of CAYGNH010000003.1, forward strand.
TTGGTATTTGGAGTTCTCTAAACCCGTTCTTTATGGTGAAGACGACGACCAAAAGAAAGTCACTCAGTTGGTTCTGGCTCAGACCTTGAATCGGATTGTACGTTTGTTGCACCCCTTTTCGCCTTTCATAACTGAGGAAATCTATCAAAAGCTTCCGATAAAGAACAAAGCTTGTATCATTGATGCTTACCCCGAGTTCGAAAAAGATCAAAAATGGCTTTCTCTGGGCAGCGAAGAGGCCTCCTTTGAAATGGAGCTAGTAAAAGAAGTTATCACAGCGGTACGAAACATTCGTGGCGAAAACAGTATTAAGCCGGGCGAGAAGATGAGTGTTTGGTTGACACCAAAAGATGACCGATCCCAAAAAATTCTTGGAAGTAATAAGTCTGAAATCATTCGCTTGGCGAACTTAAGCGACTGTTCTATTTCCCAGAGAGATAGCCTAAAGAAGTGTGCGGTTGCGCCCATTCGGCTAGGGGATTCTGAAGTCGATGTCGTGATTCCCCTAGAAGGTTTGGTCGACCTTGAAAAAGAAGTGTCTCGACTTAAAAAGTTGATTGAAAAGCAGGAAAAAGACATTCAAAAAATAAATGGAAAACTGACCAATGAAAGATTCCTCGCTAATGCCCCTGAAGATGTGGTCGAGGCAGACAAGCAGCTGTTAGCTAGCATCGCCTCCAAAGTGGAGGAGATGCGGCAATCCTTATTGCGCCTCTCAGAGTGATCTCAGCGAGTTTGATCCTGGTAGGTAGGGCGGTTATCAATCAGAAACTGCTTGAGTAAATCCTTTTTTCCCAAAGAGTCAGCCGCCATTGCGTAGGCTGACCTGGTCCGCAAGACTTTGCGTCGAAAGCATCCATTCAGGTCATGTATCGCTTCTGATTCGATATCGAGATTGTTCATTGCAAATACAAATCGAATTAAGGCTTTCTTCTCCATAGGGTTTAAAGAGTTTTTGTCGTCGTCGCAAACGAATCGATAAGCTTCACCTTGAGCCAGTTCAAAGTCTTTTCGCTCGTTTGTAGGGCCAAAGATCACATTATTGTCTTTCATATCTTTTTCTTTACGCAAAAAAGCTTTTTGCGTTTCTAAGACTTTAATTAAGATTTGGTCAGCCGAATCACAGTTATTGCAAGCTTGTTCTCGGGTCGACCAAGCCGCGCAGGTCAATATGATCAATGTTGCTGTTAGAACTTTAATGAGTTTGTTCATTGGATTCTCCCCTCGGGTAAGATGTAACAAGCTTTCAAGCGACGACGATCCCGTCCCAGACGTTGGTCAATGGGAAGGCCCGAAGAAACACCGGCGTGCCACATTCCGTCGGTCCCTAAAAATTCAATATGTCCATGATAGTCACCGCCACTGTATCCTCGTTGTCGATGATTGCCGCCCCAATAGACACGAACAACGCCAGGACGACTACAGTAGCTCGGATCACTGTTGATCATGTTGACAAAACCTCGACGTTCCATACAGCCTTCATTCCAATAGTTGTAGGCGCTGCCTCCGCAGTGAAAATACATATTGTTCACATTTCGCCCCTGTCGGCGGGCCATACAAGCCAAAGCATGTCGAACTCCGCGGGCACAGTAGTTGGCTCCGCCGGCACGCTGCCTCCCGAAAGAAGCGCAAGCGGTGAGGTCAGCCGCGTAATTGAGAGCGCCCGCGGGTCTCGTTAAGGGATAAGTTCCCCGCGGACGAGAGGGCTCTTCGGCCGCTGCTTCTTCTGTTATATTATCGAGACTGGGGATATCACTGCATCGTTGAAAGTTGCCGAGCCGTGTTTGTACACAGCGGTTGTTTTCAAATTGTCGATAGAGATAAGAACAGTTCATTCGCCAACCCTGATGGCAACACAAACGTCGGTACCGAGGGTGATTGGCCGTCCCCTGACAGGTTCGATCGTCAAAGCGCCCATTGGCGTTGATGATCTCCTCAAAAAAGGGAAGTGTGGTCTCGCTAGCCATAGCCGGGCCCGCAAAACCAAACAACAAAAATAGTGATAACATTACGTGCTTCATGAAACCTTCCTTACCCATGGGTAGAGCAAGGGTTGTTCCGCTCAGAACAAAGCTGTCTCACTTTGAGACCTGTTTTGGCCCCTTGTTTTGAGATCTCCGGAAAATTGTTGGCCAGCTGTCAAAGACCTACTGAATTTAGAGAAAATAAAGTCCTTCTTCGCAATTCTCACTGTGAGTCAGAATAATCCTAAATATTTACAATAACTTAGGCCAATGGTCTAGGAGTCGCAGAAATTATATAGATTTATATAACATTATATCATAATATGCTTATATGCAGTGGTCGCAAGGGTGGTGATCATTAAACAACCAACGACTCTTAAAGGGGTCCAAAGGAGTAGAAGATGAAATCAATACGTTTACAGAATCAATGGACACGATCGAGCAACGGATGGTTGGCTGGGGTCTGCCAAGGGCTTGGTGAACGATTCGATATCAACCCCGGTCTGGTTCGCCTGTTTTGGTTCATTAGTATTTTATTTTTTGGAGTCGGGTTGTTTCTCTATTTTGTCTGTGCTTTTATCATGCCGGTCGAAGGCAAAGAAGAGAGCGCACTAAAACCAAAAATTTTGGGAGTTTGCTTGCGCCTGTCTGAGCGCTTGGAAGTGGACGTCGTACCTCTGCGAATTTTAACTTTCTTTGCTTTGCTTGGATCAGCCGGGACTGTGCTGTTGGTGTACTTTGCGCTTCATTTTCTTTTACCAAACCATAGCCAAATTCAAAACTAGTGATGTGACCCCTCGAACAAGGGCCGCATTTTAATTTTACTTTAGGAAATTTAACAAAGGAGTACACATGACGATTTTTGATCGTATCGGTGAGATTTTTAGGAAACTTTTTGGAAATGGACCTTCTGATCCGACTTCGGCTGCCAAAGCGGTCATAGCCAAACAAAAAAGAGGTCAAAAAAGACTAAAAGAAAGCCTGACTGAATTGATTTTTCAGAGAAAAAAATTTGAAACTCAAATAAATAAGTTGGAAAACAAACGTCTTAACATGAAAGAAGACATCGAGGTCGCAGCTTATCAGGACCGAGATGATTTGGCCATTCGCTTGATGGAAGAAATGGATCTTTTGGTCAAAGAGGTCGAAGAAACCCAAAGCAATTTGCACATTGTGACCTCTGAAATTGAAACTGCGAAGCAGGTCGAGGTCGAATTGAATCGGCAAATCGAGCGCTCTGAGTCGCAATTGGCGATTTTGGTTTCGCGAAGCCAATCGGTGCAAATGCGAGAAGACCTACACAGCCAGTTCTCGAGGATCCATGCCGAAATCAGTCACTTAAAACCAGAGCTCAGTGTGGTCGAAGAAAATATCTTAAAATTGGAATCCCGCCTTGAAACTCTTCAGGGGCCAAATGAAGACTGGAAAAATGAGGTTGTACGCATGCGCAAGGAGCGAACCGATCATTTTCGGAAATCTCGTTTGCAACAACTGAAAATGCAATTAAAGGGACGACAATTGCCAGGAAGAGTTCTTGTTCCTGAAGTTGTCACCACTCACTAATCGGAAGGATGGGTATAATGTCGAAACGAAAATTCAGAGATTTAAGTGTAGTCTTTTTTGTTGGTTTGTTTTTAATGACCTGGGAACCTGTTTTTCTTTGGCTGTTCGCGGGAGCTCTTGTGCTTTTTCAAGTCGATCGGAGCGAGAACTCTGTTGCCGAATCTGACCATCATAGTGTTATGCAGCAAGTTCGACAGGATGCGCGCCGTTTTCAGGTCAAGTTCCCCCATAAGCCGGCGTTGCGTAGCTTGATGGTGCAGATTTATCGTCAATATCAGCGGGCGAAAGAACGTTATCCTCATCTTAAAGCAGAATACAGAGAGGTTATCAGTGATATGTGGACCAATCTGGCTTTGGATCCTAGTGAGGCTCACTGGAACCAGATTTTAACTTCAGTATTGGGCGACTGGCCGACGCAAGAGGGGTCAGCTTCACAAACGATGAAAGATAAGTTGAAAAAGGTGAAAGAGTTGAGTCAGCAGTGGGATGAAGCTAAGAAAGAGGCTCATGGAGGTGTCCGTGTTTAGAGAGCAGTGGGATCAGTTTGAAAAAAATGTCACCATGGTGGCCGATGAACTTCGTGATACGCTTTTTGAGAAAATCGGGCGCTCCAAAGCAAAAGTGGAAAAGATTGTGAAGTCAGATCCTAAAGCAACAAAAGAAGCCTTTGTTGGCTGGGGAAAAGAATATGTCAATAAAGTGAAAGCCAAGGCCGAGGGCGAAAAAGCCCAAAGGGCCAAGGACAACTTTTTTACTTTGTTGCGTAATTTGGGTGTTAACGAAGCCGTCATCATCGAGACCTTTCAGCAAAACAAAAAAGAGGTCCTGGATCCTCTGATCGGCGAGACCATAGCTATCGTGGCTTTGGTTTTGGGTTGGACTCAAAAAGACAAAGAAGCTTTTTCGCAAGCATTAGGAGAAATCGGTGTGGCTGGCGTGTTTGCTGCCAAACCTTTTCTTTGTTTGATTGCTATTTGCGGTTTAGCCTACGGCTACCAAGAAAACTTTCACCCCGAGGCCTTTAAAAAGGGTGGTGTGCTCGGGCTTGCCGGTATGAGCGCCGTGGCCTTAACCCCGGGTGGCTTTGTCGGATTGTTATCGGCGATCGTAACCATTTTGTACCTTAATAAAAGACTTAAAATCGACCGTCCCATCGAAGCGCAACTTAAAGAGCTTTTTCAACACATTCGGTCCGGTGGATTTTTTAAAGAAGTACGAGGGGCTTGGAAAAATTTTGAATCTTTTCTATCGAAGCTTTTCAACCGTGCGACGGATGAGGGGTCTTTACCAGTGACTCGTTGATGCGAAACCGACAGTGGGCGTCGGATGGGGCTGGCTCCCACTATGCGGTCGGTGTCGTCGGCCAGAACGATCTCTAGTCGGCCGTTCAGTCTACTTAAACATTTGAAAAAGCCATTCAGAGTTCGTCTGGTGGATTTTTCCCGACCCAGCCTTGAAGATAGGGGGAATGAACCTATCAAAAAGACTTGACCAGTTTTTAATTTATGACCAAGACAAGCTGAACAGAAGGTTGTTCTTTTTATCTTTGCTTTTCGGCCCGACACTCAATTTTTTGATTTATCGATACCAATATGCTCTAAATTTGCATTTCAAATTGAATGTCTTAGTGGTTGTCTACATCTCTTATCTAACCCTAATCCAGAGTTTCATCCGTGGCGTTCTTGAAAGTTGCAATCCCATTTTAGATTCAGAGGGAAAGGCGCGGGTGTTTGCAAATTTTTCGATTTGGTACTTGGCATTGATGGGGGCAGGATTTTTACAGACTCGATTTTTTTACGAGCCCGTACTTCGCTATATTGAGATTCGTGATATTGATTCTATTGTCTTTACAACAATGATTTATGCAGGTCTTGCAGTGGCTGTTTTTGAGTTTTTGAAATTGGAAGTCGAAAAATAAGAAGATCGACTACTGCACAATGCATTTGTAAATATAAGCCACACCAAAGCTGAGAGGGCTCACATTGACACTTGTGTAAAGTTCGGTGGCCACCACTTCGTTGGCAAAGTCTTGGCCGCAGGGGAAAACCTGAGACGAGTCGTTAAGGTACTGGTAGGCTTCTGGCTTGCCTGAAACCCACCCACCGACTTTGGGTAAAACTTTTTGCGAATAAAAGTTATAGGCCTGTTTGACTCCGGGGGTTTGAATTTGACCAAACTCAAGGATCATAACGGAGCCGCCGGATTTAGTCACACGGGCTAGCTCTTTGAAGGCTTTCTCCCGATCTTCGACGTTCCGAATACCAAAAGAAATACTACTGGCATTAAAAGTATTATCTTCAAAAGGTAAATTGGTGACGTCTGCCAATTGAAAACGGACATCCAAATTTTGTTTACTGGCTTTGTTGGGAGCTTCGTCCAACATCTCTTGACAGAAATCAGTGCCAATGACTTCGCCTTCCGATCCCACTTTCTTTTTAAAAAGTAGAGCCAAATCGCCGGTTCCAGTAGCGCAATCAAGAACACTGTCGCCACTTTTTACCGGTGTCATGTTCACAAGTTTTTGCTTCCAAAGATGATGAATACCAAAGCTTAAAACCGAATTGGCGCGATCGTAAGAACCCGCAATTTCAGAAAACATGCCTTTGATAGTTTGCTCTCGCTTATCCACGAACAAGCTTCCGATTCATAAGATTTAAAAAAGGCTCGATCTGATCCATTAAGCTGGCGAAGGCCTCGTAGTTTAATGCTTGGAAACCGTCGCTTAAGGCTTGGTCGGGATGGGGGTGGACTTCAATCATCAATCCATCGGCCCCACTGGCTATGGCCGCTTTCGACATGGCCGGAATAAGCTCGGGGCGCCCAGTTCCGTGGGAGGGGTCAACAAAAACGGGAAAATCGTGATGTTGTTTGAGGTAGGCGACACTGGCCAAATCTAAGGTGTTGCGCATGGGTCCTTCGAAAGAACGGATGCCACGCTCACAGAGAATCACTTGATCATTCCCGGAAGAGACCAAATAGTCCGCGGCTTTGACCCATTCTTTTATCAGGGCCGAAAAACCCCGTTTTAGTAAAACCGGAACTTTTTGTTTTCCCAGCTCTTTTAGCAATTCATAATTGTACATGTTACGGCTGCCGACTTGAAAGCAGTCCACCACTGGCATCAAGAGATCCAATTGGCGGGGATCAGTGATCTCGGCAATAAAGGGGGCTTTCACCACTTCCTTCATTTTCTTTACAAAACCCAGCGCCTGCTCTCCCAGGCCCTGAAAAGCATCCGGCTGGGTGCGCATCTTAAAAATGCCGCCCCGCACAACAGAGGCTCCCTGTTCGATGACAAACTGAGAGGTGGGTAAAAATTGCTCTTCGGACTCAATCGAACAAGGTCCAGCAATGACAGTAAATGTGTTATTTCCAACAGCTAGTGGTCCAATATTAACAACGCGATTCATATCCTATCCTCTGACGGCGCCACCTTACCAAAAAAATAGGCAACTTCCTAGAAAATCCCCTCTGGTAGTGGCAAATTCCTAAGATCAAATCTATTCATTTTTAAAGATCTGTGGAATAAAGCAGACATGTTTGATCCCAATGATTTTAACCGTAGCCAATTTCTTGAGTCCGGTGCCATTTTTGCGAAAAAGGATGAAGTTTGGCTGTTTTGGGGAACTCCTTATTTGAGCGATGCCCGCCCCGAAGCGGTGGCTCTTCAGTGCCCGCAATTTTTTGAAAAATCTCAGGCGCCCTGGACCTTGTATCCCTATGCCCTGCAAATCAGTCGAGATGAAGCCCGCGGCTTGTTTACAGAAAAAGAAATGGAAGTTGAGTGGAAGCCCCTTTCGAGTGATGGCTTTAAAGAACAGTTTCAGCGTATTCAAGCTTCCATTGCGGATCAATCGGTTGAAAAGGTTGTTCCTTATGCTTTTGAGCAGGGAAAAATTATTGGGGAAGAGCCTTTTCTGGAAACCCTCGTGGCCCGAGCCTTACGAGTGGAAAAAGGTTTTACTTATGGGCATTGGCAAAGCAAGCAAGGAGAGATCGGGGTCAGTCCCGAAGTGTTGATTTCTCAAATCAATGAAAAGCATTTTGCCACCATGGCTTTGGCCGGCACTTGCTCAATCGAGCAATGGGAGAGCGATCCGGATTCATTCAAACAAGATCCCAAAGAGCAAGTCGAGCATCAAAAAGTGATTGAAGATATTGTCGATCAGTTAAAAAACTTTGGCGCCGTCGATGTCCATGAAACAACAGTTGTGTCGACTCCAGATCTGGTTCACCTGTTGACACCTCTTGAATTGAAAACCAATTCGCCAATGCGTTTAGAAAGATTGATTGAAAGACTGCATCCGACGGCGGCCCTTGGTGGGTACCCTCGTCAGAAAAGCCGAAGGCTTCTGCAGGAGTTTGAAGAGAGTCTTCCGAGAAATCGATTTGGGGCTCCTTTTGCGATTTCCTTCTCACCCCGCTCGGCTGATGTAATCGTATCGATTCGCAACCTGACATGGGATCACGAAAATTTTCAAATTGGAGCCGGCTGTGGCGTGATTCAGCAAAGTCAATTCGAACGAGAGTGGAAAGAGCTCGCCAACAAAAGAGACTCTGTTAAGAAAATTTTTGGATTGTTATGAATTTAGACTTCTGCAAAAATTTTTTACGCAACCTTGCCTCTCAGGGTGTAAGAGACATTTGTATTTGTCCAGGAGCACGCAACGCTCCCTTTGTTGAGATTCTCAGTCAGACTCGATCCTTCCAAACCTTGACGTTTTACGATGAGCGATCGGCGGGGTTTTTTGCACTCGGGCGAGCCCGCCGAGATCAGCGACCGGTGGCGGTCATGACAACCTCAGGAACGGCCGTAGCTGAACTTCTCCCGGCAGCCATCGAAGCTTATTACACTGATACGCCTTTGATATTGGTTTCAGCGGACCGACCCAGGCGTCTGCGCGGGACCGGGGCGCCACAGGCTATTGATCAGTCCCAAATTTTTTCGGGCTTTGTGGAAAAGACTTTTGATATCACTGCCGGAGAGGCTTTCGAATTAAAAATTGATTTAAAGAAACCTTATCATATCAACGTTGGTTTTGATGAACCTTTGCTCGACGGCCCAGTGGGTTCTTTCGAGTTTGCAGGGCGAGACCCTCAATTTTTACCACTCAGTGCTCAGACTGTGGAACTGTCTTTGGACCGAGCCCTGGTTGTGGTAGGCTCTTTAGAGAAAAGCGAGCGAGCCAACGTTCTGCAATTTTTGCAAGATGTTTCGGTGCCCATTTTTTTAGAGGCGGCTTCGGGCTTGCGTGGACACCCTAACCTTTATGGTGCCTTGTTAATGGGTGGGGACGCTATGGTTTCACAACTTTTGCGCTCTGGCGACGTCAGCAATGTGATCCGTATTGGTGATGTGCCATTAGGGCGACACTGGCGCGACTTGGACCAAATGCAAATTCCGATCTATAGTTTTTCCAACAAAAATTTTTCCGGAACCGATAAATCCAAGATTTTTACATTGGACTTGGCTCACTTCAGCGGGCTTGATCTTCCACCGTGGGACTGGACTTATTGGCTCAATTTAGGGAAAGAGATGGAAGTCGCGGTCGAGGGATTGCTGCTGGAGTTTCCGTTGTCTGAAGTTTCATTTTTCAAAAAGTTAGAAGAAGCCCTTGATAATAATGAGAGTCTTTATATTGGGAATAGTTTGCCAGTGCGGATGTGGGATTTGGTGAATCAATCTCCCAAGTCGATTCGTACCAATCGGGGAGCAAACGGTATTGATGGCCAAATTTCTTCAGCCTTAGGTTGGATGAGCCCAAACACCCAGAACAAAGTTGTTTTAGGAGACTTGACGACTCTTTATGACTTTAGTGGGCTCTGGGTGTCTCAATATTTGAAAGAAAATAAAATAGATGTCGAGCTAGTCGTGGTCAATAATGGGGGCGGTCGCATTTTTTCTCGAATTTTTTCAAATACATTTTTTCAAAATCAACACCATTTAAATTTTGCGGCCTTCGCCGACTTTTGGGGTTGGGACTATGCTCGACTGGAAACACCAGACAGTATGCGGCCGGGAAGCGGTCTTCGTATGACGGAGTGGACGCCTTGTCCAGAGCAATCGAAGCTTTTTTGGCAAAGATACGATCAGTTATGGAAAAGATAGAGGTTCACTTTGTCCATGGTTTTTTAGGTAAACCCATAGATTGGGCTCCGGTGATTAAATCAATGCCGCAAAGCCCCCATCTTCAGTTTGTTTTTCACAATCTTGTTGAATTGTATAAGGGGCTTGATCAAGATAAATCGCTGTTTGCGGTTGGACAAAGACTAAGCCTTAACCTCACAAAATCTCAATCAAAAAAAATCGTGATTGGATATTCTTTGGGAGGGCGGGTGTTGTTGCATCTGTTGCCAAATTGCTACCACAAGATGCTGTTGATCGGAACCCATCCGGGCTTATTGTCTGGGGTCGAGGAAAGACGAAAAAGAGACCAAGAGTGGGCGCAAAAGGGTTTTGAGTTATCACAAAAAGAATGGTTGCAACTCTGGGATCAACAAAAAATCTTCGAGAATGACAAAACACGTCCGGTGCGTAATTTTTCCCAGGAAACGTTTAAAACTTGGTTGAGCATAATCGAAGACTGGTCCTTGGCTTCGCAGCCCGATAAAAGACAATATATGAGTGACAACTCTGAAAATATCTATTGGTCCTGTGGTGAAGCTGACAGAAAGTTTGTATCTCTGGCTAGTGAGATTGCAAAAGTTTTGCCAAAAACTCATATTTCTTTGGTTGAAGGAGCTGGACATGGGGTTGTTTTTGATCAGCCTATGGCGCTGACCAACAAAATTTCGGAGGTTGTTGCAAGTGCTTAAAAGAATCCAGCCCTGGCTATTGGCCTTTCGTTTTAAAACTCTGACGGCTGCGTTTGTGCCAGTTTTAGTCGGAACTTGTTTGAGTCTTTCTTTCCAAACTTTCTCTGGCTATTGGATTAGTTTGTTTGCATTGTTGAGTGCATTTAGTATTCAAATTGCAACCAATTTGTTGAACGATGCAATCGATTTCAAAAAAGGCGCGGACACCGACACCCGAGTCGGGCCGAAGCGAGTTACCCAACAAGGCTGGTTGAGCGAACGACAGGTTTGGGCCATGGGTTTGTTTTTCTTGATTTTGGCCGTGACTTTAGGGGTGCCCCTTGTTGTTCGGGGGGGGGTGCCTATTGTACTGTTGGGAGCTGTGTCTCTTTTCCTTGCCTATGGTTATACTGGTGGTCCATTTCCTTTGGCCTACTTGGGGTTGGGCGATCTGTTTGTGGTTTTATTTTTTGGCCTTTTTGCTGTGGGCGGAACTTATTTTTTGCAGGCGCTGCAGATCAACGGAGCCGCAGTGGTGGCGGGCCTGCAAGTTGGTTTTCTCTCGACTATATTGATTGCAGTCAATAATTTGCGCGACAGTGAGACCGACCGTAACGTGAGTAAAAAAACCTTGGCGGTGCGTTTTGGGGATAAGTTTGTAAAAATTGAGATTCTCCTGCTAACTGTCCTAACTTATCTTTTGAGTCTCTACTTTTTAATAGCAAACCAGAGAGTTTACGTTTTAATAACTTATGCCCTGTTGCCCTTGGCGGGTTTGATTGTTGGTTTGGTTTTTACTATTGAGAATAAGAGATTATTGAATAAGGTTTTGGGCCTTTCGGCACTGCACCAGCTGCTGTTCTCAATACTTCTGTCGCTCGGACTGGTGATCGGATGAGGTTGTGTCTTTCGCCCTATCACCTGGAATCCAAGACGGGTGAAGTTCGTCGCGGCTATTTGCTGAAAAGCCAGGCCTCTGATCAAGCTCCTGGTTATTCGGATATTTTCCCCTGGGTTGAGTTCGGCGATCCTTCTTTCGATGAGATTCCATTGATGATTCAAAATGGGCAGTCGACTCCTTTGATCAGAAAAAGTTTGTATTTTTCAAGGCGGGACGCTTTAGAGAGAACAGCCAAAAGTCGCTTATTGTCGGGGAAAACAGTTCGGAATCATTTTTTTGTTTTTGGACCTGCTGAGACTTGGGTTGAGTCCGTCGGTGCAGCTCTCGCTCGAGGCTTTAAGTCGGTCAAAATAAAAGTGGGACGCTCACCAGAGCAAGAGATACCTGTACTAAAAAAAATGTTGGACTTTGACTTGAGCGCACCCTGGCTCCGTTTGGACTTCAATGGGTCGGGAACTCGTCAATACTTTGAAAAGATTGAAAGTCTAAATGGAATCGTGCAGTTTGTTGAAGATCCTTTTAAAGACCCTGAATCGTGGGCTGGTTGGGATTGGCCTTGGGCTTTTGACCATCCCGGTTTTCCCGAGGGACGGGTCTCGTATTCCTACCGAATTGTAAAACCTGCCAAACAAGACTGGGAGAGTGATGAAAATCACCCCTTGATCTTTACTTCCTACCTTGGGCATCCGGTGGGGATAGCCCACGCCATGGTGGATGCTTTGCAATCTGGGCAACAGATTTATGACTACGGACTGATGTCGCAAAACTATTATAAAGAAACAAAGTTTCATCATTTTTTGAATTCGACAGGACCTCATCTGACAATTGCCGGCGAATATGGGATCGGTTTTGACGATTTGTTCGATGAACTTCCTTGGGTGGAGATATGAAGTTTGGCAGTGAATTTTGGGATTCACTTGAAAGCCCTCTTTTGATAAACCCCCGCTTTCCTGATGAGTTAAAGGATCGATTGCAGAGTTCGGTGAATCAGCAGACGTTGTCAGGGGTTGTTTGGCTTAAAAGTTCAGGGACGGAGTCGGGGTCGATCAACCACAAGTTGGTGGCTCTTTCTAAAAAGGCTATTCTCACTGCAGCCCAGTCGGTAAACCTTTTTTTTAAAGTCACAGCTTCCGATGTTTGGTTGAACCCCTTGCCAGAGTTTCACATCGGTGGCCTATCAATTTACGCCCGGTGCGTTTTGGCTAAAGCGAAGTGTGTGACATTTTCCAAATGGGGTGCCGAAGAGTTTTACTCTCTTTTGGAAAAAGAAAAGGCAACCATTGCTTCGTTGGTGCCAACCCAGGTGTATGATTTGATTCAAGCGCGGTTACGAGCCCCGTCTTCACTGCGTCTGGTATTGGTTGGTGGGGGTGCTCTGCAAAAAGAGGTATATCTCCAGGGTCGAGCGTTGGGATGGCCCCTGATCCCCAGTTACGGGATGACCGAAACGGCTGCCCTAGTGGCTGCGGCCCCTTTGCCAAGTTTAGAAAATCCAGGGTGGCCAGAAGCCCAAATTTTAGATCACGTGAACTTGCAGAAGGTGGCCGATCACTATCAGCTTCAATCAGCCAGTCTTTTTGAGGGATTTCTTTGGGTGAATCCCGAAGGCGAATGGACTTGGCAACCTCGGCCTGAACCATTTATTTTAGACGATCGCATTGAAGTCCGTGGACGAACCCTAAGAGTTCTAGGTCGAACCTCCGAAATTGTAAAAATACTAGGAGAGACGGTGAATTTGCTTCATTTGAAAGAAACCTTGCAGAATGAGTTATCCAAAAATATTTTTTTAGTTCCAGCTCCCGAGCCAAGACGTGGTTTTGATCTTCATCTGGTTGTTGAGTCGCAGCCTTTCGATTTGTCCTTGGAACAGATCAACAAAGAACGAATGCCCTACGAGAAGATTTCGAAAATTCACTTTGTTGCTGTTTTTCCTCGGACCGAACTCGGAAAAGTCAAAAGCTCTGAACTTATGAGAACTATTTTTCAACAATGTTGATGAGGGGACTTCCTTTTTTAATGGTTCCTTGATGGGTATGACTCAGATTGACACCAAACAAAATGTTTCCATCGTCCCTGCGGTATTTTTTGAGTTCTGTGGAAACCGATGGAGATTTATTGCCAGTGTTGGGGTTTACATCGATGATGGAGCATCGAGTGCAAGCTTTGACGGCTAAAAACGAGAGGGAACCAATCACAAAAGATTGCCACTGGTCTTCGATGTCACTCTTGGCTCCGCTGATTACGATATTCGGGCGAAATCGGGTCATTTCTATAGGCTCAGGCAGACGGGCATTCAGAGTTGATAGGGTTTCAGTGTTTGTCAGCAGGAAAGGGTAGCCATCAGGAAAACGAATGGGTGTTATTGGGCCATGGTTGCCCGAGGTCGTTCGTCTATTGTTTTGGCAGGTACGCACCAAAAAGACCTCGGTTCCGAGCACTTCACTGAACCACGCATCCTGCTCGGCGCCTACTCTTTCAGCAATTACAGGTTTTCCAAAAATAAGAACCTCGATGTTTTCGCTAAGACTATGCTCAAGTGGAAGAGTGATTGGCGAAACGCCGGGAAATTCGACCTGTAGGGCGTTTGACGACATTAAGGTTGTCAGTTGACTCATTTTTGGGTGAGTTCGTTGAGACAAAAAAGATTTTGTTTTCTTTTTAACCAACATCCACTCTCGATCAAACCGGGCGCCGGCCGCATCGATCGACAAGGTATCTACTTCGATGCCTTTTGCGGACTTTAAAGGATAGATGTGAAGGGAATGGACATGGGGTCTCGACATTTAGGGCAACCTAGCGGTTCAATGAAGTTCCGGTCAAGAGTCCTTTACTCTTTAAAAACATATCAGTAGTATTATCGAATCCCTCGCGGGAGTGGAGTAGACAAAAAATGAAACTGAAGTTAGCCATTTTGCACTTGGATATGGTCGTAGAGACTCTCGAGTTGGAACCCGGTGAATACACACTGGGGCGCGCCAGCCAGAACAATATCGTGGTGCAGCATTTCTCTTTGGCGCCGAATCATGGAAAAATTTTTTTTGCTGATGACAAGTGGTTTTATGAAAACAAGGAGCGCACGCGCAAGCATGTGATTGATGATTCGGCGGTGTTCAATATCACCGATCACATTGGCCTAGCCACTCGTCGCTATGTTGAAAAAGGGGATGCCAAGCTCAGTTTCTATTCAGTTGTTCATGGTGAACATCAAGCCAAGCTCAAACAGAGATTGGTTGTTGTCGCTAGTGCGGTCGCGGCCTTACTGCTGGTGGTGACCTTGGGTTACTTGGCGGTTCGAACCGAGCCCGAGGAGATTCAGCAATCAAAGTTGATTAGCCGTGTGCGCGATAAAATTGTCGAATTTGAGACCACTCGCGATGAAAAGTCCATTGAAGATTTTAAAAAGTATGCGGGTCTTACTGATGCCGATTTCAAAGATTCCAGTGGTTTTTGTACGGGGTTTCTAGTCGGACCAAACATCGTTTTAACTGCAGCCCATTGTCTTTTTGGTCGTGTTGTTATTGATATCAATAATGATTTTTATTTAAAAACATCTGATGGCAAGCAACACCAAATCCTTCAGGTGTTGGGCTTTGACGTGAAAAGAGATTATTTGTTTTTGCGAACCGAGGGCATGGAGTCTTACGGGCACCTTAATTTTGCATCAGGATATGATGTGGAACAAAAGGTTTACACGGTTGGTAACGTTCATGGCGAAGGTATTGCAATTCGGGATGGGATTGTGTCCAGTGAAACGGCCGACCTGGACGATCCGGATGTGACCTTTTTACGATACAGCGCAGGAACAAGCCCGGGTAACAGTGGCGGCCCTCTTTTGGATAAAGATGGGGATGTGGTGGCCTTGGTTTTTGCGTCGACCAATTCAGAAAACTTTAATTTAGGGACACCTTCACGAGATTTACGCAAAGCTTATGAAAAATTTGTTGATAACTCCGACAAAGAGCAAACCGTTGAATTGGCTATGAAGCGGGTTTTGAATTTTAAACCGGCTATGATGTTACAGGCCCTTTCGTTGCCTTATCTACCTCAGTTTGATGAATTTCCAGAAATCTCTCAAGTTTTTAATGATGTCAGTATCGAAGTTAAAGTCCCAATGGATTTCACGAAGGCGGATGAGCTTATTTTGACTCCTCTGAACACCAAGGTGATCGAGACCTTTTACGAAGTTCAAGATATTTTAAAAAAGAAAAATGAAATTGTACTGGACTGGAAGTCCTTTGTGACAGAAAAAACGCCGGCTATTTTGCCGTCCCAATTTGATGTTTCACAAAGTGTTTTTAATAAGATTAACGACAGATATTACCCTTCAGTCTCGGGCCTTATCGATAGTCCATCGAAGTCCGATTTTACAAAATACGTCTTGCAGTTAAAAAAAGAGAGTAAGTTTGACTTTCAATCCTATGGTTACAATGTTGAAGTCAGCCAAGAAAAAATCGACTTGTTACAATCCGATGTTTTTTACGAACCCAAAAACGAATCTGGATCGAAAGATCGTTTACAAAGTTTGTCTTACGGAGCCCCAAACTCTCAACTTTTAGTTTATGACGATAACGACTTGCGAACAAAAGGCTTTTTTGGAATCAAACTCTTCTTGAAAAATTTTATTGGCAAGCAGGGAGTAATCGGCAGCACCAGTTCTCAATTTGCCCGTCCTTCGGCTATGAAGGACTTCACAATCCGTGAAGTTGAAATTGATCAAAATCAAATCGTCGCAACCGAAGTGGAAGATCGCTTGGGCCGAAAGTGGCGCCGAGAGTGGGTCAAAATGTTTGAATCCACAAATATCATTACCTATTGTATGGAAATGCCGGAGGGAACCTTTTGTTTGGCCCGCCTCCTGAATGTGGAAAATGACCATCTTTTAAAAATCATTGAGAATAATTTTAGAAAGTTTATTCTTTCACACCTGCTAATCAATCCTTACTTTTGGGAAAAAAAGGCTCTACAAGCCTATCTGGCCGCGGGCAAAGCTAAACAGTCTCCACTGATGAATGGCGTATCCATTGATGTTGAAAAAACTGTGATCCAAGGTTCAGTTTCAAAGTTTCCTTTTCAGTTTGAAATTCCAAACCCAGAAAAGGTGGAAAGCATTCGTTTGCAAACAGGCCTTTATTATGGCGATGGCGATCCCTATTGGACCGGTTATGGTCTTGAATGGGTGCAGCGAGAAACCGATAAAGATTTGGTTTGCGGAATTGGAGTCGAGGCCTTTGGTACTCAATCCAATTTCATTCTCAATTTTTTGCGAGACCGACGTAAGCAAGAAAAGCTACGGAAAATTAAGGGAGAAGATGCTAAACCTTTGCCTGGAGTTTGGTATAAGCCTTTCCGCGGTCTTAAGCACCCCTTCCAGATCTATGGTTACTGCGCTCCCCTAGAAGAGGATCCAAGGGTTTCCGGCCAGTATTTTGTGGATTTCAAAAACTCTAAACCCCTGAAATATAAGTATAAAATTGCACAATAAAAAAACGCAATGAGCGTTGTGAGTCGCCCTGGGTGCTGCTATAAATTGAGCCTCTGGTAAGGGGTCTGTATGAAAAATTTGTCGGTTAAAATCTTAAGCCTTTCTGTACTGATAGGTGTTGCCGCTTGTGAGAATGCCTCCGAGACGGTGATTAACATACCGAATGTTCAAGTGGGTTGCACCACGGACGATGATGCCAACTGTAGCAATTTAAATGTGAACCCGGTGACAGCCTTTGTTCGAATGTCCCGTTCGGGGTGTGGTTCCAGCATCAATTTTGAGCCGATTGCCACCGGCTCAGTGGTGATGAATTGTGATGCTGCGGGCTGTGATGGAATTGTCTCGAGCTGGATCAACCCTGATACCTTAGAGACGGTTTCCGAGATTTTGACCGGAAGAATGGATGTTTGTTCACAAGTAGACATAAACAACAGCTCAGGTCTTCCGGATGCAGGCGATTTAGTTCAAGAAGACTCTATAAACATCAGTTCGTCGGCCACAATTACCGTCGATCAATGGGGTAATTAGTGGTGGGTTTTGATTGGGCGGCTGGTAAAAATTTCGTCAACGTTAATTATCAGATTTCTCGCTATACTTTACAGGCCCTGGGAAACCAACTGGTAAACCGAAAAGATGAGGTCGAGAAAAGAAAAAAAGCTCTGCAGATCACAACTGACAACTCGACCCGACTGTTGAATAAACTCAATGTTAAAGTGAACAAAAGTTTGGTTCGAGACGATCTCTTTGCCCGAAATTACTTTATGGTTAGTAATCATATGTCTTATTTGGATATTCTTGTTCTCAGCTCGGTACAGCCGGCCGTTTTTGTAACCAGTGTCGAGATGGAAAAAACTTTTTTTCTTGGTGATATGGCTAAGCTTGGTGGATCTTTTTTTGTGGACCGGGTCAATCGTCGAAAAATGAAGGACGAAGTGCAGGCGCTGGTCAACTTATTGAACGATCAGTTCAACGTATTTATTTTTCCTGAAGGGACCAGCACTGACGGTAGCCAAATATTACCTTTTAAGAAATCCTTATTTCGAGTCCCGTTTCAAACCGGTTTCCCTATTTTACCCATTTGCTTGAAGTACAAAACCATCGATGGCGAGGCCTTTTCTTCTCAGAATTGTGATCGGGTGTGTTGGTATGATGAAATGACCTTCGCTCCCCATTTTCTACAACTGATGGGCCTTCGAGAAATGCAAGTGGATTTGACCTATTTAGAACCCCTAAACCCTGCAGATTTTGACAGTCATGGTGAATTGGCCAGGGCCGCCCAAGATCAAATCACGAGCGCCTATTTCTCGGACTCGAAATAGCCTGTAAACAACTGAAATCATTTAAAGATAAGATGCGCTGTCCCTAGCTCTATGAGCTGTTCAGTCCTATTTTCCTAGAACTTACGTTGAAGGAGGACCTGATGAAAAGGTTAGTATTATTGATAGGTGTTGCCGCGCTGAGTGGAGCCCTATTTTCTTGTAGCACCACACAGAAGACCAGTGAGATTCCCGATCGTCGAGAGTTTCCAGTGGATGCCAGTGTGAACCCTTGTAATGATTTTTTTAAACATGCCTGTGGGCCAGCCTTGGACAAATTTGAGCTTCGGGAAGACCGAAGTCGTCATATCTTTTCTTTCAACGATTCTTACGAAAGAGTTTTAAGTGCAAAGAAAACATATTTGAAGAATTTAGAAGATAAAAAAACTTTCAACGAAAAAAGCCAACAGCTTCATGATTATTATTTGTCCTGCATGAACGAAGAGGCTCGTGCCTCCGAAGAGAAATCTCTTTTATCGGAAAGAGTTAAAGAAGTTCAGTCTCTCAAAACAAAGAAGGAATTTTTTGACTACCTTATCCAGCAGTCTCTTAAAGGTCTTGATTCCCATATCAGTTTCGGAAACATCGCTAACTTGGACAATAGTGATATTTACGATTTCATCATGTTGCCCGCTCAACTGACGTCGATGCCGGAAAAAAGTTACTACGAGAATGCTGAGCTCATGAAAGAGTTTAAATCGATAGCGACCGACTTCTTTAAATTAGCTGGAATGGATCAGCCAGAAAAGCGTGCTGATTGGGTGGCTGAATTTGAGAAAGATTATATTAACAAGTATCCGACTCCGGCCGAGCGACGTCCCCTTTGGTCCAAACGTGCCTACTCGAAACGATCGGCGCTTTTGGCCTACAAAAATCTTCGAATGGGCCCTATTTTTGAAAAAGTTCCTAAGAAAACCAAAATCCGTAATCCAATGGATGATGTATTTGCTTATTTAGACAAAGCCGCCGAAAAATACACTTTAGATCAGTGGAAGAGCGCCTATCTTTTTCAAACAGTCGAAGGATATTTGGACGAGGGTTTCCCCAAGTATTTTCAAAAGACTTTTGCTTTTCAAAATAAATACCTGGGCGGTCCTCCGAAAAGATCGAGTTTAGATGAGCGTTGCACTCAGGACGTAATGAGCAAGTTTACCAAAGAAATTGACCATGAGTTGTTCGATCAATTTTTTCCCAATTTTCCAGAAAAGAAGTTTGTTTCTTTACTTGAAAAGGTCCGTGGGTCGATTATCGAAGGATTAATTAAAAACACGTGGTTGTCGAAAAAGTCTAAGGCCAATGCCATTAAGAAGGTAAAAAAAGCTCAGTTCCAAGTTGTTAAACCAAACAATGAAAAGGAATGGGATTTCAACCCTGTGGTTGCCTACAATTCGAAAGAGTACATTCAGAATCAAGAAAAGTTGAGTGCGAAACTGTCGACTCGAGAGTTCGAGCGATTGCCTCAGCCGGTAGACAAGTCGATTTGGTATATGGGTCCATTGACGGTAAATGCCTACTACTCTCCGACCAGTAATAAATTTGTGATGCCCGCTGGAATTTTGCAGTACCCTTTTTATGATCCCAAACTACCGGATTGGGTGAACTTAGGGGCAGTGGGCGCAGTTGTTGGTCACGAGTTGGGGCACGGAGTGGATGACCAGGGTTCTAAGTATGATGAAAACGGAAAAGTTCGCCAGTGGATGACGGCTAATGATGTGCAAAAGTTCAAACAGCGTGGTGAAAAACTGGTGGCTCAGTTTCAAGCCGCAGGACACGACGGCAATCTAACACTTGGTGAAAATATTGGTGATTTGGTTGGAGTGACTTTCGCTCTCAATGCGGCAAAGAAGACCATGCCGATTGATCCCGTCGGTCGCGAGCGCGCCACCAAGAACTTTTTCTTACAGTATGCTCGCGCTTGGTGTGGAGTGATGCGTCCGAAGCAGGTCGAGATGCGACTGAAAACCGATCCTCATGCTTTGGTTTGGGCTCGGGTCAATGAGCAGATGAAACATCAGCCAGAGTTCCATAAAGTTTACAGCTGCAAAGCTGGCGACAAGCTCTTTTTACCAAAAGAAGAGCAAGTGCAAATCTGGTAAGACGTTTTAAATAAAAAAAAGCCTAGCATTGCGCTAGGCTTTTTTTTTGTGAAGTCATTGTCAAATGGCGATCGCGAAGCGTTTAAAAGCCCACACCGACCAGTGCTTTTGCGTAAACACCACTGAGGTCGGCTTCAAGACCGTTTCCATCGACGTCAGCAACCATATAGCCAAGTTCGGCACCCAACATGATGAGGCCCAGTGACACTCCACCTTCGACCCCAGCAGAGTAAGTTAGGCTGGCATCGAGCTCTGAAGTTGCGCCAGGAACCTCAACTTTAAAATCATTCACAAAACCAATAGTGCCGATCAGTCCAAAATAAGCAAACAGGTCGATAATGCGATAGTTCACCAGTAATGAAGTTCTCTCAAAAGAGGAGTCGACGGTTCCTACAAGAGGAATCTCCACTTCCGAACCAAGGTTTTCATAGCGTAAACCAAATCCAAAAGGTAACAGCGGAAGTTCAACGATGGCATCAAGGTTGAAACCAGCCATGGACGTTAAAGTACTTCCATTGACGTTGTCGTCGGCGGGGGTTTGAACGCCATAGCCGGCTCTCAATTCAAAAAGGGCGTGGGCGCTGTGGGCGACGAAAAGGGTGGTTAAAAGTAAGGCTAATTGTTTTCTCATAGGGCACTCCTGTGTAAGTCGTTTTAGAACCACTCTATTGAAAAACGAATGGGAAGAATATTCAAGTCTTAGTCACTCAGAGAGGTTTAAAGCTGGGACAGGGCCGTTTGCGCCACCGGAGTCACGCTGAGCTGTTGCATGCAAAAGTACTGGGGACACTCTTGTTTAAGGCATTCAAAGTGGGCCGGGCATAGCACTTTTGGGGTAAAAGTTGAGGTATTTTTGCCTTTCGGGCCCCATCGCTGGGCTTGATGCACCTTGATAGGAGAGTATATTCCGATAGAGGTTGCCCCCAGCGAAGCGCTTAAATGCAGCACTCCGGTACTGGGGGCAATGTTGGCTTTGGCATTTTTTAGAAGTTTTAACAGTTGATAACCATTCAGTTGTTTATCCAACCAAACAACTTTGTGGTTATTTTTTAAAGACATTTTAAGGGGGGACAAATAAGCTTCGTCACTACTGGTTCCGGTCACAACAACCGTGGCTTTTTCTGTCAATTGGTCGATCAGTTGCACATAAGAGGCGGTGGGCCAATTGAGAGCTGAACCACCCATTCCAGGATGCACAACGAAATAGTTTTGCGTGACATCAAACTGCAGTTCCGTATGGTCAGGGCAGTTCAAAGTCATGGGTTGCCATTGCTCCCGATTTCTTTTTAGATCAAAAACAAATTCAACCAACTGGAAATTGTATTCCATCTCGTGGGCTTCTACGCGGCTTCTTTTTTGGCGAAGTCCTTTATTTAAAAAGAGGTAGGAGTGCCATTGGGAGAGAACGCCACCGCGGGTTTTGACCCGACAGCTCCAAAGTGCGAAATTCACCCACCATGGAACATGAAAGCTAATCGAAACATCCGGAGAAATTTCCTGGATCTTTTTTCGTAACAAAAAAAAGGACTTCCAAGGATCACTTGCATCCAGGCTAGAGAACTTCTTTTTGCTGGCATCGTTTTCGGCAACGAAATCGAGTCCTTTTGGGATCACCCAATGGCAATTAAATTGGTCTGCGACCAGTCGGTCGCAGGGTAAAGTTAAGACTAAATCGCCCATTCGATCGAGGCGAATAAACACGGCTTTCTTCATGAGTACTTACGGATCAATCCGACAACAATTCCGCGGATGTCCACTTCTTCTGGGCGGTACCAAAAAGATTCCATGGTCGAGTTGGCGGGTCGCAGTTCGATTTTTCCATCTTTCCTTTTGCGTTGATAGATGCGCTTGACGGTGGCTTCGTGGTTGACGACGGCCACCACGATTTCCCCATCACGAGCATACTCTTGTCTCTGTACTAAGATAGTATCGCCGTCATGAATGCCATCTTC
The DNA here is from genome assembly GCA_964351315.1 of uncultured Pseudobdellovibrionaceae bacterium. Lineage (GTDB taxonomy): Bacteria > Bdellovibrionota > Bdellovibrionia > Bdellovibrionales > JAGQZY01 > JAGQZY01. The sequence continues at coordinate 74,154 of CAYGNH010000003.1, forward strand.
AATCATGGAGTTCCCTTGAACTTGTAAGGCGTAAGTTTGTTCGGGCTTCTTAAGAAGTGAAACCGGTATATCAATATACTCATCATGTTTTAGATGTTCGATGGGTGCACCGGCCGCGACGGTACCTAAAAGCGGAACCGTTACATTGGGGGTCAGACGGGTTTGTATTTCGCGCAGGTTATCGGGAAGGGCTTGGGAAGAATGTAGCACTCGGAGGGCTCTTTTTTGGTTGCCTCCGGGATTGTGGATATAGTTTTTTTGCTCTAATTGTTTTAAATAATTTTGCACTGAATTGTTGGAAGCAAAACCGAAATGGTCTTTGATTTCTATAAAGCTGGGAGCGTATCCGTTGTCTGATATATAAGACTCGATAAATTCCAGAACATTTTTTTCTTTGGGTGTTAGGGGTTGAAAATCCTGCCCGACAATATTCATAACTAAACCTCCCTGTTATGTAAGTAATATGTAAATTATGTGTAAAAAAATAGAAAGTCAACGACCCCAAAGTCCTGAACGCGCCCGATTATTGGGCTTATTTTGGGGTCAGCTGGCAGGAGAGCCGCTTGCCTGTTGGGGATCCCCATTTTTTCAGCTTTGGATGAGCAAAGTAGATTTTTTCAAGTCGAGTCTGGTTGGAAAGGTACGATGAATTCGGCTCGGTTTTTTGTTCTTGGCACAAATCGGGCCGGGGGTGCTGGTCAGAGAAAGAGCTGTTGGCGAAAACCTCGGTAGCAAACCAGTCGGCAAAAGACTCTGGCAACTGATCTTGTTGCCAACCCGAGGCCGGGTAGTTTTTCTGATTGCAGTGGGGGTTCTGTTGCAGACTTTGGGCCATTTCCTTGCTTAGAATTTGATCCTTGATCGCTTTCTTGAGACCACCATCATCTCGGGTCTTGGCGCCGGCCCCCTGTGGATTTTGCAAACAAGATTCTACATACGCAAAGGGTGAGGACCCCTTGATATAGAGGCTCCAGTGGCAGGGGTCAAAGGCGTGGCTCATCTCGTGCGCCAACGAGGCGTAGAGGTTAGCTTCGGTAGGAAGACTTTTTGTTCGAACGCCAACATAAATGCGGTTTTCGCCGACGTCGTAGGATAGGGCAGAATCGACAAACTTGAGGGGTTCTTTCTTGTAGGGGCTGTTGTCGAGCTGACTCAACCAAGCCAACTGAAGCGTGTCAATTCGGTGCAAGATGCTTTGTTTGTCTTTGGTTTCAATAGTCCATGATAGGACAAGCCTTTTTGCGTCTTTTTTAAGGCGAGTCAGTAAGTTCTCTAATTTTTTTTGAACAGGTGCTGGGAAACTTAGTTTTTGAATATCGAGAATCAATGACTCGACACTGCGGTTGATCGCGGCGTTGTCGGTGGGAAATCGGTCGAAGATAAAGGTATGCAAATAATAGAGCCGCCATGCCTTGGCAATTTTTTCTTCATCGGCCGTCATCAAGGAGCGCTCTTTTAGCCAGTTCATTAACACGGGACTTTTTCCGGCAATTAGCTTGGATAAAACGCTATCAGCCTCGGTGGCGATTGTTTCCAGATTGGCTGCATTCTCTATTTTGCCGTCAATTGTCTCTTTTAATTGATTGTAGTCCTTTGCCTGTCTCACCATTTGGTCGCAGGTACCAGAAGCCAGTGCTAATGAAAAAACTAAGGAAGCAATCAATTTTGGGTTGGTCCCACGGGTTCGTTGGATAGGATCAAGAGATTGGATTTGTCGTGTTTAAATTTCAAATCTTTTTGATGTTCGCCGATTTCAGAAATCGAAAGTATGGAATAGATCGACAAATGCAGTGTTTTAACATTCTCAAACATCAGTTTTTTTGCTTCTTCATCCGGATTCACCAGGACGGAATTTTCTTCAAAAACAAAATCGGAAATCGCGATAAAACTAAGCCCCAACGAAGAGTCTTTTATTTTTTTTGCTTTTAAAGATTGGTGACTTCCATCACGAGGGTCTCGATATTGAACCAGGTAGAATGTCTTGTCGGTCTTTTTAGCCATTGTCGATATTTTTGAATAAAATCAGTGTAAGTACAAGCTTCCATGTTTAGAGAGAAGGTTAATTTTCTCGTCCCGAGCTTTGGGGTTGAGAGCGTCTTCCACTTCGACAAAGTACTCGAGTAAGCCTTCTTTGGCATTTCGAATGGCATCAAATAGGTTGTCGTTAAATCCAATGGTCTGGATTTCGCCGGCGGCCTCAAAGGCTGTTAGTTCGACCTCGAAACCCTGGTCTCTTTTAACCAATTTAATCTGCAGGGCCGATTCGGCGGTCAGGTGAGGGGCCAAGTCCACCATTTGTTGCTGAATAAAGGCTGAGATATCTTTTTCATCGATCTGAGCATCAAGAGCGTCAATTTTAATCATTTTCACCTCACCTCTTTATGATGAGGTCCCACGAGACTTTGTCAATGTCGCGAAAAAAATCAATATTTACAAACACTTAAGGTGGTACCCCCATTCTCCTTGGAGGGCTGGCTTTGACCACTGAGCATTGACCCATGGCGAAACTGTTTCTACCTTAGGGAGATTTTAAAAGAGGGATCATGGCCGACTCATCCGCGCAAATAGAAGCATCTTGGAAAAAACAATTAGGATCAGAATTTGAAAAAGACTATATGAAGTCCCTGCGTGGTTTCCTCCGTGAAGAGTACCAAATGGGAAAAACCATTTTTCCAAAAAAGACCGAGTATTTTTCAGCCTTTTCTCAAACCCCTTTCGAGCAAGTGAAGGTGGTGATTCTTGGGCAAGACCCTTACCATGGCCCTGGTCAAGCTCATGGACTTTGTTTTTCGGTGCGTCCTGGAGTGAAACCACCCCCATCCTTGGTGAATATTTATAAAGAGTTGAATGCCGATCTTGGTGTAACCATGCCAAACCATGGATTTTTGGAAGCTTGGGCTCAACAAGGTGTTCTTTTAATGAATTCAGTAATGACGGTTGAGCAAGGGCAAGCGGCCTCCCACCGAAACAAGGGATGGGAGATTTTTACTGATCGAGTCATCGAGACATTAAACCAGCGTGAAACCCCTTTGGTATTTATTCTTTGGGGAAGTTATGCGCAAAAAAAAGGGGCTTTTGTTGATCGGAAGAAGCACTTAGTTCTAAGTGGACCCCATCCGTCTCCTCTATCAGCGCATCGCGGATTTTTTGGCTGTCGTCATTTTTCGAAGGCCAATGATTTTCTTATTAAAAACAACCAAGCTCCCATTGATTGGGAACTGCCAGCGATAGATCACTAAGGAGTTTTGTGAATCGATTGGATTTATTTCGAAGTCAGGTGGTCGTCGCTCAAACCTATCCCAATGATCGCGTCGATCGCGACAACAGTTTTCTTCTTTTCGATGAAAACCTGAAATCACTGAAGGACGATAGTCTGAATCAATTTGTTGAGAGCTTTCCATTTCGCCTCGCTTTAAAGGGCGGTGAACTTTTAAAAGATTTTAAACAATTTCCAAAGAATTTGGACCTTATTTTAAAAGCTTGGCCCCAACCGATGAGTCGAAAACAGTCTTTGGTTGTTTTAGGAGGCGGCAGTCTGGGAGATTTTGGCGGTTTTGTGGCTTCGATTTTAAAACGTGGGGTGAGCCTGGTGCAGATTCCAAGCACTTGGCTTGCTGCAATGGATTCGGCCCATGGTGGGAAAAATGGTCTAAACTACGATGGAATAAAAAACCAACTGGGCACTTTTTATCCCGCCGAAACTGTCTATGTTGTCCGTGACCTTTTAAATGCTTCGCCGGCAGAATTGCGGGATCAATCTTACGGAGAGCTTATTAAAATGGGCTTGATCGGCGAGTCTAAATTTTTTAAGGAATTGATGATGGAGAAACGCCAAGCCGATGAGTTTGCATGGCGATTTTTACCGATGTGCATTGAAGACAAGTATTCCGTTATTCTGCAAGATCCTTACGAAACCAAAGGCATTCGGCAAAGCTTGAACTTTGGTCACACTTTTGGTCACGCTCTTGAGGCACAATTTGGTTGGCCCCATGGTGATGCGGTTCTTCAGGGGATGTTTTTTGCTTTGAATTGGAGTTTGCATCTAGGTCACTTATCAAAAACTTTGCACCAGCAAATTTTACAAACGGTTTCAGATAAATTTGATCGAGGGCCAGCTCCTGGCTTGAAGTGGTATCGGCGCCCTGGTTACAAAGTCATGTTGAAATGGTTGCAGGCTGACAAAAAAATCAATGAAAAAGGAGAAATTCTTTTTGTTTTTCTTAAAAATATCGGTAAACCCTTCTTACAACAGGTCACTGTGGATGAACTTTTGGAAGAAGCGAAGAGACAAAATTGGGTGAAGTAGAAAAGATCAATTTCAAAGGTGAAATCGCCGGTTCAAAATCCTTATTGAACCGAGCTTTGATTGTAAAATCCTTTTTTCCAGAACTAAAGATTGTCGGTGATTCTAGCTCGCAGGATGTAGAAAATTTGCGACGGGCACTAAGCCAATGGCAGGTCGGCGGCTCAGACTTTCATTGTGGCGACGGCGGTACGACTTTTCGCTTTTTGATGGCTAGGCTTTCTAGAGCCTCTGGGATCTTTCGTCTTCAGGGGAGTCCGCGTTTGTTGGGGCGCCCTCATCTAGGGCTGATTCAAAGTTTGCAAAGCCTCGGTGTGAATGTGGAAACTTTGGCTGGCACCGTCTCATTGCAATCTTCGGGCTGGCAGGTTCCTGGTTGTTTAAAAATGGACATGGCGGTTTCCAGTCAATTCGTTAGTGCCATCTTGTTGTCGGCTTGGCAGCTGTCTGAAAATTTAAGCATTGAGTTGTCTAAAGTTGATGGAAGTTGGTCCTACTTGCAAATGACCATAGATTTTTTGAAGGCATTGGGGATGAATCTCGAGCTCAGCGGAAACCAAATTTTTGTTCCAAAAAATCAAGTTCTAGAAAAATTTGTTTACACTATTGAGCCCGATATGAGTTCGGCCTTCACTGTAGCGGCCGCAGCGCTGGCTGGTGGCCGCGCTGAAATTTTTAATTTTCCAGACCACGCGATTCAGCCGGATTTCTATTTTATTGAAATGTTGAAAAGACAGGGAGCAAAGATCGAGTGGAACAACCATTCATTGGTGATCCGGCGTAGCGTTCTGCAAGCCGGCTCCTTTGAATTAGTCAACAATCCGGATTTGTTTCCGGTATTGGCTTTATTGTTGCTCAAGGCGCATGGCGTTTCGTCTATTCGGGGTGTCAACAATCTCGTATTTAAGGAATCCAACCGCATTGCCAACACTCAAAAGTTGATCAGGCAACTTGGGGGTGTTGCCGATTGGGATGGTCAGATATTTACAATCGAGGGTCAGCCAAACCTCCAATTTAAAGAAAAAATTGTTTTTGACCCCGACCATGATCACAGGATGGCGATGGCGGCGGCCGTAGCCATGGCCTACGGTGCCGATGTCGAGGTGATTCACCCGCAAGTTGTAGAAAAAAGTTTTCCTCACTTTTGGAAGGTACTGAACTTATGAATCAATGGGTTCTCGTTGGACATCGCGGTGTCGGGAAAACGTCTCTTCTAGAGAAAATGAGACCTTTTTTTCCAAATTTTGTATTCCAAAGTTTGGATCGTGAAATTGAAAATCGAACACAACTCTCAACGGCACAAATCTTTGCTGATCAGGGTGAAGAGTCTTTTCGTAAAATTGAAAACCAGGTTTTTCGTGCTTGGATCAAAGAAAATCAAGACGAAGCCTTTGTCTTAGATTTAGGAGCAGGCTTTTTGGGCGAAATTCCAGAGAGTCTCCATTGTTTGTGGATTCGTCGGGACAGTCATACGGCTGACAGTATGTATTTGAATCGCCCTTTACTGGATGGCTCTCTCGCGTTAGGAGACAAGAGATTTAGGGACAGAGAAAAAAAATATCAAACACGAGCGAACGTCACTTTAGAGCTTCGAGAGGGACCAGACCACTTTCAGCAGGGTGAGGTCGATTTGTTTCGGTCACTTTTGTTAGATCAAAAAGAATCACGACTTTCGGGTTTCTACTTCACCGTCAGTTCGGCCACGACCTCGATGGAAATCAATTTGCTGAAAAACTTGGGAGTTCGTGGTTTTGAGTTTCGAGATGATCTTGTTAAAGATGTGGATTTTTCAAAAGAAAATGCGCTTTTTAGTTTAAGAAAAAGCCAGGGTTGGTTGAAGTCCGTGGGCTCCTGTTGGGATTGGCCCCTCGAGTGGGGGCTAAATACAAAGGCCCCCATTCTTTCGATGCACCAAAGACAGGCAACCCTAGAGGAAACCTTGGAAACTCTTCCCAAGACCGATCAAATTCTAAAATTGGCGATACAAATTAATGACTTTTCAGAGCTAAAAAGAGGACACCAATGGGCGCAACAAGATCCCCAACGAAGGGCCTTTTTGCCAATGAGTGCCGAGGGCCGCTGGAGTTGGTACCGTCAGTGGGTGGCCCCCCAAAGCCCCCTTCAATTTTTGCGATTGAATCAAGGATCAGCTCCGGATCAGCCCACGATTTTGCAAGTTCTAAACAGCCACAGAGTTCAATTTTTTGCTGCCGTCCTTGGAAAACCGGTTCGACACAGTTGGACGCCAACCTTCCATCAGTCCTTCTTTAGAAAAAAAAATGCGCCGGTGTTCGCGATCGATATTTCTGAAAAAGAATGGGACCAGGCCTTACCCTTTTTGACTGACCTTGGCCTCCGTTGGGCGGCGGTGACTTCGCCATTGAAGCACAAGGCGGCTCAGTGGGTGGGGCACTCAAGCCCAATCAACACACTTTGCTTGTCGGCCGACCAGTGGATGGGAAAAAACACCGATGTCGATGGTTTCAAGCAAGCACTGTTAGGGGTGAATTCTGAACAGGTCGCGGTGTGGGGTGGCGGCGGAACTCTTGAGGCCATAGGGAGCAGACTTCCCGGAGCCACTTTTTTTTCCTCTCGAACAGGAGCCGTTAAAGCCGGTAACCCAAAGATTAAACCAGAAATTTTGATTTGGGCTGTGGGCCGACAGGTCTTTACCCGGCAGGGGGTATTTCCTCCTGAGGATTGGCCTCTTAAAAAGGTCATCGATCTTAATTACGCCTCAGATTCCCCAGGAATCGCCTGTGCTGGGAAGTTTGGTTGTCAATACTCATCAGGTGAGGTTATGTTCGTGGCGCAAGCTCAAAAGCAGCAGGAGTTTTGGAATGAGTGCGGGATCAAATAGTTTTGGAAACCTTTTTCGGTGGACCACCTTTGGAGAAAGTCACGGGGATGCCATGGGAGTTATCATTGATGGCTGTCCCGCAGGACTAGAATTTGATTTAAACCTCTTAAATCAGAACTTAAAAAAACGCCGACCTGGGCAAGTTGGCACCACCGACCGTGCAGAGAGCGATAGTCCGGAGATTTTAAGTGGTGTCTTTCAGGGAAAAACTTTGGGGACTCCCATCGCGGTCGTCGTCAGAAATAGCAATGCCCGTAGCCAAGATTATGAGGAAGTTAGAACTCAACCTCGCATCGGTCATGCCGATGATATGTGGTCCGGTAAGTTTGACAGCTGGGATCATCGGGGCGGGGGAAGGGCTTCGGCGCGGGAAACATTAAATTGGGTGGTGGCCGGATCGGTGGCTGAAATGTTTTGCCGAAGCGAAAGTCAAATGGTGACAGTTGAGTCTCAGCTGCTTTCGGTCGCGGGTGAGTCTGTCAGCGGTCTCGACGATAAAAATTTATTAGGCCGTCTTGAATCGGCTAAGCAGGAAGGCGAAAGTTTTGGTGCCATAGTTGGGCTGACAATCAACCATCCGCCAGCTTTTTTGGGGGAGCCCATTTTTTTAAAAGCAAAAAGTGAATGGGCTCGAGCTTTTATGTTGATCAATGCTTGTTGTGGGGTCGAGTTAGGTCATGGTTTTCCATTGGCCGATCGCACCGGGAGTCAGGTTCATGGTGAGGGTGACTCCGATGTTTATGGGGGAATTCGTGGCGGAATGACCACGGGTGAATCGATACGGTTTCAATTGGCTTTTAAGCCTACGGCCAGCATTTTAGATGTGGCTAAAAAGGGAAGGCATGATCCTTGTGTCGCGATGCGGGCGCTTCCTGTTGTTGAAGCCATGGCCTGGAATGTTTTAGCCGACTTGATGTTGGCGCAGAGGCTGAACCGAAAATTATGAAGTTCCTAGCCTGGCCCCCTTGGATATGCTAGTGTCAATAAATATGAAAACTGAGCATGTGACCGGCCTTGTTAAACGACACCCTGATGGCTTCGGATTCTTGATCCCAGATCAAGCGGACCATCCTGACCTTTTTCTTTCTCGAAAAGAAATGAATGGAATCATGACCAATGATCGAGTGAAAGCTGAGGTCAAAAAAGAGAAAGGCGGAGACCGTTATTATGGAGTCGACGTTGAGATTCTAAATCGGGGAATCACTCGAGTCGTTGGTAAAGTAAAAAAGGGACCCAAAGGGGATCTTGAACTGCTGGATGGAGTTCAAAAGTGGGGAGCCATTTTAAAAATTCCTTACAAAAATTCAAGAGGGGCTGTTGACGGAGACTTAGTTGCTGTTGAAATTATCGAGTACCCTGATCGTGGCGCCACTTTCACGGGGAAAGTTGTGGAAATCATCGGTGATGGCGAAGACCCCAATAACGATATAAAAAGAGTATTGCACCAGCATCAAGTGCCGATGGATTTCCCATTTAATGTGCGCAATGAAGTTAGCTCTATACCAGAGCAGGTGTTGGAGAAAGAGTTGGCGGGGCGCAAAGACTTAAGGGAAAAACCCCTAATCACCATTGATGGCGTTACCGCTAAAGATTTTGATGATGCCATTTATGTAGAATCGACCCATAATGGTTTTCGCCTTTGGGTTGCGATCGCTGACGTCAGTCATTACGTGAGACCTGGAACAGCTTTGGATGAAGCAGCTTTTGAACGTGGGACCTCGGTTTACCTTCCAAATTTTGTTGTTCCCATGCTCCCGGAAGAACTGTCTAATGGAATTTGTTCCTTAAAGCCCGAGGTGGATCGGCTGGCCTTCGTTTGCGAAATGGGGATTGATTTTGATGGTGAAATCAAGGATTCCCAGGTTTATGAAGCTGTGATTCACTCCCATGCTCGAGTCACTTATGGCGAAGCTCAAGGAATCATCGACGGCAACGAGAAACATAAAAAACCCGAGGTCGAAGAGAATATTCTTCAGGCGGCTAACTTAGCAAAAATTTTAATGGCCAAAAGGTTCCGAGAAGGCTCTTTGGATCTGGAAGTTCCAGAGACTGAGGTTGTGGTTGATGATCTTGGCCAAACAATTGACGTGATTAAAAGCGAACGAGTTTTTGCCCATAAGTTGATTGAAGAAATGATGTTGTCTGCCAACGTAGCGGTGGCTCGAATGATTCAGAAGAAAGAACAGCCGGCCTTGTTTCGTGTGCATGCCGCGCCAGATGCTGAAGACATCGACAAGATTCAGCACTACCTTAGTGGTTTCGGTAGTAGCAAAACTCTTCGTGGTGGACACCTGCAAAAAAAACTGACGAAATCTTTGCAAGAATTTAAAAACAGGCCCGAAGGTGTGGTCTTAAGCATTTTGACTTTGCGGTCTATGAACCAAGCTTGCTATTCTCCAGATAATATTGGGCATTTTGGCTTGGGTTTTGCTGACTACGCTCACTTCACGTCTCCCATTCGACGTTACCCTGATTTGGTGGTGCATCGGATCCTTAAGAAACTCTTTACTCCCTCGGCTACGGGTTTTCTTTACAACGAAGAAGACCTGATGTCGTTCGGTACTGTCTTGAGTGCGGCCGAGCAAAGGGCTGTTAAGGCGGAAAGGCAAGTGATTTCAATAAAGAAAGCCCGATTTATGAACGAAAAAATTGGCGAAATCTTTCCTGGAATCATTAGCAGTGTGGCTAAATTTGGAGTTTTTGTCTTGCTTCGTCAGTTCGACATCGATGGCCTAGTCAAAGTCGACAATTTAGGGGATGATTTCTTCGAGTTTGATGAAGAGCATATGATTCTCTTTGGCAAGAAAACAGGTAAAAAGTTCCGCCTCGGTGATAGCGTACGGGTTCTTGTTTCTGCTGTTGATATTGATGAAGGTAAGATTGACTTTTTATTGACGAAGGAAGGCAGTGATGAGTTGGTTACAAACACCAAAACAAATCGGCGAGACAATAAAAAACGCGGGAAGGCTCCGAAAAATAGTAAGCGTGTTCGCAAGAAACGGGTTTCAAGACGTCGCCCAAAAAATAAGGCTTAATTCTTTTATTACCTCCTGGACTACATCCAGCGAAACCAGTCACCTTTCAACAGCCCAACGTGTGCGAATTTCTTTTGAAGAACTGGGTCCAACCTTTATTAAGTTGGGGCAAGTTTTAGCCTCTAGACCGGATGTGATTCCAGCTGACTACATTAACGAATTTAGAAGGTTGCAAGATCAAATTCCACCGCTTCCTTTTAAAGAGCTAGAAGAGATTCTGGATCAACAGTATCCCTCCGGTTACAGAAAAATTTTTAAAGATTTTTCAGAGAAACCGGTCGGTTCGGCGAGTATTGCTCAGGTTCACCAAGCCGTTCTTATGGATGGAACTCCCGTTGTTGTAAAAATTCAAAAGCCAGGTATTTCAGAAATTATTGAGGATGACATCCGAATTTTACATTTACTGGCCGACCTCTGTGAACACTACATCCCTGAGTCTAAAATTTTTAACCCCTCCGGGATGGTCGGTGAATTTTCTCGGTCGATTTCTCTTGAGACAAACTTTGTGGTAGAGGCCAATAATATAAAACGCTTTCAAGAGAATTTCGCTGAAAACCCGAAAGTCAAAATTCCCGACATCTATTTAGACATTTCTGGACCAAAAATATTAGTTATGGAAGAGCTGGCTGGAAAGCCTATGAGTCACGGTGAGGCCTTTTCACAACCTGGGCTCGATCGCAGTGAGCTTATGAAGGTCGGTTTGAAAGCCTATTTTTCTATGGTTTTTAGAGACGGGCTTTTTCATGGTGATTTACATGCCGGAAATATCTTTGTCCTTCCAGATAGTCGGATAGGGTTCATTGATTTTGGAATGGTGGGCCGACTTTCACGGAAAACCCAAAATGCCATAGCTGCCATGTTTGTGGCTTTGATGGCAGAAGATTATGATCGCTTAGCTTATGAGTATATTGAGATGGCACCTTTTAACAATCAAACCGATCGGCAGTCCCTGGCACAAGATTTGCGATCTGTTTTATCGCCATTTTTTGGTCTAACACTAAAAGATGTGAATATGGGCAAGCTGCTGTTGGAGTCTTCAAAAGTCGCTGCTAAACATCACGTTGTTCTTCCTTCTGAATTAATGATGTTCTTTAAGTCTATGGTCACTATCGAAGGCTTAGCACGCATGGTTCAGGAAGACTTTGATATGCTGCCTTTTGTAAAAGAGTTCGCAAAAGACCTTTTAAAAACAAAGGTGACCACCACGGAATTATTTTCAGATGTGTCCTTTCAACTTAAAGAGTGGACATCTCTTCTGGAAAGTGTGCCTAAAGAGATTAAAACACATCTGCGAAAAATCAATCAGCCGAATTATTCGGAAACCGTGGAGATTAAAAATATCCAACAGATTCAAGACACGCTTTATCAAACTGGGCGCCTGATCTTTGTAGGTATCGTGATTTCAGCTTTAACTATTTCTGGGGCGATGACGATTGATATCGAAAGTACCAATTTGATTTATGGGCTTCCTGTCTTTAGTCTTTCAGTTTTTGGTCTGGCGACCCTTTTGTTTGTTCGATTTTTTTTAAAGGCTAAATAGAAATTAATCTCCACCTTTGGTGGTAGCGAAAATAGTGTATTGAATACCGTCGGCAGTGATTGGGACAATGATACCTTTTTTATTGGTCAACACTTCTGGGTCTTGGGTGATATCTTTGGTTTGAACTTCATTATGATTGATAATCCCACATTCCGTAAGCACATGTTTTAAAATCACGTAGCCAAGAGATTTACAAATCACTTCTAGCGAACTCCCTGATATCTTTGCTGAGCCATCACGAATCGCATTGAGAGTGGATGCGCTGCAAAGAACTGAAAAAGTATTCGAAACTTTTCCAACGTGGACGCTAATGATGGCGGCATAGTCGCCGCTGACTTTTTCGCCCCGACTTTTCAGTTTCATTTCGGCGACTTTAAAATCAGTGCGCTTTAGGGCTTCCTCTAGAAAAGCCGTTGAGGATTCAAGCAGGCTCGAGAAAATACTAGCAGAAATCATTTTTTCTGTAGAGCCTAGGCTGAAAAGGTTTTTGATAACCTTTGCAAAATCGAAGGAATCAAAAGGCTTTTTAATAAAGTTGACGAATTCAAATTTCTTTTCAATCTCAATCAAATCTTCTTCTGATAGGATAATCATAGGAGTGGTTTGATTAAAAGGATTGCTTCTGGTTGCGACGATAACTTCTTCGCAGGAGCGCTTTGCCAATTCCCATTCAGTAATAATGAGGTGAAAAGTTTGGTTTTTAATTTTACTGATAGCTTCTGCGCCATCTTCGGCTTCAATGATTTTAACGTCTTTTCCGAAGTGGGAGTTTAAGATGTCGACTAAGGATTGACGAAACTTTTCGTCTTGATCAGCAATTAAAATCCATTTTCTCGTTTTGATTGACATAGAAGCTTTCTCGTTAAATAGATTGCAATTTCTTAATGATCGACGATTTCGCAGCAGATTTCAAGACTTTGCCTAAGGATGGGACGCGTTTATCACGCAAGAGATACCAGCTGTTTCATCACCGGTAAAAGTGTCTCCCATCCCATTGTCTGAATCAGCGAAAAAAGCCGATAAATTCCTGGACAATAATCCTAGATGGACGATATCTCCTCCGTTGACATAGGGAGCAAGAGAGTTACTAACCGCACTCCCATCTGATTTAAGGTAATTTTCGATCCCGGAGGGAGTGTACTGCATGCCCCGGGTTTTTAAATAACCAATCAGAAAAGCCGCAGCTGATGTGACAATGGGTGTGGCCTGAGATGTTCCACGAATACGCGTCCAGCCCCCGCCCAGTGAAGTCGAAAGGATTCCTCCATTGGTACTGGTCGAGACCTCGGCTCCCGGCGCCGAAATTTCAGCGAAAGTGGAACTGTAGTTGGAAAAAATTGAAAGGCTCAGGTTGCTGGTATCAATAGAGGCTACTGAAATTACTCCACCGATGCTTGGCCCAATATATGCTGGAGCAAACAGATTGTTCGCAGTGATTTCGGAATTTTGATTACCAGTGGCCGCAGTCACCACAATGCCCGCATTGACAGCATCGGTAATGGCGTCTTCCATCAACGAATTCTGTCCTTGAGCCTCGACACTCAAATTGATGATATCAGCTCCATTTTGTATGGCATACTGAATCCCATTGTAAACGTTTTGCGATGATCCCGCTCCGTTGCTGTCGAGAACTTTTACCGCCATAATCTCCACATAGTCACCGGTTAGTCCGGCAACCCCGAACGAATTGTTTTCGACGGCGGCAACAATACCGGCCACATGGGTTCCGTGACCATCGTCATCCAATGGATTGTTGTTTTGAGCCACGTAGTTGTAACCAGGGTTTCCATTGCCATCATCCCACATTCGAGGGCTTAAATCGGCATGATTGTAATCGACTCCACTGTCAACAAAAGCAATAACGACCTTTTCGGTGATCTCTGCTTGTAAAAGCTGACTTTCGCTGTGTCCAACAAAACTAATATGAGCTTGCTGAGAGGCTTGCGGATCATTGACGGCGCTGGCAGTGACAGTCTGACTTCGGTGGACCTGATTGTTTTCGGCGATGCCAAGGAAGCAACTATTTTTTTCAAGTTCTAGTTCAAGTTTTTGAACTGATGGAGAATCAGAAACAAGAAGTGAAATTGCAGCTTTTTTCATGCGTTCCTGAGTTTTCTTAAGTAAAACTTCTTGATCAAAGAACTGATGGGGGTGTTTAGAGTTTTGCATACAGTCGACATCAACCACCAACGATAAGGGAGTGGCGTCGATATTGAGTTTCTGTCTAGCCGAAAAGAACTTTTTGTTGATCCGCACTTTGCTGGATACAAAAGGAGACTGCTGCCCAGGCTGCAATTTACAAAAGGAAAATCCAACAGAGCTCGCAGTGGATTCAAAGCTTCGACCACAGTTTTGAAACACCAAAAGAAGAGCGGGGATTGAAATCATCAACACCAGCCAGTTCCACTTTCGCAAAAATCCCCCTAGAAATGATCGAGTAAGTTCTTAAATTATCTCACTCTTTACAATAAAACTCCACGTGAAACCCTTGCTAGTGCCCCTTTTTGTCTTTGACCTGTGTACAAAATATACACACAAGAAGGCCAGTTGTTTCAATATGAAACGAAGATCGTCGAACTTTTTTACAGGTGAAAAGCCACTTCGTTGTTTAGTTTGTTTTCAGTGGATTTGGCACACTTGGTATCACTGTTGCTCTTACTAAGGTTGATTGTAGGAGGTTTTACATGAACAATACTAAGCACACATTTAAAGGAGTGATTAGATCTGCTGCCTTAGTTTTGATCCTAGTTGGAATATCAAACTGTAACCAGTTTCAGTCTTTCAGTGGATCCGAACAAGATGCTCATTTATCTAAGAACCCCGTTTTCGAGGAGCCATCAACGTCCTTTGCCGGGCCTGATCAAACGGATGTCGGTATTATCGGCGACCAAGACGTAGACAACCCCGATGAACCCGTAGTGGTTATCGACACGCCCACGCCGCTTCCCCCTTTTCAGTTCTGTCCTGATGGACGCTTTCAGGTTCTACGCAGAGATGGAACATATACAAGATGTCGTCCTTGTTTGGCGCAAGGAATGCGTGAAGTCGATGGCGTCCAAGTTCCTGTTTGTGAAGTTCAGCGTTGTGATCAAGACAATCAATATATCTTTTTCGGAGACAATGTCGACCGACCTTCGCGTTCATGTGAACGTTGTGACGTCCTTAGTGGTGACAACACCCGTTGTGTGGTTGTGGTTGAGCCTCCCGTGGTTGAGCCTCCGGCTCCACCCGTTGTAGATACTCCAGACCCAGTTATTAACTGTCAAACTCGCCCTTGGATGCCTCAATGTAATGCCGGCAATGACGACGATGATGGTGGTGGCGACGGCGGTGGCGACGGTGGCGGCGACGGCGGCGGCGATCCATTGATGATCGACTCTGAAGGAATCGAGTACGCTTCTGCTGAAGAGCTTGTTCAGTCTGACGAGAGCTACTTTAACAGTGGAGACCTTGATTTGACGAACCCCGAACCTGTTGCGGGCGTCGATATGAAAGACATTGCCGCAAGACAAAACTTTGAGGGTTTTAACTTACTCGGTCAACAAACTCAGACTGTTTTAGATGATGGAGATTTTCTGCACATCAATGAAACAGGAAAAAACTTTAAGTTTCAAAAAATGAGCTGGACTCGCAGCGAGCAAAGACGTTACCGCTTCTTAGTACTACCTGTGCAAGAGGGTGACGCTGTGGCTCAACAAGATCCATCTAAAGTTGGAATGGTTCTTGGAATTGATCAACTGTTTGGTGACAACACTTTTGGACCAAGCTCTCATCAGCCTTTTGCCAAAGATGGGTTTCACGCTTTGATGAAGTATGATTTAGGCGATGCCAGTTTAGTAGAGAATGCTATAGCGGACGGCTATATCGATTCAAAAGATTCAGTGTTTTCTAAACTACGCTTGTGGCATGACGAAAACGGCGACGGGAACTGTGATACAGCTGAAGAAATTCGCACTGAGCTAGCGCCTTTGTCGAGCTTCGGGATCACTTACATCCACTTGATTCCCAACGAGAAGTTTTTTGAGACTGATCAGTATGGGAATGACATTGCTTATAAATCCATTGTGGGATTTAAAGCTCAAGATGGGAAGCCAAAGCTTGGAACCGCTTTTGATATGTGGTTTCAGTACGACCCTCGCGAAATTTTAGATATTGGTGGTGGATCCATCATATCAAGATAAGACAAATTTAAATTGAGAGGTCCCTCGACTTTTGGGCCCCCTCTAAACCTCCCGTATGCTGTGGGCCGAAGTTAACACTCAAACTTCGGCCTTTTTTTATTTAAAAACGTCAGATTGAATCTAACAGTTGAAGCCCCTGGCCAGGTCCAGTATCCTATATAGAGATTCAGTGAGGGTACTGTGATGGGATTAAAAGACTCAAAAGGTTTTTCGTTAATTGAAATGATGACGGTGGTCGCGATCATAGCCGCTTTAACCTTGGTGGCTTATCCTTCTTACAAGACTTTTCAAGCCAAAGCTCGGCAAAAGGAAGGTTTAAATCTTCTAAGTGGCTATTTCTCACTCGCTATCGCGACACGAACCGACTTCGGATTGTTCCCGGGCAATTTAGTCGGGACGGGGTATGCTCCAGCCGGTCAATTGACCTATCGTATGTTGGTTGACGACAATCCGAACCCTTTACCGGGTGAAACGGCCTTCAACAACGACGACGCCTGTATTTCCACTGACCAAGCCTGTGACTGTGGCGGAAACTGTGCCAGTTTTCGAAGTTGGAACGAATTGCCAGTCGGTGCAGCCGGGGGGCCTATTGGACCAACGGATCCCGGTGCAGGCGGCCCCTGTCCCACTCTTGGCGCAATTGCCACTACCGACGATGCCTTTGTGGCGGGAGTAGCTGGGTTTATCTCCACAAGTGCGGCGTTGGCAGATACTTATTATGTGAATGAGACTAAAACAATTGAAATGTGCCAAGATGGTCTCAAGTAACAACCTAAGATAAGATCTTAAAGATTTTGAAAACCTGCTATTTTGGCCTGGCTTGCGATCGATTTTGAAAGGTCGACCGCTAGCTTATTAGCCTAATAATTTTAAGGCTAGGTTTTTAATTTGATTTGCTTGTCCCAAAACAGAAACACCTGATTGCATCAAAATATTTTGCTTGGCTAGTTCTGCGGTTTCTTCAGCCATGTCTGTATCACGAATCCGGCTGTTGGCAGCGGATAAGTTTTCGTGGGCCACATTCAAATTATTCATTGTCGAGACTAAACGGTTTTGCAAGGCTCCAAAGTTGGCGCGCATCCCATTCACTTTCAAAATGGCGTCGTCAATCACGGCCAAAGTCGTCTGAGCTCCAGGTTTGGATGACACACTTTCCGCAATCAAGCCAAGAGAACCGGTGGTTGCATTGGCTGCCGCAGAGTCAAATGAGATTCGATCATTAAATGGGTCGTTGTGGACACCCACTTGGAAATCTAAAAGACCTCCAGCGCCACTCAGGAGGGGAGTGCTGTTGTATTCTGTTACTTCAGCCACTCGTTGAATCTCATCTTTTAGTTGCTGGAACTCGGCATCAGTGAAGGTTCTTTCGCGATCGCCAACCGTGTCAGAGGCGGCTTGAATGGCCAGTTCACGCATACGGATTAGCATATTACCAATTTCCGAGAGACCGCCCTCAGCCACTTGCACCATAGAGACACCATCTTGAGCATTCCTGTTGGCTTGTTTCAATCCGCGGATTTGAGCGCGAAGGTTTTCAGAAATGGCGAGGCCAGCGGCATCGTCGGCGGCTCGATTAATCCTGAATCCCGAACTGAGTTTTTCTAAGGATTTCATCATGGCAAGATTGGTGTTAAACAATTGGCGTTGGCCATTGATTGACGGTAGGTTTGTCGCGATTCTCATCGACATTCTAAAAATCCCTTCTGTAGGTCGAGTCTTCCTGAAACGTCCCACGATTGATTCACTTTTTTACGTTCTGAAAAAAAGCAATACTATTGTGTCGAAGTTTTAATCGGAAGTTGGATCATTATGATCGAGTCCAGTTTTTAATTTGTTTTGAAATTGGAAAAAGACATACAAGGTCATCGCTAAAATCAGGGACCAAAAAAGATATCCTTGGCCCCCGAACGAGCAGGAGACCAGCACCCAAGGAGAGATACTGGCCTATGAGATCAAAAAGCGGCCTCGTGCAGGGGTTGAAGGATGATGTTAAATCATCCTCTCAGACCTAAGAGACCGTACCCTTCTCGGTTAAGAGAAGGAGCTGTTCAAGAGTTGGAGTGAAGCTTTAGCGGTTTGGTTCGCTTGTGCTAGCACTGAAGTTCCAGCTTGAAGCAAGATGTTCTGCTTCGTCATATTTGCTGTTTCTTCAGCCACATCCACGTCGCGAATTCGACTGTTAGCTGCTGCCATGTTCTCCAAAGATATAGCTAAGTTGTTGATGGTTGACATCAATCGGTTTTGCATAGCTCCAAAATCCGCTCGCATGGCTGATGTGGCAACAATGGCCTCATCAATAGCCGCAAGGGAGTTTTGTGCGGATGCTTTATCAGAAACCGAGGTGAGGTTGACTCCCAGGGCGGCTGAGTTTGCATCGGCTTTTGAAGCATCAAAACTCAATCGGTCAATATTAGGATCGTTTCTTGTTCCAACTTGGAAATCAAGAATGGCTCCAGTACCACTCAATAGAGGTGTTCCATTGAACTCTGTACTGTCGGCGATCCGATCGACTTCATCGATCAGTTGTTGGTATTCGACATCAAGAAGTTGTCTTTCAACGGGGCCAATGGTGTCAGATGCGGCTTGCACTCCCAGTTCTCTTAAGCGAATTAAGATATTTGAGATTTCTTGCATTCCACCTTCGGCGACTTGCAACATTGAAACACCATCTTGGGCGTTTCTCCAAGCCACTTTCAGTCCGCGAATCTGACCGCGCAAGTTTTCAGAGATGGCTAAGCCTGCAGCATCATCACCCGCTCTATTGATGCGATACCCAGAACTTAATTTCTCTAAGCTCTTATCTAAGGCGATCTTTGTTCCGTACAAATTTCTTTGCGCGTTTAAAGACGCCGTGTTCGTATTAATTCTTAGGCCCATGACTTCCTCCTTGAAAGTATTGATACATCAGTTCCGTTGATGCAGGAGTCCAATAACTCCATAGGGCATTTTCCTATCAACTGGCTCATCGGTGTTTCACTATGGGACTTTAAGAGTTTTTCTCATTATTGGGCACTTCTGGACTTTGTGCGGGAGCGAAATCGAAGCTGTTGGGTTTCCGCTTTAGAGTCTCTTAACAAACTAGACCTTGCAGAGGCGAGAGTTTCTCGACATAGAATCTTTAGGATTGTCTTTGTGTTGGGAGGATTTAGTAGTTTCTCGTTTCTCGCTGATGGTCGCGGTATCGAACCTCGGTTGGTGAGGTTCGTCTATATATATTAAAAAAAAGGGGGGGAGACAGTTTTCTTTATTGGCCGTTTTCGTTTAAGAGGTCCGAGCGTTGGTGCAGCCAAAGGTAGACTTCCGAATGGTCTGGGAAGTAGGACGATCTTAAGACCAGCTCTTGGCGACCACGTGGAGAGTTCAAATTTTTATCCAAAGCATTTTGTAGGGCGTTCCTGTCAAAGTTGTTTCTTCTGTTGTCTTCGATTGCTTTTTGAACTTGTTGATCGACCGCCGAGGCCGCTCTCGCGTTTGGGGCACCAGACGTTTTGGGACCATCCGTTCCCATGAAGCCGGAAACCATATCCTTCGCAACGCTCGAGTAGGCACTGCCTCCGCCTCCTCGTCGTCTTCCAGCGGCGGCTCCTCCGCCGCCACCAGCATTGGCGCCAAGGCCTCCGGCACCAGCGATACCGCCACCACCGACCGCACCGCCACCGGCTCCACCCGCATTTCCGCCTTGCTTGGGAGTCCCTCCGGGACGTCCTCCTGTTGGTGGCGCCAAGCGTGCGATCCCGGGCAAGGCTGTTGACCGGCCAGGATCCATTCCGATTCCGCCCTGAAAGCCAGCGGCATTGATATTGCCCCCATTGGGACCGTCGATTGTGACTTGGGGGATATTAGTCTGGCCTCTGAGGTTGGCTGGGTTGAACTGTCCACCACCGGCAAAAGTATCGGCGGCAACATTATTGGCCGCATCGATTAAATCTTGCTGATCCCCATCAGTCAGTCCTGGAGGATCATTGGCAGTGGTATCGTCTGGAGGGTCCCCGCCATCGCCCGGAGTTCCAGCCACCGCAGGAGCACTTGCCCCGCCAACCGCATTGGCTGGAACACACTGATCAATGTCGAGGTTATCAAATGAACAAGGGTCTTGAGTCATACGACTGGCGACATAGGTGCTGCATTGGTCATTGGTTGAGGCCGCTGAGCACTCTTCGGCACGATTGAGAAAGCCTCGGACCAACCGATGGCAATAGCTTTTGTGGGCATTGTCTTCATCACAAACCGTCAATTGGCTAGCGATACTGGGCCAGCGGTCACTGCAATGACTGGGGTCGTTTACGTTGTGACAAATATATTGATAATTTCCGCTTGGGTGTAGTTGAGAGAGCACTCTGAACACATTATTGCAGCTGGTCTGGGTTTGGTTGGGTACTCCAAAAGTTCCCCCGGTTGAGCTGTTGTTGTTGCAGTAAAGGTCGTCATTGTAATAGATCAATGCGGCTCTTTCGCTAACGGTCTGTCGGATCGGTGAGCTTGGTGGTAAAGCCGCAAACTGATGGCGCATTGAGCTTTGCCAGTCACGACTGGTTCTCGTTGATGAGCCCAAAGCCAAGTCCAGGCAATCTTCAATAAGGTACTGAAGATCAAGGCCTGATCCACCCGATCGTCGATTGCTTTGAATGATATCCTCAAAACAACGATCCCAAGAAATCATGGGAACCGTTCCTGACGGTGGGGTCTGGGCTTGCGCGAAGAAGCCGGGCAGGTTGGTCGCTAGAATCAGAATCAGTGTTTTTATCAATCCAGGTAGCTGCAAGCCTCCCCCTTTCTGTCTATTCAATTTTATCACAACTTGAAGGTAATGGGCTGTTTTGAATTGAGACTATCTCAAAATGAGACAGACTTTCGTCGATATTGTTGGTTGACGTACCTACGGCCTAATTTGGGCGATTATGTGGAGTTTAACCCTCTCCTTTGGCAAACTGGTTAAAACGGAGGGCCTATGTTTCTTAGGTTATTTTTAGTCCTTTTTTGCGTTTTCGCGTTCAACTCGGAGCATGCCAGTGCTCGTTCGAAGAAGTCTTCAAAGAAAGTCGCCAAAACCTATCAGAAATCACAGAGTACCAAGAAAACAGTGGGGTTGCGTTTTGAACCGAACTGGTACTATTCCATGAAGCCGAAGGCGCGAAAAGCTTATCTAAATGCTTTAAGTCGCTTAGTGAACCGGGCGGCAGGAGGCCGTGCTTCGTTGGATGAAAACTTCCTACGGTTTTTAATAGAAAAAGCTTATGCCGACGATTTGCATCTGAACATTGGTTATATTTACGATCGTGAAAATGGCAGTTTTGATAGTTTCATCAGCAATATGAATTTTACCTTCATGGATAGTGGGACTCAGCGTTCGTTGAATCAATGTCCGAGTGGGCAAAATCCCTGCGCTATTTATACTTGTATGCGACAAGACTCCGATGGCAACCCCGTGCTTTGTTGTGGAACAAACAGTACGCCCTCATGTGTAGCCACAGGAAATCAATCGGCCAATCGCGATGCTTTATTTGAAATTCTTGAACGTTGTCGAAATTCCAGCACCTCACTTTGTTCAACCGTGCAAAGGTTGCTACAAAGTTCAACAGCTGGGGTTGATGACTGGTGTGACCAGGGCGGCCGCGGATCGCAAGGTTATTGTAGACAGGCTTTAGCTGCCATTGAAGCAGCTGGCGGAGCGTCGGCTCCGGAAGAATCAGAAGCGCCTGCCGGTGCAAACTGCGAAGAAGTGGGGGATGAATTGGCTCGACGCCATGATCGCCGAGAGCCGCCTCGCACCGAGGAAGCTGCAGCCAACAACAATGCGTTTTGGCGTGACATGACTTATGCCGCTCGCCGAGTTTGCGGTTATTCAGTGCGAGAAGCCACCGAACGAATCGGAGTTTGTAATGTCGCAGACATGGCAGCACCTGGAGTTGGTATTCAGGGGACCGAGCGTGTTCGCACCCAAAGACCAAGTCAATTGAGCGGACCAGCTCCTTCAAATCGAGCCGCTGATCAAGCTTACGAAACCTGTATAGAGACTCGAGTGAACGAGCGCATGCAGTCTCGCCACGATCGAGAAGAGAGAGAACTGGCTGACCGTTTTGGTTCTATTCCTGATTCAGAGTTCAACGAACAAGTGGCGGCCTTAAGAACTCGTCACAATCAAGAGAGATTATCATATGAGACTGAGTTAAGACGGAATACAAACTGCACATATACACGCCCTACCACCACTGCCATCAGCGGTTCGCCGGCTTCTGTGCACGACCTTCCTGATGGTATTTTAGGGAAAGTATCAAGCGGGGCCGACCTAACAAACACCGAGAGAAACCAGTTTATGGCGGTGACAGGAATGGCACCAGAGCGTTTCAGGCAAACCTTTTGTGCAGCAAACCATGAGGCTTTTTCTGCGGCCCTGGCTACGAATGCCAACCGTTCCCCTAGGCTTCAAATCAACCGTTCGGTGCAAACCCAGGTCGATATGGAAGCGGCGGCGCAAGCGGCGCAACAGAGTATGCGACTTTGTCAGCAAAGACTTCTCTCTCCGGAAGAGTCAGGTTGCTCTTACAGCGAAATGACCAATGTGGCGGGAATCACTCGCGCGACTAACGCAAGCCCTCTGATGGCCAAAAATCGAGAAACCAATCAATGTTTCTTGGTTGTTCGCCATGTTTCTGATCGAGTTTATGATCGCACCAACCCAATCACTCAAGAGGATGAGACAAGGGCACGTCAACGGGTTTTTCTAGACGATTTACAAGGGAATGCCCCTGTCGAAAATATGAATCCAACCGAGTTTGGTCAGCGTTATGAATTGTTTAGCTATAGCTGTACCAATAGCGCTCCGGCTCCTGGTAACGAAAACCCTGACACTCTGTTGCCGAATCCTCCGACACCATCAGAGGTTGAATTCTAGGCTTGCATTGATTTAGAAAGCAAAAAAGCCAGGTTGTGTGACCTGGCTTTTTTTTTGATCTGGTTCTATATTTTAGAAGCGAACAGCGGTTGTTTGCTGAGCTTCCTCGCCGCTTTCAAAAAGACTGTCGCGAAAAATATAGCCTTCTCGAACGGGAGTCTCGGCTTCAACGGTAATTTCAGGAGCTACATTTTGAGGGTCTTCGGCAGTGGCGACCGAAGTGTCTTCGTCGGCAAAAAGAGCGTCGATTTCTGTTTGAGAGAGCTCGGTGACAGCACTGTCGGCCAAGTGTTCATCGGACTGAATGAAGGCGCTGAGCTGATCCGAACTGGCTTCACCCAAACGGGTGCAATTGAAAACATTGCCGTTGGTTCCGCGAAGGCCTGCGCAGTAACGCTCACATTGAGCAATAAATTGGGTCATATGTTCGGCGGCATTTCGCACACCAATTGAAGTCGTCAGACTCACATCTAAACCGGCAATCGTACCGATAGGGACTTGTCGAGGGGTGCTCGCATTTTCGTTTTCACTTAGGTAGGAGGTTATCTGGCTATTGGAAGCCAAAACATCGGTCCATACTTGTGAAAGTACGCCGTTCTGCATGTGTTGTTTGCAAGTCTGACCAGTAATCTGATGAGTTTGACCATCGGCATAGGCTAGGGTCGACAGGCTCCATGCCACTAGGAAAAGCGCTACGCGTGAAATTGAATGATACATCTTAAATTCCTCCAAATGATTCATTAGAGAGAATTGCAAGGCTTAGACCGCCAGTGGCATGGTTTATTTCAATGTGAGACATCGACTTCAAAACACGCTAGACGGGTGTTCAATATTTAGACAGAGGCTGCGAGAGGATCTTTATTGTATGGCTAGCATCAACGCTTAGCCATAGGACAAGTACGTCAATGGAGTTTTGGAATTGTGAGATTTCTTATACTTGGTACTACAAATTTTTCTTTTTGGTATAGAGGCAAAAGGCAAAGTTCATGGGTTCGGTGCGCTGGTCTCGGTCGCTGAGGATAAACTGCTCTTCGAAATCAGGGTATTTAGCGTCTCCAGAAAACTCTTGGTCAATCAATGTCAAATAGAGTTGGTCGGCCCTGTTTAAGGTTTGCTTGTAAATTTCACCACCGCCGATGATGAAGACCTCTTCTCCCCACCGTTCGGTTTGCCCCTGGCAGAATGCGAGGGCTTCGTCGATGCTTGAAAAGACCACAACTCCTTCGGGAACACTGTAGTCGGGTTGGCGGGTGATAACCACGTGCAATCGATTTTTCAAAGGCTTTGGGAAGGATTCAAAGGTTTTTCGTCCCATAACAATTATATGCCCTGACGTCTTTTCCCTAAAATATTTCATGTCCTCAGGAAGATCCCAAGGCAAATCGCCCTCGATTCCTATGACTTTATTTTTGGAAAGGGCGGCGATATGAGAAAGAATCATACCGAAACCTGCGCTTTGATAGGGGGGTGAGGATTGTATTCAAGAAGTTCAAAGTCTTCATACTTAAAATCAAAGAGACTTTTCACATCAGGATTCAGTTTCATAATTGGCCCCGGTCGTGGGGTTCGGCTGAGCTGCAGTTTTACTTGCTCCATATGATTGTTATAGATATGAGCGTCGCCTAAAGTGTGGATAAATTCGTGGGCTTCTAGGCCAGTGACCTGGGCAATCATCATCGTCAATAAAGCATAACTGGCAATATTAAATGGTACGCCTAGAAAAACATCGGCACTTCTTTGATAAAGCTGGCAAGACAGTTTTCCGTCGTTGACATAAAATTGAAAAAAAGCATGACAAGGGGGCAGAGCCATTTTATCTAGCTCCCCGGGGTTAAAAGCCACCACCAGGTGTCGGCGAGAGTTCGGGTTGGTTTTGATTTGTTCGACCACGTTGGCAATTTGATCAACAGTCTGACCATCCGCCGTTCTCCAAGAGCGCCATTGCACACCGTAAACAGGGCCAAGGTCGCCGTTTTCATCGGCCCACTCATCCCAAATGCGAACTTTATGGTCTTTGAGATACTGAATGTTTGAGTCTCCAGAGAGAAACCACAGCAGCTCATGAATGATGGATTTCAAATGCACTTTCTTGGTGGTGAGCAGAGGAAAACGATTCAAAGAGTATCGCGCTTGGTACCCAAAAACACTTAAAGTTCCAGTGCCCGTCCGATCTTTCTTGGGGGTGCCATTGTCTAAGATATGTTGGACAAGATCGAGGTAGGTTTTCACGGGCGGTCTCCTTTTTAAAGCGGAAGAGTCTTCGTTCTCCTTTCCCTAGAGTCGAAGACTTAGCCTTATTCATATCATCCCGGCATTGAGGGGGGAATATGCCAGTGGAAGGGCAATCCTTGGGCAGTCAAAAAAACCAATGATTCTATTGAGTTAAATTTTTTTGAAGGATCTTAAAAAAGCTTATTGCTGGGGGGTGACAATTGTCTTCGAATCCAATAGACATGGGGCTGCTATAAAGCAAAGCAGTTTTGGGTTCATTGGGAGGCTTTTTGGAAATTCGAGATCCTATTCATGGAACGCTAAGTATTTCAAAAAATGAAACAGCGGTTCTGGATTCTCCAGCATTTCAGCGATTGCGCATGATTAAGCAGCTGGGATTTTCAGAGTTTAGTTTTCCGGGCGCGACCCACAGTCGATACATTCACTCGCTTGGGGTCTCTTACCTATCTGGAATCGCCTTTGATTTTATTTTTAAAGAATTTGACTTTAGCAGCTCTCACAAAAAGCAAATGTTTCGCCAGATTTTGCGCCTTGGTGCGCTATTGCACGATATTGGTCACGGACCGCTGAGCCATACCACTGAAGAGGTGATGCCCCTCCTTAGCCAGCTGAATGTTAAAGTTTATGGTGATCGGACCAACCCCCAGGCTCAGGGCAGTCTCATGGACCATCAAGACCGAAAAGCCAACCACGAAGATTACACCATCAAGTTTATCACCGACTCGCATTTGACTAAAATTTTATCCGATTCATTTGCAGATTTTGACCCTTACCATATCGCTTGCTTGATCGATAAAGGTTTAGCCGACAAAGACGATTTTTTTGTAGACCAGGGGTTAAATTTTCGAGTTATCCTCAGCCAAATAATTAGTTCAGAAGTGGATGTGGACCGAATGGATTACTTGTTACGAGACGCTTATTTTTGTGGAACCTCGTATGGCAAAGTTGAGCTCAATTGGTTGCTGGGAAATTTTACTTACCACATCGAAAACGGTTCCGTACATTTGGCCCTAGATCGACGAGCTATTTACACTTTTGACGACTTCCTATTGTCTCGCCATCATATGTATTTAATGGTCTACTTTCATCACAAGAGTATTATCTATGAAGAAATGCTCTATCGTTATTTGACCTCAGAAGGATGTGAGTACAAACTGCCTTCGGATATTGAAGGCTATCTCAATGCGACAGATTTCTCTCTCTATCAAAATATGGCTGAGTCCAAGAACCCTTGGGCTCGACGGATTTCGGACCGAAATTCCTACAAAGTTTTGTTTGAGAATCACGTCACTGCCCTGGGCTCAGGACGGACGGCTAAAATCCAAGAGATGTTGAATGAGGCGGGGATTGAAACCATTACAGCCAGCTCAGCGTCACGTCTATCCAAATACCACGGACTCTCTGAAGACGATGGAGCCGAGAAAATTTTTGTTGTTGATCCCTATGATCCACACGGAAAGCCGGTGAGTATCGAAGAGTGCACAGAGATTTTTCAGAAATATGAAGGCGCCCGAACCATTGAGAGAGTGTATGTCTCTCCTGAAAATATTGAGATGGCGCGAACTCTATTAAAGAAGGTTAACTTTTAAACCAAGGGAAAAACAATGAAGTGTCTAATATGTTTAGCAATATTTTTAGTGGTTTCACAATCATTTGCCAATGGCTTAGGTGAAAAATTTTGCCAAGAAAAGGCAACATCCTTTTTTCAGGGCTATCACCAGAGGGTTCTTGATGAGGCTGGAGTGATTCAAGGCTACTCGGAAGATGTTTCAATGCACTACAGTCAACAAATTAATGAGATCGACCAAAGAGACGAGACCTACCGCTTTTTCGTTCGTGCCGAGAATGATGAAGGAGAATGGTGGGAGACTGAGTACGTGGTCTCGATCGAAGCCTGGTTGGAGGCTGGGGGCAAAGCCCATATTTGCACAGTCACTGACATGAACTACCTGGGAGTCACAAGTCATAGCGCTGAATAGCGTGGTTCCAATTTCTGTGTATGATTCGATGGGGCCTTTCCCGACCCCTGCCGGCACTCTATCCCTCTATCAGGCGTGACATTTTGTAGACACCTAATCACTAAAATGGGACATTTTTTGTTCTTAATTGAGAAAGCGATAAGAATTTTTTCATTTTCTGACGAAAAAACTAAAGTATTTCTTGGTTAGCCCGATTTTAGTCCTGTAAGGAACGACGATCATCAAAGAACCTCTTCTTAGCTCTTCTCGAAAAACATCCCTTCACTAAACAAATTTTAACAACAGCTTTTTAGGCGCACGGAAGCGTAGCTCACGTCATCTGATCTAACGGAAGAGTAGGCTGTCAGTAGGAGGTTAATATGAGTCTGCGTATCAATACCAATATGGCTTCGATCAATGCCCAAAGGCAATTAGCGAAGCAAGAGAGTCGAAGTTTAAATTCAATGAAATCTTTAGCATCTGGAAGTCGAATCAATTCGGCCTCTGACGATGCAGCTGGGCTAGCAATATCAGAAAACCTGAAAGCGCAAAACCGCGGCAATAGAATGGCGAAACGAAATGCCGAAGATGCGATTTCCTTTATTCAAGTCGGAGAAGGATCTCTGAATGAAATTAATAACATTATGGTTCGGTTGAGGGAACTAAGTGTACAAAGTGCCAGTGATACTGTTGGCGACACGGAGCGCGAGTTCATCGATCAAGAAAAAGAACAACTTCTTGAAGAGGTCGATCGGATTGCTGAAAGCACCAAGTTTGGAGACAAGCATCTGCTTAATGGATCTCTGGATGAACTTGAGTTTCAAGTGGGTGTCGATGGTTCCGAAAGCTCGGTGATTCGATACAACTCGCAGGCTGACGCGACAACCGGTTCTTTAAGTATAGGTGGGATCGACTTGTCCGATAAATCCAATGCCAGAGACTCTCTGGAAACTTTGGATGAGGCCATTGATCAAATAGGGAATATGCGAGCCAATTTTGGTGCCCTACAAAATCGTTTAGACTCAACGATCGCAAATTTAGATACCTCCTATGAAAGCGCTTCGGCGGCGAATTCTCGAATTCGAGACGCTGATATTGCAGCGGAATCGGCAGAGTTTACCTCAGCTCAAATTCTACAGCAGGCTTCCATAGGAATGCTCGCGCAAGCGAACCAATCTAAAGCGGCGGCCTTGAGTTTAATTAGCGGTTAATAATACTTCTTCACCTACCGGTGTGTCTTCAGGCCCGCCTTGTACTTTAGCGGAGAATTAGCGAAGGAGCCAAAAGGCTCCTTCGTCCTTATTTAAAAGTTCATTTTTTTGTCGAACTTTTTGCCAGCTGTTTTATTTACATTTTTTCCAACTTTTCTTTCTTTAATCATTAAGCTCTTGATTTCTTTCTAATAATCCAACTATTTTCGCCTGGAAAAAGGTCCTGTGGTTAAAAAAATGCAGGACTTTTTTACGGGAGGCCTTAAGTCTAGTCCAATTGCACCGAAAGGTTTGCTGTTAGTGCCCGGGGGGGACAAAGTCTTTTTCTCTTTTCCCCTTCGAACATTTACGACAACAAGGAACCGCAACAAGGTTCAGCAAACAAGCTACATATTTTGTGGCTTGTGGATTTAGCAACTTAGGATTCATAAGGAGGAAGAAATGGCTCTAAGGATTGCAACAAATATCCCCTCGATAACGGCGCAACGAGCGCTCAATGGGACACAAAGAGGAACAAACAAGGCGATGGCTCAACTGTCATCCGGATCACGTATCACCAAAGCCGCAGACGACGCTGCCGGACTTTCGATTTCAGAAGGTTTACGTTCTGATATTCGTTCGTACAAGCAGGCACAGCGAAATACCCAAGATGGTATTTCCTTTGTTCAAGTGGCCGAAGGTGGACTTTCTGAGGTCAGTAATATTTTAACTCGCTTCCGTGAACTCTCCATTCAGGCGGCATCGGATACCATCGGTGACCAGGAACGAGGGTTTATTCAAAAAGAAGTGGATCAACTAAAGCTTGAAATTGATCGCATTGCTGACTCAACAATGTTTGGTTCACAAAAGCTATTGGATGGATCCGGAGATCAATTAGACTTCCAAGTCGGGATTCACTCCGACCCAGAGATGAATTCAATCTCTTTTGACCCGTCAGAAAACGATGTCACCTTGAGTGCTCTAGGGGTCGGTGGATTGGATTTATCTGATAAAAGTAGTGCGCAAAGTTCAATCTCAGATATTGATGAAGCATTGAATACAGTTAATGGTCATCGAGCCAACTTGGGTGCTTTACAGAACAGGTTAACCATGACCACTGAGAATATTGATACCTCAATTGAGAGTATATCAGAAGCAAACTCGAGAATTCGTGATGCTGATATTGCGGCTTCAACAGCAGAACTGACCAAGAATAATATATTGCTGAACGCTACGACTACGGTCCTTAGTCAAGCGAATGCAAATCCTCAACAAGCTTTGAAATTAATTGGCTAATGAGTGCCATTCTTCCACCTTCGGGAGGTTTAAAAACCTCCCGTTTTTTAGGGGTTTAGGTATTCAAGGTTGGGACGTTAGATTCCGATAGGTATAATGATGAATATTCGTTCTCTATCGAACCCAAGCCCTGTGATGGGCAAAGAAAAGATTGAAGCTTCTCAGACAATTAAATCTGACGAAACTTCCGAACGTGAAGGAAACGGACAACAGCCTTTTCCAGATCATGAGTCACACCGTCCGCTGACCGAGGATGAGCTGGAAACTGTTGTGGAAAAAATAAGAGCCCACGATGGGATACAGAAAAATGGACTTATTGTTATGTTGGTTGAAGAAAATGGACAAAAAATTGTAAAAGTAGAAACACCTGAAGGCAAGCCGGTAAAAAGATTTGTCGAGCGTGATCTCTTCTTTTTCCTTTCACAAAGCGCCGACCAAGAGATTCACCTGGTCGATAAATCGGCTTAGGTCTTAGTCGACAAAAGTATTAAAGTATCAAGACAGTCAAACAATTGGCGACTCTATTTCCTCTGTAATGAATTCAGTCCTTTATCAGACGAATAATTGCTTTTGTCTGTGACATATTAATGACTCACAGAATGCTTTCAATCTCGGGCATAATAAGGGTGTAGGTTAAGGAGGGATTTTGCCTATTCGCTTTGGAGGACTCGCATCAGGACTACCGCCGAATCTGGTTGAACAGATTATGGCTGGTGAGCGTCTTCCTATTCAAAATATGGAAGGCAAAAAGGGCGATCTCAACGCTAAGCTTGAGTTGGTTGGAGACTTAGAAAGCCGATTAAGAAAAGTTGCGGATACAACAAAAGATATTATTGGAGTCGGTGGATTCAAGGACTACTCCATGGAGTTTTCGCGAGACGGAATTCTGTCTGGCGCAATTGATCCGACTCAAGCGAAAACGGGGTCATGGTCACTCGAGGTTTTGAAAATGCCGAAAAGTGCAGGGCGCATGACAAATGGATTTCCCGATCGTGATCGATCCCAGGTCGGTGTTGGGTACCTTAAATTTGAAACTCCAGAAGGCAGTCAAGAGATTTATATCAACGACTCCAATAACACTCTTCAAGGTATTGTAAAAGCGGTCAATGAGGCTGGTATAGGAATTCAAGCCAATGTCATCAAAGATTCTGATGATGCCGACTACCCTCACAAAATTATATTCAGCAGTAACAAGTATGGTGACGAAAACGATGTGGCTTTTCCAACCGTCTATCTGCTGGACGGAGACCATGACTTCTACTTTGATAAAGAACGTCAGGCAGAGAATGGAAAAATTAAGCTGAATGGATTTGAAGTCGAAGTCAATTCACGTGAGCTTAATGACGTCATCCCTGGAGTCAATCTCAATTTACTGAGCGCTGAGCCTGGTCGTGAAGTAACGGTCACTGTTAATGAGGATTATGATGCCATTAAGGGGAAAATGGATGAATTTGTCTCGTCAATGAACGGTGTTTTAAGTTTCATTCAAAGTCAAAACAAGATGGACGAAACCACTGACACTTCTCGCACACTTGGTGGAGATTCTATGCTTCGCAGTGTTGAAATGAGAATGCGCAGTTTGCTGCAATCCGGCTCCTACAATTTATCTGAGGGAGTTAATCGGATTTCGCAACTGGGTGTTGAATTCAATAGGAACGGAACATTGGATTTTGATAAAGAAAAATTCAACAAACTTCTTCAGACTAACCCCGAGGGGGTCGTTAAGTTTCTGAGGGGGGACGGCAGTGCCGGCTCTGGGTTTATCACTAAAGTAAAAAGTCTTGTTTCTACCACTGTCAATGGAGCCTTTGGAGTCATAGGAAATCGAAAAAGTGGGTTGCAAAATCGAGTCAAAAGAATCGATCAAAACATTGATAATAAAGAACGTTTGTTAGCAAGAAAAGAGACAAACTTAAGAAGAAAGTTTTCAAGACTGGAAGAGCAAATGGGGCGTTTGAAAGCGCAAGGTGGGGCTGTTGGAGCCCTAGGTGGTGGCGGTGGAGCCGGTGCCTTAGGGTTTGGATAATGAGGGGATTCTAGGTGAGCTATAATAAGTACAAAACAGTGTCCGTGGAGAGTGCAAGCCAACAAAAGTTGCTTTTAATGCTTTATGAAGGTGCGATCAAGTTCACTAAGAAAGCTATCATCGCAATCGACAGTGGAGATATTCCTGGGCGTTGCGAGAATATTACCAGATCTTACGATATTGTTTTGGAGCTAATGAATACTCTTGATTTTAAAGTCGGTGGCGAAGTCGCTGAAAATCTTGAACAGCTCTATATGTTTATAACTGATGAGCTGACCAGGGCAAATATCACAGGAAAAAAAGAACATTTGGAAAATGTACTAAAAATATTAAATACACTTTACGACGGATGGAAAGAAGCCGTTGAAATTATTAAAAAGAAAGAATCGAAAGGCGCATAGGGGGCAACATGAGTAAGGTTCTAGAGCTATTAAAGGAAAAGAATTTCTATTTAGAAAGATTCTTGGAAGAATCCAAAAAAGAGAGAGGTCGGTTTAAGGCAAGAAAGTTCGAAAATCTTGACAACCTTTACAAGAAAAGAGAACAAATTTTACTAAATATTCAAAGTATTGACCGGAGGATCTCGGAAATTTGTGAAAAAGATGCCAGTGAAACCTTAAACCCACCCAAAAAGAATGAAATATCGACCATGTTGAACATGATTAAGACAAATGTCCGATCAATCATGGAAGAGGACTTACAAATTATTTCATTTATTGAAAATGAGAAAACAAAAATTATCAAAGAAATAGGCAATACCAAGGAAGGGCGAAAAGTTCTTAAAGGGTATCGAGCGCTTTAATTTTTTCGAGTCAGTTTTTTGACCCTCGAAAACTAGATATTGGCGCTCCCTATTGGCCTTAGTCTAGAGCATTGCTCTCTATTTCAAACAAATGCTATTTCAGCGACCGACCCGATGTTCGCGGGTTGGCATCCCAATTGCTTTAATATGGTGTGACAAACATAACAAGAGGACACGCCATGCAATCTTTCCACACAAAAACAACAGACCAATATCAAGTCATCGATTTAGCCTCAATTCCGGTAAAAGAAAAAATAAATAGGCTAATCAATCAAGAAAAGTGGAGTGAGGCACAACAGCTCGCGGCCGGCGTGGAACATGAAAACTCATCAGACATTGAGCTGTTAATGATGATTTCGGAAGTCTTCACAAAAACCAATGACTTTCCAGCCGCCCTAAAAGTCTTCCACCAGATGTTGGACATTTTAAATGAAAAAGATCCTAA
Source organism: uncultured Pseudobdellovibrionaceae bacterium (assembly GCA_964351315.1). Classification (GTDB taxonomy): domain Bacteria; phylum Bdellovibrionota; class Bdellovibrionia; order Bdellovibrionales; family JAGQZY01; genus JAGQZY01. Next base: position 106,914 of record CAYGNH010000003.1, read on the forward strand.
AATTTTTGAAGTCTATAAGAACATGGGAAACCTGTATTTAAAGTGCGGAGATATAGAGGCTGCTGAAGAGAAGTATAACTTAGCAAACGCTATTAATAGCCAGGATGAAAACCTTATTATTAACTACGGGGTTCTCGCTATCCAAAAAGGATCCTATGACGAGGCCAAGTCGCGATTTGCCCAGGTCATAGCCGTCAACTCGGCTTCCGACCTGGCTTGGGTTGGAATTGGCTTGGTTCATAGAGCTCACGCCGATCATGATTTAGCCAGGGCTTGTCTGCTAAGAGGGATCGACGAAAACCCATACAACAAACTGGCAATTACGAACTACTACCAATGGTGTTATCAAGATGGGGTTGATTTTACGGATCAATTTATCAATCGGTATCTCGAAAAATTCCCAGAGGACAAAGAAGTCATGAAATTAGCTAGTGGAATTCATCAGTAAGATGATTTCTCTGGTTCCAGAAGTTCATCTTTTTATATGTCTAGACTCTCGCCTTTCCCCTGGCGCGATTTTACACTGTCTGGATATGGCGCGAGCCCAAGACTGGCAGCAAGAAACCGTTCTAGTTTGTGATGAATCTTGGAAACCTTTTGTTAATATTGACCAGCCTGTACTTTTTATAGATAAAAATCGAGTTTTTGGGCAGGAAGAAATATCGGGAGTCGCCGAAAGCCTACCTTATCTTGAATCTTTTCTTGAGCAACTTGATAACTTTGAGATTAAACAGATCACTCAGATCGGTGAATTGACTTGGGGTCGGTGGTTAACAGTCTATTTTGAATCCGAGTCTGAAGTATCGACTCAAAAGATCAATTGGTCCGGGAAAGAAGTCTCGAGTTTGCAGGTTATTAATGATGTGGCCCATGAGCTGGCACTGGACATCACCTCCACCTTAAGAGAATCCAGTAAATTAAGTGCCGTTTATGTCGATCCCTATGATTGTGGACAGTTGTCTCCGGTTTTTCTTAGACTATTGCAGGGACTTTCAAAGCAAGTTCTTCCATCTTGGCTGAACATTGTGTGTAAAGAAATTGATACCAATGTTTTATCTAAATATGGAGTGAATGATTCACTAGTTGATTGGGATGAGGTTGAAACCAGCCTGTTCAATCAGCCGGTTTTATGCTTTTCCGACCAGTCATCTTTTGCCCACACCAGTCGATCTTATAACATAGCAATCTATGGTGACTCGCCAGAGACCTCTCTATTTGTTCCTGGTGATATTTCGATTGTACCAGAAAAAGATGTTCATGTTTCCGAGCTTTTTAATATTTTGGCTTATTGGAGAAGTCGGAGATTGAAAGAGCTGGCTTTTCAGTGGCTCAATATGGGCATCGAAATCAACTGCATAGAAAACTTTCACGGCAGGGTGGTTAAAAGAAATCTATTAAATTATTCTTCAGATCTTTTTCATGGTCAAATTTTGATGAAGTGTTATCTAAACGATAAAGGCGCCAGTCAGTCTAGAAATATTTCTCATATGATTTTGGATATGCGAAAACAAGTCAACAATGATCCCTTTGCCTTATCATTCTCTCTTAAAATCTTGCTTATGATTTTAGAACGAATGATAGCTTCAGCAAATGCAGGCGAACGCTTGTTTCAGAGGCTTGGCAGTGATTATCACCGGGTCATAATCGGTGAAGCTCTTATTGAAGGATTGATAGAGCGAGATTGGAAGCCAGAAAAAATCATGAACGTAAAAAAGAAATTAGAAGACTTCCATAGATATTTAATCAAAGTCGATTTTACCAATGATCAAATGGATTCTGTTATTTCTCATAAGGAGTCAGCGTGAAAAGCTTAAAAGTCTCTAGAGCCTCCCATCCCTTGACCTTTAAAAAATGTAAAAAATTAGGGGAACTTATTACTGTCATTGAAAAAGAGGGGGAGGCAGAAAAGCTTTTTATCACTCAAGTGATTCTAAATAATCGAGTCATGGATGAGGATGAAGAGAATCTACTGGACTCTTTGTCTATCAATGAAGTCGATCAAATTATTGTAAAAATGGCGACCATTAGTGAAATTATCAAAGAAACCTTGGCTGACACTCTGTGTGCTATTCAAAGCTCTCAGATGTCCGCCATTAAGTTTGCAAAGGAATTTCGTAAGACTTTTGAGGTTGACGATGAGAAAGTGAAATATGTCTTAATCCAGTGTCGACAAGTCATTAACAGTCTTGAAGAAGTTTTTGCAGCTCACAAGCAGGAATCTTTTTTGTTAAAACATCACTCGCTGTGGCATGAGGCTGAAAAGGAGCTCACCAATATCTTGCAGTGCATCTTCCAGACTCGAAAAATGCCTGGTTTCGAAATGCTGTGCGATCTGATGGAGTATGATCTAGTGCAAGCCCTCGACCAATGGGAAGAAGTGATCGAAAAAGAACTTTTGGAAAACTCCAGTTTGAATGGGATTTTTAGTTTGAAAAATAGGGTATCGAAAAGCGATAATGGAGCTGATGCATGACTTCAGCAAAGCCACCTTCAACGCTATTGGTTTAAGATCCAGCACTCAGGAACTTTTTAAAAGTAAAGTGGACCCGTCCTCCGTTGAAATTGAGTATGTGGAGAACTCCGCTGCGATCTCGGTTGAACCGGCTGTTGCCATTTTTGATATCAGTTCCGAAAATCAGGACGAAGCGATTCATCGTATCGAAAGTTTTCGCCAGAAGTTCCAGTCTTCATCATTGGTTTTGATTTCTGAGGTCTTGGAATTAGATCGCCTTAGTCAAATTCTATCTCGCTTCAAAGTGTTTTCGGTTCTCACCGATTTAACAAATTTAAAACAAGTTCTTGTAAAAGGTTTTGAAAAGTTTTCTGAACAAAAAAATTATAACGAAACTTTGTTGAGAGTTAAAAAGCAGAATAAAAATCTCGAAGGACTGAAACTGAATCTCGAGGATCTTGTTCATGAACGTACAAAAAGTGAGTTCGAAGAGAACAAACAAATGGAAGCGACGGTAAAAGAACTGCAGTCTCTTCTTCGCTTTATAAAAAGCGTTAGCCGCCTTGAGACAATTGAAGAGCTGATGGCGTTAGTTCGTGATGAATTTAAAAAACTCAGAGGAATCATGCCACCTCTTTTGCTCTTGGCGGATAACACTCGATCGGTCCGAGTCTACTATTTTCAGGGAAAACAATTGATTGGCAAGCGGGTAAACAGATCCGAAGACTTCAGCAACTTGAAGCAGCTGGATAAAAACCTATTGAAGAAAAACTTAAGTAACTTCCTTGGACGCCCCTTCGGTCAGCCTTCGATTTTGGATTTTAAGTTTAATGCTGAAGAGTTACACCAGTTTAACGCCATAATGGTTTTTGAAGAGTCATTGGGTGAAAGGCAAAAAGGAACTTTCCATCAGTTCTCCGAAGAAAGGTGGCCGATCATAAATATGGCTCTAGAAAGCCTCATGCTAAAAGAGAGCTTGCAGAATATTGCGCGGCAGTGGGCTCGTACTTTTAATGAAATGGAAGACCCTATCATTATTGTCGATCAAAATTTTAAAATGTCTTTGTCCAACTCTGATTTTCATAAGAATCCTGAACAGCACTGTTATGAAGCATTCGCGCAAAGATCGACCCCCTGCAAAGACTGCCCAGTGCAAGAGACTTTTTCTAAGGGAGTTCCTAAAACTTCTGACATTCGTGTGGGTAGCAAGATTTACCGTGTGCACTCTTACCCCATCCGCCTTCAGGGCTATGACGGGGCCTCGCATGTGATCAATCAATATGTGGATGTGACTCAAAGTATTGACCTACAAAGTCGAGTGATTCAGGGTGAAAAAATGGCGGCCGTTGGCTTGCTGGCTGGCAATATTGCCCATGAGTTAAACAATCCTTTGACAGGAATATACTCGCTGTCTGACCTCCTTTTGCAAGATCTTAAAGAAGAGTCGAATCTCTCAAAAGATCTTACAGAGGTGAAGAGTGCGGCTAAACGATGCCAACGAATCATTAAAGACCTCCTTGAATTCACTGAAGTCGGTGAAGACTCGCGAGCTAAGAAGATTGATGTAAACGATTTGTTGCGAAAAACTTTGCCGCTGCTGAAAATGGCTATGCGAACCTTGAATTCAGATATAGATCTTGGAGAAACTCCTCTTTTCGTGAAAATGAACCCACAACTTTTACAGCAAGTCTTGTTTAATCTTATTAATAACGCTTGTCAGGCGATGGAAGACAGTGGTCACTTGTATGTGACTGCAGAGAAAAAAGGATCTTGGGTTGAAATTTTAATTCGTGATACGGGTTCGGGTATTCCCGATGAAATAGCCGATTCGATTTTTGATCCGTTTTTTACGACTAAAGAAGAAGGCCAAGGTACCGGATTGGGGTTGAGTATGTCAAAAAGTGTAGTAGAAAGGGCTGGAGGAATGTTGGAGCTCAATCGAGACCTGGAAGTCGGAACCGAATTTATCGTTAAGCTCCCTGTGGTGCAAGAATGAAGGTTTTGATTATTGATGACGAGCCCTTGGTAAGACGATCCCTTGAAAAGGTTTTTCAAAAAGCCAATCACGAAGTTTTCACGGCCAGTGATGGCACCGAGGGGGTGCAAAAATGGAATTCCATTGTTCCCGACGGTGTTGTAGTTGACGTTTTAATGCCCGGTCTGACGGGCCCCGAAGTGATTGCCGAGGTTCAGCCAAATAGCAAAACAGCCATTGTTCTTATTTCGGCTTTTTCTGGTGACTATGATCCCGATTCGGTGAAGCAGTTGGGGGCCGACCTTTTTATAGAAAAACCCTTCGAAAGCATCCATGACATTGTGGATTCTTTAGAAAAGGTTTGGAGCGTAAAAAATAAATGAGAATTATCGGTGGGAAATATGGTGGTCGAAAATTAGTTTCATTCAAAGCCTCTCACATTCGTCCCACGACGGATCGGGTGAAAGAAGTGATCTTCAACAAATTGCAATTTGATATTGAAGGTGCGCAGGTTTTAGATTTGTTTTCTGGAACCGGCAGCTTGGCTTTCGAAGCTCTGTCTCGCGACGCGGCCTTTGTTCAAGCCGTAGAATCCAGTGCAACTTCAGTTAAGATCATCGAGAAAAACCGTCAACTTCTTGATGTGGGCGATGAGTTAAGGGTGGCGAAGTCCGATGTTTTCAAATTCCTGCAGCACCACCACGACACCTACGATATCATACTTGTGGACCCCCCATTTACCAAAAAAATAGCCGATTCGGTTTTGATGGCTCTTTCTCAGTCGGCTTGTCTGAAGAATCAGTCTGAAGTTTTTATAGAGTCTACGACAAAAGAAAGTATTGCTGATGAATACGGTTCATTGATCTTAAAGAAGAGACAGAGTTTTGGTGACAAATATTTGTCTCACTATATTTTTAGTTAAGTTTTTTCAGGCAATTTGTTATGTTGAGTCCCATATCAAGTTGCCAAGGAGTCCCCCATGTTGTCTAAAAGAATTCAAGAATTAAAACCTTCCGCCACTTTGGCTTTGGCTGCCAAGGCGAAGCAGATGATGGCGGATGGAGCCGATGTTATTTCCTTAACGGTTGGTGAACCTGATTGGACGACCTACCCCAAGGCCAAGCGCGCCGGACAGGCTGCCATTGAGGAAAATAAAACAACTTACACCCCTGCCGCCGGCATCCCTCAGTTAAAATCGGCGATTGCTAGCTTGGTAGGACCGCAATTGGGACGGGATATTTTGCCTTCACAAGTAACTGTGGGTGCTGGTGCAAAGTTTATTATTTATGCCGCTTTAACTGCTATTCTTGATCCCGGTGATGAAGTGATTGTCCCCAGCCCCTATTGGGTCAGCTATCCCACCATGGTTGAACTGGCCGGTGGAAAACCAAAAATAGTGACCTGCGGAAAAGAGTCCTCTTTTAAGATGACGGCGGCCCAGTTAGAAAACGCCATTGGGCCTAAAACCAAGGCCCTTCTGATCAACTCTCCTAGTAATCCCACTGGCGCGGAGTACTCGAGCGAAGAGTTGCGTGAAATCAGCAAAGTTTTAAAAAAACACAGCAATGTCGCTATTATCAGCGATGATATTTATAACCAATTGTCCTTTGGCGGTGATGGGTTAAGTCCTCATCTTCTGAATGTCGCTCCCGAACTTTTTGAGCGAAGCATTTGTATCAATGGAATGTCGAAAGCCTATTCGATGACGGGTTGGAGAATTGGCTGGGCCGTAGGGCCGGAGGCGGTGATCAAAGCCATGGCCAGTTTCCAATCTCAAACTACAGGTGCTTCCTCATCCATTTCCCAGTGGGCGTCGGTAACGGCAATCAATGAATGTAAAGACGATGTTGCCAAGGCCTTAGAAGAGCTGAAAGCGCGGAAAATATTTGCCCTTGAACAGTTTGCAAAGATTCCGGGATTTGATGTGTTTGAGCCCCAGGGAGCCTTTTATTTGTGGACCGACGTCAGCCAATGGGAAGGAAAAACCTACCGAGGCGAGAAAGTCGAAGACTCTCGTCATCTGGCATCCTTACTACTTGAGCAAGAAAAACTAGCCGTTGTCCCTGGGCAAGAGTTTGGTTTAGACAGCTACTTGCGGCTGAGTTTTGCGGCCAGCACCAAAGACTTGGAAGAGGCTGCAAAAAGGTTATTAAGATTCCAGAGTGAACTCTCTTAGTGGCTGGAATCACTCGTTAAATCAGTCTTGACCAAAGTCCCCGGCTGTAGACATGGCGCATCAAAGGTCTTAAAATAAAAGGATAAACACTAACAAGGAAGTAAGTGTGTCTATTTGGATTTTATTGCAAGTTCTCTTCAATGTTTTCATGGTCGCTGGCGTTTCCGTTTGTTTGATTAAATCTTTTAAAAACAAAGAAGATGATCCACGCCTGACTCAGGGCCTTAGACTTTTACAAAGTAAAATCTCAATCCTTGAGGATCTTTCAGACCATACCGAGAATCAAGTGAAGCAGCTAATGACTTTATTGGACAGAAAACTTCACGAAGTTCGGGGTGTCATGGGTCAAGTCAACGAGCATATCGGAGAGGTCGATCGATCAATTAAGCAAAGTAAAATGATGGCACAACAAATCCAAAAAGAAATGGCTCCCGATCAAATTGTAGAAAAAAAATTGGAAAACAAATATATTCAGGCTGCACAAATGGCGTATCAGGGTCACAGCGTTGATGACATTGTACAGGCTCTAAATTTACCAAAGGCTGAGGTTCAACTGATAGCAAAAGTGAACAAAAAGAAATGTGTCTACGATGGGCCCAAAGAAAAAGTTCAAGACAGGATCTTTGAGAAAAGTATGCAAATGCCAAAGATCAACGGTGAGTCCATCAATAAAACAAATAGGGATTTTCACCAGGCGATTCACGATCACAAAGAACAGAATGAGTTTCAAACTTTCAAGTTGGGATAAATGAAACTGTTGGTGGGTTCAAGGATTCAGGCTAAATTAATCGAAGAGGTGCAAACGGATCACTGGATTGTGAGTTTCCGAGGGCATCTTATCCAAGTGAAGAACTCAACGGAGATTCGATTTAAAGAGGGGTTGATCCTAAACTTACAAGTCACTCGCGAACAGCCTTTACAGTTGAAAGTTCTATCGTCAGCAAAGCACAAGAGCAACAAGCTGGATCTGCGAGTCTGATGGGCTTCGGAATATGAGCGAACGATACTACTTTGCGCTTTCGTGTACAAAGCGAGTGGTGTAGTACTTCACAAGGTAATCGGTTTTGATCGGCTGGTTGTTGTAGGTCCAAACTAAATCACCAAAGGGTCCCCATTTTGCCATTAAGTACTCTTCATCGGGCTGGGTTGCTTGAAAAGCGGGGTTGATACCCTGAGCTCGATTGAAGGTCATTGAAATGGTTCCCGGTTGTTTCAAGGCAAAAATCAACTTAAAGCCATTACGAAACAACATAAAGTCGGCCTGGGTTTGCGAAATCGTATAAACCTTTATGCGCCCCAAAGGAGAGCCTTTCAGCTGATTGAAGGCTGTGGTCGCATCAACAAAGTCCCGCTTCAGTTGGGCCAAAAACAAGAGAGTTTCGTTTTGCAGGAGTTTTTCAGGCTCAAAACCTGTGGAGATTTCGATCATGCCGGACTCTTCCATTTGTTGCTCGGTTTGCACCAAATCTTTGATCCAAGACATTTTTTCCATAGGCCTTTTCCCTCCAGCGACGCTCTGCCGCATATTCTATGTTAGTGAGAAAAGGGATTCTCTGTCAAGCCAGTCACAAGCGGACGTTGAAAAAAGTGGTAAATCCGCCGCGAGCCTGCTGTTCTTGGCCGTAATAGAGGCCTAGAGTGAGGGTGACGGGAACGTGGAAACCCACGTTCAGCCTGGATTCTAGCTCTAACCCATAACCGGTGAACCAGCGACCCATTTCTGTTGGCCGAAAACTTCGAGTGCTTGAATTGTTGTAAATCCCATCGAGCGTGGTGGCATCAAACACCAAACTTCCCTGGAGATTGTTGAAAAACACAGGAGGAGACGTCCAACCACTGAAAATATCAATCATGGGAAAGCGATACTCAAAGTTGGCATTGACCAGAGCATTGTCAGAAAGGAAGACCCCGGTGGGGTAACCTCTTTGTAAATAGGCCGTGTTGGTAATCTGCGGATTGAAAAAAGGACCAGCCAAGGTGCTGGGTGAAAAAAAGCGGTTGAGCAACTGCGGGGTGTAGCTCCCGTTGACTCCCAAATACAAAACACTGCGCCCAGGGGTAAAGGAGGACCAAAAGGTGCCGATGTGGGCATAGGTTTCGCCATAATCCTGGTTGCCAAAATCGGTCAGGTATTGCCGGTGTCCCAGCTGAAATCGCCAGCCTTCACTGACGGATATGTCTTGCGGTTTAGCCTCGGTGTCGGAGTAGGAAAACTGCAGTTGCGGTCCCTGCCGAATAAAGATATCGGGGTCAAACTCCAGTTGGCTGTAGTTCCATCGAAAAAGCATCTGGGTGTCGTCTAAAAAACCCAGCCGGTAGCCCAAAAGAGCGCTAGCATTGGTGAAGTGTAGGGTGCTATCGGTGGGGTAAAAGAAGTTGTACAAATCCGAAACCGCCAAACCCAGGGATACGGGTAAGGACTGATTGATATAGGAGGCCGACCCTCCAGCCTTTTTAGTCAAGGTGTCCCACTGCCCAACTAAAGAAATGGTGTTGATTCCCAAAGGGTCGCCCGCCGAGGTCATGGCTTGATAAATCATCCCTCGATCGACCACGTATAAAAAGGGGATCCAATGATTGGGGTAAAGATAGCGCCAAGGGGAAAAGTCTTCGGAAGGGTGTTTCTTGACCGTCGCCTGGGACGGCGTTCGAGCGGTGTCATTTGTCGAAGGTTTTTTTTCTTCCCCAAGAGTGTAATCAACAATGGGTGGGACTTTAGGTGGTTGATCGGGAAGGCTTTCCCATTGGGCCCCCTTCAGGTAATAAATTTTGGGACCATCGGAGGTCAACTGGCTAAAGTAAAGTCCATCATCCAAAGGATCAATTTCTCCTTGTAAGACCCGAGTTAGAGTGTTGGTTACAGCGGTAGCCTTGCCTTGATTGTCTAAAAGGTAAAGATTGTCGATGCCACTTTGGGGAGACGCCAGCAGCACGCCTCGGTGGGTGTGGGTGGCAAATTGCACGGGAAATTGAGAAAAAGCCACACTTCGAATTTTACTAGCCACGTCCATCTTTATCAGGCGCGGAGTCTGACTAGCCAGATGCTCGACAAAGTAAAGGTTTTGATTGTCTCCACAAGAAAGGTGTCGAAGGTCGTCGCCCACTTTGGACTCATACAGAAGAGTCGTCTTTTGTGACAGCCAGTCCATGGCAACCAGCTGCTTGGCTGGTCCGTTGTTGCGAAGGTAGTAGAGACTTTTTCCAAGGGCCGAAAAACAGGCGTTGTGGGCGCGTTGTCCTCGAGTCAACCGTTTGCTCTGCTTGGTTCTGAGGTCGTAAAAATACAAATCATAGAACTGATTGTAAAAATCCCAGGTGCTGAGTTTTTCATAAACAAATCCGGTAGAAGCCGGGTGCCATGCCACCGAACGGGTTTTGCTACGGGCGACGACCCTCTTGCTTTTATAGCCTCGAAAACCCAGTTTAGGGTGACGAAGGGTGAGCTCGATGTGCCCGGCCCCTTCCAGGTCGTTCCGAATGTTGGCCATCCATAAACCATCAGAACTAATTTTCGGCATCAAGAACATACCGTCGGCCTCGTTGGTCACTTTTTCGCCGGGCATGTTAGGAGATTTTGAAATGATATCGATCTGTTGTTGGGCCTGACTTTCCCAAAAATCATAAGCTTTTTTCAGCTGTTCTTGGTAATTGACCTCAAGGTAACTTTCAATCACACCATCCAAGAAAAAAGGAACTCGCCGGGAATAGCTCTGGTTAAATTTGTAAACCATCTCTTCACCTTTAGCGCGCGTGATGCTGTCCCAAAGGATTCCACCAAACAAATAGGCTCTTGAGGCTCCCAGCCAGTCAAGTTGGGTGTCATTGAGGTCACTGAGGGGATACTGATCCCATTTTTTTTCAAGGGTTAGAGAGCGCGCCAAGCCTTCTAGGTACTGAGAGTTGAGTCGCCCCCCCGTTTTTGAAATTTTTGATTCGGTATAAACGGCCAAACCCTCGGTGTACCATCGGGGTAGAATCATATTGGGATGGGCAATAGAGCCAAAAATCCAAGAGACCGGAGACATCCAGCCGTGGATGGGCTCCATATTGAGGATGTGAGTGTACTCGTGAACTAGCAGTTCGTGGACGTAGTCATTGAACTCGCCAATGGAAGAATAATTGCTGGGTTGGACGGTGAACAACACAATCACCGGATGGGGGGTCACCCGCGCCGACCCATTCGCGATGTCGGTATTGTCGATTAACAGGATTGTTGGTTTGCGGGGAGGTTCTTTAAAAAGACCAAGAACCTCTTCTTTTGCCCGCTGAAACTGCATTATATAATATTCAGCCACTTCTTGATGTTTGGCGTCAAAAATCCAATAGGCCCCTTCGGTTTCAATCTCTTTCCACTCAATATTAGGATCCACTTGCGCCTGTAAGCCAAGCGGGATGCTAAGTAGAGTCAGTTGAAGAAATAAAAAACCGATAAATTTTTTTACAACATTGGGCATGGTTTCCTTGCTGAGTCTGTGGGGTGGCGTTTTAAGAGTTTGACATCAATTAAAGAGTTTTTAAAATACAAACATACAAAGGAGTGCAAAATGTTTAAGAAATTCATTTTTGCCTTAACAGCTATTGTTTTCATCACCGCATGTTCATCTAAAGACAAAGACGCCGTTGATACCATCGAAGTCGATGGTGGTGTTCAGGAAAAGCCTTTGGGATTCGACCCAATGGGATCAGACAGTGGGAATATCCCAGGTCTTGCCACAGTGCACTTCGAGTATGACAGGTTCAGCTTGAGTCCTGAAGCGCGCAATATTTTAGCGCAAAACGCTGACTTTATGAGAGCAAACGAAGGTGCAAACCTACAAGTTGAAGGCCACTGTGATTCTCGAGGATCCATTGAATACAATTTGACCCTTGGAGAAAGAAGAGCCAATGCCGTGAAAGCTTACTTAGTGAGTCTTGGCATCCCAGACTCGCGTTTGTCTGTTTTAAGTTATGGTGAAGAAAAGCCAATGAATGCAGGGGACACGGAATCGGCCCACGCGGCAAACCGCCGAGCCAATTTTGTTCCTGTCCAATAAGGGACTATGACCAGCAAATTGAATAGATTGATGAAAGGGCACTGGATACTGTGCCCTTTATTATTTTTGGCCTTCGGCTGCGTAAACAAGCAGCCGCCTAGGGAAGAATTCAATCTGGCCAGAGCCGCCCTTGAGGCGGCTAAGGTCAGCGAAGCGAAGCGTTATGCGCCCAGGGTGTATTCGGAAGCCAGAAGGTATATGAGAAAAGCCGAGCGGGCTTATAAGGATCGCTATTTTGAAAAGTCGACTGAATATTTCCGTAAGTCGCGGTATTATTCGGAGAAAGCCGAGAACATTTCTCGAGTGATGATTTTTAAGCAAGGAGCAATGGGGCCATGAAAAATCTGCTATCAATTTTGTTAATGGTGTCAGTGGCGGGCTGCCTAAAAACCCGTTCAGAGTTAAAGAATGACGAGTCTGGGAATATGCGTACAGATGCCTCTGGAACTTATGTGGCTGGCCAGATGAATCAACAACAAAGGGCCCAAATTGATTCTCGTTTTTTTGAAATCGACCGTGATTTCAGAGAACTTTACGGAAAAATTGAGCTCATTGAAAAAAAGCTTCAAGAAAACCAAAACCTTCCCTCGGCGGTGACTCCGACCGTCGGTTCCGGCCTTTCAGATGATAAATTAAAAAGTTTAGAAAAACGAATGTCCACCATTGAAGAGGCGCTTTTGTCCCTCGACAAAAAGCTAAGTGAAATGTCGAAAGGCGACACCGGTGCTTCGGTCAAAAGCTTTGACCAAAAATTAAAAGCGGCCAAGGGCCCTTATGGACGGGGTGAAATATTTTTTGGAGCCGGGCGCTTTGAAGAAGCTATTGCCTCTTTTGACGAGTATCGAAAAAAGTTTCCTCGCGGGCGCAGCTATGCTCAGGCCACATTAAAAATGGGAATTTGTTTTGAAAAGCTACAAATGAATAACGATGCCAAAGCTTTTTATAAAGAAGTGATTCAAAGATATCCGAATACTAGAGTTTCAGTCAGAGCCGAAGAAAACCTTAAGAAGCTTTAGTGAAACACGTCCTTTCCATTGAAACGAGTTGTGATGACACCTCGGTGGCCATAGTCGATGACCAGCGTCGAGTGCTTTGTTGCTTGGTTGCCAGTCAAGACCTGGTTCATAAACCTTTTGGTGGTGTCGTTCCTGAGATTGCCAGTCGTAATCACACCGCCCATATTCTGCCTCTCGTCGACGAGGCTTTAAGCCAAGCGAAGCTGCGATGGACGGATATTTCTGGAATCGCTGTTACCAATCGGCCGGGATTGGTCGGTTCGCTGATTGTTGGTTTGGTCACGGCTAAAAGTTTAGCTCTGGCCAAAGAGATTCCTTTTTTAGGGGTTCATCATATTGAAGGCCATATGATGGCTCCGTTTCTGATCGATGATCAGTATCAAGGCCCTGACTTTTACGATCAACCCTTTGTGGGCCTGATCGTTAGCGGAGGCCACACTCAGCTTTATCATGTAAAAAAGTTTTCTGACTATTCGGTTTTAGGGCAAACCATTGACGACGCGGCTGGCGAAGCCTTTGATAAGTTCGCTAAAATGCTAGGACTTCCCTACCCAGGGGGTGTGGAGATTGATCGTCGTGCTGCAATAGGAGACTCCAAGGCATTTTCTTTTCCAAAACCCTTGTTGAAGGATGGAAGTTTCAATTTTAGTTTCTCCGGTTTGAAATCGGCAGCGCAACGTTTATTGGAATCCATGTCTGAGGAAGAGCGGCGTAAAAATGAAAATGATTTGTGCGCGAGCTATCAAGCCACCATTGTTGAGGTTTTAATTAAAAAATTGGAAGCGGCGATTTCTCGGACCGGAGTTCAGAATTTTATCATCAGTGGTGGTGTTAGTGCCAACTCGGGCCTGCGAGAAGCCGCTCAAGTTCTTGCCGACAAACGAGGATATAAGCTAGCCTTGCCACCCCTTCGTTATTGCACCGACAACGCGGCGATGATTGGTTTGGTGGGAATGTTGCGCATGCAAAGAGGGGAAAGCTCGAGACAAAATCTGGCCCCAGAGCCCAGGTCCCCCTTATGACCTTAAAAAAGAAAATGATGCAAAGAATGGCAGAACTGGGTATCGAGCCCAAGCGCTCCTTAGGGCAAAACTTTTTAATCAGCGACGGCGTAGTCGATAAAATTATTGCTGCGTCAGGTGCAAGCGCATTTGAAGAAACCTTTGAAATAGGTCCTGGTTTAGGGGCCTTAACCGATTCGCTTCGCGAAAAAACAACCTCTTTAAGACTGATCGAATTGGACAAAGTATTTGCGGAACACTGGCGCCAACAAGGGCTCAAAGTTTTTGAGGTCGATGCTTTACGATGGCCCTGGGAAGATTTGATAAAAGAGCCGAAGCGACGGTTGCTCATCAGCAATCTTCCCTATCAAATTTCGGCCCGAATCGTGGTCGATTTTTCCATGTTATATCCGGTTTTTTCACGGATGGTTCTGATGTTCCAAAAAGAAGTGGCGCAACGGATCCAGGCCGATGTTGCGACGGCTGACTATGGACTTTTGACCGTGGTCGCGCAAACCGCATGGCGGGTTTCAAAAGTGACGGAGGTGGGCACTGTCGATTTTCTGCCGAAACCCAATGTGGCCAGTCGAGTGCTTTGCTTCGAACACAGGTCGGCCGACGAGGGGCCTCTAAGTGGTCAAGACTACTTGAACTTCCTTAAACTCTGTTTTACCAACCGCAGAAAAATGTTACTTCCTAAGTTGACCTCTTTTCAGTCGAAAGACCGCCTGTTGGCCCTGTTTAGTGGACTCAGCTTAGATGAAAAGGCTCGAGCTGAAAACCTCAGCTTCCAGGACTATGCGGCCCTATACAGGGGACTCAAAACGGAGTAAAACCCCGCTATGGGAATCAAAATCATTGCTGAAAATAAAAAGGCGCGTTTCGACTTTGAAATCGTCGATAAATACGAGGCGGGTCTAGTTTTGACGGGCAGTGAAGTCAAAAGCATTCGTGATGGGGCGGTGAATTTAAAAGACTCCTATATCTCCTTTCGTAATGGCGAAGCTTTTCTGCAAAATGCCCATATTAGCGTTTATAAGGCGAGCAGTATCAATAACCATGAGCCAGAGCGACTTCGCAAACTTCTTATGCACCGAGAAGAGATCGACAAAATTGCTGGACGAGTTCAAGAAAAGAGTCTGTCTTGTGTTCCCCTTAAAATGTATTTCAAGGCTGGGAAAATAAAAATAGAAATTGGTTTGGGGCGAGGTAAAAAGCAGCACGATAAGAGGCAATCGATTAAGAAAAAGGAATCAGATCGCGAATTAGCGAGAGTTCTAAAAAAATAATGCCCGAACCAGGACAAAAGGCGAGTCGATCAGTGATTCCACACCTTGCTCCACAAGACCGATCGTAATAGCATCGAAGTATGTTGAAATTCCTGGCCTTTTTCTTGTTTATACCTTTGTTGCTAGTGACTAATGCTCTGGGCTCGGAAGAGCTGAGCCTTAAACAAGACCGAAAGCATTTGGATGAATTGCGTAAAGATATCCCAGAAGATGTGAAAAAAGAAAATGACGACCTGGCTTTCCTTTTAAAGCTGTTCGAAGACAAGTCTCGGCAACCTATGAAAATCCGCAAACAATTTGACCAGGTTTACAATCGTCTTCGCAAAAATAAGCAAAAAGAATTTAAAAAAGAAAGAGACGATTTCACCAAAAAAGAAAAAAAGAATCGAAAAACCTTTATCTCCGATGCGAAAAACAAACGGAAAAAATTTCTGGATGGAAATCCTAGCAAAGAGTCTAAAAAAGAATTCTTCGAAGAAGAAAGAACCAATCGCAAAGAGTACTTTGCTGAGGAAAGAGAAAAGAGAAAAGACTTTGAGTCCGACTTAAGGGCTCGACGAAAAGAGCACGACGGCTTTCTTAAAGATAAAAGAAAAGAATTTGATGATCGATTGCGCCAGTTTAAAAAAGAACAGAAAGAGATGAAAGATATGCAAAGGAAAGCTGAGATGCAGCGGTCGCGCCCCAAAAGTTTAGCGGTCGATACGGATCTTTCTCCGACCAATAAACAATACCTGCAAGACTTTAGCAAAATTCCAAAACGAGGTGGTCATACTTTAGCTCCTCCGGATGAAAAATAAGAATTGGAGAACTTTTGATGAAATGTTTACGTTGCGAATGCGAATTGGAAGTTCTTAAAAACGATGACGTTGAAGTCGATGTTTGCACGCAGGGTTGTGGTGGCATGTGGTTCGATCCCTTTGAGCTAAAAAAAATGAATGAAAAAAGTGAGCTCACCCAAGAATTTATACAAAAAATTTATAATTCAAATCAAAATTTTGTAGACAAAAAACCACGATTAGAGTGCCCCAAATGCCAAGCAAAAATGCTCCGTCATTTTCACAGCGTGAGGCGGGAAATTGAGATTGATCAGTGCTCACAGTGCTTCGGTCATTGGCTTGATGGTGGCGAGCTTTTAAAGATTGTGAGTCAGTTTAAAACTCAAGAAGAGCATGTCGAGGCCACTCGTAAATTCTTTGCCAAGCTTCGATCCTAGGTTCGAAAATCTTTTTTCTATAACCAAGGTCCAGAGTCCTGTTGCTGAAGAGATTCTGTTTTATTTTGACATTCTCGAAGACTCCGGTAGCCTATAGAGGTTCTATAACAATTTGATTGCTTAAAAGGGGGAGATATGTCCAAAGCTCTTATGGTTATTTTGATGAGTACATTCTTAGTAGGAGCAACGGGTTGCGCTTACGGAAATGCGCTTCGAGTTGGGAAAAGCAAAGTATTGGTGTTGAAAAATGATGGTTTGCTGTTTGGACTTATGCGAAAAGCTCACGTGTGCGATGTAACTCCAACCGGTCTTAAAAATTGCAGTACTGAAGAAAACCCCTGATTGCGATTTAGGATAGTAGAGTCTTAAGAGGGAAGCCGATCGGCTTCCCTTTTTATTTTGTCTTAGGTTTATTGTTTGGTTTTTTAGAGAATATTTTTTCTAAATCTTTTCGTGTTAAAGGGCGATAGTCACCGGACTTCAGGGCTCCCAGGCGCAATTGGCCAATCGAAACTCGCTTCAATTTTTCTACGTCATAACCGACTTTTTCGAACATCTTTCTTACCTGTCGGTTCTTACCTTCGGTGATAGTGATCTCGACCCAATCTTTTTTCTCTGAGCCTTTTTTAATCTTCTTCAAATGAAGGGCTCGAACTTTACCGCCAATAATAGAAACGCCTCTTTTTAACTTGTCCATTTTGGCCTGGGTGATTTGCCCATTCAATTTGGCATGATAAGTTTTTGTAATATCCGAGCTTGGACTTGAAATTTCATTTGAAAAATCTCCGTCATTTGTCATTAGCAGCAAGCCCTCTGTGTCCCAGTCCAATCGACCCACTGGAAAAATCCTTTTCCGTATGCGTTTAAAAAAATCCATCACAATGGGGCGACCTTGAGGATCGGATGTCGTGGTGACGACGGAGCGAGGTTTGTTGAAAATAAAGTAGAGAGGCTGAGGCTTATTTGTAATCATTTTGCCGCCCACTTTGACTCGGTCATTTTGCGGGTCGATTTTCAATCCCAACTCAAACACCTTGCGCCCGTTGACCTCCACTCTGCCTTCATCAATTAGCTCATCGGCTTTGCGGCGACTGGCAACCCCATGATCCGCTAAAAATTTGTTTAAGCGAACAAGTTTAGACTGGTGATTGTTCATGGGTTCCTCGCGAACTTTAAGATATTTCCTGGACCAGTTGGTCTACCAAAGCTTGAATCACATTGTCATTGATAAAAACATTTTCTAGGGCGTCCCGACCTCTTTCAAGGGCGGCTTCGCCAAAGCTTTCGGCCTCTGGATGATTCAAATTGAAAAGTTCCAACGACTTCTCAAGAACTTGAACCAATTCTTTGTAATCAGGGTCGGATTTTTTATCAATGTAGTATTGCTCGAGTGATTTAAGAGGATAATAGAGGTCTGGAAACTGATTGAGCTTGCCAGAGGGCTCAGACTTGTTTTGAAAAATATAGCCTCGAATAATCATTCCAGCCAGATTGCGTCCATTCACCCGAAAACGAGCATAAGAGTTGGAGTCCACCTTCAGGTACTGGGTGACTCCGGCTTTGAGATCAAGGTTTTCGTCATAGTGGAGCTGAATCGCCATTGAAAGTGGTTTCAGGACGCCTTGTTGAATCAACATCAAAGGGGTTGAGTGGGTGACTGTCACGGCTCCTGAGGGCGCCTGCGACAGGACAATGTAATTTTTATCTCGCGTATAAAAAACTCGGTTTTTACTTCCTTCTTCGGTATTTTGCGCCGCCCAGCTTTCAAAGATTTGAATGCCCTCGATACTGTTTTTGATAGGGACCACTTGCCAGTGGTCGGGAAACACATAGTCCTTGAAGTTCCAGTCTTGCATATAGGTTTCGTTGTAGTGCTGAAGGATGTACTGGAGTTCTTGAGACAAGCTCACCGCATTCTCTTGCCAGTGTTCGTGAACCAGAGCCATTCGACAAAACTGCTCAAACAGTTGTGGGGATAAAGGGGTGTCTTTGTCGCAATGATGAATCAAAAAGTGATACAGACACAAACGCGCCGCGTCTTTGTTCGGCTGGAAGGATAACATATGTCTTGCAAGATGGGTTGTAGTATTCATAACCTATTAAAAGGATAGGGGGAATTTGATACTCCGTCCACAAAAATAAGGGAGAGCCGTGAATCGAAGACTCAATCCAGACCTGTTTGGACCCAGCCATTCCCCTGTAGAGGCCGAAGAAATTCGATACTCTGCCGTAGCCACCCGTCAGGTGCAAACAGATTTGAAGACAGCCAATAAACGAATTTCTCATTTGGAAAGCCTAATTGAAGTTTTGCAAACCCAAATAGGAGTGATGAGTCATAACAATGAGCGCCGCACAGAAGCTTTTTCAAAAGCATTGAGTGATCTGGAAAAAGACTTTCGAGAACAAAATCTAGAGCAGACCCGTGTACAAAGGCATATTGAAAACCGTTTTCGTGATCAAAAAATGAAAGACAATCAGATTGAATCCATTGTCGATCGATTCAATAACAATTTAAGCCAATTCGAAAATAAAATAGCGACTTTACAAAAAGTGATTTCAGAAAAAGAGATGACGCTTCTCACTTACCGACGGATTATTGAACAAATAGTCGAAGAAGTTGAAAAACTAAAACGTCCGACCCCGGATAAGTTTTTATAACTCGGTTTCTTTACGGATTATTTTTTAAAACAGAATCCATTCGCTTTAAGAATAACTCCGCCTCTTCAAAGCCTGTCAAAGTCAGGTCTTTTCGAACGATGCCTGATGCATCGATAAAGATCATGGTTGGTAACCCATAGACTTCATAGGTTTGCTGCCAATCACTCAGCTCATCAAAGGGTGAGGTCGCATCCACTTTTAACATAACAAAGTTTTTACTAAGTTTGATGACGGGTTGTTTTGAGAATGTGAACTGGTCCATTTCTACGCAGGCAGCGCACCAGTCGGCATAAAAATCGATAATCACGGGTTGACCTTCCATTTTGGCTTTTTCTACCAGATCTGTTGAGAAGGCTTGCCACGTTACTTTGCTTTGCGAATGCTCGACTTCAGATTTTGGCATCCACCTTTTAACCAGTGGCCAAGCATAGTAGAATGACATGCTAAATAAAATAAGGGCTAAAATTGTCTTAATGGTGTTCATCCAAACACCGGAACGGGGCATTTTGTTGGTCAGTTGGCTGAATGTGCCAAGAACAATAAACAAAACCCCAAAACCCATGGCGAAGGTAAACAGAAGGGCGAACCCCAAGCTGCTGTTCTGAGTTTTTGCAATATAGGCCAGAACTCCGACCAACACCGGTCCCACACATGGACTGGCAATAATTCCGGCGAGCAAGCCTGAGGCAAAAGCGCCCAAATAACCCTTTCCGGTTTGACTGTTTGCATACCGGTTACGAATAAAAGCCGGGGCTTGCAATTCGAAAAGGCCAAGCAAGCTTAAGCCCATGGCGAAGAAAACCAGACTCATTAACACGATGACAAGGGGGTGGCTAATTAAAGAGCCAAAAAGTTGCCCAGTTTGGGCGGCCATAACTCCGAGGGTAGCGTAGGTCAGGCCAATTCCCAGGACATAGCAAAGGCTTATTAGAAAGGACTTCCATTGCGATCGATTTTCTTTGGTTCCTAAAACCGCGAGGGTAATGGGAATCAAAGGATAAACACAAGGGGTCAGAGAGGTCAGGAGTCCGAATAGAAAAATGAGTGCCAAGGCGTAGGCAAAATTTTCATCAATCTGTTTTTGAATAAATTCAGAAGAGCCGATGTCTTGGGTTTTAGCCTTGGCCTCGACGCTTTTTTCAATTTGAACGACGATACTCAGATCCCTTGTTCGAGGGGTGAGGCAAAACTTTTTCGTACAGGCGATATAGCTCAAAGCCATTTGAATATTCTGAGTGTCGGCAATTGTGACCGGAATCTCAATCTGGGTCTTTAAAGTGGCGGACCCACTAACACCCAACTTCTTTTTTTTAACTTTCCCGGTCGTGTCTTCAAACTCAACCAAAGGATCGATATTAAGTTCGCCCACCTGCAGACCTTGTGGTTGTAGGACTTTCAGTCGAAAACGATCATGATAGGCAAAAAAGCCTTCTTGCACTTCCATCTCAATTTGTAGATCGGCCAGGTCGCCAGCCTTAAGAGAATTTGAAACAAAAAAACCACGAGCTGTCAGTGGATTGAGTTTTGAAAGATCCTCCTCGCTTTGGGCAAAAATCGGGAGAGTAAGCGCCGCAACAACGACCAGCCAGGCCAACTTAACGTGTCTCATTTTTGGGGTCCAAGGTGAAGAAATTGCAGTCAAAGAATTCCATAACTCATGATAGTCGGTTCAGAAGCAAATTACAACGAATCAGGGGGCTGAAGTCGGTTCTAGGCAAAGGGAAATTCACCAGTGACTTGTTGGATTTAAGACTTTTCTGGGGTAAATACTGACCATGAAAGATCAAACTGTCCTGCAAAAAAAATGGACCGAATTTCCTATCATTGCGATCGATACTGAGACCAGTGGGCAGTATCCGATTCAAGACGACCTGTGTGAAATTGCAGCGGTTAAGTCGATTGCTGGAAAAGTCGTCGACACCTATCAAACTTTGGTTAAACCTCGTGGTACCATGACTGATTTTATTATTGGAATCCACGGTATAACCAATGAAATGGTGCAAGAGGCGCCAAAAATTGACGAAGTCCTCCCTGAATTTGTTAAATTTGTCGAAGAAGGGGTGATCGTTGGCCACCACTCGCCCTTCGATCTTGGTTTTCTAGTCTACGACATCGAAAAACAAAAATTACCGATTCCTTCACAGCCAGCGTTGTGTTCCAGTTTGATTTCGAGAAATTCAATCGTTGGTCCCCCCAACCATAAATTGCAAACACTGGTTAAGTACTTGCAACTCGATGGCGGTCAAGCCCATCGAGCCCTTGATGACGCCAAAGCCTGTCTACAATTGCTTTTTAAATGTTTTCAAGCCAAAAGCGTTGAAACTTTTGAAGAGGCCTTCCGTTTACAAGGTTCGCCCTTGTGGTGGCAGGATTTCTCAATTTATGGAAAGACTTTGCAAAGCCAGCAGTGGGCCAAGGTGATAGAGGCCATTGAAAGTCAAAAGAGCTTGGAAATTATTTACTCCGGAGGCTCTCAGAAAGGCAAGAAACGCGAAGTCCGACCAGTCTCCGTGGTTTGTAGTCCAACCGGAGACTTTATGGTCGCCAGTGACCCCAGCGAGCCCGGTCCCAACAAAAGGTTTTACTTTAAAAAATTAGAAGAAGCCGAAGTTTTGCCTTAAGAGGAAAGCTCTTTGCTGGATTCGGCTATGGGTTTTCCTTCAGGCAAAATTGGAACAGTGACAACTTCATGGATCGGTCGAAGTTCATTGGCAATTTTTTCCGCTAAATCTTCCAGTTCTGGAAACTCATCACCTTTGCGAAGGCGCAGCCGATAGTAGTTGCCGTCGATGTAGTTGTCGATAAACTTCTCGAAGGCATAAACCGGACCAACAATGCGATGGGATAGCTGTTTTCCGACCATAAATAAGAAGGCGGTAAAAGCCAAGCTCACCGAACAAAAAGTCACTAGAAATGGTATTAAAAATTGATCCAATAACTTGGTGTTGTTACCCATAAGGTCTATCACCACAAAGCGAAGGAAAGTGTAAGAGAAGACGCCAGCAATCAATGAAAATCCCAAGCCACAAGTGACAAGAATGTAACAGTAGCGTAGCTGAAAGCTCGGGTGGATCCAGGCCACTTTTCTTAGGTTCTCTTTGGGCCACAGGTTGTCTTGATCTTTTAGTAAGGCGTGCCCCATCAAGTAGTAACCACACCATTGTAACAAGTCAGCGAGATTGAAGACTCCGGTGCTGAGAGATCGATTTCCAAGTATAATGAAATCCACAACATGTCCCCAGAGAGTTCGGTCGATCACATTACCAAGAATACCGCCAATTAAAATCGACATACCGATCCGCAAGCGTATAGAACGCGTTGGCAGAAGATACTGAAATATTACGAATGAAAACAAAAGAAAGGCGCCACCGGTGGATAGGGAAACAATTCTTAGGACCGGCGGCAAGTCGGAAAAAAGCCCGAGCATCGCCCCTTTATTAAAATGTAAAATGACATGGAAATACTCCCAATGAAATTGGGGTGAAGCCTGCAGTACAAAATATTTAGAGACTTGGTCAACAGCGATTACGCCAAACAAAGAACCAAGAACCCAGAAAAAGTCCTTTTTATTCATTCTCTTATTTTACTGTCCGAAGTTTAATCCCACAACTGTCTGATTGCGACCTCGCCGTTTAGCTTGAAATAAAGATTGGTCGGCACTGATAATCAGCTCGTCGACAGAACGAGCGTGTTCTGGCGCCGTCGCAACTCCTAGACTAATGCTTAGGGGGTAGTTTCGAAAGTTCACATCAAGGATGTGAGTCCTGATATTTTCTGCAACAGACAGGGCTTCTGGCGAGGTCGTTTTGGGTAAGATCAGTGCAAATTCCTCGCCCCCGTAGCGTGAAAGCGAGCTCCTTGCTGGGCAGTGCTCTTGTAGAGTTTGGGCAATCATTTGCAACAACTTATCGCCTTCTGGGTGTCCAAAGCGATCATTGAACTTTTTAAAGTGATCGACGTCGATCATTATCAAAGACAGATGTGATGAAGCCTTCTTACTTTTTTCCCACTCCAGTCGAATCTTCTCTTGAAAGAAACGGTGGTTGGTCAACTGGGTGACTGGGTCGGTGATGGAAAGTTTTTGTAAACGCTCTTGTTCAATCAATCGGTTGTGATTTTTTTGAGCCTCAACCACTTGGATCAGGAGCTGATCATTCTCCCATGGTTTTAAGATGAACTTATGAATTTTTGCGGAATTGATTCCCTCTTCAATCGCCTTGAGATCGACCTGTCCGGACAAAAGCACGCGGCTGGCTTGGGGTAAGGCGCTCTTGACCTTGTTTAGGAAAGCCACACCACGATCGTTTCCCAGGATATAATCAGAGATGACAACGCCGATATCTTTATTTTCTTCGATGATTTGAAAAGCCTCTTTAACGGTTTCGGAGCGAAGTACGTGAAATCGACTGCGAAGGCTTCGTTCAAGAGAATCGAGAATATCTTTTTCGTCGTCGACACATAAAACTTTAGGTCTATCGTTTTGAGTCATTTTCTTTATAAGCCTTTAGCAGTGAAGTGAAATCTCCGTTAACAGGTAATTCATAGTCTTTCACACGTCGATGTACAATGGCGACCTGCTGCTCATACCAAAGTGGTATAGTCGGTAAGTCGTCGAAAACAATTTCTTGAGCTTTTCGGTAAAGCGCTTTTCTTTTTTCCAAACCAGCCTCCCGAAAAGCTTGATCAACAACTTTGTCAAATTCAGGATTATTGTAGTATCCACGGTTTCGACCAGGTGGTGTCATTTGTGAGTGCAGTGAAATTCGATAGATATCTGGATCATTAATGCCAACCCATTTCATAATCGCCATGTCAAACTTTCCGGTCCGAATATCTTCATAATAGGTTCCCCACTCGTAAGTTTGTTGCTCAACGGGAAGACCCAAGGCTTTCAGTTGGTGGGTGATCACTCGGCCCTTGGCGACGGCTTCTTGGGTATTAGAAGTTTTCAAAATAATTTTTTCATCAGGGAATCTTGAAAAGATTTTTTCAATTCGGTTTTTGTCAAAGTGATTGTATTTAAGGCCAGAGTGATAGAAGGGATTGATTTTAGTGACAATCGAAGTGGCTTCATCGGCGAAACCCTCTAAAGTGTATTGAATAAGGTCACTTCGATTGATCGCCGAGCTGATGGCGTGACGAACCTCTTTTTGCTGCAAGAATGGGTGTCGTAAGTTGAGTAAAACATAATTCGTTGACAGACCCGGAGCCACGACTACATTAAAATCTTTTTCTTTTTCAAAAAAACGTATTTTTGAAAAAGGAACATCCGATTGGATGATATCAATTTTCCCTTTATACATTTTTTGAAAGCGAGTATTCGAATCTTTTATGATTTTAAATTGTACATTCTTTGTTTTTGGTTTGTCTCCCACATAGTTATCAAATCGTGACAAATAAACATTCTTGATATCTTTTTTTACAAAACGAAAAGGCCCGCTGCCAATGGGCTGAGCGTAAAAATCTTCACCCAGCGCTTCTACAATCTTCTTTGGTAGAAGTTTTAAAGTAGGTAGGTCTTGAATAAACGGAGCTGAAAAGCTTTCTAAGTGAAGTTTAAGAAGTCCTCCTTTTTCGAAATCATAAGTCGCTTGCACATCCTTAATGACCGAGAACTGAGGCGCAAAGGGTGAACGCCCTTTACGAAATTCGTCGACGGAAAATATAAAGTCGTCGGCGGTTGCGAAGTCTCCATTATGGAATTGAATGCCGGGTTTAAGGTGAAACTCATAGGTGTTGTCTTTGTAGGTCCAACTTTTAGCTAGAATGCCGGAGAAAGCGAGATTGGAGTCCCACTGTATAAGAGGTGAAAAAACAAGCCGACCAATCCTTTGTCCGCTGGCGTCAGTTGCGTAACGAGGGTCCAGGGTTTTCGGTTCGCTGCTGAGTGCGAAAACAATGGTGTCTGTTGGAGGAGGTTGGCTCCAGTAGCAGCCAGTCAGTATTAAGGCTGAAAATAAAATAGAAATTCTAGAGCTTAGGCCTAACATGAATGGTTTATATTAACGCTAGCATTGACCTCTGTCTAAACAATTCTACAATAGTGGATAGGTTTAACTATTGAACTGCAGAGGCTGTTATGTTGATTCTTCATATTTTAATTCCAATACTTTTTGCCGCTTCAGAAGCCGAATTCACATGGCCTAATCAGGCAAATGGGATTATCAAAAAAGAGATTTCTTCTGTTAACGGTGAACCACAGAATTTTGGTATTTGGGTTAAACGAGGAGACGCCATAGCCGAACTCAACAGTGAGGTGCCACTGGTGCCGGCCTCGCTATCGAAAATTCCCACGGCGTTGACCTTTCTTGATGAAGTGAGCATGGACCAAAAGTTTCATACCTGGGTCTATCACACCGGACGAATTAGAGATGGTGTTCTGCATGGCGATTTGTATTTAAAAGGAGGGGGCGATCCAACCTTCGTCACCGAATCCATGTGGATCCTAGTCAATGAATTAAAAAGAAGTGACCTCAAGCAAGTGAAGGGGCAACTGTATGTCGATGAACACTATTTTGATCAGGACTACTATTCAGAAGGTCGGCAAAAAAAACGAGTCGACCGGGCTTATGATGCTCCTGTAAGTGCCTTATCATTTAATTGGAATTCAATTTCTATTTATGTCAGACCGGGGAGTCAGGTGGGCGAGGCCGCTCGAGTTTATACCGATCCAGATTTGCCCATGATTGTTGTGAAAAATTCGGCTAAAACAAAATCGAATGGAAAAACAGATGTGGAGATTAAGCGATCTCTGCAGGATGACAAAATCATTATTGACGTGAAAGGGAGTATTGCAAAATCGGCGGATGAAAAAGCTTTTTACAAAAGTATTGGAGATGCGGCTTTGTGGACTGGAGGCAGTTTTCGACAAATGCTTAATCAAGCAGGTATCACTTATTCGGGTTCAGTTAAAAAAGGCAGAACACCCTCAAGTGCGATCCAGCTGGTTGAGCATGATAGTTGGAGTGTGGCGCGTTTGATGGCGGCCATGTCAAAGTTCTCGAACAACTTTGTGGCAGAAATGATGACGAAACATCTGGGAGTCAAAGAAGGTGTTCCTGGAAATATCGATGATGGGCTAGAAAAAATTGTGAACTTTTTAAAGAAAAAGAAATGGCCAGAATCTCAATTCGTTTTCGAAAACCCGTCCGGGTTTACCCGAAAAAATAAAATGCGTGCTGATCTTTTGGGGAATCTCTTAGAATCGGCTCGCAAAAATTTTGATTCTGCACCTGAATTTATGGCGTCACTGCCAATTAGCGGAACCGATGGAACCTTAAAAGGGCGAATGAAACAAACGATGCGTGGAAAAGTTCGTGCCAAAACAGGCTATCTCAGTGGCGTTGTTGGATTGGCCGGATATATGGAAACTCGCAGTGGGGGGGAGCCCATCACTTTTGTCTTTATGTACAATGGACCAAGCAAGCAAGACTGGGAAGTCCGGGCCATGTTCAATCGCCTTTTGTGGCGCCTGTATCAAAAATCTTAGGAGATTTAGAAAAATGGGAGCTTCAAATCATCCAGCTGGGCATTGAGGGAAGCCGTCAGGTTTTCTTCCTCAGACTACATCTCAGAATTGGGATCGACTCCTTCGGTGGGACCACCGAGGGCCGAAAGTTCAGCCGATACTCTTTCAACTTCAGAAAGCCGGTGCAGGAGATTGCGGCAGTGACTGGCCGGCATGGCATTGCTATCAATGTCTCGGCACTGGTTGTTTAGTCGAACTCTTTTTTGTTGAAAGGCTTGGGGGTTTTCAAGGGCCAAGCGAGCCGCAAGAATTAAGCTGGGGTCCCTCTCATTGGTTCCAGCAGGCGAGGTGAAGTTCGAGGGGATTTGGCTTTGCGCCATCAATTCACAATGACTGGAGTAGCCAGAGGGATTTGACGAGTTGGGACCAGCAAATTGATCGTCATAGGTGGAGCTTCGACCAATCATCATTTGGTTCGGGAAACGACAAAGACTCAAAATGGTGTCAGTGTCTTCGAGGCTAAAAGGGAAGAACCCGTAAAGCAGAGGGTCACACATTTCCATAGCCTGAATGGTGTTGTTGATGTTGACCTCTGAAAGGCCTCCTGGATTGCAGGAAAACAGGGTGGCTTGCCCATTCAGTTGTAAGGTGATGGAGTCAGGTGTGTCGCAAACCAAATCGGTCCACATGTTAAAGTTGTTATTAAGCGACGCCGTTCGATTAAAGCCCTCGAGGTTGGGGCGTCGAGCGTTGCCTACAAACCCTCCGGTTAAGCAGCGATTGTTATGGATCGAGGTCACGGGAGTTCGTGGGTAGCCCGATCGGTTTTCCAGGCCCCGTGGCGCTGGAGTCATTGTTGTAAAATTGATGGGCAATGGATTCGCGCCCTGCAATCGGCCTCGTATTTGTTGGACGGCTCTCTCCCGAAAAAAACTCAATCGGGAAGTGACATCGGAGTGTAAAGGTGGCCAAGGTGAGAGCTGATCGGCGACTCCTCGTTCGCTGGCTTCCGATCTTAAAAAATCCAGTTCATAAAGAATGCCACTGACTCGAGCTTCGAGCTGTGGCGCCGAGATCAAGTCTCTATTTAAAAGTTGCGTCCAATAAGAGTTCTGCAGCTGCATCAGAGCGGACTGCCGCTGTTCGATCAACTGAATCAGCGAAGGGTCCTCCGCCAATAGGTCTGTGAGAAAACCTAAATTAAAAAGTAAACAAACTAAGACCAAGGTCTTGCGCGAGAAATCCCTCATAAATGCCTTATCGGAACAAAGGTGAGCTGATGTTAGTCAAGGATTTGAAGTTCTTCGACCCAAAGGGATAGAGCTGAAAAAAGAAGTCCGCTATACTAAGGAAACCATGAAAATACTGTCTTTGATTATTGTTAGTTTCTCTTGTTTGCTCGTTTCTCTTCCGCTACACGCCGATGTCGCCGCTTTTGTATCAAGTCTCAACCAACATGCCGGGAATGTGCGGGCCCTTGGTCCACAAACCATGCCCGGACCTGGGCCTTCGGTGATCTCAAGCGCAATTCGTGTGGTGCAAAACCCAGCCATCATCTCTGAAATTCAGAGGATGGAAGGTCAGCTCCTGCAATCGGTGCGTGTTCTATCAGACACCAACGCTTCGCCAAGGTCTCGGAATTTCGCGGCTGAACGAATGGCTCGTGTTGGCCCCCGACTCATCCAATTGATGGAGGCTCGGGCCGGACTTGTAACAGCCCTCAATCAGACTTTGCGATCCAGTGTGGCTCAGGCCAATGGGGTGCGACCTTACGTTTCCTTGAGGGGAAGTTGGTTGCCGAGGACTCTTCAAATCATCCGTGAAGCTCGGTCCCAATTGAGCCAGTCCACTAATCGATCGGGGGCTACGATGACTCAGAGGTTGGCCCGGGGAATAGATTCGGCCTTCCAAGCCAACCGCCATTCGATTCGAAGTTTTTTCACGACTCCCTCGGGTGGGGGGCGTGGGGTGCCGACAGAGACGCCGAACATTATCGTTGACCCTAGCGGCGAAGCCACCATTGAGAGGTAAAAAGACTCAACAGTAAACGTGGCAAGTGGAAAAGAACATGCCGATCAAAACTGTTTTTCTATCATCTTTAGGTGCTGTCGGCCTTAGTTAAAATCTGAACTTTGAGCCACGTAGGGAAGATTGCGATAGTAGCCTTGATAATCCAGTCCGTAACCCACCACAAAACGGTTTTCGATTTCGAAACCAACATAATCAATAGTGCAGTCTGTTTTCAGGGCGGCGGGCTTAAAAAGGAGTGAGGTTGTCATCAAGCGTTTCGGCATTCTCGAGTTAATATTCTTTTTCAAAAAATTCATAGTTAAGCCAGTGTCTACGATATCTTCGACAAGTAGAACATTTTTGCCTTCCAAGGGAACCGTCAAATCCAAGGTGGTTTTCACTTCGCCCGAGCTTGATGTGCCGCTGCCATAAGAAGAGACTCCAAAAAATTCGCATTGAATATCCAGATCGATACTGCGAACGAGATCAGCAAAATACATACATGAGCCTTTTAGAATGCAAATCGCCGTTAGCTCTTCACCCTTAAACTCTTTGGTAATGCTGTCGCCAATCTCTTGGACTTTTTTCTCAAGTTCTTCCTGGCTTATCAGAGTTGTTAAATTTAAAGGCATCATCGTCATTTCTCCCTAAACAAATG
Source organism: uncultured Pseudobdellovibrionaceae bacterium (assembly GCA_964351315.1). Classification (GTDB taxonomy): domain Bacteria; phylum Bdellovibrionota; class Bdellovibrionia; order Bdellovibrionales; family JAGQZY01; genus JAGQZY01. The sequence goes on from CAYGNH010000003.1 coordinate 135,866, forward strand.
CATTATTGATCAACTCTCCCACACCACCAGCCCCTGGGACAATATACTGATTGTCATCCAGGCCCTTTTCCTCGTCCCAAAAAGTTCCGGGGATCTCTGCCAGGGCCTTTTCGCTGGAAAATCCGCGGTCTAGGCGGGCGGCATAGACAATCACATCGGGGTGGATGTCAGTGATTTTCTTAATATACTCTGGGGTCACAATCATATGGGCAGCGATATACTTTCTGGCGGTGCCCTCGACCTTTTCTTTATAGTGGCTGATGACTTCGCACATTGAGTGACCGGTCGCGCCCATGGGGTCAGGAATCATCACAATTGAATGGTCGACATCGCCACCAATTTTAGAACCTGACAAGTGGGTGTGGGTGACTCGCCCTGTTTCGTCGGTCACGCGAGACGCAAAAATATGATCCTGACGAATGCCTTGAGGGCCAATGCCCTCAAACAGTACGTCTAAAAAAACTTGGCTGGGAAGCATGCCAGCGCGGGCAATGTCGACACAAACGGCTTTCTGAGACAGACTTAAAAGTTTGGTATCCAAAGTCATTCGATCATGGATTTCGGTCATCCGGGTTGGAAGTTTAGAATCACTGAGGGGCCATTCACAATTGATTATATTAATACAAATCTGGCGAAAAATCGTTTTGATTGTTTGATTTAAAAAAGGCTGAACGCAACCTTGCGATGAGGCGACGGCACACTGATGAGAGAGAAAGGCATCATCAAAAAGTTTAATTTGTTTTGGATAGCGATGCTCGACAAATTTCATAAGACTTTAATAGGTTCTGGGGTTTAAATTGTCCAGGCTTATCTGAATTCCACCAATAAAGTCACATCACTCAGGTTGTCTACAAAAAGCTCGTCACTAAGAAGACTTAGCTTACGGCTCGAGTCAAAAAGCGCAATTTCTTCAGGAGAAAACTGTAGGTCGTGCACAGTAGGATCGACGACAATAAGGCCCTCTTGCAGTTTTAGCGAAGCATCAATAAAAAGAGGTGTGCTCGGCTCATCGGCCAGCTTCAGTTGGTGCCAGATTCGACCTTCAAAGTTGAGGGCAGTGGCTGTGCTTCCTTCGGCGACGGTAATCTGGACGAAAAACCCCAAGCTGGCACCGGTCACTTGGTCGACTTCTCCAAAAAAGAGTTCAACCGGTTGACCAAACTCAAAATCTTTTCGAATGGCGCTACCAAAGCCTTTCATGTTCTTGCGGTTTTTAGAAAAAAAACCGTCACTTTTCTTTATAGCGTAGGTGCCCTCGTCCAGCTTTCTTCCAATTTGAGCCAGGCTTTCAACCCCCTCCGTATTCAGGGTCAAAAGCTTTAAGCTCACTTGTTTTTTTAAAAGAACCGCTTTGGTTCCCGGATCAATGTTCTGTTTAACAGCCGCTTTTGTATTCGGTTGGGTCTCTTGGTTTCGAACAGGGGGAGGCGCTTCAATCTCAGTGTCTGGAGGCTTGGAATTATTAGAGGCAAAGTTCGCTGTTTCAGCTCTTTGGATTTCTTTGGCCACAGGCGGTAGGGATTGATCAAGCTCTTGGCTCTTTCGATTGGTCAGATTATCCCAAGTGACCACTCCGACAATAAGGACAAACAACAGTGCAAGTTGGACCATCCAATTGCTTAAGATTTTTGTTAGAAAAGGTTTTTTAGGCGGCTTCCAAGTTTCCATATTGACGCCGCATTGGGCGCAATACTGGTCCTTGGGTTGAAGTAAGTTACATTTTGGACAATTGATCATCATGAAAACAGTCCTGGCCCTGGCCTAAAAGGCTATCATAGCTCGACTCGGACCCGACCTCATCTCCACAAAATTTGACGCAGACGGTCGATTGCCGTAAAGTGGAGAAAAGTGGGGAAAAGTGGAACCAAAGTGGTTCAAAGTGGAAAACCCCGGAAACCTAGGATGGGTGAGTGAAAGAGCTAAGAGGGCGCTTCGAAATTAAGCTGGATGCCAAAGGAAGAATGAATCTTCCGGCTGCTCTTCAGGACTCTGAAAACTCGTCTTTCGTCGTAACAAACAGTCAGTACCAAGGGTGTCGTTGCCTGGACATTTATACCAAAGAAGAATGGGAAAAATTAGAAAGTCGAATTTCACAACTTTCTCCCCTGAAAAAAGAGGTCCAAGCTTTTCAACGATTTTACATCGCTGGTGGTCAGCCTGTGGATGCCGGGTCGCAAGGTCGGGTCCTCGTTCCAAAAAGTTTACGAGAATATGCCAATCTCGAAGACCAAATCGTCATTGTTGGAATGGGAACCAAACTTGAGGTATGGAATCTATCAGATTGGCAAAAAATCTTTGATAACTTGGCCACGGATTTCGAGGACACCCTCGGAGTCATTGCCAACTTGGATATGGGAGTTGGAAATGCATAAAGACAATCATTATCCCGTAATGCTCAACGAAGTGATGGAAATGTTTGCGCAAGCAAATATAGAAAAACCCAAAAATTATCTGGATGGAACGTTTGGCCGTGGCGGACACGCCGAAGAGGTGGCAAAAAAATTTCCAGATCTGGATATTTATGCACTTGATAAAGACAAAGAGGCTGTCGATTTCGCCAGCAAGAATTGGGAGCAAAAGTCGATAAGCAAAAAGTTTTTTATTGAGCAAGCGAGTTTCGCTAGCTTGGACTCTGTGATTGAGAAGCGCAGCTGGCCACAAAAATATGACATGATACTCTTGGACCTTGGTGTCAGTTCCCCCCAACTGGATCAAGGTTCGAGAGGCTTTTCTTTTTATCATCACGGTCCACTTGATATGCGAATGGATCAACGCCAACCTCTGACCGCCGAAGAGATTATCAATTACTGGAGCGAAGAAGAGTTGGTAGATATTTTCAAAGACTACGGCGAAGTGTTTAAGCCTTACAAGGTTGTGCAAAACATTATCCGTGAAAGAAAAAATGGCAATATTTCATCGACTCAAGATCTTTCGCATCTGATCGAGCGATCTGTGGGGTGGAGAAAAAAAGGCAAGCATCCGGCCACTCAATACTTTATGGCTTTGCGACTTGTTGTTAATAGAGAATTGGAAGATTTAAAAGAAGGTTTACAAGCATTAATGAAAAGATTGGTTCCGGGAGGGCGGTTGGTGGTTATCACCTTCCACTCTCTTGAGGACCGAATAGTAAAACAGGTTTTTCGAAATTCTGATTATGGAAAGCCTGTAAATAAAAAGGTCATCAAGCCAACCAGAGATGAAGAATTAGAAAACAAAAGATCGCGCAGCGCTAAGTTGAGGGCCTTCGAAAGAATTATCGAGCAGTCGATCGAACAAGAAATGAAAAGAAACTAGGAGAAAATCATGAGTCAGCATCAAGTGAAAACGATTAAGCCTTTTATCAGTGTCCTTCTTGTTATGGGATTTTTATTCACTTTTGCCTTTATAAAAATGGAAAATCGTCGTTTGGGATATTCATTTATGAAGATGGCACAAAAGGAAAAACAGATGCGCAATCAACAGCGACAAAAATCCATTGAACTAGCACGAATGACTGGCCCTGAGCGGGTTCAGTTTTTAGCCACCCAAAGACTGCCCCTGAAAAAAGCTGGAGAAGGTCAAATTATTCAAATGACCGGCAATGGTTTTGCAATCATTCAATGAAATGATTCGATTAGGAATTTTGGGACTTTGCTGTGCACTCTTCAGGAGCTAGAAAAGAAGTAGTGAAAAATGGATTGACGAAAAACGAAAACAGAAAATCCAAGGGCTGGCTTTCAGTTCCCATTTTTGATTGGCAGACGTCATTGCAGGCCCCTTTGGAATTCTCCGCACCTTCCAAGCAAATATTTTTATCAGGTAGGATGAGTTCAGCATGGATTGGGACCACTTTTTGTACGTCTTCGTGGGCGCAAGAGCTCAAACAGGGGCGGGCCACCGCCATCCAGCCAATGAGTTGAGTTAAAATGAAGAGGGAGATCCACTTTTTCATCTTGGCCAGATTACCACATTGCCCGCCAATTGGTCAAAATCTTGGGTTTCTCGGTCTCAATACAGTCCAAGTTGCCACTGATTTGGAAACTTGCCATAATCACAGAGACAGCCAAGGACGGTTATGTACAAAAGTCGAGTTATCTTTGTTTTGTTTTTCATAGCAGGTCTTTGGGGGGCCATGATCCTTCGGGGGGCTTACCTTCAGTTGATCCCCAACCCCCAGTTTGAAAAGATCAAGCAACGACAGTTCAGTCGAATGATCAAGTTGAACTCCCGGCGCGGTGACCTTCTCGATCGCGACGGTAGAGAGTTGGCGGTCTCAGTGACCTCATACTCTTTGTTTGTTGACCCCAAAATTATTGAAGACCCCTATGCCACCGCAAAAAAACTAGCAAAATATTTTCGAGTGTCCTTTCGTTCCATGTATCAAAAAGTTAAAGACAAAAAACGACGTTTTGTATGGATTCGCCGGCGGCTCGACGAAAAAGATTTCCAAACCATCCAAAAATGGAACATTCGGGGCTTGGCTTTTAAAGAAGAGTTTAAGCGAGTCTATCCAAACAAACAGTTGGCAGCTCCTGTTTTGGGCTTTGTCGGAAAAGAGCAGCAAGGTCTCGATGGTCTCGAGAAAAAATTTGAGTCCGTCCTCAGTGGTGATGGAAAAAAAGTCAGTGTGCAAAGGGATGCTCGCGGTCGAGCTTTGGTCGAAGATGGACGTATTTTTGCAAGACCGCCTGAAGGGTCAGACATCTATCTGACCATTGATAAAGATCTGCAGTATTGGGTAGAAGATCAATTAGCCATAGCCGTGAAAGACAACGACGCGGAGGCGGCGTGGGCTGTTGTTCTGAATCCCGAAAACTCTGAGATCCTAGCCATGGGATCCTATCCGACCTTCGACCCCAACCGGCCCCTAAAGACTAAGGCTCAAGATCGGCGTAATAAAATTATTCACGACGTCTACGAAACCGGCAGTGTTATGAAGGCCTTTTCAATTGGCGGCGCTCTCGATAAAGAAATCGTTGAGCCCAACACCAAAATTAACACTGAGAATGGAGTGTTCCGTATCGGTGGTCGAAAAATCAAAGAGGCCGATAAGAAGCACTACTTTAAAGAACTCACAGTCAGCGAAATCATTTCCTATTCATCGAATGTGGGAACCTCAAAGATTGCTTTAATGATGACCGATGAAGTTTTACACGAAACCTTGCTCGATTTTGGTTTTGGACAAAAATCCGGCATAGGTCTTCCAGGCGAGGCGGGAGGCATTCTTAGCAAGCCCCCATGGCGAGACCATCTGACCGCCAACATCTCTTTTGGTCATGGGGTGGCGGTAACCGCTTTGCAAGTGGCTAACGCTTATGCGGCGATTGCCAACGGGGGCGAACTCAACCGTCCATATATTGTAAAAGAAATTCGCGACTTGGATCAGGGTAAGATCGTAAAAACTGAAAAGAAAACCATACGCCGAGTTCTTACCGAAAAGAATGCTGGTTTACTCAAGATGATGCTTTCGTCGGTGGTGGCTGAGGGGGGGACGGGCTACTTGGCTCGCATTCACGGCTACCCGATTGCCGGTAAAACCGGGACGGCCCAAAAGGTAAATCCCGAGGGGCGCGGGTATCTGCCGGGACATTACATCTCTAGCTTCGCTGGTTTTATTCCAGCCAACAACCCCAAGTACGTGATCTATGTTGCGGTCGACTCGCCGAAAAAGAAAGGGTACTACGCGACAACAGTGGCGGCGCCCATATTTAGAAACATCGCTGAGTTCGCTTTGCGCCGAGATGGATCGACCCCTGTCTATATGTCTGATCAAGACTTGGTTCGGCAAACTCAAGTCAGTGACAACGAGGAAAGTGGGGAAAAGGTTGTCAGGTTGCCGCTCAAGCATATCCCCAAAACCCTCGAGACTCTCGAGCGCGTGCCTAGTCTGAAAGGCCTGACTCTTCGTGAAGTTTATCGAGAGCTCAACGGTTACGATCTAGATGTCCGTATTCGAGGAGAAGGCCGTGTGGTTTCGACCCAGCCGGCAGAGGGTTCACCACTGAAAAAGCATTTAAAAGTCGTCATGCGCCAGCCAAAATCGGAATGACCGACATAATCAAAAAGTCCTCAAGTCAACTCTGCTCATAGTCATCTCTTTGCCTTTTTGCCGCTGTGAGACCGCATTTAATTCCAATGCTGCTATAAAGATCTTACATATCCTTAAATTTTAAATACTCATAAATTATTGAAATTAAAGGTATATTACGAACCCTTACATCAGACCCCTGAATATTTACTTGACGAAAGGCTAGTGATTTTGGTCTTGTGTTCTCAGCGCATGGGGGCGCATTCAAACAAACTATCGGGGGAGATATGTTTCGCTATCTCAAGCAGGTTCTACTGCTTATTTTAATTCCATCCTTTTTAATTTCATGTGTCGAAGAGCCAGCCAATGCTCCGGGTACTAAAGAGGGGGTTCGTGAAGGGTCCGAGGATTTTTCAGGAAACGATCAACTGAAAGATCTCAAAGACTCTCTGACTTCCAATCAGCCTTTGGTGAAGCCAGGCTCAAGCACGGGAATTGGGTCGGATGAATTCAATGCCAAAAAAGAAGCCAATGCCAGTGCGCCGATTTTGTATGGAGTGGGAGCGGGAAACATCACCATGAATACCACCTTGGCGGAGTCCCGAAAAATTTTGACTCCACCGCGAGTTGGACCCAACGGGCGGGGCCAAGCTCTTTATGACGAAGCCCTGTTTGTGCAATGGTTGTCCGATGGTGACCGTACACCCTATATGATTGTTCCCACTGGGGATTACGATGGTGGCATGCAGGCTGGAAGTTTTGGAGAATTGAATTTTCAGTCCAAATTCTTAAACTATGAAGAGGATGGGCAAGAAGGAGCCGTCCGCTTGACTCGCGAACTCTTTGTTGAGCTTGAGCAGTTTGAAGACAAATCTTATAACTGTTTGGCGACGGCTCGTTGTCAGCTTATTTATGGTGGTCCCAACGACACCTTTTTCGTTATTGTGCTTCCGGGGGCAGTCTTCCTTATGTCTCGAGTGGATTTTCAAATTGCTGAGATTCGAATCATCCGAGATATTGATCCCTTCGTTCTTAACAATGATCTCGATATGATGTCGGGCTCTATCATCGTCCCCAACGACGAGCCCGTAATCGATTTTGGTTCATCCTTCGAATCTATCGATAAACGATTTAAAGCGGCCCAGGTTGATTCTGAGCCTTACATTTTTGTTAACACAAGAAACACCTTTTATAGCTGGAATGGGGTGGCTTTAGGGTTTTTCCGAACCAATTTTTCAATTGATGTGAAAGCTGCTGAACCAACAGATCAAGTTTTCGCAACCCGAGTCGAGCCCGAATTTTCGTCTCGTCTGACGATTAATGGTCAGCCGGTGTTGATGATTAAAAAAGGTGACGATTTAGCCTTCGCCTTAGAGACGCAAGCTGAAGCAGGAAATCCAGATGTTTTAACTCTGTCTGAAGAAGATTCTATCCATCGGCTAAAAATGAACACAGGTATTCCCAAGCGCCTTTCAATGACATTTGCGAAAACCTTCGCCAATTTCTTGTCAAAAAACTTGGAAGCCACTTACGACAAAGTTCGATACCGTGTGACTGGGTTTCAAAATGACCAGGTTCGAGACAAGAGAATCAGTGTGGGAATTGAAGCTTGGCACTCTGAGAGCCTGCAGGGCGTTGTCTTATTCTTTCAAGTGAACGAAGAGCAAGAGCGTTTGAGTTACCTGGGGGTTGAGGCCATGGATCCTCTATTAGATCCATTCTCAAAACTTGTGATGCCCGCTTCTGAACAGATCGTATCTCTTGGAATGGTTGAAGCTCCGGTTATCAACAAAGACACCAATCAGCCGGTGATGATCGAAGTTCCCAACCCTAATTACGAAAAAGAAAAGCAAGAACTGATAAGTCTTGGTCTGTCGGCCGCTATTGCCGGTGCCACTCCTCAAAAAACCATTCGGGTTCAAAAAATGGAAACCCGCAAGGCTGATGAGTTTACGGGTCTCAGTGGTTTTCAGCTTAATGACTTGATTCAATTGGAAGATATTGATGCATTGGGGCGCAACGAAGCGACCGCCACGGTGATTCTTCCAAAAGAACTTAAAGATCTTGGCGAAATCAAGGGTCGCGTTCAATACACTGACCGAGGCAATTATATGGTCCCGGATCAAAATGGTGATGAGCGCGAGGTTCCACAAGACCAGGGCTTTGTATTTGCTCCGGGAGCAACACTGGGCGTGAAAGTTGTGGCGAGTAATGACGATCAATCCATGCAGATGGCTCGAGTCGTCAGTATCACTTCGTCTTCCATGCACAGTTCGATTCAAGATGTTTGCGGGCTTGGAGATGCGGCCAAATTCGAAATTACAATGACCACCGAAGAAGCTGAGGCCACCCTTAACAACGCCATCGACTTCAAGAAAACCCAAGATGCTAACTTTGAGTGTAACCATTTTAAGGTGTACGACAGCGGATCTTTGGGACAGTTGAGAAATATTTATTTTCCTGATCAAAACATAAAATTTTACTTTGGTGGCAAATCGCTAGAAAGCGTATCCATTTATCTTCCACTTTCTAAAGTGAAGCCTTTTCAAGGGGGACAACAATGATTAAAAATATTCTAATCCTATTTGCCGTACTTAGTGTTGTCGCTTGTGCCAAAAACAGAGATGTTGAAAGGCTTCGCCCGTCGCAAACGGAAGATTGGGTTTCGAAGCTGTCCTTTGTGGCGCCAGAGTCAGACGGAACTAAACCTGTCTATTTAGTGAAAATGACAGTTGTCGACACCTCCGACTCACCGGCGGGAACCTTATTTTTAGGTTATCAAAGCAATGTAAAAGCCGGTTACTTTGACTTCACTCAGTATCACCTGCAGTTTAAGTCGATCACTGGAATTTATGATGGTTCTGAGAATGAGAACATCAAGAACTCTGTTCTTATGAATTGGAACATCGAGCACGCTGACGTGTCGTTGGATGAATCCGATGGTCAAACCACCAATCAAGAAATTGTCGATAATTTCAAAACCTGGGATCAGAAACGATTCTTTCGTTTTAACTGGGCTGATCAAAAAGAGGTGGCCAACCAAACGAATATTTTCCCTGTCACATCGTTTGCCTTCTTCCAGTGCTGGAGCCCGGTGAATATGCGTCGTGTGGAAAACAGCATGAAAATCGAAGACGACCACATTGGTTTCAATGTTGAGGTTGTTTACCAGCGCCTTCCGGCCTGTGCCAACATGCCTCAATGGGCGGAAGCCGACTTTAATTTCACCGCCACATTCAAATACTCTTTCCGCAAAGTGGAAGGCAGCGATTATCAGCCGAAACGTTATATTGAAGAGCAAGATCCTGCTCGTTATAAGTACGGTCACTTTCAAACGGTGACCCAAGAAATTCGAAAAGAAGATGGAGTGAAGGCCAATATCTTCCTCGAGAATCGTTGGTCGGAAAAAACCCATTATTTCTATTTTGTTAAGGGATTTCCGCAAAGATACAAATGGATTTGGGACCATACCAAGAAAGAGTCTGTATTGGGTCAAACCAATGCTTTGCTAGAGAGTATGGGGTCGAAGCTTCGCTTTGAAATTTATGACTACAATCACAACCTTGAGACGGGTGCAAATGATGGTCCAGAGCGCGAGTTTGGTGATCTGAGATACTCGTTTGTTAATTTTATCGAACGTTTAGAGGCGGGTGGAACACCCCTTGGTTATGGGCCGAGTGACACCAACCCCTTCACCGGAGAAATCATCGCCGCTAACACCATGGTGTGGACGGGAATGTTAGACTTTTATTTGGGTCTTATGGAGAGCGTGAATAAAGGAGCCGACAGTGAAAGCACTCTGTTCCAAGAAATGAATCGGTCTCTGGAAGTTCAAGCGAATAGCAAAGAGACGGCGGAAAGCTTGGTGTCGAGTTGGAACCACGAAGCTGGTGTGGGTCAGCTTTTTCAGCACATGGCCCAAGAGAATCGCTTTGCCTATCCCTACTGGAACAGCTACACGGCAAAAGACATCAATGCATTAGTGGTTGAGAATGTTCGAGACCAAAGAGTGGCCACAGAAACGACCTTGCTAGGTTCGGATGGCCTGGTAGCGGGAACTGACCTTGAAGTGGGTTTTTTCTCAGAAATTCTTTTTGACCGTTTTAGCGAAACCAAGTTTGGTCAGTTGTTGACGGTTAATGCTGGTAAAATTCGATCGGTGCATCCGCTGAATATCGATATGGAATTGATGGAAAACCTTTCCAGTTCAATTAGTGCGGCGGTTCCAAACGCTGGATTGCGCGAGATGCTTAAAGTGATGAACTCTTTAAACTCTTTTGCCCACAAAGATGTGGATCCCAATTTTGCTTTAAACCTTCGAGGCGCGGTTGATCAGTACTATGCGAATGAAGCCCGTGTCATTGAAGACAACAAGCAGGGTCACTGCATAATTGATATCGAAGACTATTTAGGTGGACTAGGAAGCCATGTTAAGTTTGGCAAAATTGATCTTTCTAATCCGGCTCTTCGTAAAGACATTATCAATACTGTTCTTTACCGAGTCAGCATCCACGAATTTGGGCACAACTTAAATCTTCGTCACAACTTTTACGGCAGTGTTGATCAATCGAATTTTGGCTTGGGCAAAAGTGATTCGATCGCCAACTTTCCAGGATCGAATGGCCTTAAAAAGTTTGATGTTGTTGCCGATGGTGCGGATTTTCAATATGTCGAAGTTCAGGCGGCCGAGGCAGACGCGGCCATGGCTCCTCGCAACCAAGTCAGCTCTTCGGTGATGGATTACATCCGTTTGGAAGATGAGCTTAATACGCCTTGGGCCTGGGAGGATTACGATGTTGCCGCCCTTCGCGACTCTTACCAGCCGGAAGGATTTAACGACAAAGGTCGTTTGTATTTGTTTTGTACGGATGAGCACACCGCCACCAGTGCCCTTTGCAATCGCCATGACTTTGGAACCACTCCGTCTCAGATTCTGATGTCACAGATTCGATCGTACGATGAGCGATATGAAGTTCGAAACACTCGTTTTGGTCGCGCTTACTGGAGTACCGCAGGGTACTCTCAAGGTATGATTGGAACCATGATGAGTATGAAGGAATTTTTACCCTTATGGAGAACAGGATTAGCTCCCGATATGCTCAATATTAAGCTTGACGAATTGGGCGTTTCCAATAAACACGAGCAAGCTCGCTATGTGGAAGAAATGGATCGCGAGATGATCAACGTGATGAAGCTCACTTTGGCTTTTTATGATGGGGTTCTTCAGCAATCTCGAACATTCCGCGACTATCGAAGTGAGTTTGACCCAACGACGGGTGCGACTAAAAATATTGGGATCATGCCGGATAAGATTTTTGCTATGCTCTTCATGGCTGGTGACGATGCCATTTTTTACAACCCCAATCGAATCATGAATTACAACTCCTACTTGACATACTCCAATGCTCCTGGAGTTGCCGAGTATGCTGATAGTCTATGGAGGAATTTGATCACCAATCGAAACCCTGCGATGGACCCATGGTTTATCAATTTTGCACGCTTTCAGTATGCAAAAAATGCCAGTAACTTCTCGAACTTGAGCGACGCTAGTCTGCTTGGGCAAATGAAGATTATTAAAGTTGATAATGCTGTTGATCTTGAGAGCGACTATGGGATCAATATGGCCCCGGACCAACAAGTTTTGGAGATTACCTTGCCAAAAGCGCGTGGTGGGACCTATGCAGTCGGGACGAAAGTAGTCGTCATCCACATTGACGGAAGTTACTACATGACTTCCGTTACTGAAGGCAACGTCACTTATACTCTTATGCAAAACGTCCTCTCGGCCTTAGAAAACGGTGATGATGATGCATCAATTGCTGAGTTTAAAAGAGACATTCGTGAGTTCCATTGGCTTTACGAGTTGGCGCAGTCCGGATCCTTGCAGTAGATCAACCATAGTTGGGGGGCCAGAAGGGTCCGCCTAATTGTTTTAGGAGATTTTGATGTTAAATTTTTCTAAAAAAACAGCCAGAATGGCACTGATTGTCTTCGCCTTGGTTGGTTTTTCTTTGTCTTCGTGGGGTCAAGAGCCTGCCAATGAAGAGGGAAAGAGCAAGGTTAAAACTTCTGCTAAGAAAAAAGACACCAAAGAAAAGAAAGACTTAAAAGCGTCTAACCCGACATTAGCCAATTTACAGGGTGGGACTTCAGGTTGGCGCTTGCAAGGCACGGTCACTCACCAGCCAAAATTAAGAAGAGACCAGGAGGATACAACAGACATTCTCCTGCGTGCCGACTATAATATTAATAAAAAGCATACCATTCGAGTGCAGCAGTTTTTTACCAAGTTTTATGGCAAATACGAATCCGAGTATGAATTTAAGCCTTTCGACACCACGGTCGCGCATTTTTACCGATTGTCTTGGCGTCCCGCAGGTATTGGCCTGCAATGGCGCAATCAGATCTCTATTCCGATTTCCAACGAATCGGCCAGAGATGATTTGATCACACCTTTTCAAACCAGTATTGTCGGTTCCAAAGGTTTTTTGGGTGGAAAGCTTTTAGTGTTCGGAATTCCCTATTCCCGTTACTTTTTTTACGAGTACAGAACCTCAGTCAGCGGGAATTTGTTGCCTCGTTGGCAGAACGGTTTAACTCTCGGTGGATTGTACTTCATCACTCCAAAACTGTCGTTTTACGCGGGTGGGGACTATCGGATCGACACGGTCTACAATAGTCAGTTCGATCAAGATCAAAACCAAATTCCTCAGGGAACCTATCGCTTTGATTTAGACTTGACCTACCAAGCGACTCAACATCTTTCGGGATCACTCTCCTATGCGCAGGGGCGTGCTAGCTACATTCAAAACGGTCGTTACGAGCTGGTCCTTTTTGATGATCAGGCCTCGCGTGTGAATTTTGGCCTTACTTATATCTACTAAATCGTGACTTTTTTGAAATTTAATCTATCCTAGGGTTTCATGAAACTTGAAACCCTTTTTAATATTCATGGCCGTGTGGATTGGCGACAGCAAGACCGCCAATTGCAAGCCAAGGCCTTGTGTTCGGACTCTCGTCTTGTGCAGTCTGGCTGCGTATATATCGCGATTCGTGGCCATAGTGGTGATGGTCATGATTACTTAGCCCAGGCTGCCAAGGCCGGAGCAGCGGCCTTGGTGGTTGAAGACTCTTCGACGATTCCTGACACTTTTCAGGGTGCGGTCGTTGAAGTGTTAGATACTAGAACCAGTTTGCAAAGACTGTCACAAGTCTTTTATGCTGAACCCGGCGATTCTTTGCTGGCGATTGCCTTGACTGGAACCAACGGAAAAACCAGTTGCACCTATATTCTCGAGGACCTTCTCAATCAATTGGGTGAAGACTGTGGTGTGATCGGAACCATAAATCACCATTTGCATTCGAAAATTTGGGCCACGTCCTTGACTACTCCTGATCCCATCACTTTACAAAAACGTTTGAAAGACTTTGTAGACAACGGCGCCAAAAGCTTTGTCATCGAAGCTTCTAGCCATGCTCTTGCGCAAAACCGCATTGACCAAGGCTTTGACGTGGTGTTGTTCACTAATTTAAGTCGTGATCATCTTGATTACCACAAAGACATGGAAGACTACTTTTTAGCAAAGGCACGTTTGTTTTCAGATAAAATGCTAAAGGAGTCGGTCGATTGCATGGCCGTGATCAATTGCGATGACCCTTATGGAAAAAGACTGACTGCAATGGCCCCCGGAAGGCGGGTTTACACCTTTGGAAAAAGTGAAGAAGCGCATTTGCGTCTTGCTTTAGTCGAATCCCGTCTTGATGGCACCGACATCAACGTCACCATAGGTGGTAAAAACAATTTTTTAGTGAAAAGTCCTCTTATTGGTGAGCACAATGCCTACAATTTGGTGGGTTGTCTTGCCGTCCTATATGGATTGGGTTTGGATCTCAAAAGAGCGGCCGACGGTTTTAGTCAGTTTGCAGGCGTGCCTGGGCGGATGCAAAGAGCCGATGGAAAAAAGGAGGTTTTTGGGTTTGTTGATTACGCTCATACGCCCGACGCTTTGGAAAAAGCCATTCAATCACTGAAGCCTTTGCTTGCGAAAGGCAATAAGGTCATTACGGTTTTTGGTTGTGGTGGGGATCGTGACAAAGGCAAAAGACCCATTATGGGAGATTTGGCTACACGATTGAGTGATTTGACCATTGTAACTTCGGACAACCCTCGGACCGAAGACCCTGGGCAAATTATCAAGGACATCTGCGCGGGAATTCGTGACAAGAAAGCGGTGCAGTTTATGCCTTGCTTGGATCGTGAAGAGGCGATCGGGCAGGCTGTTCAGTTGGCAAAACCTGGAGACGTGGTTTTAGTGGCGGGCAAAGGTCATGAGGACTATCAAATTATCGGGAACGAAAAGCGCCATTTTGATGATTTTCAAGTCCTGAAAAAGGCTCTTCAAGAATGATCCGTGAAGCAAACTGAAAAGTCTTTGCGAAAAAAAAATTAATTTTTTATGATCGACCTTGTAAGGATAAAAAAGTGCAGTACGACTTAGATTTTATTGTAAATGCCTGCCGAGGAAAGACCAAGTCGTCGCCTCAGCGCGCCTTTTTAGGCTTTTCCACCGACAATCGAGACCCCGAAATAGCAGGAAAGCTGTTTATTCCCCTGCAAGGCGACAACCATGACGCTCATTCTTTCGTAAAAGCGGCCATTGAGGCAGGAGCCGCCGGCGCCCTCGTTCATCATTGGAAAAGTGAGTGGGATCCTCTTTTAGAGAAAGCCACCTTTATCGAAGTGGGAGACACCTTAAAAGCTTTGCAAGATTTTTCTAAGGCTTGGCGTTCCACTTTTCAGGGAAAAGTTTTAGCCCTGACCGGAAGTAATGGAAAAACCACCACGAAAGATTTCTTGTTCCAGATTTTAAAGAACTTTGGTTCCGTTAATGCCAGTCATGGAAGTTTTAACAATCACTGGGGGGTTCCGTTTACCTTGTTGGACTCCGACCCCAGAAATGACTACTGTGTTGTTGAAATGGGCATGAACCACAGTGGTGAGATCGCTCGGTTGATGACTATCGCCGACCCTGACTTGGTGACTGTCACCAATGTGGGGCGCGCCCATATGGGGAATTTTGAGAACGGGATTCAAGGAGTGGCTCGGGCTAAAGAAGAAATCTATGAACTCGCGAAGGCGTCGGCTCAACTCATTTTTAATGTTGATAATTCTTGGACTCAAGAAATGTACAAAAAATACATGGATCGTCCTTCTTTTACCTACAGCACAAAAAACTTTTCTACAGATGTTTATTTTAAGATTAAAGAAAAGACCCCGGCTGGACTAATTATAGAAGGTCAAATTGGTGGAGTTCTTGGCCAGTCCAATCTTGGTTTTTGGGGGGATCATAATGTCGAAAACCTAGCTGCTGCAGTGGCTCTAGCTTATGTTGGTGGTGTCCGACCCGAGAAAATTTGGCCTGTTTTAAAAGAGTGTCATTCCGGGTGGGGAAGAAACCAATGGATTGAGACCCAGTCAGGGTTGCAAATTCTATTTGATGGCTACAATGCCAATCCAGATTCTTTTCAAGCACTTCTGCAAAATGTTTCTGAGCTGACTCAGACCAAAAAATGCGTGGCCCTTTTTGGGGAAATGCTTGAACTGGGTGAGCAGGCGTTGGTACAACACCAAGAGTTGGGTGAAAAAGTCAGTCATTCTCCTTGGAGTCATTGTTTTTTTATTGGAGATTCAAAGCAGGCCTTTTCCGAAGGCTTTGCCAAAAATGGAAACAGTAAGTCTCTTTCGGTTTTTTCTAACTTTGATGAATTTAAAAATAGTGATTGGTTGTCCTTGGTTTCAGATGCCGATGTGGTCCTTATCAAGGGATCTCGAGGCGGTGCCTTAGAGCGAGCGATTCCTTTGTTGAGGCCCTTGAGTTGGTCTGGCAAGTAGCTCAGGAAGTTTAAAAAAATCAATAATAACATACACTTATAAACAATCGCTTGATCTTGTTCGGGCTTTTGTGGTAGATCTTTTAACTCTCGACATTTTGAAAGGACTGGGTGCCCGCCAGACTATGCTTTATCAACTACTCATCGAATACGCGGATCAATACTCTATCCTCAATGTTTTCCGATATATCACCTTTCGAACTTTCATCTGTTTTTTTACGGCTTTCTTAGTTTGTTATTTTGTCGGTCCCACCTATATCCGTCGATTAAAGAAGAAACAGGGGAAAACTTCAAACGTTCGTGAAGATGTGCCTGAACGCCATCAGATCAAGGCCGGCACTCCCACCATGGGGGGCGGGTTGATTTTACTTTCCCTTTTAATTCCCTTTTTTTTGTGGATGGATATTTCTAATCCTTTGGTGAATGCCACCATTTTTGTGACCCTTGGCTTTTCTTTCATCGGCTGGCTTGACGACCACAATAAGGTGATCAAAAAAAACAGTAAGGGTGTTTCTGGAAAGCTCCGCTTGCTTTTTGAGTTTCTTGTTTCGGGGAGTGTCATTTATTTTCTGACCCAAAATGGTTCTTTGACCACCGAGTTAGCCTTGCCATTCTTTAAAGACATTAGCTTCGATCTTGGTCTTTTTTATGTTTTATTTGGAAGTCTTGTCATTGTAGGTACAGCCAATGCTGTGAACTTAACAGATGGTTTGGACGGCTTAGCGATTGGTCCGGTGATTATTTGCGCTGGCACTTTTGCCATTTTTGCTTACTTGGCCGGTCATATCAAAATCGCGAGCTATTTGGGGATTCCCTACATCGATGGGGCCGGAGAACTGGCCCCAGTGGCGGCGACCATAGTCGCTGCCGGATTGGGATTTCTTTGGTTCAACAGTTATCCAGCGCAAGTCTTCATGGGCGATTTAGGCAGTTTGGGTCTTGGTGGATTTTTAGGAACCATGGCTGTTTTAACAAAAAATGAGTTGGTGATGGTTTTGCTGGGCGGTGTTTTTGTTGTAGAAGCCCTGTCGGTGATCACCCAGGTGGCCTCTTTTAAACTGACTGGAAAGCGCATTTTTAAAATGGCCCCCATCCATCACCACTATGAATTAAAAGGAATTGATGAGACCAAAATTATTGTGCGATTTTGGATCGTTTCTATATTGTTAGCCGTATTAAGTTTAAGCACTCTTAAGTTGAGGTAAAAATGTTTACAGATGTTTCTGAATTAAAAGATCGAAAGATTATGATTGTTGGCCTTGGCCGCACCGGAGTCTCTTTGTCTCGTTTTTTGTGCGATCATGGCGCTAAAGTCACAATCACAGACCATAAATCCCGCGCTGAGCTCAACAATGCCTTAGAGCAAATGGATGGGTTGCCGATCGAGTATGATCTGGGTGGACACACTCCAAAGAAGTTTTTAGAGCAAGAACTGATTGTTCTAAGTCCTGGAGTTTCTCCCTATTTGAAGATCTTTGAGTACGCTCGAAACCACAATGTTAAGGTCACCGGGGAGTTTGAGTTTTCCTCTTGGTTCGTCAAAGAGCCCATTATCGCTATCACAGGCACCAATGGTAAGACCACCACCACTTTTTTGATTTACAAAATGTTGAAAGAGTCAGGGGTCAATGTTTGGGTTGGAGGCAACTACGGGCCACCTTTGGTGGACTACTTGCGATCCGAGAATAAATCCAGTGTTCTCGTCCTTGAGGTCTCCAGTTTTCAATTAGAACATTGTGAGCGTTTCAACCCGCAAAATATTGTGTTTACCAATTTAGCCGAGGACCATCAGGACCGCTACAAATCCATGGAAGATTATGTTAATGCCAAGCGAAGAATTTTTCTTAACACCAATCAAGCCACCACCAGCATTTTAAACGCTGACGACAATGCCGTGATAGAGCTGGCGCGTGACCCCGCCGTCCAACGTGGCCGAATTTTTTACTTTTCCTGTAAAAAAGCCTTAGAGCCTCAAATTATGAATATTGGTGGGGTGGTCAATATGAAAACCGATCTTAAGGTTCGGACCGGGCCAGAAATAGAGCATTTCTCGCTAGAGAAAAGCAAAGCCCGTGGTCAACACATGATTGAAAACTACATGGCAGCGATGTTGGCATCTCGTGAACATGGAGCGACTCGAGAGTCTATCCAAAAAGTCATTGATGAGTTCAAAGGTATTCCTCACCGTTTAGAATACGTCCGCCGA
Source organism: uncultured Pseudobdellovibrionaceae bacterium (assembly GCA_964351315.1). GTDB lineage: Bacteria > Bdellovibrionota > Bdellovibrionia > Bdellovibrionales > JAGQZY01 > JAGQZY01. The sequence continues at coordinate 153,970 of CAYGNH010000003.1, forward strand.
GTGGGTGGAGTTGAGTTCTTTAATGACTCAAAGGCCACCAATGTTCATGCCGTTAAAAAAGCGCTGGATTCTTTTAATGAGAATGTCATTTTAATCATGGGCGGAAAAGACACTGGATTGAATTACGAACCTATTTTTGACCATGTGAAACGCAAGGTGAAGTCCTTGATTCTGTTTGGTGAAGCCAAAGAGCGAATCAACCGGGATATTGGTGATGCTTCCGAGACTTTTTTGATTGGAACTTTCGAAGAAGCCGTTTTGATTGCCTACCAGAAATCGAGAATTGGTGATGTTGTTTTGATGTCTCCTGGTTGTTCCAGCTTTGATATTTTCGACAGCTATGTCGAGCGTGGAAACTATTTCAAAGAAATCGTAAAGAATTTCAACTAAATGAGAGAGCCTGCTCAATGCAGGCTCTTTAAAAAATTGGACGAGTACAAAGTCCAGGCCCCATTGCCTGAAAAAGGTGGAAAGGGGACAATAAATGTATGAAATCCCAAGCAAAAAATGTTTTTCTAAGCCTGTTTGTTTTAATCACTTTTGGCCTGATCCAGGTCTATTCCTCAAGTTACATCTTTGCTGTCGATAAATATGGCGATGGATTGTTATTTTTTAAAAAGCAATTGATTTTCGTCTTAATCGGATTGTTATTGATGGGCCTTCTGGTCAAGGTTCCGCAAAATCTTTTAGTGCGTTTCGGGTGGGTGTTTTGGCTTATTTCTGTGCTGGGACTGCTAGCCACCTTCATCCCTGGAGTCGGAGTGAAGGTGGGTGGGGCCCAACGATGGATTCCGATCGCCTTTGGATTTCGCTTCGAACCTTGCGAACTTATGAAAGTCTCGCTGCCTCTTCTTTGCGCCAGTTTTCTTTCGCAATCGGATAATGTTTGGGGGCGCTGGACTTGGCCTCTTCGGGCAGCTATCACCCTTACACCCATCGGCCTTCTTCTGCTTCAGCCCGATTTTGGATCTTTTATGATCTGCTTGATGGTTTTGGGTACCATTCTGTTCGTGTGTGGCCTCCCTTGGACTTTTATTTTGGGATCACTTGTAGTGGCGCTTCCCAGTTTTTACTTTTTAGTAATGAACGTGCCTTACCGAAAAGCCAGGGTCTTGGCATTTCTTGATCCTTTCAAAAATGCAGAAACCAGTGGGTTCCAATTGATTCAAAGCATGATTAGTTTTCATTCCGGTGGAGTCAATGGTGTCGGAATTGGCAATGGACAAGGAAAACTGTTTTTCTTACCTGCAGCCCATACCGATTTTACCTTAGCCGTTCTTGGCGAGGAGTTGGGCTTTGTCGGCTTTATTTTACTCCTCTCAATTTATGCATACCTTGTTTGGCGGGCTTTCCAGCTGTCTTTTTCATTGAAGACTTTAGAAAAACAAGTCATGGCCCTTGGTTTAACCGTCACTTTCGCTTACTCCGTTTTTGTGAATGTGGGGGTCACTCTAGGGTTGCTTCCTACCAAAGGTTTGACGCTTCCGTTTCTAAGCTACGGAGGCAGTTCTTTGCTAATTAACTGTTTTTTATTCGGAGTCATTTTGAATCTTCTTGTGAACTATAAAAGTCGACCGGCTCGCAGTTATGGAAGACGCAAAAGATGAAAATTTGTTCTCTGATCGTTGCAGCCCATCTTGCCCTTGGTGTCAAAGAGACCCGACCCACCCACTAGAACGAATCCGAGTACTGAGTTTAAGGTGACTTGGTTTTTCTAGATTACCAAATTAACATTTTCATGCAGAACACAGATCCACCGGCTTTGATGAACTCTGAAGTCTCAATCTCATAGACGTTAAATCCATGGTCTCTCAAACTCTGACAGGTTTGATTGGCCCCCTTTTGGATGATTACATCTTTGCCATTCGGGGTACACATATTACAGGCAAATTGGCTGGTGGCCTCTTCAACAGGTATTTGAATTAGATGCGAGAAGGACTGTTTCAGAGTTTTTAAACCTTCTTCGGAAAAAGCCTCTTTGACATAAGCCGCGGTGTTTTTGTTTAGAATGGCGAGACAGGTGTCTAGGTGGTAAAAACGTTCATCATGGAGTTCAAAGGTTACAATTTTTTGACCAATAAATTTTTCTAATTCCGCGTAGACACTAGGTGCTGTTCGAAAACCATAACCACCATAGACATCACCAGACTCGTAGTTCCAAAGAGCATCTCCCATACCTTCGAAATTGGATTCAAAGCCATCGATTGTTGGAATCCCTCGGGTTTCTGCCCATTCTTTGAAATGAGGAACTTCGGGTTGCCGCTTCACAGACTTCATATGACTGAGGATCCAGTGCATTTTCCCATTTTTTAAGAATGGAAAAGTTTGGTTGGCGCAAAAAACCATGTCGGGCAGATCGGTTGCGCCGGTCATCGTAACAACTTCCATGCCGAGCTGAGTGAAAGCTTCTTTTAAAGTTTGCCATTGAGTTTGTGCCAATTCTCGATTCACTTTATTGAGTTCCCCGTTCTCGTCAACCATGTGGGGATTGATCACATATTCAATATCGTAATGCTCGGGAGTCACCATGAGCACGCGTTTGGGCCAATTCAAATTTACCTCCAAAAGTAGACTTGTTTTGTTCTAAGGGGCCTATTTGGGCAACGAGCGCCGCATCAATCTCTTGAAGTGACGAAATCAGGCCCCTTGGGGTAGTGAATACTCACATTTCTGGGGGGGAATCTATGAGACTGAGTCTTATTCTATTTGCCGTTTTTTCAACTGTTTTAGCCCAAGCCAATGTTCCTAAGTATGGATTTTCTGAAGAAGAAAATCGAGCCATGACCGAATCTAATGCGATGACGGCTTTCTTTGAAACTCAAAATCCCACTCTCTTCACATCAGAGAGTCCCTTAAGTTTTGAGCTGATCAATGACACGACGGCTTCGGCTTATGCCGAGTACGAAGATGCGGGCTATCTTATTTTCAGCTTCAACTACGCCTTTCAATCGCGGTTGGCTAAAATGACTATGGCAAAAAACCTTCCGGAAGGCGTTCGATTGGTGGTTTTTACAAGCTCCAATTCGGCCAACGAGGTTACAAGAATTAAAAACGAATTTGGTGAATTCTTGGAGAAAGACCGGATCATCGTTCTTTATACTCCTCGTGCTGGCAACGGCTTTTGGGCTCGAGACGCCGTTCCAGTGCCAGTTCTTAGAACTCCAAAGGCGACGAATTCGGTAGAGATTTTTACAGTCGTCGACGCGCGCTACTCTCGCTTTGAAGAAGATCAAAGATTCAGTGAGCTTTTTGATTCGGCCCTGACTCGATACGGATACTTTTTTGAAGGCGGGAATTTCATGGCCAATGCAAAAAATGAATGTTTAGTGGTCAATAAGACGGCCACCGCACAAATTCCCGATTCCATTTTCCTTGATCATTACGGCTGTAAAGTTTTAGTTCGACTGCCTCACGTCAAAGGAATTGGTCATGCTGACGAGAGTGTTAAATTTATCGATGATCAAACGGTTTTAACCGACGAAGCGAGCTATATCCCCTTATTGGAAGCGCAAGGCTATAATGTGGTTGTTTTACCCCGACCGGATCGTCGCTATGAAACCTACGTCAATTCTTTGCTGATCAATGGCACCATTTTTGTTCCCATTTTTAATCAGGAAAACGACGAAGTGGCCTTGCAAGTTTACCGGGATGCAGGTTTTAAGAAAGTCATCGGAATCAACACTCGGGTCTTGTCTAATGAGGGGCTGGGATCCATTCATTGTATTACGATGACTTACCCTCCGGTCCCCTTGTCTGAGCTGCAAACCTCTTTGGGTGCGATTTCTATACAGTAGACCGCTAATGACTTGCGTTATTGCCAGCCCTGGAAAGGGCTGGTCAGTGACCCTTTTTATCAGTAAAAAGTAAGTTGTGAAAAAACAACGTTATGTGATTGCAGGTGGTGGAACGGGTGGCCATATTTATCCCGGACTGGCCCTTGCGGATGCCTTAAAAAAGTTTGAACCCGATGCTGAAGTCCATTTTGTGGGAGCTGAGGGTGGTTTGGAGGAATCCATTATTCCTCAGTATGGATATCCCATCCATTTGTTAAAAGTAGGACGATTGCACAGCAGTGTTGGGCTTTGGCGCAGGATCAAAGCCAGCTTTTTACTACCTTACTCTTTAATTCAAGCCTTGGTCTTGTACTTAAAATTGCGCCCCCGATGGGTTTTAGGCATTGGTGGATTTGCCTCTGGACCGTTCGTTTTAGTGGCTTCTCTTCTTGGTGGAAACACGGCTTTGCTTGAGCCCAACGCCTATCCCGGTCTAGCGAACCGCTGGTTATCCAAGTTCGTGAAACACTGTTTTGTGGTTTTTGACAAAACTAAAGAATACTTTCCCAATAACAAAGTGGTGACGGTGGGGCTTCCCGTTCGCATGACCAAGAAGCCGGCGAGATTGAATTTTGATGGTCACCGCCCCTTTCGTGTTTTGGTCTTTGGAGGCAGCCAGGGAGCTCGAGCGGTTAATCAAGTGGTGGGAGATTGGGTGGAGGGCCTGGGGGCTGAATCCAAGGATTACCAAGTTTTGCATCAGATTGGAGCCCGAGATTTCGCGACCTGGAAAGAGCGCTATGGTAATCGCCATCAGTCTTTTCTAACCTATGTTGAATATATCAATGACATGCCCCAAAAATTGGAATGGGCTGATGTTGTAATTTGTCGAGCGGGGATCGGCTCTGTTGTCGAGGTGGCCATGTCTAGTCGACCGGCCATTTTTATTCCATTGCCGACCGCAGCCGACAACCATCAGGTCAAAAACGCTGAGGTTCTGGTCGAGAAGAATGCCGCGAAAATGATTGAAGAAAAAAATTTAAATGCCAAGGTACTGGGTGCCACCGTTCGAGATTTGAAAAACAACCCTAACCATTTGATGGAAATGATGGACCAACTGAAAGGGATTGATTACTCGAATGCTCCAAGTGAAATATTAAATAAACTGATGGGAGTCTCGCAATGAGCATCGCCAAAACTAAAGCTCACTTTATCGGAATTGGTGGTATCGGTATGTCGGCCTTGGCCGAATTATTTCACAACTTAGGCGCTCAAGTCTCCGGCAGTGACCAAAGCCAGGGCAAACAGACCGAACACTTGGCGGAAAAGGGAATCAAAGTTTTCATTGGTCATGATGAGTCCCATATCAGTGAAGATATGAGTGTGGTGGTTTACTCCAGCGCGATCAATCAAAACAATGCCGAGTTCAAAAAAGCACGGGAACAAGGAATCCCAGTGATTCAAAGAGCCGAAGCTTTGGCGGAAATCATGCGGTTCAAACGAGGCATCGCGGTGGGAGGCACTCATGGTAAAACCACCACCACCAGCATCATTGGCAGTATTTTTTTAGGAGCCGCCTTTGATCCCACCATCGCGGTCGGTGGGCGTCTTAAGTTGATCCAATCAACAGCGCGCTTGGGAAATGGTCCATGGATGGTGGCAGAGGCCGACGAGAGTGATGGATCTTTCGCGCGTCTTCATCCGGAAATTTCAATAATTACAAACATCGACAATGATCATTTGGATCACTACGGCGATTTTGAAACTCTTCAACAGGCCTTTTTAGATTTTGCTTTGGACATTCCTTATTTTGGGTGCTCGGTCGTTTTTGGTGACGACCCAAAAACAAGAGAGCTGTTTAAAGGTTTTCCCAAAAAAGTCTTTTTTTATGGAGAATCTTCGACAAATGATTTTGTTTTAAAGAAAGAAGGCGAGACCTATTCGGTCACATATGAAGGAGAAACTCTTGGGCATCTAAAGCTGTCAGTGCCGGGCAAACACAATGCTCTCAATGCATTGGCAGCTTGTATCGCGACTCATCAGGCTGGAGTGTCGTGGGAAAAATGTTTCGAGGGGGCGAACAGCTATTCAGGAGTCGATCGTCGCTTTCAATTGATCGGCGATATCAATGGCATCCGAGTCTTCGACGACTATGCCCACCATCCCACCGAAATAGCCGCGACTGTGGAAGCAGCGAAAAGTCTGGTCCCGACCGGCAACAAGTTTCATCTTATTTATCAGCCACATCGCTACACTCGCACCCGTGATTGCTGGCAAGATTACAAATCTTGTTTTACGGGAGTCGATCAACTTTATCTTGTTGATATTTACCCCGCCGGTGAAAGCCCCATCCCAGGGGTAACCAGTGAAGAGTTATGCGCACAGCTGAATGTTCCTCGTAAGTATTGTTCCAAGGAGTCCCAAGTTCTAGATCTTATCGGTCAAAATACTCGCCCCGGAGACATTGTTATGACCATGGGAGCGGGACAAATCTGGAAGGTGGCTCATCTTGTGATTGAAGAATTAAGCGAGGTTTAGTTGATTAAAATTGATCAGCACAAAAATTTAGCTCCCTTTACATCCTGGCTTGTGGGGGGAACGGCGGAACAGTACTTCGCCCCTAGAAGTTTAGAGGAACTGAAAGAGGCCATGATATTGGCGCGAAGCAAGCAGTGGCCGATCACCATCCTCGGTGGCGGAACCAATGTTTTGGTCAGTGATGATGGGGTTCCGGGTCTGGTGATCCATACCCATTTTCTCAATCAAGTGAAAGTGGTGGAAGACCAAAAAAACTTGGTGATCGAGGCCGAAGCAGGAGCCGCAAAATCTGAGGTTTTAAAAGTTTTTTTAAAGTACAGACTTGAGCCCGCTATTTTCCTGGCTGGTCTGCCGGGAGACATGGCCGGGGGTGTGGTTATGAATGCCGGGGTTGGGCATGATGTTTCGCCTAGAGAGTTTTGCGAAATTGTTCAAGCCATAGATGTGTTTACTTTTTCTGCGAGTGGCGAAGTCGAACAACGAAGTTTTGACCGTGATCAAATCAACTGGAACTACCGAAAAAGTTCCAATTGGCAGCCCGGCATTATCACAAGAGTTAGAGTGACCTGGCCCAATCAACCCAAGGAAGCTGTTTTAAAAGAGGTCCGAGAGGGTAACAAGCGTCGCAAGTCGACCCAGCCTCTTTCCGAGCCCAGCTGTGGGTCGGTGTTTAAAAATCCAGAAGGCGATCATGCTGGACGCTTAGTCGAAGCCACGGGACTCAAAGGTTTTTCTATCGGCGGCGCCCAAGTCTCAGAAAAACACGCAAACTTTATTGTGAATAAGGGTGGGGCCACGGCTCAAGACATACATGATGTGATTTTATCGGTGCAGGAAAAAGTGCAAAAACAGCATTCCATTCTTTTGACCAACGAAGTGGTTTACCTTGGCAAGTGGTGAAGGTGGCTGAGGCCTGGCCTCAGCTCCATCAAAACAATAGTGCTTTGTTAAAAAATGTAACGGCCATTCAAAAGAAAGCCATCCACATCAATGCGGTTCAACCCATTGTTCCCAGTTAAGTTAACCCAACGGTAAGATAAGTCCGTCGCAAAGGATTTCGCAACATTCATAGTCAGGCCGCCTTGAAAACCAATAGTGCCCTCTAAGCGAACATTATTGAAGTTCGATTCAAAAGGAATCGGGAAATTCAAACCACCAAATAGACTCACTTGCTCGTTAATGACATAGTCCAAGTTGGAATAAAGCATAACAAGGCTAAAATTTGGTTTAGCAACACCCGTTTGAAACGAAGTGCCCTGAACATTCACCGCTTTTAGATCTCGAGGCGTTTCGTAAACCAATCCACCAATCACTGAAACAGGTGCTTTGTTCTGCATGTAGGGACTGAGGCTGTACTGGTATTGGCCGCCAAATCCGACGGTTCCTTGAGATTTGGTTTCATAAGTTTCTTGGCCCAGTTTGACGCTGTTTCTGTCAGAAAAATTGTAATAGGCTACGGCACTGAAGCCCTTCAATTTTTGGCGAGCATCTTCAAACGTGACTTTTGAGCGAAGGCTATTGTCAGATGAATTGGATTGAGCCTTGGCCGTCGAAGACAGTCCAAACAATACGAATAGTGCAGCGAGTGCTTTCATGTTGATCCTTTCGTTAAAATTTGTAGATCAAAGGTATACCGTCCAAATTTTTCGAGAACAACAAAAGCCTACTGATTGCTAAATTCTTGGGTGGACTTTGACGCAGGGGCCGAGGGCCCACCCTGGCTTTTTTGCTGGTTCAGGGTGTGAAGGGTCAGGCCAGTGGCGAGAACCGATGCGCCAATCCAAAACCATTTGTTTTTCATGACAGAGGGAGCTTGTTTTTTAGGCGATGGCTCCTTATCCCATTGGTGTTTGCTATTATGTGCCAATCGGGCGTTCGGACGGCTAACGCAGTTTTCATCAACCAAGTGAAATTGGGCCTTGTGTTCACCCGTTAAAAGAAAGGACGGGTTCTGGCAAGATCCTTCGGCAATGGGATGAGTCGCCAACTTCAGGGACTCTGTCCCATTGAGATCGATGACCATGCTGACCGGTTGAAATTTATTAGACAGAAAATCCACACGAACAGTTCCGGAAGGGTATCTTAAAAAGCGGGTGCTTCTTCCATGATTTCGCCCGTTTATGAGAATCAAGTTAAATTGTTCAGCCTGTTGGGGAAGCGGCCAAATCTTGGTTTTGTTGAGGGACCTTATCTTTTGAAAGTTTTCAACGAAGGGCGGAGGGAAAAGCTGAGGGTCTATTTTGAGATTCGGATTAAAAACGGTCGCCTTTTTTAACCATAGGTCCGTCTCTGATTTCTTCAACTGAGCCACACGAAGCAAGCTGTAGTGGATGAGTTTTTGCGAAGATTCTGCCCAAATAGCCTTGTGTTGCATCTCTCCAATGTCCTCAAACAACAAAGTGGCTTTCTCCAGAGAGCCCTGTAAAAATTCAAATTGTGCTCGCTTAAACAGATTTTTTAGTTCCGACTCTAAAGGAATATTTTTTTGCTGACTAAACTGAGTGAATGATTGAAAGCCTGGGTTTTCAATCAATTGTTTTTCAAACAATACATCAGGGGTTGTGGTTTTTTGAACGAGGACATCCTGTGCCATCAAATTAAAAAATAGAAGTAAAGAGATCATAGATCCTCCGTTTCGTAAAATATCCGCCGCTTGGGGGACTTGGCTCTATCCTTAACAATTTTAGTGCCAATTAATTTTGGATTTCGGACGACCACGGTAAATTCACCATTAAATCCGGCCAAACTAGGAGCTTTGTCCGCTGGGACTAACACACTGAAATGACGGGGGCTTTTGGGAGACCGAATCAGTTTGACCGCATAGGCCACTCGTTTTGCCTTTTCGTTAGGAGAAAGGGGGGTAGAGAGCAAATCGACAACCCCAAACTGTCCAATGATTTGGTCCAATGACTCGTAATTGGAGACTTGAATCGGGACGAGGCTTTGTCCGTCCGGAATAAAGGTGTCCCAATTCAAAACCTCTTCTTCATGAGGTTTTTGCGTTCCGCTTTGATTGAATTGAATCAGAGCGGCGGTCACCCCCATCAGGACTATGGCAAAGAGAGCCGGGGAAGTGGGCCAAAAACTTCCCTCTTTGCTTTCAAAAAGTTTGTCTTTGAATTTTAAAATGGTTGCTGCGTTGATACATTTTTTCATGACTCACCTCCAAAAAAACGAAAAAGCTGAACACTAATAAAACAAGGATAAGTGTTTCAATCAGTGTCTGCCCTTTCCTATAGCGGCTTTCCATTGAACTCCTCTTCTGTGGGGGTGACTGAAACATTGTCCTTGCCAGTTTTTGTGAATCGGCACCCATGTTTTCAGCCAAGGGGGAAGGACCTCTGAAAGGGGAATGGCCCAGTGAACAGCGATTCCCTGAGAAATCCAATGGCTTGATCTTCTTTTGTAAGTGGGAGCGATATCTTGAATCTGAACGGCAAGTTGTGAGGTTGTTGGAAACAGATTTAGTGTTGGTATTCTTGGTCGCGGACTATTCCAAAACATTTGCCAGTAAGAAACCTGTTTGTCGAAGTCTTTTCTTAACTGATATAAAGCCCTCCTAGATTTCCACTGGCCCGAGCTAAAGAGACTCTTTTGAATTGTGCGAAGTGATTTTTGTTCCCAAACTACAAATTTTCTACGGACTTTTGCGGCCGCTTTCGCTGGTGGTGGCCCGGTCAAGATCACGGCGTCTAAGGCTTTCTTTTCGGCCCAAAGCCAACGGGCTTGAGAATTTAGGTTCATGATCTGATTGTTTCGCTCGACAATGGCCTCTTGGGACATCAAAACATAGCGGTGGCAAAGACTTGAAACTTTCAAGTTTTGTTGAATAAACCATAGAACCCAAAAAACTGAAAACAGAGAAACCAAAAGCAGGGGCAACCAAAAGATCATGGAAATTGTTGTAAAGCCTTTATTGCTCATCGAATCCCCGAAATTGGCGACTTCGAATAGGAATGTGAACTTGGGTCGTAAATTCTCGATTCCTTAAAAAGACCGTCTGTAAATCTGTACTCACTTGGGCCGCGTGAACTGAGAAGCTGAGGTTTTGGATTCGGGCTTTTGCAAAGGGAACTTGCTGGAGCCGTTGATTCAGTTGTTGACGACAAAAGACCCTGGGCTGCTCTTGGGCCAAACACAGGGCACTTTGGTAGGTCCAGTAGTCAACCCAATAAAATGCGAACAAGCTGTGGAGACCACCAAACATTAGAATCGCCCCAGATACCAATGTCGGAAGAGAGAGCATGGTCTCCACAAGCGCTTGTCCGCGGAAGTTAAACAACAACTGAAAAGGCCTCATCGATCTTTTCGGCTACGTGACCCTTGAAAGAAGTCACTCATGTCTTTCTTGCGTAAGTCTTGCTGATCCACGTTTTCAAATTCTATGTTGATGTTGGCTTTTCCACCTTGAAGAGATTGGGTGATTTGCGCCAATTTTCCCGATGTGGTTTTCGAAAGAACCCGCATGATTCCCATGCTTGCTACCGCCATTAAAGCGACGATGACCATATACTCAACCAAACCTTGTCCACGTCTATTTTTTAAAAAGCTTTTCATTGCTTCCTCCTCAGTCATTCTGAAGAAATGCAATGAGGGTCACTCGATGGAGTTCCATTGAGATTGAGGTGGATTAAAATTGTTCGAGAAGAGTCCGAAAAACTAGGCTTTCTTTTTGGGTTTTTTGTTGGCTTTGGCTGCGGCTCGCTTTTGACTAATGTTGTCAATAATTTCGAAAGCTTCGGTACGCAGGTCATTTTCGTAGATGAAGCGGTAGAATCCTTCGATTTCGGGGCTCTGGCGGAATTTTTTTAGAGAAGCTGGAATCGCTGGAGCGTCACCATCGTTGCTGGATTTTTTTTTACGGGCCACCGTGTCTCCTTGGAAATGAAGGTCCAATTTAGCATAAACCGAAAGGGGGTCAAGTCTATGCTTCAGGGGTGACTTTGTTTCCTTTAGGCCATAGAAAGGGGCCTCAAGGAGGCCACATGGAACGTCTGGATGGGCGCGCTCTTTCTAAAGAGTGGCGAGGAGGCTTAAAAACCCGGATCGATGACTGGAAAAAGTCTTCAGGAAAAACCCCCTGCCTGGCTGTGGTTCTTGTGGGTGAGGACCCGGCCAGCCAAGTTTATGTGTCCCACAAGATCAAGGCCTGTGCCGAAGCTGGTATCGAAAGCCTCGAAAAAAGAGTCCCTACGGAGATTCGCGAAGCCGACCTCCTGCAATTGGTCTCGGAATTGAATGAGAACCCCGAAGTGAATGGAATTCTCGTTCAGCTTCCGCTGCCGAAACACATCTCCGTTGAAAAAGTCATCGATCGAATCAACCCCTTGAAAGATGCGGATGGCCTGACTCTAGAAAACCTGGGAAGACTGGCCGCAGGTCGGATTCGAGTGGCCCCCTGTACTCCTTTTGGAGTGATTCAGCTTTTGAAAAAGCATAAGATTGAAATGGCGGGAGCCAATGCCGTGGTTGTGGGTCGCAGCCAGATTGTGGGTAAACCCATGGCGCTTTTGCTTTTGCAAGAAAATGCCACTGTTACCATCTGCCATTCGAAAACCAAAGACTTGCGGTCTCATTTAGCCAAAGCCGATATCGTAGTGGTGGCGGCAGGGCGTCCCGAATTTTTAGGTAAAGACGATTTCAAACCGGGCACTGTTATTGTCGATGTGGGGATTCACCGCAAAGACAATGGAAAACTCTGTGGGGATGTTCGCTTTGATGAGCTATCGGAAACCGCCAAAGCCCTGTCACCCGTCCCAGGTGGAGTGGGCCCTATGACTATCGCCATGCTTTTAGAAAACACTTTCCAGCTGTCTCAGTTGCAAAATCAAGGAGAGAAAAGTGAGCAATGAACTTCAACGGACCCCAATTTATGATTCTCACGTCAAGCAAGGTGGTAAAATCGTACCCTTCGCCGGCTGGGAAATGCCGGTTCAATATGGGAACTTACGCGACGAGCACAATCATGTGCGAAGCGCCGTTGGGCTTTTTGATGTTTCCCATATGGGTGAAATTCGCCTTCGTGGTCGCGATGCCCTTAAAACTTTGCAGTGGCTGACGACCAACGACGTCAGTAAGCTGAAAAAGGGGCAAGCCCAATATACGCTTTTTCCCAATGAAAAAGGCGGCATTGTCGATGACCTCATCGTCTACTGCGTCGAGCCCGAATCCGATTATTTACTCTGTGTGAATGCGGCAAACAAAGACAAAGACTTCAAATATCTGACGGAGAATAACCGCGGCGCAATCATTGAAGATGAAAGCGCCACTTGGGGGCAAATTGCTGTGCAAGGGCCAACAGCCATGGCAGCGGTGCGAACAGTCACTGGCGTCGATTTCTCGGATTGTCCGGGGTTTGAGTTCAGAGAGTGGAATTGGGGTGAACAGCTCTGCTATGTGGCTCGCACGGGATACACCGGTGAAGATGGGGTGGAGATCTTTGTTCCTTGGGATAAAACCGAGGCGCTTTGGAATCTTTTTTTTGAAAAATGCTCCGATGCTAGGCCAATTGGTTTGGGCGCTCGAGACACCTTGCGAACCGAAATGAAGTACCCTCTTTATGGACAAGAAATTACCGACGAGACTTTTCCTCATGAAGCGGGATTGGGATGGGTTGTCAAACCCGATAAAGGCGATTTTCTTGGAAAATCAGAAATGATGAGTGCGAAAGACGAGGGGCTAAAGCGCAAATTGGTGGGTCTTAAGATCATCGGCAAGGGCATCGCCAGGCCGGAGTATAAGGTGTTTTCCGTTGACAGTCAGGAAATTGGAGAGGTAACTAGTGGGACTCTCTCGCCGAGCCTGAATCAAGCAATTGCGGTGGCTTACGTCGCATTTGGTTCTCACGAGGTGGGCACCAAAGTGTTGGTGCAGATGAGAAATAAAATGATTGAAGCGGAAATTGTGAAAACCCCATTTTATAAAAAGGGTTAGGAGATCGAACATGGTCTATGTTCCAGAGGAATACTACTACACAAAAGATCACGAGTGGGCTCAAGTGGATGAGAACGTAGTGACCGTGGGCATCACCGAATACGCCCAGCAGCAGTTGGGAGAAGTGGTTTACGTGGATCTTCCCGAAGAAGGACAAAAAGTCACTCAAGATGAAAGCTTTGGGGCTGTTGAAAGTGTCAAAGCGGCTAGCGACTTGATCGCGCCGGTTTCAGGAACAGTGATCGAAGTGAACACCACCCATTCGGAAGATACCGGAATCATCAATGATGATCCCATGAATGATGGTTGGTTGATTCGCATTGAAATGGATACAGAAAAAGAATTGGCAGCTTTGTTAAAAGCCCCCGAATACAAAAAACTGATTGAAGCAGCAAAGTAGTTTGTTGCTGACATACTGAATGCCTTGATGCGCGCTTGTGGTGGAATTGGCAGACACGCTAGACTTAGGATCTAGTGCCGAAAGGCGTGGGGGTTCGACTCCCTCCAGGCGCACCAAAATTTAGTTCTCCTGTGCTCGTTTGCACCCCCCACAGTTTAAATTTTCTATATGGATTGGTCGCTCCGCTCTTGTGACGTACTTTTTTCTTCCAAGTTAAGTTCTCTATGAAGGGTTACTTGAAATGATTAGGCCGCCGAATAAGCGAGGCAGTCGGAGATGGTTTTAAGCAATTTTTCAATTGGGAAGGGTTTTTTAAAGACGGCTAAAGGGTTTTGCATTTTTTGACTGATGTTGGCGTTGTCGTCAGCGGTGGTGATGATGACGGGTATGTTTTTTAATTCATTGTCGAGACATTGTATGGCGCGAAACTGAAACCCATCCATCACGGGCATTTGGGTGTCTAGCAGGATCAGGTCGGGCAGAACATACGTTCCATTTTTTAATAAAGATAGCGCTTCTTCACCGTTAGAGGTAGAGTCGACCTCGTAATGATTGGCCGAGAGTAGAGACGACAGTAGAAGTCGAATATCATGTGCATCATCGATCAGTAGAATTTTCTTTCTAACTTTCTTTTTTTTCACCTCAGGGGAATTACCCCTGATTTCCCGATTTGGTCTAGTAGTTAAGGGAATTCAGGTAAAAGTTATCATTTCATGAAATAGAGGAGTCGAGATTGCTACACCAATTTTTAAAGAAAAACAAAAAAGAGATCTTAGTACTGGCTGAAAAAAAGAATTCATTGCTCGCTGGCTCTTTGAAGTCATCAGATACCCTTAAAGCGGGACTGTCGACTTTTCTTGAGCATTTAATCATTTTTCTGAAGGCGGTTTCGACGAAAGCTTCAGAAAAAAAATTAATCTCTACAGCGTCTAAACATGGCAAGGAGATGCTCCGTCTTAATTACTCGTTGTCACAAGTCGTTCACGCATATGGGGCCATGTGTCAGGCGATAACAGAAATGGCTCATATTAAAAAATCCAACATTTCGGCGAAAGAATTCAATGACCTGAACTACTGTTTAGATCTAGCAATCGCTTCGGCCGTTTCCGAGTTTCAATTTCAAAGTTCCTATGCTGATGAAGAAAGAGAGCTGCAACATCTGGGGGCTCTCGCCCACGAGTTGCGGAACGCCTTATCCAGTGTCGCTGTTGCTCACGACATGATTAAAAGTGGCTTAGTCGGCGCGGGGGGGAGCACTGCAAGAGTCCTTGAAGAAAATATTTTAAGAATGCGGATTCTGATTGATCGGTCTTTGTCGGATGTTCGAATGAGAGCCAATCCAGAGGTGATTGCTGAAAAATTTGATCTTGGCGAATTGATTGAGCAGATTCTGTTAACAGCCCAGCGGGATGCTGATGAGAAAGATCAAACCTTGCAATACATTAGTAGAAAGAGGCTAGAGATCAAGACAGATCGACAACTTCTTCTTTCGGCCATCGCCAATTTGGTGCAAAATGCAATTAAGTATTCCAAGCCAAAAGGGACGATATCGATCGAAGCTGAGGTTTCTGGAAAAAACATCGTTCTACAAGTGAGGGACGAGTGTGGGGGGGTGGCTCCTGACTGGATCGATAAAATGTTTACCCCCTTTGTCTCGGCTACAAGCGATCGAAGTGGTTTGGGGTTAGGGTTAACAATCGTCCGTCGCGCGTTGAACCTGCTTGAAGGTCAAATCCAAGCCAAAAACATTCCAGGGGTGGGGTGTTCCTTTACCTTAGTGTTTCCAAAAACTTTAAAACCGCATTCGTCCAATCGAAAGCAAGCCGTCTCTGGGACACAGTCCATTCAGCCCACTCGAAAAGAGTCCTCTTAAGGTGGTTGGGTGCAGTTGGTTCTTTGGATTAGAAGATCGTTGGCGGTGAGGGCTATGGCACTCAGGCCCCGTTCAGCCATTGAGGTGACCACCCTTCGGAGGCTACGGTATCCACGGGCGTTGTCGCCGCAAGGATAGGCGGTGAGAACCTCGCTGGGACGTCGAGCGGTACCGCCACCCTGTAGGGTGCAGGGCGGTCGGTTGCAAATCCAAACTTCAAACTCTATGCCGTCAGCTTCCAGCCGATGTAAAGACTGACGGCCATCCGGGGTGACCCGGACTAACTGACTGCGAGTGTTAGGGTTAACAAGAGCGGCTTCCAGGTTGAAGTTCGCTGGAAAGAGAGAAGAGGGTCGGCGACGATCCAAGTTTGGCAGGTACTCACTCATTAAGTTGGTGACTCGACTGTAGGCTTCTCCTCGGGCGTGGGTGGCCTGGGCGATGGCCTCTGTCGATGCGTTGGGATCGTTGATGATTCGGTTGAAGCCTCTTATTTGGGTTAACTCTGTGTTGACCGCGGCGACGGCCCTTGGGTTATTGACCAGACCGCGGAGTTGGGCCGCCACCGAGGTTTCCAGTTGGGAGTAGGGGGTCGGCGGATGTCTTTGTAAAATGTGGTCCAAGGCTCGCCTCGATAGAACTGGAGGGTGAGTCAGTGTATCGAAACTTCTTTGGCCGGCTCGAATCATGGCTTGCGATGCCGCACCGGAGGCTCTTGCCGACGCTCCTAGAAAAGGAAGACTGGATGCCAATTGGGAAGCGATTTCAAACTGGGTGGCATTGAATTGATTGAGGGTAATCAGGCCCAGGTTGAACGCGGCTTGATTTCGGCCAATTCGGTTTGTTCTGAAAACTTCCGAGGCTGATATGAGCGGAATGATATCTAAAGCAAAACTGAGAGGGCGCTGAAAACTTCTGACCAGGCATTGACTCCATGAAATATTCCCACATTCTCGAAATACAATGCTTGTTTGGTAACAGTGATTGGCCTGAGTTTGGTGGGGTTCTGGAAGAGAAGATGCGTAGTCTTCAAACTCGTTCTGGAAAGCATAGACCCGGTAAAGATTGGTCGGACTCAATTGGCTGATGTGTCGCTGTAAGGTTTCTGCGTCAGATCGGAGGCGACTGTGCATCCGACTTAACTCTTCATTGCGCTGAGCGGTAGTCAGATCATTTCGACTGGCGCCATAGTCGGAAATGACCCTTCCTTCCGGAGAGTTCCTGTAATTTTCGATAAACTGACGGTCGTCTTCTGAGAGAACGGAAGAGGACCTTAACGTCTGTTCAGAATACTCTTCTTGCAGAACGTCTGCATAAAATGGCTGAGCGATCGAGTTGCAAAAGGGTCTCTGTGTTTCTTGGACACTCTCTTGAATCTGCAGAAGTCTTGAATGGGTTTGGACCTGGGCTTGTTCCGGGCTGCCGAAACATGACTGCAAGGTTTCTTGAATCCCCTGTGGTTGGTTCTCTAGCCATGTCCTAAAAAGGTGGATCCGGTGGCGCCTCATCAAGTCTTCATAGCGGGTCATGTGTTCGGTTTGGTTTTGCGTGAATTCGGCGCAATAAGAATTAATCGCCCCTCCGGTCGGAAGTTGCTGACTTAAGCATTGAAGGGCTCGCGAGTTGTGCTGCCGAAGCTGTTCTAGTCGGCCAAGTAAGTGAGTTTGAAATAAAACTTCATAGTCTTGGCAGTTGTTTGCAGGGGCGTTTCCAATCTCTGTTGGTGTTGGAGAGTCATCGGTGACTTCGGCATAGGTGGGCAAACCAGTCAATAAAATTGCCAGAAAAAGACTTTTGAAAAAGTTTAAAAAAGACCCACTCCTCATGCTAACTTGTCGGAAACAGTGGTTCTTTTTTTGAGGTCCCGAGGTGACATAAGCGAAATTTTTTTGGATTTACCTAAAAGTGTTCCTAATTGAAACACCAAGGTGTATCGATTGCCGATTCCCATTAGAATAATGTTAGATGAAAGTATGGGGTTTTCCTTTAGCTGTATTGCTAATCTTTTCTTATCAAAACTGTTCGAACTCTTCTCAAAATTCTATTGGAGCGATAGGTGCTTTTGCGTCCTGTGCCGTTCCGGCGGAGGGGCAAGAGGAAGTTGTGTCTTCGCCGGACATCGTTATTGGTGATGGGAGTCCCGCCAGTTGTACCAGTGCTGCCGTTGTGGCGGCGGTGGCGCAAGGTGGGGTGATCACTTTCAATTGCGGCCCTAATCCCATTGAGATTGTCATGAACGAAACCGCTAAAGTCTTTAACAACACCGGCCCTAAAATAGTCATTGATGGAGGTGGGTTAGTCACTTTAAGTGGTGGGGGTGTTCGTCGTATTTTGTATATGAACACCTGCGATGAAAACCAGGTTTGGACGACATCTCATTGTCAAAATCAAGATCACCCTCAGCTGACCGTGCAAAACATCAATTTTGTGGATGGCAACAGCTCCAGCGAGTCAACCTATGATGGCGGCGGGGCGATTTGGGTTCGCGGAGGTCGATTTAAAATAATCAATGCTAATTTTGAGAACAACGTGTGTGCCAGCACCGGTCCGGATGTGGGTGGAGCCGCTGTGCGCGTGCTCAGTCAGTACAACGGACTTCCTGTTTACGTTATCAACAGTGTTTTTGGAGGGAGTCCTGGTGCCGGAAATGTTTGTTCCAATGGCGGTGGCTTAAGCAGCATTGGGGTAAGCTTCACGGTGGTGGATTCCGTTTTTAGTTACAATCAAGCTATCGGCAATGGGGCAAACCCAACTCGACCTGGAACGCCCGGTGGAGGCAGTGGGGGAGCGATATACAATGATGGCAACACGTATGGGCTCAACATTTGTGGGACTACCATAGAAAACAACTCAGCCAACGAAGGGGGTGGGGCCCTCTTTTTTGTGAGCAACGATCGAACCGGCCGCCTTTATTTAGAGGACTCCGTCCTTCGGCAAAACCCGAGTGCCGGCTTTGAAACTCAAGGTTTCCCCGGAATTTTCTACCTGGGAGCCGAGAGAGATCCTGAAGTCTCTAACTCCACCATTGAATAAAGAAGAGTACCGTTTCTTACATCATCAAAAAAAGGTTTGGATCCGCAAAGACTGAAAAAAAGGCCATCAAGCAGGCCAGAATACCGACTGCGATCATGCTGGTGTTCCACACAAAATTTGAAGCAATAAGAAGAAAAACACCTAAACTTAGTAGAGCCATGTGGGCCGATAAAAACATTTTGTTACTCCTTTTTGAATAATCATTAATACAAATATATAATTATATATAACTTTATACAAAGTCAACGGCTTTTAAAAGGCGGTTATTTACCAATAATATCAATATCTTAGATCATTCACTTCGAAATCTCTGCCCTGGGAGATCCGAGGCAAAGATGGGCGTAAGTTTGAGGCCAATGATTCAAAAACTAATGTGCTCTGCAACAATTACCCCGCCTTGTTTTTACCAAGGTGACGAAGGGGTTTGTGGTCGAAAGGCAATCTAGAGCTTATAGAGCTTCGTCTACGCGGCTAGAAATACTAATTATTCAAATCCGATTCGTCGAACTTTTTGACCGAAAGTGAAACTCTCAATAAAACTCAGCCAAGATTTCAATTAACGAACAACAACGAAAAAACCTGGGAGGGTAATTTTATGAAAGCATTAATTACAATGATGACTGTTTTGGCTGCAAGCGTGGCCTTCGCTGGAACTGATATCCAAGCTATGTCTTGGGGTGAGATCCTTAGCAACCCTGGATTGCAGACTGGAAACAGCCTTGTATTCCAAAACGGAGCTGGACTCGGTGCCACTTATAAATCTCCAACTGACCGTGGTGTTTGCCATGACGGTGAGTTCATTTATGGTGGAACGACTCGTGTTCAAGTTTGCTCTGGTTCAGACAACGATGAAAACTGTGAGTGGGTTTCTGTAAAATTGAAAACCCCTTATCAGTATGACATCCTAACTTGTGCTAGCACTGGTGACGATGATGATTGTAATTGGGTAAAAAAATCAGTGGTTCAGACTCCAAACCAAATGGTTTCTGTTTTCAAAAAGAAAAGCGACCAAGATCTAGACTATCTTGGTAAGAAAGCGTACACAATTCCTTTTTGTGCTGATTTGTCTAAAGTTCCTGCTAACTAATTTTTAGTATTGCAGTTTCCTTAGTTTGTTGAAAAGGTGCCATCATCGATGATTGGCACCTTTTTTTAATTAGTACCTTGAGGGGGAAAAATGACATTTTTAAGGTTTTTTATTCTACAGTCCTGTTTGTTCTTTTGTGTGCAGAGCGCGCAAGCCCAGCTTCCGGGTCTTGAAATGGCTTACGATCGATTGCTTAATAGCACTCGCAGTCGAATTGTTGCACAAAACTTGATTGGCAATAGCAAACCTGAAACATGTCACAGCCAGGCTCTGGAGATCCGGGCCGATGGGAAAATTGAGATCACTCTTGTCTTTGGATACATGGATGTTTCGGGTGGGCAAGACTTTAACGATTCGGGGACGGCTTTGTATGGCAACGGTCATGTCCTTGATCTGGATGCGAAAAATGCTCTTCGAGGTTTTCTGAAGTCGCGCTGTCCATCCAGGAAAGCTGTGGCTTGTGATTTCAGAGGCAGTGGAGACACTTTAACCAAGCGTGTTCGCGACCGTTGGACCAACCAAAATCTTAACGTCACAATTCATCTGGCTGCGCCAGCGGTGACGCCTTACAATTCTGAAAATACTGGAAAGTACTCTGGTAACCAGCGGCAGTCTTCCGAACGAGTGAAAAATATTTTTCTGAACGCTCTGCAAACGCAAGATGCGACCATTTATATGGGGCATGCTCGTAGTGGAGGGGGGCCCGACTTTCTTCCCCCCGAACTCTATAACAATGGTCATGTTAATTACTCTCACTATAAAAGCGCTCAGGCAGGGATTCGCTCTATGCTTGCTGCGTTGGGGGGAGCCGCTGAGCCATCTTCTGTTGTCGGTGTTTTAGCCTGTAAAAGTACGGGCTTGTTTGCGAATCGAATTCGAAGCGAGGCCCCAGGCTCGCTCCTTGTTACCGCCGACGACCTTTTTGACTATAACGACATTCTCCCGACAGGGTATGCCATGCTGGAGGCTCTAATCAGTCAGCGCTGCAGCAATGAGTTCACAAACTTGGTTAAGGTTCAGCCAGCCAGCAAAAGATTTTTGGATATCTTTTTCTAAGGGCTCTATAAATAGTTGAAATTACCTATTTAAAGAAGTGAAGCCTGTTCAATGGCAAAATGAAAACTTTACTGCCCTTGAAGGCTTGAAGGACACTTCGTCTCCTATTCGGTATGACGAAGGTGTCTTGATCGCAAACGGAAGAGGGCATAGTGGGGAATGTAGGAAATAAAATAAAATTAATAAGCCTGCTATTAATAGTTACAAGCGCCGGGCAGGCAAAGATCAATCGAATTTATGAACCCATTTTAGTGTCGCAAACGATGACTGTCTCGCCCCATAGGGTTTGTCATGATGGTCTGTTTCTATACTTCAACAGTCCTGAGGATTGTGAAAACGCGGAAATTTCTAGCTTTAATTGCAGTAAAAACTACCATATTGCTCCTATCCGCTCGGCAGAAGAAATTCACTTGGTGAGTGATCCCTCTGCCTCCATCACTCGGTTCTATCATATTGAATTGCAATACAGATACCAGGAAGTGGACACTTCAAATAACGTCATATTGATTGATGAGCCGAGAACGGTGTCAGCCTGTGAAGATCGCGAAATTTACCTCACTGAAAACGTAACCAAAAGACGATCCGTTGAAACTCTTGAGGAAAAAATCTTAGTGGCATCATTGGTTGAGCAGGCTCGTAGAAGCCAAGATGAAAGCTTCCTCCTTTTGAATACTCCTGTGGGCAATGTTGACCAATCTGAAACGTTAAATTTTGAAGACCTTTGGGAGTCAGAGCTTAAATTAAAACATGCGATGGTGCGTACCCCCTTCTGCAGTGACTTAGGGGCAGATCAGGTTTGGAGTTTGTCTGGGGAGTATACAGGCAGTGGGGTTCGAAGTTTGATGCCAGCCAGTCTGCATCTGATTTCTAGACCCTTATATATTAAAGAAAAGAAATATGTCGTCGACGAAGAATCTGGTGAATTAGAAGCTCGTTATGTGTTTTCATGCGAGAACAGTATTTTGGAGTTGTAGAAATAGAGATGCAGGAGAACCTAGAACAGGCTACGGCCAGTCATTCAACAAGTTCTAACTCGGAAAGAGTTGTAGATCACCTGCGTGAGGTTATTGCCAGTTATTTGCGAAGGCGCCCCCATCTCAGTGTGAACGGCATCAGTAAAAAATGTGGAGTCAGCGAGCCAACCATTCGGCGAATCATGTCCCAAAAAGTCAAGACGACGCCTCAGATCACCACACTCTTGGATATTTTAACTTTTGTAAGTCAATCAAACAGTGTTCGAGAAATCGTCGCTATGTACCCGGGTCCGATTGGAGAATTTCTGGCTGAGGCCATGCCCTATTTGGAAGAATTTGATCAAGACTATTCCAACGCAATCAATGAAGAGCTTAAAGACCCTGTAAAATACCTTATATACAAGCTCGCCTTGAACAGCTGTGGGGTGCGTGAAGCCAAAATTATTGAGCTCTATGGTAATCATGGGCTTCAACTTCTTGATGATATGGTTGAAAAAGGATTTATTGATAGAAACGAAGATCAGTTGTGTCGAGCCAGAGCCAAGACTTTTAGTGGTAGTCACGATGAGTTTGTGCGAAATTTTAAGGTGGTGGCCGATTTTATCAAAACCAACAAGCTAAGGAACCGGAAACCCTTAAACCCTTACTTCGTAAATATGTCGGATTCATTAAATCCGGAAGCCTACGAGCAGATTCGTCGTATCTTAAGCAAAACAGATAAAAAACTTCGTAAAATCCTTTCTAGCCGTGAATCCAAAGGGACCATCCCTTTCTTTTTTTTGGGAGCCATGGATACCTTAGATTCCAAAAGCGCTCAGGAGTGGGTCGACGACGAAGAAAAGGGAAAAAAACCGTAGAAGACCCCTTTCGTCACGCATCAACGCCAACCTCAGTTTGGGGCTGGTGACGAAGCCTGAAGCACTGTACCCCTCGTATTTTTTAATAGAGTCCAATATTCGTCACTAAATGACGACACTTCTTGGTGTTTTCGAACAGATTCAATTGCTGATTAAATTCTTTTGGTCCAGAAACAGTTTCAAGCAGAACACGAAACTTAAAAAACCCAAGGGGGAAAAATGAAAGCATTAATGATCATCGCAAGTTTAATGGTGGCTTTTCAAGCATCAGCAATTGGTGGAAATAGCCAAATGGCTAGTGAAGCCACCGTCGCCAAAGCCAAAGCCAATCCAAGCCAATACCGTTTTGACGACGGTGGAAACATCAACTTTGGCAGCGGATTCTACGTTCGTCGTTTCAACTTCAAAGGCCAAGCCCAAGTTTGTCACTCCGGAAACTACCTTTATGCCGGAACCCGCAACAAATGTGTAAAACCCGTTTATAACGATGATGAAGTTGTCGGATGCAAAGAGTACAAGACCGTTCAATTGAAAACTCAAATGGTTGGAACCGCTCAGGTTTGCACTGACAACGACGACGATAGCAGTGGGCCTTGCTCTAAGTTTGCCACTGTTAAATTCAACAAAGGTCCCAATGTTAAAGTTGGTATTTATAAGAAATCACAAATGAGTGATGACAACAAGTCAGATGGTTTTAAAGGGTATACTTACCTAACAATCCCTGCTTGTAACGACTAATAAAAATTACAGATTTTAAAATGGAAAAATGCCATACCCTCCCAGGTTGGCATTTTTCCATTTTTCGTATAGAACGAGACTCACATTCGAATATCGAGGATCGAAAGAATCCGGGGGGACTCATGAAAGCATACATCTCCACTCTGATCTTAAGCTCGTTGTTAATTTTGCCTCTGAAAGCAAGAGCCGAAGACCTTATTGAAATCGAGCACCTTTGGGTGACTCAAGACGTTCACGTCCCAGGCGATGCCCTTTGCCAAGATGGTGAATATATTTATTTTAAAGACCTCTTGTCTTGCCACCAGTCTTTAGATGCAAGTTTTTGTCAAAACGTGAAGCAGCCCTTGTCTCCGATTACATTTATAGAAAAGATCAGCCTGCCTAGTGGAGACTCGGTTTCGCATTTTTTTAATGTGAGCACAAGTTACGACTACCTCAGGTACGAGTTGGTAGAGCAAACTCCCATAAAAAATTACGAGCTTGTGCAGTCTTTGAGATTGGAACTTCCTGTTTGCACTAGCATGACCATGAAGCCTAAGAAAAAGATCCGAAAAATTCGAAAAGCGAGAAAAAATGAGTTGGCCTTTATGCAAGGCCTTGTCGACAGCGGTGTCTCGATTGTGAATAGTCCCTACGGGCGGTTTGATCCGGGTTCTCATCTGAATAACACCACGACTTCAGAAGACCCTCGACGTCCCAAATTGCGATCCCCTCTGTGTAATACAAAGTTGAACTATAAAGACCTGGTGACACAAGCTTCTGGTGAGTGGACGGGAAATGGAATTGTCGAGGTTGATGCCCTTAACCAATGGCACAATGACTCTATGGATCTGTATATTCAAAAAACAAAGCTAAAGACGGGTGAAGAACATTTCGAGTTTTTTTGCAGGGGTGAGGCTGATGATCTTTAGTGAGCTTCCGAAAATTCACGACCCGCAGACGACCCGTGATTCGACTCTCCGTCACCAGTCGGTGTTGGATCAGCTGAGCGATATCATCAACGATTACCTGGAAAATAACCCGCGGGTGTCTCTCAATGGTTTAAGTAAGCGCTGCCAGGTCAGCGAGCCGACGATCCGTAGGATCTCAAAAAAGCAGGTCAAGACAGTGCCGAATGTCAGTACCATTCTTGATTTGTTAACAACCATTCGCAGAAATAAAAACGTCAAAGAGGTTGTGAAATCCTACCCGGGACCAGTGGCGGATATGATACGAGAGGCACTGCCTCATATCGAAGATCATGAGCCCGAGTACTCGCAAGTGATTAATGACCACCTGCGGGATCCCGTCAAATACCTCATTTTTAAGTTGAGCCTCAACAAAATGGGAGTTTCTAGGGACCGAGTCAAAAAACTATTTGGTGACCACGGTGTCCGAGAACTTGATTCCTTGATCAACTTTGAGCTCATTGAAAAAAAGAACAGTCGATATTACTCCAAGGCTAAAAATTTCACGGGAAGTTTCGAAAACTTCGTCGAGCATTTTAGGGCCTGTGCGGGATTTATTAAGCCCAACAAGGTGTTAGAGCGTCAGCCTTTAAATCCACTGTTCGTCAACGCCTCAGAATCGGTATCGGTGGAGGCCTATAAAGAGATTTCTAAAGTCCAACGTGCGGCTTTTAAGAAAATCAGCCAAATTATTAAGAACGATGCCGCCGAGGGGCCTATTCCCTTGGTCTATTTGTGCGCCCTAGACACCTTAGATATAGAAAGTGCCTTTGATATTGCCAATCGGGGAGATTCAACCCTATAAAAGGGGCTTAACAGGTGAGGTTTTCTTGAAAACGATCATGCTTTTAGGTTCTGGAGAGCTTGGAAAAGAATTCACGATTTCTGCCAAACGCTTGGGGCAAAAAGTCGTGGCGGTCGATAATTACCCTGGAGCTCCAGCGATGCAGGTGGCCGATACCTTCGAAGTCATTAGTATGCTTGATGGTGAGCAGTTGAAAAAGATTGTTGCTAAACACAAGCCCGATATCATCGTTCCTGAAGTTGAGTCCATTCGTACAGAAATACTTGAAGAGTTTGAGAAATCGGGAATTTTCGTAGTACCGACTGCGGAGGCGACTCATTTGACCATGAATCGTGACGCCATTCGCGACATGGTCTCAAGTGAACTCAATATAAGAACGGCCCAATTTCAATACGCATCCAACGAATTTGATCTCGGTGGCGCTTGTGAGCAGATTGGATTTCCCTGTGTTGTGAAGCCAGTTATGTCTTCCTCAGGGAAAGGTCAAAGTATTGTTGCGTCTAAAAAAGACGTTGCTAAAGCCTGGAAATTGGCTTGCGAAGGTATGCGTGGTGACCAGAAAAAAGTCATCGTCGAGGAATTCATCAAATTCGAAACCGAGATCACCCTTTTGACAATTAAGCAAAAACAGGGACCCACCTTGTATGTTGACCCCATTGGACACCGGCAAGAGGGAGGAGACTATCGAGAATCTTGGATCCCTGCGAACATTCGATCCAACTTGCTTGCGAAAGCCAAAAGAATTGCTAAAAAGGTAACAGATCGACTGGGAGGCTCTGGGCTCTTTGGCGTTGAGTTTTTCATTACAAAAGATGACGTGATCTTCTCTGAGCTTTCGCCGCGGCCTCATGATACGGGAATGGTGACTTTGATCTCACAAGATCTTTCTGAGTTCGATTTACATTGCCGAGCTATTTTGGGTTTACCGATTCCGACAATTAATTACAAAGGCCCAGCCGCTTCGGCCGTCGTACTTGCCAGCAAAGAATCGAGCCAGTTTAAATTATCTGGATTTGAAAAGGCCTTGAAAATAAAGAATACGGATTTACGAGTTTTTGGAAAACCCACCACTCGTAAAAACAGAAGAATGGCAGTGGCTCTGGCCACTGATTCTAATATCATGAAGGCGCGACGACGGGCCCGCAAGGCGGCCGATCAAATTAAAATAAGTTATTCTCGATAGTATAAAAAGGAGAGGAAATGCATTTTTTACATTTTATCATTATGTTGAGCATTGGTCTGGCTGGACTGACGAGCTGGGGACAAGGACATAATAACCCGCCCCCTGAAAATACTCTGCCAAAATGCGAATCAACCGACCCTGGTGTTGAAGTTGATTTAAGCTGTATTGAAGAACAATTGAAAACCACCGGATTGGGCGGGTGGGTGCACGCCTCGGTCAAGGATCAGATGGTTATGGTTTTTACATGGCGCCGCCCCGGTAACTTTTTTATAAATGTGCAACTGCCGATGGCTTCGAAAGACTCCAAAATCATGGAGCAACTGGCTCAGCTTCGACGTCATGATCAAATTGAAATCAAAGGAGAGTTCTTTAAAAATGAAGCTCCCATTCAACACATTAATGTCAGCGAGCTGAAAATAGTAAAGGCCTATGATGGCCCTGAAGAGCAATACGAGTACGACCCAACTCTGCCGGCCGATATCATGAGTGGTAGTCGATTGGTGGGGAAAGTTCACATCGTAGCCAACGGGGGAAGTGTTCTGGTGGTCGAAGTGGGTGACCGAGTCTACCCTGTTTTCAATGATAAACCCGAATTGGCTTCAAGCCTTTTCCGTAACGATAAAATTGAATTGGATTACAAAGTTCAGTTCTTACCCACTCGCCCTTCTCACCTTGTGGTAGACACTTCGGTGTCCAACCCTATCCGCGTTTTAGAGAGGATTGAACAGGGGCATGGTACAAAAATCACTTTAAAGGGACCTTTAGTGATGTTTCCCGAAAGTCCTCAAATTAAGTTTAACGTTTTTGCTTTACGCACGGAAGATTCGGACGACGTTCGACGAAATTTTACGATTGTTAATTTTTCTGATATTGACCTGTTTTTTGCTATTCGGGATAAGTTGCAAAAAGTTTGGGATCAAAATGTGGCGTCAGCGGTTTACGATCGCAATAAATATATCAATAGAAAGATTGTTTTAACGGTTACTGGATCAAAAAATGTGGTGGCGCCTGATCAAGCCAACCCACAGATTGTTCCTGTGACAATTGAGGATGTTGATATTCAAATTCAATAATTCAAATTAACGATGGGCAGCCGTCACCGGCTGTCGCTTTTTAGTGGGAATTTGTAAGACCTTCTTTTTATTTTTCTTTGTCACCTCATGGCTTGAGGCTTTGTTTTCGGTGGTGGTTTTTTCAATTTTAGGGCTTTTTGATCCTTTGTCGGAGGCGGCGCCAGCTTTGGCTGGGCCTGGGTCAAAAGACGAATTGGACATGAGTAAGCCAAAAATCAAGGCGGATAACCCTAGAAAATCTTTAAATGTGAAATGTTCGTTGATGGCTTCGTAGCGTTTTTTTAGATCTTCTTTGGTTAACATAGCAAAATCTCTACGGTCTAAAGTTTAGATTTCTAAAGGGGGCAGGGGCAAAATATATAAATTATTCTTTGGTTTGACCCGATTTTTGAAACCAATAGACCATTCAGAGTCGAGTGTTTAAAAAAAGTGCAAAAATCTGCGAAAAACCAGACATTATAATATCTTGAGTCATTTACATAACCTCCAGCCCTGTAGCAAAATGGAGCATACGTAAAAAGGGGTGGAGAATTGATTCGCAATCTCGTAGCGCTAGGGATGGTTTTTTTAATAAGTCCGGCAGGTCATGCCAATGCTCCTACATTTGATAGCCTGAGTGATGGAGACTTGGAAACAATTGTTAAAGAGTTTTCGTCGAATTTTGTGCACACATCCGTGACGCCTCCGACATCTTTGGGAAAAGTGTTTGGAGTTGAGGCGGCGATGATCGTGGGACTCACCGAATCACCAGGCGTTAAGCAGATCTCCCAGTCGATCGATCCTCAGTCTGATATTGAGTACCTTCCCCATGCTTGGTTGTTGGGTGGAATGTCTGTGCCTTACGGAATTAGTATTGAACTTAACATACTTCCAGAGTTGGATTTGCAAGATATCGAAATGAAACACACGAGTGTGGGCTTGAAGTGGAGTGTGACTGATCAGTTTCTGAAAAATCTTCCCTTCGATTTGGCTGTTCGAACCTATTACACCACCAGTGAGATTCGCTTTCGGCAAACTGTTTCCAATCCAGGCTTCCCTGCAACTTCCGATGTGGATGTTTCGTTTAAAAACACAATGATTGGTGGAGACACTTTGCTTGGTTTTGATTTTTCTATAGTAGAGCCTTATGTCGGTATTGGCTTTGTCAGCTCCGAGGGGCGCTTGGCGGGAGCGGCTACAACCAACACTCCTTATTCTTTATTTGATGATCTTTCCAGTCGTGAAAAGTCGACTCGCCAAGATTCGGCTCGCTTGATTGCGGGGGCTCAGTTTCATTTAGCCGTACTCAATATAGGTATTGAGTACACTCAAGTTTTTTCGACCAATCGTTTAACCGCAAAATTAGGCCTTCAGTTTTAGGAGATTTCCCATGAGAGTCGTTCACTTTTTATTGATCGCAACATTTCTTTTTTCGTTTGATTGGGTTCAAGCTGAACCTTGGTTAGCCAATCGGTTTGCACAAAACTGTGCAAGCTGTCACGCTCCCGGCCGATTGAATAGAAAGCCTTCAAAAAGGCGCTGTACCTTGTCTTGTCAAGGCTGCCACGTGAATCCAAACGGTGGAGGCTTACGAAACCAATACGGAAAATGGAACGAAGAAAGATGGTTGCGTTCGTTCTACACAGGGATCGCTTGGAATAAAAAATCACCGGAGCCTCTGGAAAAGCAGCGTTATCACACCAAGAATATGAGTAACGATGCAAAAAATGGAAAAAAGGGGAAGAAGGGAAAGGGATCAGCCCGAAAACTTTCTAAGAAACAGATGCTTCGATATGCAAAATACGGAGCTGAACTTGTAGATTTCCCAGGTGTGGTCACTGACGAGAGCCTTTACTTTGAATCCTCCAATTACTCAGCGGCTCGCAATGAAGTGGAAGAACTCTCAAGAATGACCCGCAACGATCCCTATCGCTTGGAAAAACGGAACATGGTGACGGTGGGGGGAGACTTGCGACTGTTCTACCTGCAAAGGTCAGAGGGAGCTCCGGCGGGAAGTAAATTAGAGGAGGGAACGTTCTTTCCCATGGTTTTTGATATTGGTGTGCGCGTGCGCCCTTTGAAAGAAAATGTTTCCTTTGTTTACGAAGGCAGGGCTCTCAACCAAGGCTTTATCGGTCCAGGCGGAGACCCGTCGTCTTTGGATAAACTTTTTGGACCTAGAGGGGCGGGGATCACCCGTTCGGCTTACCTTCTTGTTGATGACCTTTGGTACAACTCTTACGCTCAGGTTGGTTTTTTTCGTCCGATGTTTGGTCTCTATAACCCCAACCACACGGCGATGATTAATGACTTTACAGATTTAGGCTTCACAACGACGATCAAGCAGGCTGGTTTTGGGTTGGCGCCGAATGTTCCTTTCGGAATATTCAATTACATCATGCCGGCCGAAGGGGTTGGCTCTGGAAGCATCAGTGCCGAAGAAGGTTTTAATCTAACGACGGGACTTCGTTTTGTACGCTTTGGAGCCCATGCCCAATTGCACTATTGGCAGTCAGAAGATGACAAAGGTTTGGTTCCTAGAAAGCGGACCATGTGGAATATCAATGGCGGTGCTGTTTTACTTGGAAATCGTTTGATTTTAAATGGCGAGATGACCAGTGTTCGTAAAGAGGTGGCCGGCCTCGATGAAACAAAGATTCTTGGCTTAGATGTCAAAGGGCGAATCTGGCGAGAGGTTTATTTAACTACGTCCTATACTCAATCCAACGCCGCTGTCGCCATCAACAACACCACCAGTGGTACCGGGATCAGTCCAGGATCAGCCGTTGAAACCACTTTTGGGATTCGAGGCTTTTGGATCAGTGGATTCGAAACAGAGTTGTTGATGAGTGATAAAGTGAACAAAGAAGATGGCTTTGCCGATCTAAAAGAAAGTACCCTAGCGTTCCAAATGCATGCCTATTTCTAAGGGCGATAGGCAAAAGTGGATTCTCTTTTTTTTCCAAAACCAGCCTGTTTTTGAACAGTGAAACCCTGTTGAGACAGGCTGCGTTTTAAGTTTCCAGTTGCCGCATAAGTTGAGAAAAAACAGAAATTGGGGTCGGAAAATTCATTTAAAAATTGAATCAAATGGGGCTCCGTCCACAGGGATGGATCTGTCTTTGCGCTGAAAGCATCGTAAAGGATTGATTGAAACTTCCAAGGCCAGGGATTTTGCGTGGGTAAAGCGCTTTCAATCTGAAACGCTTGGTTTTCAAATCCATTCAATAGAAATTTTTTAATTTGCGTGGACTCAAGGTTTTCCAGTCGAGCTATTGAGGTCACAATTTGATCGTAGACGTCTTCAAGTTCGCAGTGCTGACCCTTGAGCCATGCCATAAAAAAAATGCGCAGTTCAGGGAGACTTTCAAAACTGCACAGCCGATAATCTGAAACCTTGTTCTTTAACAAGAGTGTGGCTGCAATGATTTCATTGTATCCCAATCCTAGGCCCATGGATAAAATGTGAACGGAGGAGTGGTCTATCGCCTGTTTGATACAGTTTTGATAAATCAGCAGGCTTTCGGAAAGGGCCCCGTCCAAGGAGTGCATTTTTTCTCCATTATTGACAGATAAAGTAGGGCTTCCATCGGCCGTCTGGTGCTTCTGGTAAAGAAAGGGGCTTTTTGGGTTGCTCATAATGTGAACATTGGTTAAGTCAACTCCATGCCTCTGTCCAGTCCGAATTTCGACCAAAAACCCTTTTATCCAGTCTCCCAGTTCTATAAGGAAATGTTTGGTGAAAAGGTGTTCAAAATCCCGGTGGCCTTGGCCGGGAAATGCCCCAATATGAAAGATGGTAGCGGTTTAAAAACCTGCATCTTTTGTGATGAGTGGGGTTCGTTTGCCTATCCGGAAAACCAGGAAAAAAACCTCCGCCAACAAATTGAACTTCATAAAAAGAGGGTTGGAGACCGTTATAATGCCGAGAAATTTTTTGTCTATTTTCAGGCCTACACTACATCCTACACTCAGCTGCAAAGGGTGCGAGAAGCTTTTCAGGTGGCCCAATCTTTCCCGGGTGTTGTTGGGATTGTGATTGGAACACGGCCTGATTGTCTTTCACCAGCCCTGCTGGATACCTTCAGCGAAGTGGCTGAGCAAACTTTTATGGCCGTGGAGCTAGGGGTACAAAGTTTTGATAACAAGCATCTTGAATGGATGCGGAGAGGGCACACCGCCGAGCAATCGATACAAGCCGTTCAAAGAATCAAGAGTCAGTGTCCAAAAGTGAACTTAGGGATTCATTTGATGTTTGGTTGGCCCGGGGAAACGAATGAAGATCTAAAAGTTGCAGCGAACATCTGCAATGACTTACAAATCCACAACGTGAAGCTCCACAACTTGCATGTTCTCAAAGGTACAGACCTAGAGGCTCTTTACAATCAAGGGGAATTCCAGCCGGTTGAATTGGAGGAGTACTCACATATGGTCAGTCATTTTTTAGCTCACCTCTCTCCCGAAATCGCCGTGCATCGCCTAGTGGCAACGGCCTCCCGATGGGATGAATTGGTCGCGCCTCGTTGGACGCGAAACAAGATGCAAAACTACCAATATGTGGTTGATTATATGAAAAATCATAATATCAAACAGGGGTGTCTGTATGCAGCCTCACATTAGGTATGAAAAACAATGTCTTGAATTAATTAAAGTCTGTCAGCGCTTATACAATCGAAACATGTTGGCGGCGGCCGATGGCAATGTCAGCATGCGTGTGGAAGAGGGTGTGCTGATCTCTCCGTCGGGACTCGCCAAAGCTTTTATCGAGCCCAAGGATATGGCTTTGGTCACTTTGGATAATAAAATCTTGGTGGGCAACCCGTCTTCCGAACGTCTCATGCACTTGGCGGTGTACAATCACACGGAGGCGGCTCAAGCTGTGGTACATGCTCATCCACCGACGGCTATTGCCTGGAGTGTGGCGTTTCCAGATTACAAAGAGCTGCCGAACGAATGCTTGTCTGAAATTATCTTGGCGGCAGGACGAATCCCCATCGTCGAATACGCCCGTCCTGGAACCGAAACCATGGGGACCGTTCTTAAAGAGTATATCGACTCCCACAAGATTATGATTTTAAGTCGCCACGGTGGTTTAACTTGGGGAGACTCTTTGCAAGAGGCGATCATGGGAATGGAAAGACTTGAGCATGCGGCCGAAATTCTTTACAAATCGAAGACTCTGGGGCAACTCACATTCCTAGACGATAGCGAAATGGAAGCTCTGTATAAATTACGTCAACAAATTGGCAACAGGACACTGTGATGAAATTTGAATCTTTGAGTTTAAAAATTGATGGACAGACCTTATTGATTTTAGATCAACAGCTGTTGCCCGATCAGGAAGTTTGGATCGCAGTCGAGTCGCCGGACCAGATGGTCGATATTATTCAGAAATTAAAAGTCCGTGGAGCTCCCTTGATCGGAGTGGCGGCGGCGTTATCTCTAGCCTTCTGGGCCCAAGATCAGACGGATTTTTCCAAGTTTAAGGAACAAGCGCAAAAGCTAAGGGACTCTCGGCCGACCGCTGTTAATTTAATGAATGCCCTCGATCGAATGTTGCAAGTGGGTGAGGGGGCCGGCATGAAGGCTTCCGCCATTATGGATAAAGCCTTGGAGATTTGCCAAGAGGACGTTGACCTTTGCCTAAAAATGGCGAAAGCCGGAGAAGATTTGATTGAAGACGGCGATTCGATCTTGACCCATTGTAATACGGGGGGACTCGCCACAGTTGGGATTGGCACCGCCCTTGGGTTAATCACTCACGCCCATGATCAGGGCAAGAAAATCCATGTTTACGTCGATGAAACACGCCCTCTTTTGCAAGGTGGAAGGTTGACAACTTGGGAACTCGAGAAAGCCGGCGTTCCTTACACTTTAATTTGTGACAATATGAGTGGAAGTTTGATGGCACAGGGGAAAATTTCAAAAGTTTTTTTGGGTGCCGATCGAATTGCACTGAATGGAGATTTTGCCAACAAAATTGGAACCTACAATCTGAGTGTGCTGAGCAATCACCACAAAATCCCGTTTTACACAGTCGCCCCAAAAACCACCATCGACTTCAACTGCCAGACGGGGGCAGGGATCCCGGTGGAAATGCGTAAAGATTCTGAGGTGAGAGGAGTCTTTGGAACTTTTGGCAATATTCGATGGGCTCCCAAAACCGCTAAGACCTACAATCCGGCTTTTGATGTCACACCGGTCGATCTGCTCACCGGAATGGTTGTGGACGGGAGGTATCATTCTCAGTCCGACTTAAAAAGCGGCAGCCTTAAAAAACTATTTTAAGGCGCACTTTCATAATCTTCGACAGGGATACATGAGCAAAATAAGTTTTTGTCGCCATAGACATGGTCAATCCGATTGACGGAGGGCCAAAACTTGCCATCTCTTGAGTCTTTCAACGGATAAAACGCCACTTCTTTCGTGTAGGAGTGTGTCCAGTCGCCCATTAAATTTTCAACAGTATGCGGAGCCATAATCAGAGGATTGTCCTCTTTGGTCCAAACCCCAGTCTCGACTTTTTTGACTTCTTCGCGAATAGAGATCATGGCATTACAAAAGCGATCTAACTCTTCTAGGCTTTCACTTTCAGTGGGTTCAATCATCATTGTGTTGATGACGGGCCAAGACATGGTCGGTGCATGAAAGCCGTAGTCCATCAATCGTTTGGCAATATCATCAACCGTAATTCCGGTGGTTTCTTTAATAGGACGGAGATCGATGATGCATTCATGGGCCACGCGACCCAAACTGCCGGTATAAAGAATCGGGTAGTGATCCTTTAATCGGTTGGCAATGTAATTTGCGTTGAGAATGGCCACTTCGGTGGCCTGCTTTAAACCTTCCGCGCCCATCATTAATATGAAAGACCACGGGATCGGTAAAATCAAAGCGCTTCCCCAAGGAGCGGCGCTGATGTTGGCGGGGCCACCTTCGGGGCCCGCTAATTTATTTAAATTGTGGTTGGGCATAAAGGGGCGCAAGTGTTCCGCGACTCCAATGGGGCCGACTCCGGGGCCACCTCCCCCATGGGGGATACAAAAAGTTTTATGAAGATTAAGGTGGCTAACGTCAGGACCAAACTGCCCCGGTTGGCAAAGTCCAACCATAGCGTTCAGGTTGGCGCCATCCATGTAAACCTGTCCACCATGATCGTGAATGATTTCACAGATCTTTTTAACTTCTGCTTCAAACACTCCGTGGGTTGACGGGTAAGTGATCATCAGAGCCGCCAAAGAATTTTTATGGGATTTGGCTTTTTCTAAGAGGTCAACCAAGTCAATATTACCTTGCTCGTCACATTTGACAATCACCACTTTCATACCGGCCATAACGGCGCTGGCAGGATTGGTGCCATGGGCTGAGCTTGGAATCAGGCAAATGTTGCGTTCCACATTGCCATTGTGTTCATGGTATTTGCGTATGGCAAGCAAGCCGGCATATTCGCCTTGAGAGCCTGCATTGGGCTGCAATGAAACCTCCGCAAAACCTGTAATCTCTGCCAAGTAAGTTTTGAGTTCTTTAATCAGCTGTAAGCTACCCTGGGCCTGGTCCATTGGGCAAAAAGGATGAAGATTGGCAAACTCAGGCCAGGTGATGGGCATCAGTTCGGTTGCGGCATTCAGCTTCATGGTACAGGACCCAAGAGGAATCATGGCGTCGGCGAGGGTCAAATCCCGCTTTTCTAATTTTTGAATATAGCGCATCAGTTCAGTTTCAGAATGGAAGCGATTAAAAACCGGATGAGTCATGAAGTCAGAGGTGCGCCGTTGGAAATCAGCCAAAAGATCCGCATTCTTCATTACATTCACTGTACTTTGTTTAAGTCCGGCAAAAATATCAGCAATGTGTTTGATGTCGTTTTCTGAAGTGGTTTCGTCAAGTGATAGACCAACATAGCCTTGCTCGTAATAATTAAAATTGAAAGAAAGCTTTTTGCTTTCAAGGCGAATCGTTTGCAGCTCCTCTTCGCTGACCTCAACAAAAAGGGTGTCGAAAAACTCTTGGCTCATCAATTTGTAGCCGACGCTGACCAGGGCTTGGGCAAGGCGACAGGCTTTGGAGTGAACATTTTCAGCAATGGCTTTCAGTCCTTGCGGTCCGTGGTAAACACCGTACATTCCGGCCATGACCGCCAGCAGAACTTGGGCCGTGCAGATGTTACTAGTGGCTTTTTCTCGACGAATATGTTGTTCGCGGGTCTGCAGAGCCAAACGGTAAGCAGCTTTCCCTTTAGAGTCTTTTGAAACCCCAACAATGCGGCCGGGTATTAATCTTTTGTGTTCATCTTTGGTCGAGAGGTAGGCCGCATGCGGACCACCGAATCCCATAGGGACGCCAAAACGCTGGCTTGATCCGACCACAATGTCGGCGCCCATTTCGCCCGGCGGTTTTAAAATACAAAGAGCCAGAAGGTCCGCCGAAACGATGCTGATGGCAGAAGAGTCGGCCACTCTTTTTAATGTGGCTTCTAAGTTTTTAATGGACCCCAGTCCATTGGGATATTGGCTGACAACCGCGCAGTAGTCGTCCAAATTCGGGGGAAGTTCGGCTCCCTTTTCAATTTCGATAGCGAGAGGTTCGCAACGAGTGGCGAGTACGGCCAGGCTTTGAGAAAACATCGGCTCTAAAACAAAAATCTTTGTTTTCTTGCGTCTTTGGATTTGAAAGGCCATTGCCACGGCTTCTGCAATGGCTGTTCCCTCATCAAGGAGGGAGGCATTGGCAATCTCCATACCGGTCAAATCTTGGATCATGGTTTGGAAGTTAATCAGGGCTTCAAGACGACCTTGAGAGATCTCAGGTTGATAAGGGGTGTAAGCAGTATACCAACCGGGGTTTTCCAGAATGCACCGTTGAATCACGCTGGGGGTGTGGGTTCCATAGTAACCCATCCCAATAAACGATTTGTTAATCTGGTTTTGTCCAGCCAGAGTTTTAGCTCGTTTTAAAACCTCCGCCTCGGTCATGGCCGGCGGAAGATTGAGGGGGCCTTTCTGCCTGATATTGTCGGGAATGGTTTCATAAATAAGATCGTCGAAACTCTTTAAGTTCAACGATTCTAACATTTTAGACTGCTCTTCAGAATTGGGGCCAATATGGCGATGGGTAAAACCTGGAACTGGGTTCATTCTCGAATCCTCCACAAATAAAACTGTGTGGAGGTTCTAGCATAGCCGTTTTAATTTGTCTTCTTTTTGCTGGATTTCTTCTTAGGTTTTGAAGACTTTTTGCTATCCGTTTTCGTGGATTTTTTGCTGGTTTTCTTTTTTGAGGTTTTCTTCTTTTTGCTCTTCTTTTTCGAAGGGGTACCACCAAGTCCCAGTGACTTGATCTGGTCTCGAATCAGCTTCTCGATGGATTTCTTTTGGTCGTAGGCTAACTTTTGCAGGTCTTTAATGTGCCCCTCAGCTTCATCTCGGCGTTTTTTGACGGCCTTCATGGCGGAGTTGAACTCGCGATCCAGTTCTTTTTGCTTGGTGATGATTTTCTTGGAAAACCCTTTGTATTGCTTCTCAAGCTGGTTCAGGTGTTGCTGGGTGGGTTTCTGAATTTTTTTATAGGCATCCAGCTCCATCAATTCTTTTTTCAAACGGTTGATTTCGGATTGCAGAAAATCAGGTTGAAAGAGCTTGTTAAATTCTTTTTTAATTTGGTCCAGGGAAAACATAATTTGACCTCCTCCAATGGTTGTTCCGAAGTGTACACCCTTTGGGGGCAACAATCCAGGTCTGACCGATAATCTTTTGCGAATATTCTTTTTTTGGTTTACGTCAACAAGCATGAACCGAGACATGTTTTTGCAAGGAAAATGGCAGGCCTATCCCCAAGCCGGTAAAATTCCCAAAGGGGCACTTTGTGGACGGGTCATTGAAAAATCCGGCACGGCGATTCATTTGCTGTCGGGGCAAGAGGTGCAGTGTCTGAAAACAGAGCATTTGCTTGAACAGGTGGATCCGGAGCTGGGGCCGTCTTGCCCCGTGGACTGTTTGCGCCCAGGGGATTGGGTCACTTGGCTTCCCGACAAAAAAGGCTTGTACCTATTGGCCCCCTGCCTGGTTCAGGGGTGGCAGAAAAGCGAACCGATTGCACAACGGTGGTCTGAGTTTTTAGGGCGAGTGGAAGACTGGTTCTTGGCCCGAGGGTTTTTGCACTTGCGGACTCCTTACCTGGTGCCGTCGCCTGGGGTGGATCATCACATTGGTTTTTTGTCGGTCGAAGCCAGCCAAACCCGTCGCCAATGGACTCTGCCGACCAGTCCAGAGATTCATTTGAAGAAATTCTTGTGCCAAGGCTACACCCAAATCTTTGAGATAAAAAATTGCTTTCGCGATGACTTACCGGGGCCGCAGCATCGGGTAGAATTTACCATGCTCGAATGGTATCGAGCGTTTTCTGGTCTTAATGTCATTGTCGACGACTTAAAAGGTTTGCTGGAGGCGTTCACTGGCGAAAGAAGGGTTGAAGAAAAGTCAATGCCCCAAGCTTTTTTTGAGGGAACGGGGTTCCAGCTGAAGCCCGACACATCCAGAGATGAGTTGCTGGCCTGGGCAGGGGCGCTCGGGATCGATGCGGGTGCTGACGATGATTGGAACGACCTATTCTTTAGGATATTTTTAGAAAAAATTGAGCCTGCTCTGGGCCTAGCTTGCCCGGTTATTATCAAGGACTTCCCGGCCCAGCAGGCGTCATTAGCACAGTTGAACTCAAAGGGGTGGGCGCAACGGTTTGAGCTTTACTGGAAGGGTGTTGAACTAGCGAATGCCTATTTGGAAGTCAATAGTCCCTGTGAAATTCGAGAACGCTTTGCCCAGGAGGCTCAACTCAGAGTTGATTCGGGTCACCCCGTGGCTCCTTTGGATTCGGAATTTTTTGATTTTTTAGAATCAGGGATGCCTCCGGCCAGTGGAATTGCCTTGGGGCTAGATCGATTGTTCGCCCTGATGAATGGAAGGGATTTGAGCGCAATTAACTTAATGCGTTAATCCGCCAATGACTCGATAGGACTGAATTTAAAGACCCTTGCGTGAACCGTATTTATCTTGCATTTTTAAGGCTCTAAATTTCAATCCTGGGGTGGTCATTGCAATTAGAAATTGTCAAAAATAGTCAGATCGCACCCATGTCTGATTTTTGCCGCCAATGGCAGCAAACCGGTGAAATCGACATGAGTTGGTATTTTGAACAAGCCGAACAGTTTGGTGTGGATAAAATAATTTTCAACAGTGTCCAGCTAGAGTCTCCTCTGTTTCAAAGGTTGAAAGAGAAAACCTTGGAACACAAAATGGCTCCTGTCTATGTTGTCACCACCGAGCAATTTTGCGATCTTAAAAATCTTCGAGATCATTTACTGGAAGGCGTGCACTACACCGTGCTGGTTTATTCTCCTTTGTCCACGGAATTGATTTATCGGGTTGAAGGCTTGCGAGAGTTTTTACAACAATTGAGTTTTGTTATTTTAGCACGCAAAGATTGGAACGTTAGAAACTGCTATCGCTCGGTTCCTCACTTTATGCGATCTCGTTTGTTTGTGGATTTTCCGGTCTCCATTCATGAAAGTGATCCGTTTTACGAGCCAGCAGAACTCACATCAACGCGGCAAAAGTTTGAAAGAGACTTTCTTGATAAAAAAATTCCTTCGTTTTGTCCAAACTTGGGGATTTATAATGAGTGGGGAAAGAAAAATATTTCGCATTTTTCACGACCGAGAAAATTTCTAAAGAACAAACCTAAAATTTCAATTGTAGCTTTGGACCCTAATGCCTTACAACCTTTGCTTGATAGCAAGGTCTTGCAAAACTCACCCGACGACTTTGAAATTCTTATTACACGAGTGGCCGGTCAAAAAACCAAGGTGATTCCAAAAGTAAAATCTGTAATCAGCACCCGGTATTGGGCTCACCCCATTGATGCCGACAAAAATGTGTCCCCAAAAGTGTTGGCCAATTTTACGGCTTGTCAGGCTGATGGAGATATTCTGTTATTTCTGGATCCCAAAGTTGAAAACAATATCGATGGATTGTTTTCGGCCTTGCTTTCTGGAGAGGCAAATCTAGGGAAGCTATTAGTGCGCAAGGGCCTCTTTGTTTTTCAAAGAGAAGACTTTTTAAAGTGGGGTGGTTTTAATGAATTGTTTACCACTTGGGATGCCGATCGCATCCACTTGCAAGATTCTCTCTATCCAGAACTGGTGAGTGAATCTGAAACAAAAAATTTGGGCCCCGTTTTGGGGAGAGTTGCCAACTCTTGTGATCAGTTGCTTTTGGCGCATCATTTTGCAGATCGAATCGAAGATTTTAGTTTTTTAGACGGAGTGGCTCCAACTAGCAAAAACCTCATTGAGAAACAACAAGACCGCGAGAATAAGCGCTACGAGATGGATGATTTAAAAAAGCAGTATCGAAGCCTTTTAATCGAAACTCCGGCGATGGCGTTGCGAAGCCGATTGCAAATAATTCTTCAGTTTTACAAGTTGTACGCGTGGAGAGTCAGCCCTCTTCGCTTGCGGCACTACTACCGTAAGAATTTATGGAGATACAATTTTGTACATCACTTTTATCATTTCTGCCGTAAGCATTCATGGAAAGTGAGTCCTCTGCGTCTTCGCCATTATATTCGACTTTACTATTGGCACCTAAACCCGTGGTCCTACCGGATCACCTGGCAAATCCGGTACCTTCCAAGACGAATTTATTGGATCGTTTTTAAAATCGCCTTTCCTTTGCGAAAAATCTATTATTTCGGTCAATTCCAGTACGAAAAAAGAATTTTAGGTCTTCACCGCAAACCTGTTAGCTCCAGAGACAGTTGAAGTGATGTTTTCAATAGTGATTCCGACCCACAGTCGACACAGCTCTTT
Source organism: uncultured Pseudobdellovibrionaceae bacterium (assembly GCA_964351315.1). Taxonomy (GTDB): domain Bacteria; phylum Bdellovibrionota; class Bdellovibrionia; order Bdellovibrionales; family JAGQZY01; genus JAGQZY01. Next base: position 194,081 of record CAYGNH010000003.1, read on the forward strand.
ATTGAACTTATTGAAGTCGGTGAAGGAGCAAAACTTCGACATGAATCAGGTAGAAGTTTCAGTGGTTTCAAATTTAGAGGATCCTTTTTTTAGTCAGCCGGAATTTCACAAAGCTCGTGAAGGTATCGATTGCCGAGTCTTGGTTGTCGGTGCCCTTGGTGTCAATAGAGCCAGAAACAAAGGCTTGCAAAACTCAAAAGGTGAGTTGGTTTTGCTTTTAGACGATGATTGTGTCCTGCATAATAGGGATTATCTGGCAAATCTAGAGGCTTGGCACCTTCGGCATCCGGAAGCTCTGGCAATTGGTGGGAGCTATTTGGTCGACGAAGAGGCACAGGCTTTGGATCGTGCTTACAATTGCGTCGCTAAACAATGGCAGGCCCTGGATCTTTTTGGAGACTACCGTTCCAGTCGGTTGGTTGGAGGAAATGTGAGTTACAAAAGGCGACGCTTGATGGAGTCCGGTGAGTTGTTTGATGAGTCTATTAAGTTTGGTGGGACTGAGGCGGAATTTCACCAGCGTCTGAATAGCAAGGGGCTGCAAACTCTATTCATATCATCTCTAGAAGTTTTGCATCAAACCAAGCTCACAGTGGATTCTTTGGTACAAAAGGCCATGATGCAGGCGCGAGGGCATGTTGAGTACAAAATCGAAACAGGTTTTTCGGATTTGTCCTGCAGAACCTATCAAAATAAGCGAATTTTGTTTGCTCGAGAACAGTCGCCCACGGATCAAGAATTTCATGAGACCGTGCATTGGATCAATCTGTATGATTGGGCCTACAACTATGCCTGCGAAAATCCACGGGTGTCTTCGCGCAAGATTGTTGCCATGTCGAAAAAGTGGAGTCGTCGAAATCAATCCAAGAACAACCAAGGGGCGGTGCTTTAGTGAAAGAAACACCACACTCGTCTATTTGCCCGGACTCCACTGTTCGTTCTTACTATTGGCAGGGGACAAAATATTATTACTTGCCGTTGTTTGCAGAAACTCTATTCGCTCCGGTGCTAGAACAGGCCCTCGGAGCTAAAAATAACGTCGATCGTTCACGGAGTCAGATTAAAGAGTCCCTTTTGAAGGCGAAAGCGGCCCACTATAGTCACATAAAAATTCCGCTGGATCGAATCGAAAATGAAACAATCGAGTTTCTAATGCAGCAACTCGACCAGTCGGGGTTGGGATTAGTCCTTCAGGTCTGTAGCAGCTTTTTGTACGATGATGACTTTTTCGAGTGGTTGAAAAATCAAACCCGGATTTCGGTGGAGTGGGTTCTGGATCAAAGGAGTCCAGAGGTCGACATGCGACTTCTGCAGCTTTCTGAAAGGCTTCAGTCCAGTCACGTTTCTGTGGTTATTCATCGCTCGTTGGATTGGCGACAGGTTCTTGGTGGTCCCCTTTTTGAAAATTTTAAAGAGGTTCATCTTTATTTTAGCTATCAGTTCGCTCTTTCAAGCCCCTTTTTAAACTGTAAAGAGAGCCATAAGGTTGTCGGGCTTTTAAGAAAGAAATTTCCAAAACATAGTTTCTTGCCCCCTAAGGGGGTTGATTTATGGGATCATAGGGCTCGGTCAGATTTCGATATGGAACCTCTGGTCTACCCATGTTTTCAAACTCAAAGTTCGAATCCCAACTTAAAATTTTCGGTGATCATACCCACCTACAATAATCAAAATCATTTGCGAGTGGTTTTGAAGCACCTTTATCAGCAAAATGTGGGACTCGACCAATTTGAAGTGATTGTCGTTGATGATGGTGGCACGGATCAGACCCAGCCACTGATAATTGAGCTCCTTAACAGTTTTGCAAAACCCATGAACTTCAAATATGTTTTTTTTCAAAGGCACCGTAAAAGGGTTATGGGAGACTCTCAGTACCGTGCGGGTATTTCTCGCAATGTCGGAGTTAAAAACAGTGAGGCTGAGATTCTCTGTTTCTTGGATTCAGATATTATTACTCCATCTGACTACTTGCAGAGAGTGGAGGAGGCATTGAAGACTTCAGATGCTCTGCAAGCTAAAAGAATCAATTTAAGTCGAACCGCTAGCTCTTTAGACTTCCATTACGAAAAGGTTAACGAAGATAAAGATTGCATCCCTGATGAACCCTATTGGGAGGAGTTTATTCGGTCAACAACTGAGTGGCACAAACTTCCTTATAATTGGAAGTATGTCTGCACCCATAGCTTTTCATTGCGAAAGGAACTGTTTTGGAAAGTGGGCGGGCTGAAGAAGAATTATATTTTTTATGGTTTTGAAGACACTGATCTTGGTTACCGTTTGGTCAAGGGAGGCTTTAAACTTCATTTGCTTGATGTTAAGGTTTTTCATATGTTTCATGAAAACACACGATCTGAGTTTTTAAATATTAAATCATTGCGCCACAACTTATTGAGTCGAACGGCTCAAATTTTCTATCTCCATCATTTGGATGAAGATATCTTTGAAAACCTTTTGGGATTTATGGAACCAGAACCTTCCCTTAAAAGAGCCATGAATCGAGTTTTTAAAACCTTCAGTCTGCAATTTTTGTGGAAACCAAGCCCACTGGTTTACCGTAGCGTTGATTCAGCGGCAAAGGTGACCAATGAAAATTGAAGAGTTGTCGAATTCGAAAAGTTTTTGCGTCCTGCCCTTCATCCACTCGGCCACTTTAACAGATGGAGAGATGCCATTGTGCTGTGTCTCTGAGAAAACTTCGGGTGTGAATTTAAACAATCACACTGTTTCCGAACATTGGAATAGTAGCTATATGCAAGAGATCCGCAAGAAAATGTTGAGCGGAAAGGCGATTAAGGATTGTCGTCGCTGTTACGAGGAAGAGAAAAATGGTTACCGCAGCCACAGAGTGATCGAGAACAAGGCTTGGCGAGAGAAATTAGGCGATGAAACCATTGAAGAGATTATCAATCGGGTCGATGCCAACGGGAAAACGGAACAGGGTGTGATTGCTATTGACCTTCGCTTAGGCAACACCTGTAATCTACAATGCGTCATGTGCCAACCTCGAGAAAGTTCGAAGTGGAAAGGGGCTGGCAATAAATTTTTGTCTGAATTAAGAGACAAAAGTTTAAAAAAAGAATGGCGTTTTAAAAATGATATTAAAGTTGAACAGTTTGAATGGTACCGAAACGATAAATTTTGGCAAAATCTGAAAACTTTTTTGCCGACTTTACGAGAAGTGATCATCGGTGGTGGCGAACCCATGCTGATCAAGGAACATCTTCAATTTATCAAGGATACGGCCGAGTCTGGAGAGGCGACTCATATTCATCTGCGCTACCACACAAATATGACCGTCTTTCCAGAAGAAATGATCCCTTATTGGGAAAAGTTTGAGAGAGTGGAGTTCTTCTCTAGTATTGATGGTATGGAAGATATTGGTCACTACGTTCGGTATCCTGCTAAATGGAGCGTTGTTGAGGCTAATATCCGAAAAATTGACAAACTAGGCGACAACATTCTTTTGCGTTTACTCTACAGTGTCAATGCTCTCAATGTTCATCACTTGCCGGATTTTATCCGCTGGGTTCGAGGTGAAAATTTTAGAAAATTTGAACACTTCTCCAGTATTCAATCCTTCGTCCATCCGGGGCTGGTGCACTGGCCGGAGTACCTCAATGTTAAAGTTTTACCAAAAGAGTATAAAAAAGAAGTCACTGAAGAGTTTGAGCGTTTGCGCAATGAGATGTCTGATGAGCCCTTTGATAAATATGAGGGCATCGTCAACTTTATGAATTCTCAGGATTGGAGTGGGAAACTTCCCCAGTTTCATGACTATGTTCGCGTTCTCGACAAAACTAGAGGAACTGACTTTTATTCTGTTTTTCCGGAATTGAGTGAGTCAGTATTAAGTATTTAAGAGAGAGATATGAAAGAGTATTCAAAAACATTTTGTGTTTACCCCTGGATTCAGCAACAGACTACGCCGACGGGTAAGATTAATTTTTGTTGTATTTCCATGCATACCTTTGTGCCCCGAGAAGATGGCGAACCTATGATGTTGGACCGAGAGTCCTTTAAAGACGCTTGGAATTCCGGCTATATGAAAAATATACGCGAAAAAATGATCACAGGTGATGCTGTGGTGGGTTGCGAAACCTGTTACGAGCAAGAAAAAGTGGGAAAACGGAGTTATCGCCAGTCCCACAATGAAGAGTGGTCAAAAAAAGTGGGGGCTAAGAAAATAGAAGGTCTTGTTGACCGTTCTATTGAAAACGATTTTACGGTCGATCAACCGCCTCTTTATTTAGATTTGCGTCTGGGTAACCTATGCAATTTGAAGTGTCGAATGTGCAACCCCTACAACAGCGTTCAGATCCAGAAAGAGTGGGAGAAGCTAGACGCCAAGTCCGACAATCGATACTCTAAATTTTGGAAGAAATATGGCCTTGAATTTGGAAGTTGTACCCCCTGGTACGAGAGTGATCATTTTTGGACCGGAGTTGAAGAGAATATTCCCTTTTTAAAGAAGGTCTATATGACAGGCGGGGAGCCCACTTTAATTGAGGGGAACTATCGGTTTTTAAATAAATGTCGAGAAATGGGTTATGCTAAAAAAATCGAACTATTTTTCAACATCAATTTTACCAATCTGAAAGATGACTTTATCGAACAGTTGAATGACTTCCATTGGGCCAGTGTCAACGCCAGTTTGGATGGTTACGGAATTGTTAATGAGTATATTCGAGCCCCAAGTCGCTGGGACGTTATAGATAAAAACTTTAGAAAGTTGGCTCAACAAGGCGGACGCAGAGTGGCTCTCGGGATCAGTCCGGTCATTCAAATTTACAATATTTTAAACATCGTGGATTTGTTAGAGTATGCTGAGCAAGTCATGGAAGAGTCTGGACGCGAGATTATTGTCGACTTCTTATTTTGTTTTCACCCCGATTTTTTGGATATCGTACACTTGCCGGACAATATAAAGATTGAGGCCATCGCCAGGCTAGAAGAGTTTAAATTGTCTTCGCAGACTTATGCCAAGAAATCAGAAAAGTCTTTCTTCATCAAAAATGGGGTTGATAGCACCATTCGACGCCTTGAGCAGTCGATGGGCCAAGAGAATTCAGAGATGATTCGTGATTTTATGAGTTACAGTCGCACCCTCGATCTTGAAAGACGGCAAAGCATGAAAGATTGTCTGCCCGAATTGGTTTTTCTCTTGGAAGAGGCCGGCTATTCTTACGAAAACCAAACGGGAATGACTGAGGCTGCTGTTAAACCAGCGCAGGTGGATGATGTCCGACACCCATAAGTCTATTTCACTCCTGAATTATGAAGGTGATTCTTTGGCCGTTTCGGCCGAAGAGGCCATGATCAAAAAATACAATTCTTGGCAGGGTTGGCAATGTTCGGCAGGAGCCGAAAATATCTTTATTGATGCAGATGGCTTTGTTTATGTGGCGGCCTGTAAAGTGAAGGGTCAGCAAGGCAATGTCTTTCAAGGCCAGTGGGCGTTAACCGAAGAGTGGACCACTTGTCCGGCCAAATGGTGCATGTGTGGACAGGATATGCAGTTACGGAAAGTGCGAGATGAATCCTTCTTTCCCTTACTCGATTACCCTCCTTCGCCGAATGTGAGTGAAATAGATCGGACAGATTGGGTTGTCCCGACCTATTATCACGGTTTTGTGACTCACCCTCGCTTTGTGACTTGGGATTTAGGGCGGAGATGCAATTATTCGTGCAGCTACTGTCACCCCTTGATTTCCAATCAAACCGATCCATTGCGCACTGAGGACGAGCTGATGCGGGCAGTGGAGCTTATTGAATCTAAGTTCACTAAGAAGAACAAAGCCAAGTGGATCTTTACTGGCGGCGAGCCTACAATCATACCCGCCTATATGAAGATGATTAAGTCTCTTCGTGAAAAAGGGCACGACTTGCATACCCAAACCAACGGAAGTCGCAACCCAGACTATCACCGAGAACTAATTCGCTACAGTTTTATCGGGATCAGCGTGCATCTTGAGTTTGCCAATGATGATCGTCTGATTAAAAACTTTGAAGCCATCGTTCAGGAAAAAGACATAAACAAAACCGCTAGTTACAATTGGTTTGGCGTTCGAATCATGGTCGGACCGGGTGATTTGCCCCGAGCTTTGGATATTAAAAACAGAACCTTGGCCATTAAAAATTTTAGCAAGCATGGTCATATCAGCCTCAGTCCTTTGTATGAAAACAACACCACTGACGAGACCCATCATGGTCGAATGCTCAATTACGACCCCAAAGAGTTCCAGGAAATTTTGAGCCACGCTTAGTAATCAGGAAAAATTATTTTCTTTAATGAGTGAAAGTACTGTATCGGTTTCCCCTTATCCGGCACATAAAAATTTCCGGGGTTTTTATTCACCCTCGTTTCTTTTATTATAGAAGCTGGAGGACAAGGTGGAAGAGCTTCGTCTGCGGTCAAATATTCAAAAAGTCTATTGGCTGAATGGATCATTTAGCTTTATGGTTTTAATGCCAATTATCGTGCCTTTTTTTCAAAGCCGCGGCCTGGACATGAAAAACATTTATGAGCTTCAGGCCATTTTTGCCGGCTTCGTTCTGCTTTTAGAAGTCCCTTCGGGTTATTTTTCCGACTTGGTTGGTAGAAAGTGGACGTTGGTGTTGGCTTCTGTTTTTCACAGTTTGGGATTTCTATTAATGGCCCTGGCTCCTGGTTTTAATCAGATGGTGGCGGCCGAAGTGTTGTTGGCCTTGGCGATCAGTTTGTTTTCAGGAACAGACCTGTCATTGCTTTACGATTCGTTGGAAGCCCTGGGAAATAAAAAGGCTACGATTAAAATCGTTGGGCGAATGGTTTTTTTTCGTAATGGAGGTGAAAGTTTTGCAGGTCTTCTTGGTGGTTGGCTTTTACTTTGGCACTTCGAAGCTCCTGCGATCACCCAGGCTTCGGTTGGATTGTTTCCCCTTGGCATTGCTTTAACTCTCTATGAACCGCCTCGAATAAAAATGTCGACTAGAAAGCACAAAGAAAACTTCCAATACATCTGGCGAGCCATGTTTGGACATTCAAGCCTTTTGACATTGATTATTTTAAATGGTGTTTTTTACAGCTTCGTTACCTTGGTGGCGGTTTGGATGTTTCAGGAGTACTGGCAGCAGGTGGGCGCTCCTTTGACCAGTTTTGGTTACCTTTGGTTTGCTATTAACATTACGGTGGCTTTTGTTGGCCGGAGCGCCCATAAAATCGAAAAATCTGTCGGCAGTGAGGGGGTGTTGATCCTGTTAGGAGTGCTACCCATCCTTGGTTTTTTTGGAATGGGGATGGTGGGAAGTCTTTGGGGTATTTTATTCTGTCTATGTTTTCAGGTGGTGCGCGGTCTTTCTTCGGTGGTGATTCCGGACGCCCTGAACAAAAGAGTCACCGGGGATATGCGGGCCACGGCCAATTCGATCATGAGTTTGGGGACCCGAATCCTGATGGTCGCGATCGGACCTTTGGTGGGAGGGCTGATTGATCGCCAAGGTTTGGGGTTCGCCCTGTACGGTCTGGGGTATTTTTATATTGGGGTCTCATTGTTGCTGCTGCTGCCACTGCTGGCTTTACGCAAACAGTTTGACCCGATTCCTAAAAAGAAAAAATTTAGGAATGGTCTGTCTTAAAGGCAGACCATTTTTTGATAGGCTTCAAGGCGCTCATTCATCTTGGCTTCAGTCATGTTTTTAAGGGGCGTGACGCCAAAATCTTCGACTGTGAATGAAGCAACCACAGATCCTCGGATACAACCTTGTTTAAGGTTTTCAAAAGTCATGGCTTCGTTTTTCGAGGCCAAATAACCAAAGAGTCCACCAGCAAAAGAGTCACCGGCTCCTGTTGGATCAACCACTTTTGCAATCGGATAGGCCGGCAATGCAAAAAAGTCGGAACCCATTTTAAGAACGAATCCATACTCTCCGCGTTTGATGATCACGGCCTTAGGACCCATTTTCAAAATATCGTCAGCGGCGGCGATGGCATTTTGTGCGTCGGTCAAAAGAGTCGATTCGGTTTCGTTAATGACCAATAAATCTACTTTCTGCAAAACCTTAAGAAGGTCTTGTTTTTTAGACGCGATCCAAAAGTTCATGGTGTCTGAAGCCACCAATTTTGGAGTTTCAATTTGCGATAAAACGTCCAACTGAAGGTTAGGGTCGATGTTGGCCAAAAAGGCAAATCCAGAATTTTTATAAGCGTCTGGAATTTTAGGATTGAAGTGTTCAAAGACGTTCAGTTCGGTATTCAGGGTGATGGCTTCATTCATGTCACCTTCGTATTTGCCTTCCCAGTGAAAGGTTTTTCCTTCAACCACCTGCAGACCATCAGTGTCCACGTTGCGGGATCGCAGCATTTGCAAATCATCATCGCCATAATCGCTTCCGACGACTCCGACGACCCGGACTTTAGCGAAGTGGTGAGCTGCTAAAGAAAAATAATTAGCAGATCCGCCCAGAGTTTTTTCCACTTTGCCCATGGGGCTACTAATGGAATCATAAGCTAAACTTCCAACAACTAAAATTTCAGACATTGTCTTCCCCTTGTTATCCTAACATTCCGGTGGACACATCTTGCTTTTCAGGGTGTCCTTTGTAAAGGGAAGTTAGTTGACCACAGGCAGCAAAGATATCACGGCCCATTGTTTTTCGGATAGTGACATGAAAGCCTTTATCCAAAAGGAAACGCTGGAAATTGAAAATGCGATTGCGAGGCGGGCGTTGGTATCCTGAGTCAGGATGTTCATTGAAAGGAATCAAATTCACTTTACAAGGAACAGATCGTAAAAGCTTAGCCACCTGTTTGGCGTGATCCAAGTGATCGGTTACGTCTTTCAACATCACATACTCAAAGGTCACACGATCCCCGGACTTCTCGGCATGAGTTCGACTGGCTTCAATCAATTGACTGAGAGGGTATTTTTTATTGATGGGCATGATTTCATTTCGAACTTCATCATTTGGCGCATTCAAGCTGACGGCTAAACGGGTTCCTGACTGAGTGATCAAGGGAATCTGTGGAACCAGGCCAGATGTGGAAACCGTGATTTTTTTTCGACTGATATTGAGACCATAATCTGATTTAAAAATATCAATGGCGTCAAAAACAGCTTCGGTGTTATCCAAGGGTTCGCCCATACCCATAAACACAATATTGCTGATCCGTAGTTCACCCATATCTTTTTTGACTTGCAAAAACTGACCTACAATTTCTCCGGCAGTCAGGCGGCGCTTAAGTTTTTGCTTACCGGTGAAACAAAATTTGCAGGCCAAGTTGCATCCCACTTCCGAAGACAAACAGAGTGTCATGCGTCCTTCTGATGGAATCATTACGGCTTCAACCGTTTGGCCTTGACCTATATCGAACAGGTACTTTCGGGTGCCATCCACACTGATTCGGCGATCGACCATCTCCGGCAGTTGAAAGCTGAATCGGTCCCAGAGTCCGTGTCGAAAGTCTTTCGATAGGTTGGTCATTTGTTCAGGATTGGTGACATCTTTCTCGTAGACCCAACGGAACAGCTGTTGCGCTCGAAACTTTTCTTTACCCATGCCCAAAAGAACTTGCTGGAGCTTAGGAAGAGGGTAGGAATAAAAGTCCAAAATATCGGGGCTGGTCATGCTCTCAGGTACCACAAAGGCGGAGCCGAGGCTATCCCACCCTATAAAAAGGTAAGGGATGTATGAAGTTTAATGGATTTCTAGATAGGCTTTCAGCTCTTCTATAGAGCAAGCCACGGCGCCAACGTGGCCCACTACGACTCCAGCCGCCATATTGGCGAGGACGGCCGTTTCCTTGAGCTCCCAGCCGGCAGCGACTCCCAGAGAGAAGGCGGCGATGACAGTGTCACCGGCTCCGGTCACATCAAAAACATTGCGTGCAAAAGTGGGAAGATGGCTGGTTTCGTTGCCTTCAAAGATTTTGACGCCCTCGGCACCTAAGGTGATCACCATTCGTGGCGACTCCACCTGTTTCATCAGAGCTGGACCGATTTGATCGATGTCTTTCCAGATCTCGGGTTGAGGAATCTGTTTAGCCAGTTCCAAGGCCTCATCGCGGTTGGGGGTCATAAACTCGGCACCCCGGTAGTAGCTCAGTGGCGTTGAGCGGTAGGGATCGACCAGGACTTTTTTTCCATATTTTTTGGCCAGCCCGATAATCCATTGGCTGGATTCAGCGCCGATCTGTCCTTTGGCATAATCTTGAATAATTACAGCATCACATTGGGCCACACCTTTTTCCACTTGTTCCGAGTAGGAAGACAAGGTTTGTTGGTCGACGGTAGAGCGACTCTCATAATCGACGCGAACAACATGGTGCTGCCCTGACATGACTCGCAATTTTGTAGTGGTTTTGCGAGAAGGGTCGGTCATAAGGTGCTCAGTCGAAATTCCTTTTTCTTCGAGCAGAGTGCGTACGCTGGCGGCATTGGCGTCATCACCAACCAGTGAGAACAACCAGGCTTCTCCCCCCAGTGATTGGACATTCGCCGCGACATTCCCCGACAGTCCTAGTTTTTTTGAAGACTCCTGCACGTCGACAACAGGAACCGGGGCCTCTGGGCTGATTCGAGTCACTTCTCCGCGCACGTATTCGTCGATCCCAATGTCGCCAAAAATAAAGATTTTACGACCTTTCAGTTGATCCAATTGGCCGCTTAATTTTTGGCTTAAATCCTTTAAATTGGTCATCTCCGAGCTCCTTCGTTCCGTGGCCCTGTGGGGCAAACTTAAAGCAAGTGGTCATAGGCCATCTGTATAGCTTTTAAAGGGGGGAATTGCGATGAAATATCCCAGATCTGGCCAATGACGCACAATAGATACTGTGCGCAATCGGTTGAGATCGACAATAGGCAGGTTAATGTTGTACTAGGTTCGACAAATTTAAATAGCCGCTGCCGCTGGAGGCCTACGTGGAAAATCTAATTTCGGGTCAACTCTTTACAAATGTGATGCTCAGCTTAGACTATGCGGCCAAGCTAATAAACTGTGACCCCAATGTTTTGGTTCGGTTGAAAAAGCCTCGGCGATCATTGATCTTTAGTATTCCGGTCCGTATGGATGACGGGAACGTTAAAGTTTTTGATGGCTACAGAGTTCAATACTCTTCGTCTCTGGGTCCCTTCAAAGGCGGGATTCGCTACCACCAAGATGTTAACTTAAGTGAAGTGGCGGGCCTTGCGGCTTTGATGACTTTCAAAACATCCCTTCTTAACTTACCATTGGGCGGAGCCAAAGGTGGAGTGCGAGTCAATCCTGGAGAGCTTTCGCGCACCGAGAAACAAAGTTTAACTCGACGTTTTACAACTGAGCTCGGGCCTTTCATTGGACCCCATGAAGATATTCCAGCCCCCGACATGGGAACAGACGGGCAAACCATGGCCTGGATGATGGATACCTATTCCCAACAAGCGGGTTTCACTCAACCGGGTGTTGTGACCGGAAAGCCCATTGAAATTGGCGGGTCGTTGGGTCGGGAAAGCTCGACTGGGCACGGAGTGATTTATGTGGCTTCGAAAGCATGTGAATACCAAGGCAGCAGTTTCAATCAAGCCACTTTAGCGGTCCAGGGTTTTGGTAACGTGGGTCAGCATGCTTGTGACCTGGCCCACCAAATGGGATCCAAAGTGATCGCAGTCAGTGATGTCAGCGGTGGTATTTTCAATGGCGATGGTTTGGATATACCGGAACTGATGCGCTACGTGAAAGACAACAAAGTTGTTAAAGGTTTCCCTGGAGCCCAATCCATCACCAATGATGAACTTCTCGAGCTTGAAGTCGATATTTTGGCCCCCTGTGCTCTCGATGGAGTGATCAATGCCAGCAACGTTGAAAAGGTGAAAGCAAAAATTATTGTCGAAGGCGCCAACGGGCCGACCACAGCGGAAGCCGACGAGGTTTTGAATCGAAAAGGCATTATCGTAATCCCAGACATTCTTGCTAACGGTGGGGGTGTGATCGTGAGTTATTTCGAGTGGGTGCAGGATGTGCAGAATTACTATTGGGACCTCGAAGCGGTTGATGCCAATATGAAGAAAACCATCATTAAAGGTTTTGAAAAAGTCTATAAGTTTTCCCAAGAGGAAGGCGTAAGTATGCGGGCGGCGGCGATGGCTGTATCAGTCAAGCACCTTGAAAAAGCCATGCTGTTGAGAGGTCTGTATCCTCGATGAGCCAGTCGGGTAAGGGTGCTCTATTTCGGCCCTGGCTGTGGCTTCCGTCCCAGTGGGCCCATGACCTGGCACCCTACACTCTTCCTCTCATCAGTCCCTTTTACAAAGTGAAAGATAAGGCTTATCGCTCTTTTCAATGGCGAGGACTCTCCTTTATCAATCCGCTTGGCGTGGCCGGTGGAGTGGATAAATCGGGGCGGTCGCTGTCGGCTTGGCAAAACTTGGGAGCGGGTTTCCTAGAGGTTGGAACGGTGACTCCGGAACCTCAAGCACCTAACCCTGGTTCTATTATGGCGCGCGATCTTCAAAGGGAAGCTCTTTGGAATAAAATGGGATTTCCAAACCCTGGTGTTGAAGCCTTAAGAAAACAATTGAATCAGTTTTCAAATAGAAAGGTTCCCCTATTTATTAATATCGGAAAAAATAGATGGACTGAAAATGGTAAGGCCTTTGTGGATTACAGCCGCTGTTTACAATCTCTGAACGAGTTGGCCGATGTTTTTGTGGTGAACGTCAGCAGTCCGAATACCAAAGGACTGCGGGACTTGTTGAAAGCCGAAGTTTTGCGAAAATTTTTAATGCCTCTGAAGGCGTCTGCCATGAAGTGTGCGCCCGACAAGCCCTTGTTGCTAAAACTGAGCCCCGATATGGATGATTCCACCTTGAGGGCGGCCTTGCAGGAATCTTGTGAGTTCGTTGATGGTTGGATTTTAACGAACACCACAGAGAGCCGGTACCCTGGCTCGCCATTTCCGGCAGATGAGGGGGGAGTCTCGGGGCGACCTCTGCAAGAAAAATCCCTAGGAGCGTTACGGATTGCTGCTGAAATGAAAGGTGAGCATCCTGAAAAACTGTTGGTTTCGGTGGGGGGCATCGCAACCTCTCAAGAGGTTCAGCAGAGATTGGATATGGGTGCGGACCTGGTTCAAGTGTATTCCGCCTTAGTCTTTCAGGGCCCCGGTTTCTTTGGCCAGATCTTGTCCCAGCTGAAGTCGCATTGAAAGCGATCTGATTTCTATATTGTAATAAAGGGCCTTTGGTCCTTTAAAATACCCGCTAAGCTAAATTTTTAAGAGGTCTGCGAGTCAAACAATGACAGGGGTGGGTGCCTGTAATACTCTGAACAGCATGGCTTCGAAAAGACCCACCTGGATTCCAGTCGTTACCGCAATGATTCGCAAGGGTCCCTATGTGCTTGTTGGGCAGCGTCCAGAAGGGCACACTCTGGCCGGCCAATGGGAGTTCCCCGGCGGTAAAATTGAAATAGGAGAATCGCCCGAGCAGGCCTTGGCTCGCGAACTCAACGAGGAGCTGGGAATTGAGGCAGAAATTGGAGCCGTAAAAATGGCCTGTACTCACAGCTACCCTGAGGTGGGAATCTTTTTAGTATTTTTTGAAGTCCAGTTCTGGAAAGGGGAGCCCAAGCCGGTTCATCATTCCGAACTGCGCTGGGTTTTGCCAGAAGAGCTGAAAAACATTAATATTCCGGAAGCCAATCGCAAACTTTTACCAACCATTTTAGACATTCTGAGCAATTGAAGTTAGTATTGAACGATGTCAAAGCAGCCCATACCAGAAACCCTTAACATTTGTTTGGTGGCCCAAAAGTTTCCAATTATTGGGAGAACCCACGCTCGCGGTTTTATTGCACCGATTGCAAGAGGGCTGGTGAAAGCCGGGCATAAGGTTTCAGTTATTGCTTGGGACAATCCAATGGGGGAAAAAGAAATTGAGCAAGAGGGGATCAAGACCTATTTTGTGGCCGGTGCCAATTCCAGCCGAGTCGAACTTTTCTCTCGTCGAGTCCATCAGAAGTTTTCGGAGCTTCACAGTCAGGAACCTTTTCACATTGTTCACAGCTTGACCCACTCGGCGATTCGCGTCGGTTTCGAAAAAAAGAGTCTGGGAATCGCAGTGGCCTATGATGTAACAGCCACAAAGATGTCTGAAATTTTTTCGTTATATGGTTTGGCAGAAAACACTGTGGGAAGCCAGTTGAGAACGGCCTACAAAGTGGCGCTGCGATTTTTACAAACCTTTTTATTTCGAGACCGCTTGGTCTTGAAAAATGCCGATGGGGTTTTCGTACACAGTCCCCAGCAAGCCTTGGCGCTGGAGCGCTACTATCTTTATCCCGAAATGAAAACTTTCAGTATCCCATACGGAATTGAAATTGAAGACCTCTCCCCCCGGCAAGGCTCCGATGAGTTGCGGCAAAAATTAAAAATTCCTAAGTCCGCCAAAATAGCGGTCACCGTCTCTGACATGATCGAGAAACAAGATGTGATCAATATACTGAGAGCTTTTCAGCCGGTGGCCACAAAAAAACCTTCTTCTCATTTGATTATTGTCGGACATGGCCCCGCCTTTAAAGACATAGAGTATGAAATGTTGAATTTGGCTTTGGGCAGTCATGTGACCTTGGTTGGGGCCGTGCCCGCCTATGAAATTTCGTCCTTTATTGATCTTGCCAATGTTTATATTTATCTGGGAGGGCGAGCTTCCGGCTATGACCCCAACTTGCTTGAAGCCATGATTCAAGAGAAAATTATTATCGGATCCGAAGTCAGTCCGATTGCCACGGTGGTTGAAGATGGTGTCGACGGGTACCTTATTCGACCGGCTGATATTAGCACTTTGACTCAGCTCTTGATGGGTCTCTTTTTGAATCAAATCCACTCTGGTGATATGGGAGCCAATGCGCGTGCCAAAGCATTAGACATTTTTGACACCAGTAAAATGGTTAGTGGAACCTTGGAAGCCTATGCCAGTATTCTCGGCCGAACCAAATGGGTGAAGTTTTGAAACGAGCCTCCACTTAGGTCGAGAACATGCTGTCATTTGTCATTCATTTAGCGGCCTTAGAAAACAATCTTGGAAATCGCTGGCCGAAAGTCGCTCGAAACAGGATAAATCCTTGGTCTTCTCTCGGGGATTGGTATAATTTAATAAATATTCTAATAAGTTAAAGGATGTTGAAAATATGACCAAAGCAGATTTAATCAATCATATTTCTGAAAAATCAGGCATCACACGAGTCAAAGCCGAAACGGTCGTCAATACGATTTTTGACTCAATGGTAGAAGCTTTACTTAAAGATGATCGAATTGAAATCCGTGGTTTTGGTTCATTTACCAATAAGGCCTACGATGCCTATCAGGGACGGAACCCAAGAACGGGAGAAGTGATTCACGTTCCAGAAAAGAAATTACCCTTTTTTAAGGTTGGAAAAGAGCTTAAAGAAGACATTAATAAGTCTTAAGACTTGAATCCTAGACTCGACCTGAGTCAAGAACCTAACAATGAATCTCATTATTTTTAATCATTTACCGATAAATGAGTGTAATGAGTAAAAACAAAAAGAAGCTGGCAGATGAGTTACTGAATCTGAAACTTGGCGAGAGTGAAGGCACCGGTGCGCAAGCCGAAGCCCTTGATTTAAATCTTTCGGAACTTGATTTGTCAGACGATGAGCAAAGTCTTTCTGATGCAAAAACGGCGGTTGATCCAGGTGCTAAAGAGAAAAACCAAGAAAATACCATTCGCCTGATTCATACTAATACGGGCAATCTGCCACCAGCTCCAAATGAAGTTGCAAAAGCCAAAGATTACCATGAAGAAGTAAAAGTGAGTTATGGTTTACCTGCCAAACAACAAGTACCTCGCACTCAAGATTCGGACTCTTTTTCTGCTGGTGGAGGACTTAAGCAGTCAGAGCACTTGCGTATAGCTCAACGTAAAATCAATGACCTAGAAGATGAAGTCGCAAAATTGCGAAGAGAAAATGAGGATCTGGCCTCGGCGGGCGACACTTTCAAGAAGCTCAATGACGAGTATTACAATGAAATTGAAAACCTTAAATCAAAACTGCATGACAACAAACAAACAGCGAATCAGGAAATCAGTCTACTGAAGAGGATTCAGCAAAACAAAGAAAAACAAATCACGGAATTTAAACAGCAAATCGATGACTATAAATCAAGAATAGACAACAATTTCCAGCGAGTTCGTAAAAGAGAGAAAGATCTTGAGCACCGTTTGGAGATTGCAAAAATTGAAGAGGCGGCTGTTGTTAAGTCGAAGGATCAGCTCATCCTTGACCTGAAAAGACGAATTGATGAGATCTCTAATGAGTCTGACAATTTCCGTAAAAAAAGCCAAGAAAACTACAAAGAGCTTCAAAAGAAGCAACAAGTTGTACGAGGGGTGATTCGAGCCCTTCGCATTGCTCTGACTAAACTCGAAGGTGACGACGACAGCGATTTTGGAATAGATTCAAGAGAGAGTGGAGCCGGAGATGATCAATAGTCTCAAAGTCGCTCTTCTGAATTGCGCAACCAAGACCGAGCATTTAGAACCCCATGTTTTGTGGTGCCATCAGGTCAGATCCCCGAAAGACCTTGTGCGATTGCTGATCGAAAAGGAAATCGACCTCATTGTTGTTGACGGAACCAAGTCCGAGTCAGACAAATGGCAAAAAATTTCGCAGAGTTATTGTGTTCCGTTTTTGATCTACGGGAAGCCTAAAGATTTTCCTGGAATGGCAGAGCATTGCATTGGCTTTATTGGCTCCAGAGAGAACCTTGAGGAGACTCTGAAAGCGGGTACGGAGAAAGTGCTTCGCTTTCGTAGTCAGCGAGAAGTCATGCAAGTTCAGTTTACTCTAGACTCAGTAACTTCTTTTACCGACCGGGTGATGCACACCACTAAGGATCTCTTTATCTCCGATGTAAAGAACTACTTTCGCAACCAGTTTAAAATGGAAAATTGCCATTGGGTGTCGGTGAGGTCTACATCTTCGAAGTTACCAGCGATCCTAAAACTGAAACACGAGCTTGAAAATCAAAAGGTAGACCAGGGTGGGTTAATCAAAGATCTTGATGATTGTGCAACGGAAATTGTAAATACCAAGGACTTTCAGATCTGGAAGACGACGAGAGGCGACTACCTTTGTATGCTTTGGGTCCATGAGGACGAGAACTCGAGCCATTGTGTTATTCTTAATAAAGTCCAGATCAAAAAGAGAACGGCTTTTGAACAATACTTAGCCACCCTGATTCCCTTTTTAAATCGGCGTTGGTCCCTTTGTTTGACTGTTGGCGAGGCGCAAAGCCAAGTCTACAAAGACAGTTTAACCAGCTTGTACAATCAAAAGTTTTTAACTGAAGTGGTTGATCGAAAAATTGAGGAATATAAAAGATACAAAACCCCTTTTTCGATTCTGTTTATCGATGTGGACCACTTTAAAAGGGTCAATGATTCTTTGGGTCACGTGGTCGGCTCGGCTGTTCTTCAGCAAGTGGGGGACCTTTTAAAGGGGCAAATACGAACGTCAGACTTTGCCTTCCGTTATGGGGGTGATGAATTTATTATTCTTCTCAGTCACACCGAGGGTGAGGATGCGGTCAATGTGGCCGAACGAATTCGGAAAGAGGTTGAAATTTCTGAATTTGCTGTTAATGGTTTGAAAGTTAGGATCACGATAAGCATTGGATTGGCCTTTTTCCCTATTCATGCTGATTCGGCTGAGGATATCATTCGGATCGCTGACGAAGCCATGTACTACGGAAAACATAAAAGTCGAAACATCGTTTATAAAGCGGGATAATGGAAAAGAAAATTAAGATTATAGTGAGTGACATGCATCTTGGGAAAGGAAAAATCCTTGAGGATGGCGCCGTCAATAATCTTGAAGAATTCTTTTTTGGGGAAAAGTTTGCAGAGCTCCTTGATTATTACACATCGGGGCAGTATCGGGATCATTCGGTCGAATTGATCATCAATGGCGATTTTCTCAATTTTTTACAAGTCGACTACAAAGGCCATTTTTTAACCGTATTCACTGAAGAGGTCTCGTTGGAGATTCTCAAAGACATTGTCAATGGGCAGCCAGAAGCTTTTAAGGCTCTGCGTGAGTTTGCAGCTAAAGAGCACAACCAGATAACCTACGTTGTTGGGAATCACGACCAGGCGATGTTGTGGCCAGGGTTGCGCTCGTATTTAAACGAAATTGTTGGCACTCCGATTCGGTTTAAAAGCATTGTGCACTATTTTGATGGCATTCATGTCGAGCATGGCCATATGTACGAAGCGGCCAACCGAATTGACCCTAAAAAGTTTTTCTTGAAAAAAGATCTACCCGTACCCATCCTCAATCTTCCTTTTGGTTCTCACTTTTTCGTAGATTTCGTCATGAAAATTAAAGAGAAGCACCCCCATATCGATAAAGTCAGACCTTTTCGTCTTCTTATTCGTTGGGCGATCTTCAATGAGTTTTGGTTCACCCTTGGAACTTTTTTTAAATTGGTTGGATATTTTGTTGGATCAGTTTTTGTTAAAGATCCAAGGCGGCAGTTTCCATTCAATCGAGTGTTAAAAGTTTTTTTGGAAAGCGCGATCTTTCCGGACCTGAGCGATTCGGCGAAACGAATTTTAGCCGATGAGCGAGTGCATACCGTCATTTTTGGACACACCCATGTTTATCAGTACCGGCAATGGGGAAAGAACATGGAGTACTTTAATACGGGAACCTGGACTGAACTGACTTCTCTTGACGTCAGCTCCCTTGGAAAAATAACAAAACTCACCTATGTTTTGGTGGAATATCCAGAAAAGGCAACGCGCCCTTATTGCCGCCTAAAAGAGTGGAAGGGTTACCATCGCATAGAAGAAGACGTTGTTATTGCTTAGGTAGGGAGAGAAAATGTGGTCCTTTCATAGCGCACGCACCGTGAACGAAAGTTTGTCCCAACAAGTTGAAAAAGCTGCAGATCGATTTTTGGGTCGAACTGATCTTGGTTTTTTCCGTGCTGACACCTTCGCAAAAGCTCAACAGGATTGTCAAAAACATGCCGCTGCTTGGGCAAGCTACCAGAGTCTCGTTGTAATTGGTTTAGGCGGCAGCTCTCTTGGGGCGCGCACCCTCATCGAGGCTTTGGTTCCGGCCAGCGATCGATGCAATATCCATTTTTTAGACAATGTCGACAGCTTCAGTTTGCAACAGTGGCTGCAATCAAAAAATGATTGGAGAAAGACGGCTTGGATTGTTTGCTCTAAAAGTGGAGGGACAATTGAATCTCTTGCCCTCTATGATTTTTGCAGTCAATTTTTAAATGAAAAATGGCAAATCGATATTTCGAAGTCCAGCTTTGTAATTAGTGAAGACAAAGACAGTCCCTTGACCGAATTTGCTCGTAAAAAAAAGTGCCCTCAATTGTCCATTCCACTTGATGTTGGAGGTCGTTTTTCTGTGTTTACCTCGGCCGGATTGTTTCCGGCGACTTTCTTTTCTTTAAACCTTGAAAGTTTTGCGAGTGGCTGTCGGTGGAGCGTTGAAAACAAAAAAATGGTTGCCAAGGTGACTGAGCAACTTTGGAACTCTCATCAGCAAAAAGAGGTCAATTTCTATTCGTTCCAGTACTGTGATCGGCTAAGCACCTTTGGGCTCTGGTTGCAGCAATTGTGGAGTGAGTCTTTAGGAAAAGCTTCGACTCGGAAAGGCGATGTGGCCGATCCGGTCGCGACGATTGTTCCTTGTCGAGGGGCTTCCGATCAGCACTCGGTGTTGCAGCAGATTGTCGAGGGAGTTGAGAAAAAGTTTGTTGGCTTCCACCGAGTCACCGGTTCTGAAAAAGTAACTGAAACTCTTAATGCCAGTCATTTTGCTGGCTCCTTGATGGTCAACAAAGGTTTGGGTCAGCTGTTGGCCACTCAAGCGCAAGCCACTGAACAGGCTGTTCGAGAGTCTCACGCCGGTACAATGGTCCTAAAAACCGATATTTTAAACGAAGAGTCATTGGCGGCCTTAATGATGCTTTGGATGCTTGTCACAGGTGTTTTGGGAGAATTACTGGATATAAATGCCTTTGACCAGCCAGGGGTCGAGTCCGGAAAAATTATCACCCGTCGTGTTTTGAGTCAGGCTGATTGAGTTAAAGCTTAAAACTCTTTAAAATTAGGTCTATGGGTGACAATAAGAAACTGGAAGAGTTTTTTGATGATTTCGAGACCAATACCGAAGAAAAAACTTCGATAGTTCAAGGTGGTACGTTTTCGAAAAGAATGCAGGATGCCGAGAAGGTTCCGCCCAGTCTTGTCCTTTTAATGGGGCCTGCAGGATACGTCAGCCGGCAATGGACCATAGACAATTCCGATATTATCATTGGTCGTTCGATGACCTCGTCTATTTTCATAGATGATCGTAGTGTTTCTAAATCTCACGCTAAATTGACTGTTTCCTTCGGTGAAGTGGCCATTATCGATTTAGATTCGACAAACAAAACAGTTATCAATGGGTCAGCGATTCCCCCTTTTGTTCCTAAAAAACTAAAGAACAACGATCAAGTTAAGATAGGAAATGTCTTGTTTAAGTTTCTTGAAGAGGGAAGTATCGAGGCGGCCGCCCACCAGAACTTGCAAATTAAAAGTGAGAAGGATTCTCTCACCAAAATTTGGAATAAAGGGGCTCTGCTTTTGAAAGGACCAGAGTTTTTTAAAAGGGCTAAATTGCTTGAGGTCCCTTTAAGTTTACTGATTTTTGATCTTGATCATTTTAAAAAGGTGAACGACAACTTCAGCCACCAAGCTGGTGACTACGTTCTCTCGGAAACAGCGCAAATTATTCAAACAAAACTCATTCGTAATGATGACTATTTTGCTCGATTCGGTGGAGAAGAGTTTGTTATCCTCTTGTTTGGATCCAACCTACAGCAGGCCGAAGAAATCGGTGAGCGCATTCGCGCGACCATCGAAAAACATGCTTACGTTTTTGAAGAACAAAAGTTACCAGTAACCGTTTCCATAGGGATTTCCTCTCAAGAGGAAAAAATGGCCTCTTTTGACGAGCTTTTCGCGAAAGCCGATTCGGCCCTCTATGCCTCAAAAAATTCTGGCCGAAATCGGGTCACCGTTTTAAAGTCTGACTGAATTTTGCATCTCTGTCCGCAACCGGAATAGCGCCTGTAAATTAAAATAATGAGATGTCATTAGCTTAAATTATAACTTAAAGTATTAAAATCACAGGCTTTTTCCATAAATTTTCTTTACAGCTTATACAGACCATAAGAAATCATAAGTCGACTTTCCCGTTTCTTCGCCATAAAACCATTGAACCGGTCTAGGAAGGACCGCCAGAAAACACCATGAAGGCACTTCAAGATTTCCTATAGTTACGACAGCCAACCAATCCAATTTATTCGGGGGGAGACGTTGGAAGCTTTGTCAGATTTTGACCTAATTCGAAGAACAAAAGAGGGGTACACGGATGCCTTCAGCATTCTGGTACAACGTTATCAAAAGCAGTTGCACAGCTTGAGCATGCGCTATGTTCGTGATGCTCAGCTGGCTGAAGATGTTGTGCAAGAAAGTTTTTTAAAGGCTTTCGAGAAACTCTCCAGTTTTCAGTTTCGATCCGCCTTCAAAAGTTGGATTTACAGGATTGTTATCAACACAGCTAAAAATTCATTGCGCAGCTCAAAGCCAATGGTCGAGCTGGATAAGGTGCCTCTAAAGGTGGAGAGCCTTTGTGAATCGACATTGATTGAAAAACAACTGCTGGAACAAACCCAAGAAATTATCAATTCTTTGCCGGAAAAACAGCAGGATGCGGTCAAGCTAAGAGTCTTTTCGGATATGACCTTTAAAGAAGTGGCGGAAGAGATGGACTGTCCTTACGACACAGCCAAAGCTAACTATCGCCACGGCTTATTGAAGATCAAGGAAAAAATGGTCATTGTCTGGTAGTCGGTTACTGAGTGCCGAATAAAAAGCCCAGGCAAAGACCTGGTCTTTTTTTAGTGTGGCGCTGTTCGACGCCCGATGAAGTCAAAGGCTGTCAATCATCTTGGTTAGAGCTTGTTCAGGGTTGTCTGTTTCTTCCAGTTCTTTGAGGCGATTGAAGACCTGAATAAAGTCTCGATTGTAATGATTGGCCAGCTTCTCAAGCTGTGAAAAATCACTGTTATAAAGTTCAAGCAAAAGTAGAAAAGCATTGTTGAACTTTTTGGCAAGAAACCAATCGTAATTTTTTGTTTTCAATTTTCCCTGTAAAGATGCTTTAAAGTTTTGTTTCATCCTTGCGAACTGCTGTTCGCGAGCAGTCTCTATGTCAGGTTGATTTTTATTCTCTTTGTACCATTGGCGAAGACCTTTTAGCTCCCGACTGATAAACTCAGAAAACAGAAGCTCGTCGTGAGTCTCGTTGGCGACGATTGACTTTAAGTCTTCGCCTCGGTTCTGGCTTTTGTAGTAGGCTTCTGCCCCAAGCTGCCCAAGAAAACTGGCAACCCTCTCGTTGAATTTCGACTGACCATTAATGTAGAGGTTGGCGTGGACGGTTTCGTGGATCAAAGTGTTAGCAAACTGATGCTCTTTCATCCGTAGCATGGAAGACAACAGAGGGTCTTCAAACCAACCCAGGGTGCTATAGGCCGAAACTCCTCGAACGTAAGTGTCGAGGTTCTTCTCGTTCATCTCATCGGCTTCTTTGATCGCGCTTTCCTTTTTAAAGTAAGCTTTGTAGGGGACTTTCCCTATTATTGGAAAACTCCAGGTGTAGGCTTTCAGCTGGTCTTTTCTGGCGGCATTGACGGCGTAGGTGACGTAGGGCTGCTTAAGATGAACATAGCGAGAGAAGTTGTCTTCCGTGTTCAGCTTCAGCTGCGTCGACATAAACTGACGGAGTTTAATTGCCAGCTGAATTTTTTGTTTTTCTTCATCCGTTAAAGTGTAGTGGTCCAGAGCATATTGCAAAGGAACCCGCCGTCTCATTAAATCGGCTTGGTAGTAGGCGCTTTCCGCGATATAGCCCAGCTGGCAAGAGGAAAGGCCACCCAAGAGCAAACCAAAAATAAGGAGGTGGTGAACTTTTTTTAAAGAAACCATGATATGCCGGCGCGCCCTGCCACATCCCAGCGCGGGTCTCGCTCTAAAGAGTCGCTGGTCCAAGCCTCAAAACCAATTTTAAATGACAAGCGGTCAGTGACACGAATTTTCATACCAAACCCGAGGCTGGGTACAAAAGTGGTGGGTAGGGTCACCGTGTCTGAACTGTCTATTGGCGAGTTGGTAAACTCATAAGTCACTGTTTTTCGAGAAAAATAGGCGACCCCCGCTTTTAGGTACGGAATAAAGGGGGCCTTGCGTTCGGCAAAGGTAAAAATTAAATCGAGTCCAATCAGTTCAAAATCGTAGATGGTTCTTGAGTCCGCAGTAATGCTTGGGACGAAACGTTCTGATTGCCCTTTGGTGTAACTGAGTTCGGCCGCTGCCATCTCTGCAAAGTAGTAGGCAAAGGAACCGGTGAAAGACAGGGTTGAATCAAAGGATTCGCGATCAGTATCAGAGGGAAGAAAAAGCTTTCGGTAGTTGCCTGCGAATCCCAGTTCGTAATAGGCCGCAGAACCAAGGCTGGGAATAAACATCAAGAGCAGCAAAAGAGTTTTCAACATGTTGATATTTTATCAATTTATAGGTTTGTTTTATAGAGGTTCCAAAGTCTAGAAGGATCACCGGACCGACTTTGGGAGAGTCGAATCAGTTGTCGCTTTGGAAGCGAATATTGGGCTGTGGAATCCAAAGCACTTCAGTCTGGTACTGCAAGTGGATATAGCCATTTTCATCCACCATTTCTTTTGGAGGGTTGGGAACATTTTTAATGTCTTTGAAAGAGTTGATAGAGGCCTCGTCGATCGACCATAAGCCGGAAAGTCGAAAAGGCTGGACTTCAAGGATTTCACCTTTCTCATTCAAAATCACTTCCACGTTAGTCACCCAGGTTTTGCTGACAGCCGGCGCATTGTTCTCTTTAATCCATTGATAAAGAGCGGAGCGGACGCGGTCCCCCCAAAGTGGGATAAACCTTTGCAGCAGTCGCTGGTTAAAACTGTAAAATCGATACTGGTCGGTGTTCAGGGCTGTGATATTTCCAAGTCGAACCCCCGGCGGCATTTGTTGCTGAACATAAGATGGAATCATTGGGCGAGAGGTGCTACTGCCGTAGCCTGGGAGTTGTAAAATTTCTCGGTCGTCTTCGACTTTATATGTTCCAAACTCTGTGACGGTTTCTTTCTGCTGGTTTGCTTTCTTGGCTTGCCCACGCTGACCGCCAGAATCCACCGGGGCTTGGATAGGTGTGGGCTTGGAGCGGGCAAATGTTTCAAGTTCAGTTCGGCGAGTCGCATTGGATTTGAACTTCACTTCTTTTTCTGGCTTAAGGTTCTCGTCGGCTGGATTGTCGGGAGCTTGGACTAAAATGTTTTTGGAGTTGGCTTCGGTAAAGACAATCTCCATCGGAATGTCTCGATTTGAGGCATCACCCGACGGTTTAAAGTAGGCAAAAAACACAAACAGAAGGATATGGAAGGCTAGACTGCCTACAAAAGCGATCAAATCTTTATTTGAATCTGAGTCCTGTATAAGCCCTCCTTTTTCCTGAGAAATGTCTAAAGTTGAGACCCCTTCCTTCCGATTGTTTTTATAGCACAGGGAGGGGGAATGAGTACAGAAGGTAAAGTATTAGCATTTCCTAAAGTAAAAAAAGAGAGTTCCACTGAAAAAACGGACTCTAAGGCCAGTATTGTTGATATTGGCGCCAAACGACAAGAAATGATCCAGGATGAGCGTCGTTCTGTTCGGCGGACCATTCTTACCGAGTTTATAGGGGTCCATGCGATTGTCCCAGGTGCCGGTCTGCAGAAATGTTCATTACATGACATATCTGTCAAAGGTGTCGCTTTTGATTTGACCAAAAAGCAGGGCCACTTTGCTCCCGGAGAAGAAGTTGCCATGCGAGTCTACCTAAATCATCAGACCTACTTTCCATTCGTGGTTCAGGTGCGATCCTCTCGCTTCGTCAATGAGGAGGATGTTTTCCGTCATGGAGCGTCCGTGGTCGAAGGATCAAGCAATCAAGAGGCATTGAAACATTTTATTCGATTTATAGAGACCGTTAGTGCTCATTTGAAGACTGATCATGGTGATGTGATCGTCAGCAATTTAGATCAACCTTAAGATCTTTCTATTCAATTTAGACGCCCTCAAGCCCGTCAGGGTTTGTGTGCACGGCTTCCTTTAGGTTTTTCCCTTGCCAGCCCCTTTTTAATGTACTGCAATGAAAGAAGTTACGACTGAATGAATGGAGTCGTAGGCTTTTAGCTGGGGGGAAACAGTGGCCGCAGGAATTAGAAAAATTGTCGTCGACACCAACGTTATTCTGTTTGATGCATTAGCCGTAAACAAATTTAACAACGCCCATGTGTATGTTCCGATTTCTGTTATAGAAGAAGTGGATCGTTTTAAGCGAGACCCCGGTGAAAATGGTCGCAACGCTCGTCACTTTTCGAGATTCATTGATGTTCTGAGAGAAAAGGGAAGTCTATCGGAAGGCATTCAAGTTTCTGATGACTCTAATTCTAAAATCTTCGTGATCGCTGATCGTCGATCCGAGGCGATTCCAGAAGATTTGTTTGAGAATAAAGCCGACAATCGCATTTTAATGATGGCCTTACACCTGCAAGCCGAGGATCCGAGCGCGCAAGTGGAGTTGGTAACAAAGGACATTAATCTTCGTATTAAGGCCGATGTTTTTGGAATCACAGCCAAGGATTACGAGCCTGAAAAAGTTTCTTTTGAAGAAATGTATACCGGTCATACTGAGATTACTGTGACCTCCGATCTCATCAATCAGTTTTATGAAGATAGGGTGTTGCCTATTTCAGACGACGAAAAGTTATATGCCAACCAATATATCATTGCTAAAGATGCTTCTAACGAAAACCACAGTGCAATCGGTCGCTATGACGAATCACAAAAAGCCATGATCCCGCTGATTAGCATGAATGAAGGGATTTGGGGTATTCATCCTCGAAATGTCGAGCAGTCTTTTGCTCTTGATTGTTTGCTGAACGACGAAATTCTGTTTTGCTCATTGGTGGGTAAGGCCGGGACCGGTAAAACTTTGTTGGCGCTGGCGGCCGGCCTATTTAAAACCTTAGATGAGGGACGCTTTCAAAGGTTGCTAGTGAGTCGTCCCATTTTTCCAATGGGTCGAGACATTGGTTACTTGCCGGGTGATGTTGAACAAAAACTGAACCCATGGATGCAACCGATTTTTGACAATGTGGAGTTTTTAATGGGAGCTGATAAAAAGGCTGCAGGTCGCGCCCAAGAACTGATGAATCAAGGGATGCTTAATATCGAACCGCTGACTTATATTCGAGGTCGAAGTATTCCGAATCAGTTCCTCATCGTCGATGAGGCACAAAACCTGACTCCCCATGAAATTAAAACCATCGTGACTCGAGCCGGTTCCGGTACCAAGGTCGTATTAACCGGGGATTGTTATCAGATTGATAATCCCTATGTCGACAGCGCGACCAGTGGTCTGACTTACTCGGTGGAGCGTTTTAAAGGTCATCGTATTTCGGCTCATAACACACTTGTCAAAGGGGAGAGATCAGAGCTGGCTGAATTGGCTGCCAATATTCTCTAAGGCCGCCTCCTCTTAAGGAGCTTTGATGGATGGGTTAAGAACACTCTTTTTTGTAGCCGCAGTGGCTGGCACTTTTTATTTTGTGAAAAATATTAAAATATCTGTTTCTGGAGCCGAGGCGGTCGAGAGCTCCTATTTTGAAGACTCCGAAGATATTATAAAGGAAACGACAATACCGGCTGTTGACTCTGAATCCTTTGTATCCAAAAGAGTCCCTTCTCGTAAAAGCCCACAAAAGCCGACAGTTGATCCTTCGCAACAGTTGGTAGAAATTTTACGTTCAGGTGATCTTTGTCATTTTTTAGATTTCTCCAAAGAAAATGGCCTTGATAAAAAGGCGCAAGTTGAGGCCTTGGCAATCAGCCTTGGTGAAGATCGATTTAAAGAACTAACCGTTTTTTTAGATGGTGCCATTGAAAACTTTGATCAATACCAAACTCTGGTGGCGCAGTCTTACCTTTTAGCAAAGGACCAGAAAGCCTTTGTTGCCGACAGCGTACCCAAGGTCTTCGATTTTACAAAAGGTTTGCAAGGTAAGCATACTTTAGCTCTTGCTCGGGCTGAAGAGTTGGCGGATCGAGACCCTGGTAATTTGTTTTTTGCAATGTTGAGAAATGATTCTTATCACGACTATTATAATGTCGATGAACAGGTAAAGAGATATCTATACAGCAAAGTGATGGCCACCAGTCGCTATGAAAATCCAGTCCATAGCCTGTTTAGAGAGATCTACCTTCTTACTAAGAATAATGTGGTGCAATTTTATCTGGCTCAAACTTACCTTTTCAATAATCCAGTGGACTTGCAACACAGCTTTGTTGCGAGGAGCATTTGGAATTTTTACGACGAGGAAATGCGCTATCACATCAATGATGTTTTGGGAAAATCTTTAGAGGACAAATCTACGTCGGCCAAAAGTTTCAGTTACGAACCAGGAGTCTATGAAGCTTATCGAAACTCTTTGCATTTTCGAGATGTTGGGACTGTGCTGGAAGCCATCGATTATGAGCAGGCTAAGGTCCAGCCTACGTACACGTTGGAACAATTGAAGCTGGATCTTTCCGAACGCTGTGATCCTGAAAGTGTGAACGAACTACGAATCAAGCTGAGAGCTCTTTAATCCCCCTTGATTTCGATTGAACCTAGGCGAAAGGCGGTTGTCTACCCCCTTTGGTCGAGATTTGTGTCTCAAAATTAAACCTTTTTAGTGAAACGCCGAAAAGCATTATGAACAAGTTTGTGTGTGGGAGGCAGGATGCTACTGCAAGGCGATTTACAAAAAGTGTTTGATGCTCTTTACCATTTAGGGGTCATCGATCCGGTTCTTGAAAAAGACTGGCAAAATGAATTTAAAAAAATTGAGGATAACCCTCAGCCTCTATTTGAGATCTTAGGAGTAGTGAACTCTAATTTGGGGAACTACCAAGATCTAATGACACAATTAAAAACTTATGATGTGGAGCATTTGAGTCACTTGGCCATGGTAGTAGCAAAAGAGCTTGTCGGGTTTCATACGGCAAAGGTCATTCACTGAGGACGAAAAAATGAGAACGATAATATTTGTTATTTTCAGTTTCATGTTAACCAATGTTGCCTTTGGCGACTGGATGATTGATTTCTCTCGGCGTCAAAAAGATTTGATGGATTTAGAAAAGCAAAAACAAATATATAAGGAAGAGAAGAAAACCGTTCTTGATATGGTCACGGACCGGCAAGAACCGATGCAGGATATCGTTATCATTCATACCAAAGACGGTTATCAGCCAAAAAGAATCCAAGTCAAACGTGGGCGGCGCTATCGTGTTCATGTGGTGAATGTAAATAAAAATCAGAAAAATGTGAGTTTCATGTTGGATGCCTTTTCGCAACATCACGGAACCTATTTTGGTGACGAAGTTGTTTTTGAAATCGAACCACGCAAAGAAGGGCTTTTTGACTTTCAATGCCCAGAAACGAAGGCCAAGGGGCAGATGGTGGTGTATGCCTCTGAAGCTCCATTGGAATCGCCTCTAGAAACCATTCAACTGCGTCGTCCGGCGTCTGAATGAGGTCATCGATGTCGACAGGACGCGATGCTGCCTTTAAAGATGCCCTTCACAATTATTTAGCACCGGTTGTTAAATATCTAGAGGACCCTGCTATTACCGAAGTGTTGATAAACGGACACGAAGAAGTGTTTATTGAAACCAAAGGAAAACTTCATAAAACCCCGGCTAAATTTAGTTCCGAAGATGAGCTGCTGGCTGGAATTACCGCGATTGCCAACTACGTGGGCCGTCGTATCACCACCGAAGAGCCGCGCTTAGATGCCCGCTTGCCTGATGGTTCCCGTATTCACGCTGTGATTCGTCCTTGCGCCCAATCAGGACCGACGGTTGCCATCCGAAAATTTTCACAAGTGGAAGTGGATTTCAAAACTTATATTGGGTGGGGAGCGATCACTCCAGATGGTGCCCAATTTTTAGAACTTTGTATGTACTTGGGAAAAAATATCTTAGTCAGTGGGGGAACTGGTTCAGGAAAAACCACCTTGCTTGGTCTGCTTTGTGGACGAATCCCTGGTGGTCAAAGAATCATTGTTATTGAAGACGCCTCGGAGCTGACCATTCACTATGAACATGTGGTTCGGTTTGAAACCAAGCAAGCCGATACCCAAGGTGAGGGCGCGGTTTCTATTTATGATTTGCTAAAATCCAGTTTGCGTCTACGTCCGGATCGAATCATTGTCGGAGAAGTGCGGGGGTCCGAGGCTTTCGAACTGATCCAGGCCATGAACACCGGTCACAAGGGTTGTCTTGGAACCATTCACTCCAACTCCGCCGAAGATGCGCTCGTGCGTTTAGAATCTCTGGCCTTAGGAGCCGGCGGCATTAGCGAAAGAGCCTTACAGCATTCCATCGGTTCGGCCATTGACTTGGTGATCCAGATTTCGCGATTGCGAGATGGTTCTCGCCGAGTCATGAGCATTTCAGAAGTTTTTGGGACCGACGATAAAGGCAAGTATAGAATCAAAGATCTTTACAACATCCCCAGCTTGAAGCTTCAACAGGATGGCACCTTAAAAGGCGAACTGCAGCCCACAGGTGAGTTGCCGAGCTTCATGAGTGAGATTGAAGAAAACCGAATTCCTTTCCCTCGTTCCAAATTTCTCAATCCCAACAAAGCCAAGAAAAAAGCCTCGTAGCAGATCCGGCCCAGATTTTTTATTGATCGTTAAGGTCATCAGGCCTGTCAGTCCTTGTCAGTCGATGTTTTTAGGCTTTTCTTAAGTTTTTTCAACAGCCTAGATGATGGTTGATGCCTTATCTTTCGCAGTGAATTGTTCATTTTCTGTTAGAAGCCATAAAATGCGCGAATATAAGGCAGATTGACTAATTCAGTCATTCACCAAGAGGGAAAACAATCCTTGTTTTATTTACCCAGAGGACGTTAAACAGAGACCATGCAGGTCAGCTGTAAAGTCTCCTATTCGGTTCTTGTTTATGTTGAGCGTCAAGGCGTTCAATTGGAGCGTTTCTTTGAGCAATTCGAGACCCCGGTTGAACTTTTTAAAGATCCGACCGGCAAAGTGGATGTTCCGGAAATGGAAGCTTTCTTGAATTCGGTAGTCGACTATGCTGGCATTCAAAATAAAAGTCAGTTTTTTCGCGAGGTCGGGCAATCCAACTATGATTTGCGCGCCTGGGGCGTCCTCGACAGTGTTTTAAAGATGGTCGAATCTCCAAAAGAGATTTTTGCTCAGCCTGATCGATTTCTGTCTTACTTTTTAACTCCTCATCCCGAGCTTTCTTTAGAGCGTCACAGTGACCACAGGCTAACCTTTCATTTTAGCCAGCAGCCCACAGCCGGTAATGTCATGGCCTATTTGATCGGAGCGGTAGAAGGTTTGCCTCGTTATATGGGAATGCCCAACGCCAAAATCACGCAAGTGGGGGAATTGTCCTACGACGTGATTTGGTTTGATGATCAAGAGAGTTTGTTTGACGAACAGGAGAAAAAGCGACGCCAGTTTCATCCAGAAATTGTTCACTCTGTGATGCAAAGTCTGCAGGAGCATCAAAAAAATGCCGTACAAAGTGTTCAACCAAAAGGCAGTCCTCAGCATATTGCCAGCGAAGCTTTTGAAAAAATGGTGGCCCTTGAAGTCGAGAAGCGTTTGCAAATTTGGAACCAGCGCCAGGAAGAATTTGATCAATCGTTCTTCAAAATTAAAAACGACTTTTATAAAATGTACGATTATTTTACTCGAGCTCAGCAAATCATCACTTTAATCAGTCCCAGTGCCCGTAAAGCTTCGGTTCGCGAAGCCATGCGCAGAGTCGACTGGGAATACGTACAAAAAGAATTTCCCAATATGGTCGAAAGCGCCTGTGACTCTATTCTAGCCATGCAAGACGCTTTTCATATGACAGTTGAAAAAAACAAAGGGGTTGAACCCGATGTTGTTTCAGTTGAGCCAACCAATCTCAATGAGTTGATTGATAGTGTTTTGGAAGGCATGTCCTTTACTGAAAAGACTCTAAAAATCGATCGAAAACTGCACCTAGACCGAGATGTGGCGGTTAATAAAGAGAGCTTTGCCAAGGCTTTGGGCGAAATCTTCCAAAACTCGGTAGCGAACAGCCACAAAGAAGCCCAGGTGAAAGTCATCACTCGCTCTGCGGGATCGAAAATTCAAATTGAAATCTCAGATCGTGGCTTGGGTTTTTCCGATGAGAAACTAGAAAAAATCTTTGATCTCGAGACCGATCATAATCTACAAAGAACCCAAGAAATTATTAAACGTCATCGTGGTCAGATCTCGATCTCAAGTCGCCAAGGCGAAGGTTCTACATACTTGATCGAGTTCCCCAGCTAAGGAGGTTCTCATGTCAGCGCTAACCCATATCCATGCCCGAGAAATTTTGGACAGCCGAGGATTTCCAACGGTGGAAGTCGATGTAAAAACCCAGTCCGGAGTTTTCGCGCGAGCCGCTGTTCCCTCTGGAGCTTCCACTGGTGCCCATGAAGCTTGTGAGCTTCGTGATGGCGATGCCTCTCGTTATTTAGGCAAGGGTGTCAGTAAAGCTGTTAATAATGTGAACACAATCATTCAACAAAAAATTATGGGGATGGATGTTCAAGAATGGGAGAGCATCGATCAGACTCTAATCGCGCTTGACGGAACCCCCAACAAAACATCCTTTGGGGCCAACGCCATTTTGGGTGTGTCTTTGGCATGCGCCAAAGCTGCGGCCCTCGAAAAAAATCAGCCCTTTTATAAATATCTGGGTGGCGACAAGGCTAACACTCTTCCCATTCCTTTGATGAACGTTGTCAATGGTGGAGCTCATGCTGACAATGGCTTGGATGTGCAGGAGTTTATGATTGTCCCTAGGCTCGCCACTTTTCGGGAGTCCTTGCGGGCGGGTAGCGAAATATTTCATACCCTAAAGAAGCTTCTTGCTGATAACGGATTGACCGTGGCCGTCGGTGACGAAGGGGGTTTTGCTCCCAAATTAAAAACCAACGAAGAGGCTTTGGATTACTTGTGCCGAGCGGTTGAAAAAGCCGGCTATCAGTTAGGGTCTGAAGTCTATATGGCACTTGATGTGGCAGCGACTGAGTTTTACCAAGAGGGTGCCTATGTCTGGGAAGGTCAGAAAAAATCGGCGGATCAGATATCAAAAATCTATGAATCCTGGAAAGAAAAAGCACCCTTGATTTCCATTGAAGATGGACTGGCCGAAGATGACTGGCAGGGATGGGCCCACTTGACCAAAGAGTTGGGATCGACCACGCAGTTGGTGGGCGATGATTTGTTTGTCACCAACTATGATCGTTTGAAAATGGGAGTGGAGCAAAAATGTGCCAATGCCCTTTTAGTTAAAGTGAATCAAATTGGCAGTCTTAGCGAAACTCGTAAGGCCGTCCAATTTGCTCAGGAGTCTGGCTACCAAACGGTGATGTCCCATAGAAGTGGGGAAACCGAAGACACCACGATCGCGGATTTGTCAGTCGCCATGAACTGCTCTCAGATCAAAACGGGGAGTCTGTGTCGAAGCGAGCGCATTGCAAAGTACAATCAATTGCTTCGAATCGAAGAAGAGTTAGGGAGCCAGGCCCAATTCGCCAAATTATCTTTGATGAACTAGGGCCTAGACCTGGCCCACGAAGGGTTGAGATTTTCGGTTCTCCTGATTAAGATAGGCTATGTTTTCTCGCTGGCGTGTTTTTTTTCATAAACTCTTACACAGTCCCATGCGCATTTTTGCCTTTGGACTGTTGTTGACTTTTGTCATGTTGATTTTTGATGGGAGTTTGTGGCGATATTGGAGCCTGCAGCGAGGCAAGGACGACATGCGAGAGCGCATGGTTCAGCTGGAAGAGCGGGCTCGCAAACTGGAGTTTCAAATCCACCAAGCTGAAAAACTAACCTATATTGAGCGTCAAGCCACCGATCAATTTGATTATGTGCGTGAGGGCGACTTGATTTTTGTTTTCTCCGAGTAGGGCGGCGCACTTCTATTGGCGGATCGTCGACATCATGCTAATTCATAGGACATTCAAAAGGATACACTATGAAGAAGCTTTATTTGGTTGATGTCAGCTCCATGTTTTTCCGAGCCTTTTACGCTGTCCGCCCCCTCAGTAATTCCCAGGGATTGCCAACCAACGCCATTTACGGATTTCTTTCAATGTCGGTCAAGCTTCTGAAGGATGTGCAGCCCGATTATATGGTGTACTGCTACGATCAGCCCAAGCCCTCTTTTCGAAAAGATTTGTATGAAGACTACAAAGCCAATCGGAGCGAAACTCCTGAAGAGCTGGTGCCGCAAATTCCCTATATAAAAAAGTTAACTGAACTGATGGGAATTCCTGGTATTGGTAAAGAAAACTACGAAGCTGACGATGTCATTGGATCTCTGGCAAAATACGGACGAGACAACAAACTGGAAGTGGTGATCGTCAGTGGTGATAAAGATTTCGCTCAACTGATCGACGATAAGGTCTCTTTGTACGACACCATGAAAGACGTACGTTACGATGCTCAGGGAGTGATCGAAAAATGGGGGGTCCACCCCAATCAGTTTATAGATTACTTAGCGATTTGTGGCGACTCCTCCGACAACATCCCGGGCGTCAAAGGTATTGGTCCAAAGGGGGCGCAAAAACTATTGAGCCAGTTTGAAACCCTCGACGGCATTTACGAAAACATTGAAATGGTCAGAACGCCATCTCATGTTAAAAAGTTAAAAGAGCACAAAAATGAAGCCTATTTGTCACAGAAGCTTGTCGAAATTGTACAAGACTTGGATTTAGTGAAAAGTCTCAATGAAATTAGCTTGAAACCCATCAATAACGAGAAACTCGAAGAGGTTCTTGATGAGCTCGAGTTCAACTCGTTTAAGAAAAATCTTTTAGGGGCATCGACCAGCAGTCAAAAGTCTTCGAGCAAGGCTTTGGAAAAGCGCAAGAAAAGTCTGAAAGTAAAGAGCTGTGACGCGTTGGTGCTGAACGATTGGCTGGCCGAACGCGATGAGGTGTTCGTCTGGAATGATCCTCGCAGTTTTTTTGTCATTAAGGGTGACGATTGCCGATTGGTCGAAGACGACCTCCACAAAGTCGGAGAGATTCTGAATGGGAAAAAGCTAAAGTGGCAGGGCTTTGACGTGAAAAGCATATGGAGGGAGCTGGGCATCACTCACGGTGAAGTGCAGGCCGATTTGATGTTGTCGGCTTATTTGCTGAAGGCGGGATCTATCAATAGTATCAATGAACTTTACCAGCAGTACGTAGGCAACACCTTGCCGGAGTTTCCAGAGCCTTCTGATATTGCCACCGCCTTTGAAGAAACGCGAGATGTAGTGATCGCAAAATTAAAAGAGCAAAAAATGCTGCCGATTCTGCAGACGGTGGACCTTCCTTTGGTGGAAGTTTTGGCTTCGATGGAAGCCAAAGGAGTTTGTTTAGACACAGAAAAGTTAGCCAAAGAAAGCAAAATATTAGAAAATGAAATTGCCGTTTTGGAAAAGGAAATTAAGGATATTTCTGGAGAAGAATTCAATGTTGCCAGCCCTAAACAGCTTTCCGTGATTTTGTTTGATAAAATGGGCCTGACCAAGGGTAAAAAAACTAAAACTGGTTACTCAACCGCCACGGACGTTTTAGAGAAGCTTGTTGGCGAAAGTCCCATTGCGCAAAAAATTCTCGATTTTCGAGAGCTTTCGAAATTAAAATCCACCTACGTCGATGCCTTACCAGAACTTGTTAACGAGAAAACCGGGCGCGTGCACACAATTTTTAACCAGGCCTTGACTACAACCGGTCGACTTTCTAGCAATCACCCCAATCTGCAAAACATTCCGATTCGCACCGAGAGGGGTAAAAAGGTGCGGGAAGCTTTTGTTGTTCCCAAGGGCTACAAAATGCTATCGGCCGATTACAGCCAGATTGAACTGCGAGTCTTGGCTCACATAACCAAAGATCCTGGCCTCTTAGAGGCTTTTAACAATGATCGAGACATTCATACTTGGACGGCCTCGGAGGTTTTTGGTACCAGTCTCGAAGAGGTCGACTCAAGTCAGCGTCGAATGGCGAAAGCAGTCAACTTTGGAATAGCCTATGGGCAGGGGGCTTATGGACTGGCTGAGACCCTGCAAATCTCTCGTAAAGAATCCAAGGAAATCATCGAAAATTATTTTGCGAAGTTTCCGGGTGTCAAAACCTATATGGACGAGATTATTGAAAAAGCCAAAGACCAAGGCTTTGTTGAAACCCTTTTTGGACGAAGGCGCTATCTGCCCGAGTTGCAATCTAAAAACCCCATGCAACGCAGTTTTGGTGAAAGAGCTGCCATCAATGCGCCCATTCAGGGCACAGCCAGTGACCTGGTTAAAATGGCCATGCTCGAGCTCTTTGAAGACTATCCCAATGAGATGCTTTTACAGGTTCATGATGAATTGATCTTCGAATTACCTGAAAAGGGCATCGAAGAGGCCGCCGAGAAAATACAAGAGGTTATGGAAAACAATGTTAAGTTGTCCGTCAAACTGAAGGTTAATATTGGCTTTGGAAACAACTGGGCCGAGATCCACTAAGTGTAAATTGCTTTTCGCAAAAAAAGTGAGAATCCACAGGTGTCAAACTTTTTGACACTCAGACAGAGCTTATAGAGCACCTAAATCCCTGTAATAACTGAAGCCAATCTGCAAAAAGCTGTCTCGTTTTGGCACACCAATCGCAATAAGGGTGGGTGTAAGGAGATCAAGACAATGTGGAGTAAAGTTATCATCATCGCGATAGTCAGTTTGCTGTCAGCCCCAGGAATCGCTAAAAGTCAGAGGCGCATCAGTGCGGAAACCAAAGTGGTCAAAGTTGAGGTTGAAAACAGTCTTTGGCATATGGGAAAAAACACAGTGGTTCAATTGAAAGGGCAAGCTTCGGAAGATTCGGCCCGATGCAAAACCTTTCAAATCAAATGGTCCGATTCTCTTCAGTATAAAATCGATTGTGTCGGGCAAGAGATGAAAGCCAGCTTGGAGCTACAGAGCAGTGCGGGTCGAACCGTGACATTAAAAGACGAACATTTGACGATCACTCAGTATGGCTATCTTACTAAAAAGCCTCAAATTTCTAAAACAAAAATGGCCACTCTTAAAGTGCCTTTTGTTGAGCAAATCATTCATATTAAAAAGATGGAAGACGGCCAAATGTCTTTTTATTTTGAGAGCTTTAAAGAGGATGAGTTTGGAAGAATCGTCCAAGATGGCTTTATTCAGGCTCATTCATTGACCAATACGAAGCTGAAAATCAGCGCAAATTGAAAAGGCTACAATAAGCGGTGTTTTTTTCCTTCCATGGGCGAATTGTTGGTAAAATCTAAGAACCGTGCGGATATCGAGACTTTATATATTTCATAACCGAGAACTGAGGCTTTCAATCTTGATAGCTCTTTGCTTTTTTGCAGCTTCGGTTAAGGCCCAAGACCGCTGTTCAGAAGTCATGTCTTATCAGCAACGCCTTTATGGCGCCGACTATATTCCCTACATTCAAGCTCGCTTGGGTGGGCACGCCAGCCGCTGGTCGGAACTGTTCTCTAGAATCCACGCGGGCAATCGCAGTCTGGAAGAGCTTCGGCTTATTGACGAAATTTTTTTAAACACCCAGGCTCGCAGTTGGCTGGCTCGCCAAGTTAATTCTTTTAAATTTGTAAGACTGGAACAAATCGCTCGCACCTTGGATCGAGTTTATATGAATCAGATCGATCTCTCTAAAATGCGCTCGTGGGATGAATTGTCTTTACACGAACGACGTGCCCTTCTTTTATTGAGTTTTAAGAAGTGGTGGTGGGAAGTCGACAGCAATCATGTTATCGGTTTTTCTCGCTGGACCGATGCCTCTTATCTTCTTAGCCGATCCTTGTCAGAGCCGTTGGCTCAGGGGCGCTTGGACGCCCGCCTGCACGAACTTCTGGCCACACCCAATCAAAGTCGGTTTCTCGGTAGTTTAATAAAAAATTTCCGCAACGAGATTAAAATTCTAGAAAGTCTTAAAGGTCAGCCCAACGCGCAACAGGTTTTAATTGAAACTCTTGGTTACCGTGTCGAGTTTCTTAAGAAGGCTCGGACCACCTATGGTTTGCAGGGGCAGCGACTGCGATTGATGGAGATGCAGATCCTTCGCAGTGGGGTTTTGTTGCAAATGCTTGAACAAGGCCGTGCCTTGCGATCTCAAGAAATAAGAGACATTGCAATTCAAAATGGCCTAGATCCCAAATTAGCGGCCGAAATGCACTGGGGACAGATAGGGATGAGTCTCATCCCGAATATGAATTCTTTTGTGAACATCACCATCGACATTGCATTGACCTCGGCCATGGCTTATGTAATCGGGCACTATTGGTTTGATGATTTTGCCAACGAAGGTGTGTATCAGGGTTCTTTCAATGATTTTTTTAATGTCGAACCCATGCCTGTCGATTGATTTACTGGGATTCCCAGCCCACCACTTGACCTTGTTCAAAATAGATCACTTGGCGTTCTTTCATGTAGCCACGAAGAGTCGGCACTGAGGTTTCGTAAGTCCATCTTTCAAACCCGTACTTTGGGTTGCCAGCCACTTCAACGATGCTGGGGCGCCCAAGGTTCATCTCTACATTGCTTTTGTTCATCCCGAGTCGAAGACTTTCAACTCCTGATTCGGGTTCAAGGCCGTCGTAGGATAATGGCTGCTCATTTTGCAAAAGCATTTCAAGATTGTCTAAGTCGGAAATCACAGGTGGTAGTTTTCTTGAGGCTTGAGCGGGAGGTTTTGGTAGCAACATGCATCCAGTAATAAGTGGAATAAAAATGAAAATTGTTAAATTCTTCATTGTCTCTCCTATCAAGTTCAACGATTCCAGGTCTTATCTTTTTTCCTGGTACTCCCTATTTTTCGGTTTTTTTGTTTAAATCATTGAGTCTAGTCTTGGTGAGTCCATGACGAATGTCTTGTCTTTGTAAAGAGGTTTAATTTAAAATCAGATTCTACAATAATAGAGAGAGCATGGCGGACGAAGAGCAAAATCTTGATGAAAAGAAAACGGTGACACCCGATCAGTCGGACAAGGCTCCTGTTGTCTCTGGGGAACAAGAGGAGATGGTTGATGAGGATCTGGCTGAAGCCCTAGGAGAAATCGAATCCACCGAAGATGTTGATGTGGACCAGGCTTTATCAGAAGCAGACCCCTTGTTCGAGGCCGATTTGGCAGAGATATCACACCAAGACTTTAGTGGTGTGGTTATCGAAAAAGAAAACCTTTCTGATGAGGTCGATGAGAATGCGGCGGCTCCATCAGCTTACAAAGCACTTTGGGACAATATTCCAAAGGAAACCAAAAATCGCTACTACATCGCCGGCGGGGTCATGGCCCTTCTTCTTCCATTTGCCTTATTGATTTACAATGGAAAAATTCTTCCCCAGTTTGAGCTTCCTTATGTCTTGAATATGGGTGAACTCAGCCAAGAAATTTACTCGTACCCGGTGGAAGGGGTGCAGGTTCCTCTGTTTGATGATTTTCGAACCCAAGCTCACACTGTACAATTTCCGAAAACGGTTATCAATTTGGCCTCGACCGGCGGCACCCCTTCCTATGGGGAGTTTGAGTTTTCATTGGTCTTGCGCGACGAAGACCTTTCAGTGGCTATTAAGGCCAAGGAATCTGAAATCATCGACCTTATGCAAAGAGTTCTGGAGCAGATCACTTGGAAGGAACTGCAAAGTCCTATTGGCAAAGAGAAGGTCAAAAAGGTGATTCGCCACCGAATCAACGAGTATTTGCAAGGTAATGTGGTGGTGGGAGTCTACTACCGGCATGTGGTTTTAGAACACTAACTAAACGCGACCTCTTTTCTTAAAATTTTTAGGATCGATCCCATACACTTTCAATTTATCGTTAAGCGTACTTTTTGGCATCTGCAGGTCTTCGGCGACCTTTCTTTGGTTGCCAAAATGCTTTTGTAGTTTTGATAGTATCAAATTGCGTTCAATCTCTTTTAAAGGCGGAAGATCGTCTCTCTCGCAAAGGGTTAAACTTTCTTGATTTTCTCCTTCAGTTTCAATCAACTGATCGAGGTCTTCTTCTTGAATGCGCTTCC
Source organism: uncultured Pseudobdellovibrionaceae bacterium (assembly GCA_964351315.1). Lineage (GTDB taxonomy): Bacteria > Bdellovibrionota > Bdellovibrionia > Bdellovibrionales > JAGQZY01 > JAGQZY01. The sequence goes on from CAYGNH010000003.1 coordinate 233,341, forward strand.
CTGGGAAGTAAGCGGCGGCTCTTGTGATCACATTTTTTAGCTCACGAATGTTGCCGGGCCAGGTGTGGTTTTTCAATTTTTCGATGGCTCGAAAAGAAAATCCCACTTTTTGCTCTTTAGCAAATTGATAAAGAAGGGCTTCGAAATCTTCCATTCGATGCAGCAGGGGTGGGGGAGTCACCCGGCAGATGTTGAGTCGGTGATACAGATCTTCACGGAATTCTTTCTTTAAAACTTTTTGTTTCAAGTTCTTGTGAGTGGCGGCGACGATTCTGACGTCGGTTTTGATATTGCGATCGCTGCCTACTGGTCGAATCTCCTGATTTTCCAAAGCTCGCAACAGTTTGGGCTGCAAGGATAATGGCAAGTCGCCAATTTCATCAAGAAACAAGGTGCCACCACGCGCGGCTTCGAAAGCCCCTTTGCGATCCTCTGTGGCCCCGGTGAATGATCCTTTGATGTGGCCAAACAGCTCGCTTTCGATCAGGTTTTCACTGAGTGCACTGCAGTTGATGGTTACAAAGGGAGCCATTTTCCGGTTCGAGTTCTTGTGAATCCATTCGCTGATAATTTCTTTACCGCTTCCCGAAGGTCCAATCACTAGAACTGTGTAGTCAGTGTTGGCAATGGCCGGAAGGCGTTGCAGCTGCAGATTCCAATGTTTGTTTTCGCTTTTTAATGGATCTTTGTTTTGTTTGAGCTTTGAGAACACGAATAAAGATTCACCCACCATCACCTTGTCGTTATTTTGCAAGAAGGCTTCAATCACACCGGTACCATTCAGATAGGTTCCATTGCGACTCTGCATGTCGCGTAAAAGGTAGCCACGGTTTCTTTTTTCGATGCGCAGGTGGCGCCCTGAAACAAAGGGGTCTTCGATCTGAATGGTGTTGCAGGTGTCTCGGCCAATGGTGAGAAACTCACCGACATCGTAGGATTCTTGACTGCTTTGGTTGATGGGGAGCAGGTAGGCCTGATCCATGATTGTGGTATTTTCAAGTACTCGTTTTGTTTGCATTGGGCACCTCCTTGTCGCTTTCAGTTCAAGGTTCGTGCCACCGGAAATCTGGCTCAGGATCAAGCCAGTTGGTCCGAGAAATTGAAAATATGTCCGGAATCCATATTTTCGGATTATTTTCTTAAATTTATCAGGTACAACCATTTCTTCTATGGGAGGACCTGGTGGGAAAAGTTCGGTTTGTTCAAAGTGCCAGTCGCTATGATCAGTTTCCTATGGGAGAGCTGCCCCAGGTGGCTGTGGCCGGTCGCTCCAACTGCGGGAAGTCCTCTTTTATCAACACTCTGGCTCGACAAAAAATTGCTAAGGTCAGTGGAACTCCGGGGAAAACCCGTCTGTTGAATATCTTTGATGTGGAAAACAAGTTCTGGTTGGTGGATATGCCGGGCTACGGTTATGCCGCCCGTTCGCACTCAGAGCGGGGCGACTGGGAAAAGATGATCGAAGAGTACTTATCCACAAGTGAGAAGCTTCGGGGACTGATTCTGTTAATGGATGTCCGTCGCAAATGGAGCGAGGAAGAGACCATGCTGGTGGATTATTGCCACGGCAATGACTTGAAGGTTCTGGTGGGCTTGACCAAGGCCGACAAGTTGTCGCGATCGAAGTGGAAGTCGGCGGCGATACAGATGGAAAAAGAGCTGGGAGTCCCTGTTTTTGCGATGTCATCCCTTAAGAAATGGGGATACAGCGATATCATTGGCCACGCCTTAAAAAATTGGATTTGAGCAAAAAAAAACCTAAAAATCATGACAGGGTCAGAGAGTGTTGGTATACCTCGTGGTTTGTTTCAATAGGAGCTTATGGCTGAAGTGGTCGCGGTAATACCAGTACGGTATGGGGCCCAAAGATTTCCCGGCAAGGCCCTTGCCCCCATCTTGCAAAAACCCATGATTCAATGGGTTGTGGAAGGGGTGTCTCAAAGCCAAATCATAAAAAAAATAATAGTAGCTACGGATGACCAAAGAATTGCTGATACCTGCGCGTCCTTTGATGTTGAGGTCGTCATGACGGATTCGAATTTGGCCTCGGGCAGTGATCGGGTTTACCAGGCTTGTCTGAACCATCCGGAAGAATTCATCATCAATATTCAAGGGGACGAGCCCCTTATCGATGGCGCCTTGGTGGATCAAATGGCATCGGCCATGCTGGCCAAAAGTGACTGGGATATGTTCACCTTGGGGCGGTCCATGGACCCACAAGCTTTGCATAGCCCTAATACCGCAAAAATTGTTTTGAACCAAAATGATCAGGCTCTTTATTTCAGTCGATTTCCCATCCCCTATTCTCGCGAGTCTGGCGACAATGACTTGGGTGCTTGCTTGAAGCACATTGGGATTTATGGTTATAAAAAAGCCTTCTTAAAGCAGTTTTGCGAAACACCGGTGCAGCCCATTGAAAAAATGGAAGGTTTGGAGCAGCTGCGGGCTCTTTACTTGGGGGCAAGAATTCAAGTTTTAAAAGTGGATTATGAGAGTTGGGGTGTGGACACTCCGGATGATGTCAGTATTGTCGAAAAAAAACTAAGGGAGATTCATGGCTAAAGAAAAAAAAGCTTCGGGCAACAAAAAGTCGGCACGGGAGTCTCGCAAGAAGCCATTGACCCAAAAATTTATTTTTGTCACAGGTGGGGTGGTGTCATCCATTGGTAAGGGCCTGTCAGCGGCCAGTCTTGGAACTCTTTTAGAGGGGCGAGGCTATAAAGTGACGTTGATGAAGTGTGACCCATATATCAATGTCGACCCAGGGACCATGTCACCCTTTCAGCACGGTGAAGTGTTTGTAACCGATGATGGTGCGGAAACCGATTTGGATTTGGGGCACTATGAAAGATTCACTTCCATTTATCTGAACAAATCCAATAGCACCACGGCCGGTCAGATTTACGAAAGTGTGATTCGCAAAGAGCGTCGGGGCGATTATTTGGGGGGTACGGTACAGGTCATCCCGCATATTACAGACGAAATCAAATCACGAATTTACGAAGCCGCCCAAGGCTCTGAAATCTGTATCGTTGAAATTGGTGGAACCATCGGTGATATCGAGGGGCTTCCCTTTATCGAGGCCATCCGACAGATGCGTGTGGATTTAGGTGTGGAAAACACTTTGTATGTGCATGTTACCTATGTGCCCTATATCGCGGCGGCGGGTGAATTGAAAAGTAAACCGACACAACACTCGGTCAAAGCGCTGCGCGAGGTAGGGATCCAACCGGACGTGTTGATTTGTCGAAGTGAGCATATTATTCCCCATGAAACCAAATCTAAAATTGGATTGTTCTGCAGTATTCGCCCTGAAAACGTGATTGCGGCCTATGACGCCAGTTCTATTTATGAAGTGCCGTTGATGTTGCACCAAGAAGGTTTTGATGAAAAAGTTGTCGACCTTTTGCATTTGGAAAGCAAAAGTCCGAACATGGCTCAGTGGCAAAAGATGGTCAACACGATCCAGTCACCCAGTAAAGAGGTCAATATTGGCATTGTTGGTAAGTACACCAATTTAAAAGAAAGTTATAAGTCTTTAAATGAGGCCCTAGTGCATGGTGGAATCTCTTGTGATTCAAAAGTAAACATAACCTACATCAATTCCGAAAGTTTGAATGCGAAGAATGTTGCCGGTCACCTTTCGGGGGTCGATGGGATTCTGGTTCCGGGTGGGTTTGGTGAGCGCGGGGTGGATGGCAAAATGGTTGCCATCCGTTACGCACGGGAAAACAATGTGCCCTTTTTTGGAATCTGTTATGGGATGCAGCTGGCCGCCGTTGAGTTCGCGCGCAATGTTTGCGGTTTAAAAAATGCTTCGAGCCGAGAGTTTGCCGACGACCTGAAAGGTCAACGCAATTTCGTGATTGATCTGATGCAAGATCAAAAGAAGAGTGGCGACAAAGGGGGAACCATGCGTTTGGGAGCCTTTCCCTGCACTTTGAAAAAAGGATCCATTGTTAAAAAAGTTTATAAAAAATCAAAGATCCATGAGCGTCACCGACATCGTTTTGAATTCAATAATAAATTCCGCGCCTTGTTCGAAAAAAATGGTATGGACCTCTCTGGTATCTGTGAAGAGCGAGATTTGGTTGAGATTATTGAAATCCCGGATCATATCTTTTTTGTCGGCGTTCAGTTTCATCCCGAATTTAAGTCAAAACCTTTGGATCCCCATCCTCTGTTTACCCATTTTGTAAAGTCATCGTTAAAAAATAGATCTCTCTCAGAAAATGAGAGCCAATCTCTAAGTGAAACCAAAAGTAGCTCTGAGCTACAAGCCAGCCCTATGTAGGATGTTATGAGCAGTATCGAAGAAGCCCGTCGGGTCCTTAAAATTGAAGCGGAATCCATCATGACCCTTGTTGATCGATTGGATTCCTCTTTCGAGACCGCAGTTGATATGATCTGTGATTGTAAAGGCAAAGTGGTTGTGGCTGGGATGGGGAAGTCTGGTCATGTCGGGCGCAAAATTGCAGCGACCATGAGTTCTACCGGAACGCCAGCTCTTTTTCTGCACCCTGCTGAGAGTTCTCATGGAGACCTTGGCGTGGTGGGTGAAGAGGATTGCCTGATCGTCATCAGTTACGGTGGGGGGTCCCAAGAGCTCAACGACCTCATCACTTTTGTCACCCGCAAAGGCTTGCCCATGATTGCGATGACCGGAAATAGTGAAAGTCAGTTGGCTAAAGCGGCTCAGGTTTCGTTGGATATTTCGGTGAAAGAAGAGGCTTGTCCGTTAGGTTTGGCCCCAACTTCAAGCTCAACGGCGACATTAGCTATGGGAGACGCCTTGTCGATGGCCGTTTTAAAAAAGAAGGGCTTTAAAGAGGAAGATTTTGCTGAGTTTCACCCGGGTGGAAAACTGGGACGGCGTCTGTTAACTCGAGTCAGTGATATTATGCATGACAATGGCGGCTTGCCAGTGGTGTTAGACACCGATTCGATGGTCCGTGTGGTTGGTAAAATGACCGGTGGCGATGTTCGTGGCGTGGCGGGTGTGACCAATGCGGATGGGCAGCTGATTGGTGTAATCACCGATGGAGACATTCGACGTCATTTAGAAAAAAACAAAAACCCTTTGGATGCAGAAGTGAAAGAGCTGATGTCTTCCACACCTAAAACCATTGACTCCAACGAGTTGGCAGTCAAAGCCCTCTTTATAATGGAGCAATTCTCAATTCAGTCTTTGTTCGTAGTGAACTCTGCCAATCAAAAACCCGAAGGCCTGATTCACTTACAAGATCTTATCAAGGCAAAGATTCGTTAATTTTTAAACATTGCCATCAGTGAATTGCTGAGACATCATTTTCAATGATGAAGTTTCTGATTTCCTTTTTATCTCTGTGGTTGATCGACCAGCCCCAGTGTTTTCAGCTTGGAAAATCAAGCGCAAGGGGGATGTTTTATGGCCATCGACGTTGATAAACTTAAAAAAATCAAAATGTTAGTGATGGATGTGGATGGCATCTTGACGGACTCCCGAATCATCCTAGACTCAAGTTTAGGTTGGAAAAGATTTTTTTCTGTGCGTGATGGCATTGGAATTCATCAACTTCGACACCGAGGCTACAAGACGGCGATCATCACGGGCAGTCAATCTGAAGATGTGCAGAGACGTGCACAACACCTTAAGATTGATTACTTTTATGAAAACAAATTGGACAAAAGTCCGGCTTACCAAGAGCTCAAACAACAGTCGGGTTTCACCGACGAAGAGATTGCTTATATAGGTGATGATATCTTTGATATTCCCCTTTTAGAGCAGGTTGGTTTTTCAGCAACTGTTCCCGAAGCCGTTGATGAAGTTCATAAGGCGTGTGATTATATCACCAATCGAGGTGGAGGTTATGGAGCTGTCCGTGACCTGACTCATTTGATACTCAAGCATGGCTACTTTAGTGGGGAGTCGCAATGAAATTTGCATGGATTTTAGTTTCGCTATCATTTAGTTGGCAGGCCCTGGCCGTTACCATTGAATTTCCAGAAGAAGAGCTGGCTCGTGAGTCGGTGTTGCCGGTTTTTGAAAATGCGTTGGCTGTGAAGTCGCGCATGGTCCCAACCGAGGGGCGAGTGGAGTTGGGTCTGGCGGCTGGCTTTGCCATGAATGAGCCCTTTTTTAATACCACTCGCTTCGGTGGTCATTTGGCTTATCATTTGACAGAAACTCACGGAATTTTATTGAGCGGTCAGATTTATTCGGATGGTTTGGGTGATAATGGTAAAGCTTTGGCTGGTACTGACTTAAACAATGGTGCTGGAGAAACCTTTATTCGAATGGATTTCGCACCTCAGCCGGCCTATCATTTTTTCGCAAACTATCAGATTACCCCATACTACGGTAAAATTTCTGTGTTTAAAGATTTTGTGATGAACCTCTCCTTATATGGTTTGCTTGGTTTGGGTGTCGTTGATGTCGGTGGCGAGACCACTCCCGCCTTGAACGTCGGAATCGGGCAGAAATTTTATTTTTCAAAGAATTGGGGGATTCGGGCTGACTTGGGTCTGATGGCCTATGAGGGTGTGAACTTTTTCGTTTCGAGTAATGGAGGGCCCTCACCCCTACAAGACACCAGTGCAACGGCGGCCGATGACGTGACCAGCGATGTTGCTGTCAGCGCCTTCGATCGGCAAATGAATTATGACATGCACTTTTCAATAGCATTAATTATACTTTTATAAGGCTTACTTCGTAACATAAGTATTGTTGTTATGGAAAACACGAGTTGTGGCATCGGTGTTGGTCCAGTTATTCGTGGTAAGTCTACAAATTCTCTCATCTTTTCTATAGCCTAGTGGGAGACTTACCGGGTTAGGTTTTTATATGAAGTACATAATTTTAGTTATTCTTCTGAGTTTGACTTCAACAGCCTTTTCGCAAGGCAAAGACACGTCGATCGATGAAATCGAAGGCCTTTTCCAAGAAGAAGCGGAAGCGGAAGATCGTCAAGCGCAAAAAGAAGAGAGCCGGGCCAAGAGCCTTGAGCAAAAAAAAGAAAAAGACGAGCAACCTGAGGAGATCGAAGACCTCAAGCGGCTTGAGACTTTTTCCAACATCGCCGTGATTCAAAAACGTTACCTGCCAAAAACAAAAAGATTTGAGTTTTATCTCGCCGGTGGAACAAACCTGAATGATGCTTTTTTCGTCGGAAATGGATTGAACACTCGCCTGGGTTACAATTTTTCAGAAAAGTGGGGAATCGAGGGGACCTATTCTCTGATTCAGAACGACAATCGCGACGTGACCAATGAACTGCTCGAGCGCGGGGTGACCACTGAGGGGTCGGTGGCCACGGACTCTTATTATGGGGTCGATATTAAGTGGACGCCGATTTATGGTAAATACTCTTACTTCAACGAAAAGATCATTCCATTCGATCTCTATTTCTCGTTGGGTTTTGGGATGACTGATCCCAGGATCGCAGCCTCTTCTGGGGGTGCCACGGTCGCCTCGGTTGATTCCAGTTATACGGTGAAGTTGGGGACGGGGCAGATTTTTGCAATTACCAAATGGATGGCTTTCCGATGGGATATTTCTATGCATTTGATCCAAGCCAAGACCGAAACTCGCGATGCTGGGACCAATGCACTTATAGCTGAAGAAGATGCTCTCTATAACAACCTTTTCTTAAATGTCGGGCTGAGTTTCTTCTTTCCGGAAGCGAGGTACAGATGAGAACGATCGCTGTCTTACTCATACCTATTTTTGTTTTCACTTCTGTCGCACAGGCGAACAGTCGTGAAGTTCCTGACTTAACCTCAGAAATTCAAGCCCAACTGGAAGAGCCTTTGTATACGATCGCTCAGTCTAAGGCGAAAAAGGTCATTCGCAAGCGTCGTCGCCGAGTTAAATCGGATTTACTGGCAAAAGCAAAAAAACTGGCGATTGCCAAAGAGTATGAGCAATCATCACAACTTCTCTTTTCATTAACTCGAAGTTCCAGATACCGAAAAGAAGGGTCTCAGATCAAATATATTTTGGGTCTGATGCTGATGGAAATGGGTCTTTATCAAGTGGCATCCTTTGTTTTTTACGATGTGATCTCGGGCGAGATTCGTACGGGGCGTACGACCAAGTATTTACGACAAAGTTTAAGCAAGCTGTCTTTTTTGAGTAATGCGCTGGATAGCGATGTGCTTCTTAAATACACAATTTCTAAAATTAAGGTCAAAGATTTTCCAAGTGAAAAGAAAGACCTGTTCTACTATCGTTTGGGTGAGCTTCGTTTGAAAGAGAAGCGATATCGACAAGCAGCTAAAATTTTAAGCCGAGTCGATCCGAAAAGTTTGGTTTACCCGCAGGCTCTTTATAAAATGGGATTGGCTTATTCGGAAGCGAGACAGGGTGGCAAAGCATTAGCCGCCTTCAACGAGCTTTACACAATCAGCGAAAATAAAGGCGTGACCGATAACAATCGGGTCAACGCACTGATCTCCATGGCGCGTGTCTATTATGCCAACAAAAAATGGGATAAAGCCATTGAATACTATAGGCAAATTCCGCGAGACACTTGGCAATGGCACGATTCTTTGTTCGAACAAAGTTGGGCTATGTTAAGATCCGGACGATACTTTCGGTCGGCATTGTCGAACTTTCACACCTTGCACTCGTCTTATTATGACGATCGCTATGCGCCTGAGTCTCTTTTGTTGCGAGGAATGGTATACCTTTTTATCTGTCGCTACGACGAAATGGGTAAGGTTTTAAACCTTTTTGACAAAATCTACAAGCCAGTGAATTCAAGAATTCGCCGATTTTCCTCAAGCGCTTCATCGCAAACCTATTTGGACGAGATTTTAAAAGGTGAAGCCAACTACCAGGCCAGCCGAGGGCAACAGAAGCCTCAATTCACGACTCGACTTCCGAAATTAGTTTTAGACGAGATTATCAATAGCCCCAATGTGCGTAGAAACCTCAATTATATTAAGGCTCTTGAGGGGGAAATCGCTCGAGTTGAAAAATTAACCACAGAGTGGAGAACTTCGGGTATCGGTAAATACGCCAATCGAGTTATCGATAAACGATTAAAAAGTACAAAGAATGTGATTGGTAAACAGGCTCGAAATCACGTACGACGTTTGAAGTCCGAGCTGAGAGACTTTTTTGAACAAAGTGACTTTCTAAAGTTTGAAATGGTCAGTGGAAAAAAAGAAGCTGTTCGTAAGGAAATCGCTGGTAAAGGCGTACTTAAAAAACAAATCACCGATGATGAGAGTCGTGACTTTTTTATCGGCAATGGGTTTGAGTACTGGCCTTTTCAGGGTGAGTACTGGTTGGATGAGCTGGGCAACTATCATTATGTAGGGGTTCAAGCTTGTGAATAAGGGATTGAGCATGAAAAACCTTTTCGTTGGAATACTGATACTGGGTCTATTGGGCGTCAGTCCCGATGCTGGAGCGCAATCCACCCGTAAAAGAAAGCAGATGGGAAACCTTACGCTAAGGAAACTGCGTTCGGAAGTTCCCAAGGCCAAAAGCGTACCGAAAAAACAAGTTCAGGCTCGCAATGTGGGTCTGGTAAAACCACCCAGTTCTAACAAGTTCTATCTTTTTGACGATAACCCTTTGAAGGCTGAGTACAACCGTTTGGTTGATGAGGAGATCAAACGTCTCTACAAACTTTCAAGACAGTACAAGCGTAGCCGCAGCCGAGGCGAAATTTGGCTTAGATTGGGTGAGCGTTACGTAGAGAAAGCTCAAATCATTGATTTTAAATTGCAAGATGACTACGACAAAAAGCTTGAAGCCTTTAATACAGGTAAGCTGAAAAGAAAACCGACCCCGCCTAGCCGTCGCGAGGTTAGAAATTTTCACAAAAGAGCCATTCGACTTTACGAGTGGTTTGTTCGTGATTTTCCCAAAGATCAAAAGGTTCCACAGGCTCTTTACTTTTTAGGCTACAACAATTTTGAAATCGGGAATCTTAAGAAAGGTGAAGAGTACTATAAGCAGTTGACCCGTCGCTACCCTAAAAGTGTTTATGTGGCCGAGTCTCACTTTGCCTTGGGCGAGTACTACTTCGAAAAAGAGCAATGGAAACAAGCTCTTCCAGAATACATGAATGTGGTTAAGCGTAGAAAGTCTCGACTCTTCAGTTTTGCTCTCTATAAGGCGTCTTGGTGTCATTATCGAATGGCAAATTACAAGACAGCTTTGGCGACCTTGGTTAAGGTGATCAAGATTTCGCGAGGCAGTGAATCGGAAGAAACCGTTGAAGGAACACGGGCGATTGATAAATTGCGTTTAGCCAAAGAGGCTGTCGGTGACTTTGTCTCGTTTTACGAGCAGACCGGTCGTTTCAAGCAAGCTTACGATGATTTTTATGATATTTCACGTTCAGAAAAACGCACGTTGGACATGATCGAGCAGTTGGCCTACCGATACTCCTACGCTGGGAACTTAACGGCTTCTGTCTATTTGTTTAAACAACTTATTGCCTTGAATCCGGAAGCTCCTAAGGCCGCAAAGTTTCAGTACCAAATTGTGCAAGACTTCAACTCCACAGGAAAAGTTAAGGAATTCCGTAAGGAACTTTCTATTTGGCTTGATCAATTTGGTGCGGGCAGTGTTTGGGCTGACGCTAACAAGGGTGACGCCAAGGTTATTAAAGAAAACTTTGACCTCCAAGAGAGCACTTTGCGGAACTCGACATTGCGTTTACACCAGCAGGCTCTAAACGCTCGGACCGACTACTCGAAAAAATTGGCCGCAGGTTCTTACAAAATGTACCTGACCTACTTTAAGGGTGCTAATAACTACAGCGAGATGATGTTTTTCTATGGTGAGCTTTTGTATGATCTACAAGATTATGAAAAAGCTGCCGATCAGTATGAGCGCGTGGCCTTGACCGACGCCAAAAGCAAATACTTTGAGAAAGCAGTAACCAACAATGTGTTGGCTCGAGAGAAAGGTCTGCCTTCCAATCAAGTGATGGAAGCTCGACAAAAGAACTTGAAGAATAAGCTGGCTAAAATTCCTTTTAGCCCCGGGGTTCAAGCTTTTGAGAAAGCGGCGATTCTTTATTTAAGGAACTTCCCTAAGGGTGAAAAAGCCTTGGAAATCAAAAGACGTTTGGGGACGATCTATTACGCCCATAACGAATTTGATAAATCGATTGTCATTATGAAGCAGATTGTTCAAGAGCGACCACGATCTGAAGATGCCATTGTCTCAGCTGAGATCATTATGGACATCCATCGTTTGCGAGATAACCTTGATGATTATCAAAAAGATGGGAATGCCTTTTTGGCTAATCCAACAATTGCTAAATCCAAGTTCGGTCAAGATTTGAAGGTGAATTTACAGAAAGCAAGATTTTTGGTGGCCGATAAATATTCGAAGGGTGGAAACAATTTAAAAGCGGCTAAAGCTTTTGAAGCCTTTGCGGCAGGAAACCCACGCTCGGACCAGGCTCATTCGGCTTTGTTCAATGCGGCGACCAACTACGAAAAAGCCGGGGCCGTTTTTGCGGCGATTAAAATGTACAAACAGGTTATTGCTAAGCCCGGGAAAAAAGCGATTTTGGGCCTTAAGCAAGACGCTCGGAACAGTTTAGGTGCGACCTACAAAAAGTTGGGACAACTGAAAGATGCAGCTGTTTATTATGAGTCGTATGGTCGCAATGCCAGTGGCGAAAAAGCGATCAATGCTTTGTTTAATGCGGCGGTGATCTGGGACGCCCTCAACGACTACAGTCGAGCCTTTCGGGTTTACAACCTTTATGCTAATTTAGATAAAGCCAAAAACAAGGGTGAACAAGAAGCGGCTTGGGCCAAGGCTGAAATGTATCGTCGTCAAAATCTATACTCTAAGGCGATTTATCAATATGACAAATTTATTAAGTCGAATTCGCCAAGTCTAGAAAGAATGATTAAAGCTCATTTCTATATCGCTGACTTTTATTCGAAAATTCGCAATGTCAGTAAGGCCATTGAATGGCACCAAAAAGTCATCCGTGTGGTTACCAATACGTCGCGTGGACGAAAATTAGGCTCCAAATATGCGGCTCAGTCTCAGTTTCGTATTTCTAGGGAAATGCTCAATGAAATGAAGAAAGTGAACCTGGGGCGTTCCGATGGATCAATCACCAACGGGCTTAATAAAATGAAAGCCATTCAGAAACGATTGATTAAGGATATGGCGAAGGTGATTAAGTTTGATTATGGTCCAATGATCGTTGCGGCCCTCGCCGCTGAGGCTGAGTCTTACAAAATTATTGGTGACACCTTCAAAAACATTCCTGTGCCGCCAGAGTATGCCAAAGGCAAGGTGCGCGAGCAGTTCTTGGGGATGGCGAAGCAGCAAGAAACCGAATTCTACAACAAAGCCATTGGCTCTTATCGGACGGCCTTTAACAAGGGAATCGACTTGAAAGCTTATGGTGATCCCATGATCGAAAGTGCGCAGGCCCTTTACGAGTTGGATCCCAAGGGCTTTAAGAATGCCGGTGAGATCAATGATGTCGGTGAAATCGTCGATATGATGGGGATATAACATGGCAAAGATGAAGTCTTTACTCATTCTGTTTTTCTGCCTTGGGGTGATAGCTTCCTGCCAAACAGGAACCAAGTCATCGACTGAGACTCCAGAGCAGGGAGTTAACCTTGATGAAGAGGAAAAGAAAGAGCTGGCTGAACGTCAGGCTCAGGTTGGGGGTGATCACTCTCAATTGCGCAAGCTCTATAAAGCGAAACGCTTTCGTGAGCTCGTCGCTGAGGCTGGTAAAATTCTTTCGAAAGATGAGTACGACCTAAGGGCCCTTGCCGTCCTTGGGATCTATCATATGGATCAGAAGCAATTTGGTGCAGCCCGGATTATGTTTGAAAAAGCTTTAGAGAAACATAAGGATGAGGCGGGTCTTTATAACAATATTGGTGTGATTCTTTTGCAAGAGGGAAACCTAGAGTCAGCTTTGGTTAGTTTTAAAGAGGCCTACAATATCAATCGTTCGAACCCGACAGTTCAAGCCAACCTTGGTAGTATCTTTGTAAAGTATATGGATTATGTTGAGGCCGAGCCTCTGGTCGAGGATTCTTACTCGCGCATGGGTGACAATGACATTGTTGCCAATAACTACGCCATCATTTTACGGACTCAAGGACAGTATGAAGAGGCAAAAAAAGTTTATGAAAAAGCCTTAGCAAGAGACTCTAGAAATATCTCGACCAATTTAAATTATGCTATCTTGTTAGTTGAATATATGAAAAACTATGAGAAAGCTCGTCAGATAGTTAATAAGATTGAGTTTTTGAACCCGACTGATAAGTACGTGGTGAGAAAAGTACGAGATCTACAACGTAAGGTAGCGGCAGCAAAATGATGCGTTTTATGAAAATTTTTATTTCAGTCATAATCCCATGCCTATTGGCCATGCCGGCCATTGCTCAAAGTAAAAAAGACGGCAAACCTAAAAGAACTACGATTAACTTTGATGATCAGTTGATTAAGGGACAAAACCAAAAGCCTGACCTTCTCTATCTTTTACAGAAAAAGCAGTTCAATTATAAAAGATTGATTCGCTTGCGAGAAAACTTCCTTCCGGAAATGCGTGAAACAGCCACGGACATTGAAGAGGGAAGTCGGATTCAGCTGAAGAAACCAGATAAGGAGTAAGTTTTGGCTCAAATAGTGGTTTTAAAAATTTATAAGGGTGGACAGCTGGTTGAAGAGAAAAAAACCGATCTGGAACATATCGTTTTTGGATCATCTGAGACTGAGGCCCATGTCACCTTATCTGGTGAGGCGTCTCCGATTCATGCCTCCATTGAAAAACGCGGTGATAAGTATGTCGTTTGCGACTTGGGTTCTGAAAAAGGTACTTTCAAAAATAGCGATAAAATCTTAGAAGCCCAGGTTATGCCTGGTGACAAAATTGTTATTGGTGAGTTCACTGTAGAGTTTTACTTAGAAGAGGGTGTGCCTGAGCAAGTGACGACAGCAACGTCGATTGGCACTTTTGCGGGTAGCAACAATGGGCCTGATCAACACGCCACTTTGGAAGTTCCAAAAAGCGAAGAGCCGGTTGTGGTTGAGGCTCCTCAGAAGTCTCCGGCCGCTATTCAGGCTGAGGCCGGCACCGCCGTGGTTGGATCGGGAAAACCTCTAAGCAAAAACACATTCGCACCTCCTAGCGCCTATAAAAACATCAACGAGTTCATTCGTCCCACTAAAGGGACAACGGTTGAGGTCCTGGTGGCCTGGCGAGAGCGGGTGATTTCAGCTCATCATTTTAATGAAAATGGACCGGTGACGGTGGGAACCCATCCCTCTTGTGATGTGGTGGTTCCGCTGATTGCTTCGAATGTGAACAAAGCCCCGTTGATTCAGATCAACAATCAAGTGCAAATTATGCTTTACCCTGGAATGGAAGGCGTGCTTGTTAGTGATAAGCAGGCGACTCCGTTCAGCCAGTTGGCCAACATTGGACGTGGGTCGGGACAAAGTGTTGTTCTTCAGCAAGGAGAATTGGCGCGTATTCAGTTGGGCGGTGAAGTTGAAATCATTGTCCGTTACGCCTCGCAAGCTCCAAAGCCTGTCATCATCCCTTTTATCGATTTATCTAGTAATGGTTTCTTGGCTGTTCTGTTGGCGATCGTACTTTCTGGAATTTTATCGCTGTGGGTTGCTTTAAATAAATTGGATCAATTGGATATGCCGGATGAAGAAGAGTTCCGTACGGCTTTGATTATTACCAATCCACCGAAGCCACCGCCGAAGCCACAAGTCAAGTTGCCGCCGCCGAAAAAGCAGCCTCCTAAAAAAGTGAAAAAGAAGATCGTCAAACTTACCAAAGAGAAGCCTAAGAAAAAGGCTAAGCTCGATATGTCTAAAGAGACGAAGCGAAAACGAGTCACCAAGAATACCAAAAAAGCTGGGGAAAATGCTCGGGCACGTGGTTCGGGTCGTGACGCCAGCCCGATGTCAATGCGTCCGAAAGACGGCAAGAAAACCAACCGCGTGACTTCGGTCAAGCAGGGTGGGGCTGTGAAAACAGCCACCAAGCAAGGGGCGCAAGCGCAGTCCGAACGTAAGTTGAAAAAGTCAGGAATCTTTAGCGCCTTCGGAACTGCGGGGAGAAACGATCGGATCGACGAATCTTACTCGGGCAGTGGAGAATTGGCTGGATTGGCTGATCAAGCGACAGGGCAATCTGGTTTTGCCGAAGATCGTCCTGGCCAAGGTTTGGGATCAAAATTTAAAGACACGGGAGCAGGTGGAAACGGTCGCTCGAACGTGGGTGTTTCCGGATTGAAAAAAGGTGGAAACGGGCTGGGTGCCGGTGGATTTGGCGATGGTGGTTTAGGTGATCGCAAAGCGGTGACAATTATCCCAGGTGGAGACGGCGAAGAGTTCAGTGGTCAGATTGACCGCGAAGGGATTCGTAAGGTCTTTTTTGATAACTCACGCGCCATTCGCTCTTGTTACGAGCGTGAATTGAACAGCAACCCGAACCTATCAGGTATCTTGAAGTTGAACTTCGATATCGGAGAGTTGGGTCGAGTGGTGGGAAGTCCCTCTATTAATTGGGGTGACTCGTCATTGAAGAGCCGAGCCGTCGCCGGTTGTATTTTAAATAGATTAAAAACATGGAGGTTCCCTGAGCCTCCGAGAAACCAAGTCGTAAATGTAATTTATCCCTTAGCTTTTCAATCTAAGTGATAAAAATGGGAGGTAACAGGTGGAAGAAACCGAAACAATGACAGAAGTCATGGCCAACGAGGAGACGCAGAATTTTGTACTGCGTGCTTTCGAAGAGGGTGGAACTGCGATGTATTTCATCGCCGTTGTGGGAATACTCACTCTAGTAGTGATAATAAAACAAATCATGGCGCTGAAAGATGCGAGCATCGACAAAAAGGATTTTAATGAAAACCTTTTTGGAATGATCCTTCGCGGAGATATTCAACAAGCCATTGCTTATTGTGATAGTAAGCCGTCGCCTTTGACGAATGTTTTAAAGGCTGGATTGGTGCAGGTGATGAACAAGCGCCCGGACGAAGAGATTCAGGTGGCCATGGATGCTGCGGTTCTTCGTGACACTCCGAAAGTGGAAGGCTGGGTATCCTTTTTGGCAGTGTTTGGTAACCTTTCAACCTTGATTGGTCTGGTCGGAACCATTATTGGGATGATCACCGCCTTCCGAGGGGTGTCCTCAGCCGATGACGCTAAAAAAGCCGAATTGTTGTCCGAAGGTATTTCGGAAGCTCTAAACTGTACAGCCTTTGGGTTGATGGTGGCGGTGTTAGCGATCGCAACTTACGGAATATTCCAACATAGAATTTCATTGATTCTCAATGAGATGACAGAAAGTAGCATGAGTTTAATCAACCTTGTTGCTTCAAACCGAGATAAGATTAAATCTTAAGGGTTAGGTAGGGACTATGGCACAGGTCAGTGATGGTGGAGGAAATAAGAGAGCGGCAAGTTTCGATTTGAACTTGGTGCCCTTTATTGACTTGATGAGTGTGATGATCACATTCCTCTTGATCACCGCGGTTTGGACCCAGGTCTCTATGATCAAGTTGGGAAGCTCGATATACGGTAAACAGAACACAGAAGAAACGCCACCGCCACCTCCCAGAGCGGATGTACCGTTTCGTCTGGATGTGAAGGAAGCTGGATATCGAGTTATCATTGGTAAGCAGAATTACAACATTGATAAGGTCAACGGCGAATACGATAAAAAAGAATTGGCTTCTAAGTTGGCCGATATTAAGCAAGCCTACCCCGATAAAGTGGATGCGGTTATCACCGTTGAAGAACAATTAAAATACGATCTATTGATTCAGGGGATGGACCTTCTGTTACAGTCGGGATTTCCGGCTGTGTCTGTCGCCACCGGAGGAGCTGAATAATGGCCATTTACGCCCCAGGAAAACGAGACCGTCGCGGACATATGTCGGCCGGTAAAAAAAGTCTGGTTGTGGTGCTGTCTTTGACTGCCATGGTTGACATGTTTACGGTGTTGGCGGTTTTCCTTCTGCAAAACTATCGAGTTGAAGAGATTCAGCTGAAAAAATCAGTCCCCTTGCCTGAAGCTACGGCGGTTAAAAAGCTAAAACCCGCCCACGTTGTAGTTGTGACCCAAGAGCAAATCTTTTTGGATGACGAAGCGGTGGCCGATTTTGAAACGGTGAAAGAGCAAGAACACTGGTTGATCGAACCTTTGGCCGAAGGTTTGAAAAAGGATATCGAAGAGAAAAAGGCTGAGATGGAATCCGGCCTAAAGAACGCTCTGAAAGACGCGATTGGCGGCAACAAAGATGTCGCCGACATGACCGAAGAAGAGCGAGAAGAGGAAAGGGCCAAACGCTATGCTTGGGGACGAGTCACCATGCAGGCCGATAAAGAAATCGATTTTCTGACCATAAAGAAAGTGATGTACACCATCACTGAGGCCGGCGCCTCTTTGATCAACTTTGCGGTGACTCCGAAAAAAGACAAAGGGGAGTAGCAACTCCTCTTTTTTTGCAATCGTTTCAAGTTCTTTCCTCAACGTGAAATAAGTCACTGGTAACCTCAATTCCTTAACGCCAATCTCCACAAAAACGGATTACAATTTTTTGAGCCTTGGTTTCATCCTTAGTTTGGCTCTCACTGAGGCCAGACCAAGGCCAAGGTTTAAGGTATTTCGTCTAGCTGTGCTCCAGGTTTTTTGGCGTTTTTAATCTTACACAGGTGCTCTATTTCCCTGGACTAGACTCAAATTCGCCAATCAATACACCGATAAAAAGTGAGAGGTAACCCCTCGACACAACAAAGGGTTTTTTTATGAAGATGGTCATTGCAAGTTGGCTCCATTTACTACTTATCGTTGGTTTAGGTTTTTCGTTTGTAGCGTGCTCGTCTGAAGAAGATGGCAATGCGGCGGTGCCCTCAACCGGCGACCCTGGGGACAATCCCATTGATGATGTTCCGGTCGGCGAAGTCGAAGACACCGGTTTTTGGGTCAATGTGAATACAAATGACCAATTTGATGTGTTTATGAAAAAACGAGGCCAGTGGGATGAAGATTGTTTTATCGACAAAGACAGCACCGACTATGAAGCCATCGAATGCACCCTGGATATTTTAGAAATGGATTTGTATATGCATGAAATTGAAATGCAGTACAATGCACCCCCCGGACTTTGTGACCATGTTGGGACTTATCCTTCTTGGTTTTGGAATGAGAGCGCCGGGACAGGGCCGAGTGCTTACACCCTGAATATCGATTCGTCCACCGACCCCAGCACTTTGACCTCGTGTACGGTTCAGGCCGAAACGGCTTTAGAAATCTTGCTTGAGGGCGGTGGCTATGATGCCAACAATTTGGTGGACTGCGCGCTGCACCCAGAGATCAGGTTCACGCCGAATGGAATGGGTGTCGATTGTATTTATAATTATAGAAATGTGGGTGGACCCAACTGCTGCTTTGGCGACGTGCTTGCCACGGTCAACGAAGACGATGGTGTGATTGTTGAAACCACCATCACACCTCTCGAATGGGGGGGGAGTGCTGGGGCTTGTATCTCTCCTCACATCAACAACGGTTGGGGTACATTCAGTGATACCGGAGTTCCCCTACAGAAACTGCAAACGGTGCCACGAGACCCTGACTCTGACAACCCTGTGGGTTTGAACGATGCCATCAAGTTGTCGCCAAATGCATCAACCACTTTGGTGAATTTTTCGACCTGGGCCAACTGGTGGGAAGCTCCCGGCGCGGCCAACG
Source organism: uncultured Pseudobdellovibrionaceae bacterium (assembly GCA_964351315.1). Classification (GTDB taxonomy): domain Bacteria; phylum Bdellovibrionota; class Bdellovibrionia; order Bdellovibrionales; family JAGQZY01; genus JAGQZY01. The sequence goes on from CAYGNH010000003.1 coordinate 252,054, forward strand.
GCCACACTCACACCGGGTATTTTAGTGCCACTACAACCAATGTTCCCTATGCCTTCTGGCCGGTGGATGATCTTTCTGGGTCAGCGGCGGCGGCCGGCAGTCCGTCTTGGATTTTTGTTTGTTACGACTCCGGCGGTGAGATCCGGCAACGGATCGATCTTTATATTCGCGAGTGGAACACGCTGGCTGACTTCGTAGCCTACGAAACCAGTGACAGTGTGACTTACAATCCCGATGTGACCGGAGCCGAAGGAACCGCCTGTGATTACGACCCTCTTTTTGGGTATGACAACTGTAACGATTTTAACGACTTTGACGACATTCTGACCGATGTGGGTGGAACCTATTTAACCACCGATCCGACAGTGCAAGACAATAGTGTGCGAAGAACTTACTTTCCGCAAATCGAAGACTGATTGAACTACTCGGCGTCCTCGCAGGCTTTGTCTTCATAGGCGGGAATCCCGTACTTGGCGGCATAGGCCTGATAGTGTCCGCACATTCCGTTAAAAATAAGTGTCTCGGCGGCGCCAAACTCAGCCGTTCTCGAACTAGAAATATAGCGTCCAAAGGCATCTTGCAAAGTGGTACGCAGTTTGTCGGACCGGGCAATCTGTTGGGCGCGGGCTGAAGCACCGGTTGCTAAAGGTTTGCCGTTGGGGCCCAAGCCAACACTGGCCAAATTGCGACCCCCGCCACTTTCTCCACCGTCGCCCATACCCAATGAACCAGCCACACTCAACGCTCCTTGGCCTAGGGCCGAAGCAATGGCTTTTAAACGATCGGTGATTCCATCGCCTCCAGCACTCTGCGTGGGTGTGGGACTGTTGTCCACTTGTCCAAATTGATTGGGGTCGACGCCACCACCGCCACCTGAGGCAGCGGCTGGTCCACGTCCACCGCCGGAAGATCCAGAGCCAGTGTCCATGCCTTGATTCACATTCAGGGCGGCTTGCTGAGGTGTCATTTGTGTGGCCAAACTTCCAGGCGACGCCGATCCCGGCAAAGCAATGGGAGTCGTTTCTTCGTCACCGGCATACATCATACCACCGACCGTGGTCACACCCGACCCCGGGTTTTGCACATTCACCGCCGGCTGATTCATCGAAGCCCCTTGGGTGTCACTGGGTTCAAACTGAAAACCATCGTCGCCACCACCGTTCGCCGCTTGCTGTGGTCCGCCCTCTGTGGGTGGTGGAGTCTGACTTTGAGTGGTCGCTGGGCCACGAGGCACGGCCCGACTGACTGAGCGCCCCCGAGTTGGAATCTCTCGAGACAGCAACGGCAGTGTGGGAACTCGGGAGGTGGGTCTTTGTAAATTAATACCGGTTTCTATTTTAAGTGAATTTCGAAAGTAGGTTTTTGGACCCAAACAGTTTTCGGGTTCGTAAATAGGGTCGCAACGCATATGCGATGCAAGGTTCACGGTTTCGGCCCAAGACACTGAGGCAGCCAAAGTTATAGTAGTAAGGACTAAAAGTGTGGTGCGGACTAAAGCGTTCAAGTCACTCACCGCCCGTTTCAACCGAGGCGGTTCCTCGACCGTACAACACTCGCTCTCGCTCGGCTAAGATGTTGTATCCTTGTTCAAACTCGGTGGCGAACTGGGATTCTTTTTCTCGATTTCGGATATGGAACCGCGAATGGCGTCTAAGAATGCTAGCTGGTCCATCAGACTCTTGCATGAAAGTGGTGAAGGCCTGGATATTTCGATCTAAGCCGGCGTGGGTGCAGTTGCGAGCAATCAAGCCTTGGTTGACTTCGTTGTTGAAAAACTCTTCGTAAATACCAAAGCATCCGTTGTCTCTGATTCCCACAAGGGCCGCAGCGCAGGCTTCATTCTTTCCCTTCACAATATTCAACTGCTCGCCTTGCAGACGCAAACCTTCGCGAAGCGGATACAGTAAATCACGCTCCGTCATTTCCGGAGCCACACTGGCGACAGCTTCATTGACATTCTCTCCGTTGCGCATGGCAGATTCGATCGCCGCGTTGACCGCCCTCATTCTTTCTGAATGTTGAGTCATGACGGCCTCAGCGGCAACAACTGCCGTGGTGGCATCCCCGCAGGCGGTATTGGCAGCATCTGGGTTGCAGCGAGTTGCGGCGGCGTTGGTTAAAAACGATTCCACCATGTCGGACAAGCAACTGTCCTTGCGCCACGGTGTTGGGCCGATAGCCTCACCGGCATAGCTGGCTGGGACATACCGGTTATCCAAGCGAAACATGATCTCACGCTCAGCCTCTGTGATCTCCAGTTCTGGCGGCTCCATGCCACGAACGTTGTTGCGGATGGCTGTGATCTGCGCTTCTTGTCTGCGAACGTTTCGTTCGACTTCACACTCTTGCCGAATGGTTTGTTGAACTCTGGCATGCAACGAAGGCAGCCAGTTGCGAACGGCGCAATCAGAAAAACTTTCGCCATTGTCGGTGCTGCCGTCCCCGCACAAGTTGCCCATGGCGCCGCCGCTCAGGCGATTGTCATCAACCAGTGGACAAGCCACATAGGTTTGACCCCAGGCCAGTGATCCAAACAGAAAAACAGAAATAGAAAAGGCGATGCGCCTATGACTGAAAAATGCCATAAATCCCCCTAGGTCTATAATTATAGTATGGTTTTTTGCAAACACCGAGCAAGAATCCGAATCGGTCTCAAAGTGAAACAACCCAATTCCTCAGCAAGAGTGAGCCGCGATTGCGCCCGTCCTTGTAAAAAGTTTAGACACATTTGTAGGCTCTACAGGGGGGATAGCCGTTTTAGCAGGGGGGATGTATTGTTATCCAATTGTTATTGTTTAGTTTTTAAAGATGGCACTGTCTTTGAACTATTCAAGTTTAGAAATCAACAAAAGTGAGGATAGCATGAAATCTCTTTTATTAACTTTCATCAGTTTAACTTTGGCTCTGCCAGCTTTGGCCAGCAACAATCCAGACGCCGGCAAGCTTGTTCGCCTGGTTTGTTACGGGGTACGAACCCCTGGTGACCTTTCCACGCGGGACCCCAACTTTACCATCATTGCCCAGTTGTCCCACACTGAAGAAAGTGATGCGTCCCATTACCTAGCCGGAAACGACAACTACCGACCCAATTCTGGAACACCCATGACCGACTTTCAAGTTTCTATTTACAAGAACACACAAAGCTTGTCGCAAGAGACCGAGGTCTTTGCCTTGTCCGAGGCCCTTTTGCAAAACCAACCGACTTTATCCTATGAGGCGACCGGTAATACTCGAAACGAGAGGATGGGAATGATGTGGGCTGATGGCTTTAGCGCTATTTCCTATTCCCCTAACAATCAAGTGGCCAGCCGATATTTTGATGACGAGATTTTCGATGCAAGACCTCTTTACTGCGAGCCTCCCTTCAGCGTTGAAGACCCAAACAACCCTGTCGCTGAAGAAGCCGACGTTCCAACAACGCAAGGACCAGCGGACGTTGTGAACTAAGTTGCAATCGCAAATTTGATTTTATAAAGAGGAGGCCAAAGCGCCTCTTTTTTTGTGTCTGAAATCTAGGAGGCTTTCTTGTTGTTTTTAACGGGGATGTTGGCTTCTTCTTTGACCGCCGATTCTTTTTTGTCTTTTTCGGCCGGGGTGAAGTTTTGGAAGCGTTTCATGTAGTTGATGATCACAGCGGTGGATTCGGCTTGGATTTCGCCGAAGCGGATGCCGATAAAACCTTGCGAGGTGTTGTAGACCACGGTGCCGTTGACGCTGACCGAAGTTTCTAAGTCTTCGCTTTCCACGCGTAGGGTGACATGGGTGCCCGGTTCGAAGTTCGGGCCCAAGCCATAAACGCCAACACCACCTTGACCGATAGTGGCGGTTTTCACCACGTAAGAAAAACGCGAACCGTCGCGGGTGACTTTCGCCAAACCCATTAAAGGGGCCCTTAAGAAATTGCGGCGCGATAGGTTTAAAGCTTCCATAAATGGATAGGACGAATAAACCGGCGTCCAATCACTACCCCCTTGCGGGGACACAGCAACCATTTGAAAGTTGTCCATCACCTTCAGCTCTTCGACCACATCGTCAAAAGACAAGTCTTCAATCACTTTTTTAGGAGTCCGCAGCTGCCACTTTTTTTGATCGCTGCCCGATTGGGACAGGATCTTGTCTAGGTTGCTCTCCCAGTCCGACACAGGAATCCACTCCACTTGACCTTTTGACCAAATGTAAGCGCCGTAACTGATCTCGCCGTCTTTTAGATCTTGCAAGATTTTATCAGTCGTAAAGGGCCCTAGAATTTTCTCGTCGTGGTGAACAAACCAAGTCATATCCCCTTATATCGGTCATTTTGCCCTGAACTTAAAGCCTTTTCCCAGAGGGTCTCATTATGATATGTCTATAATCACTGACTTTTTCTGGGTTTTGACCCCAAGGACGAATATGTGGAAGTGGCTGCTGGCAAGCCTCATTTTTATCATGATTGTGATCGAGCTGGTCTTCTTCGCCCCCCAGCCCGGTGACCGCGAGGTCGAAAAAGATTGGGAATCCCCGATGGAGCAAACCAACCAAAAAGATGTGGAGCAAGTTCTGCGCGGTTCGCATTTGGTCGAGGCCAAGGGCGAAAAAAAAATGTGGGAGCTCGACGCCGATGTGGCTCGCAAAAAAATAAACAGCGAAGACTTCACCTTGGATACCGTGAAGGTGAAGTTCTACGGCGACAATGAAGTGTTTTACAACGCAACCGGAGACGAAGGCTTTGTCGGCGAAAACCAAAAAAAACTAAAAATTTCGGGAGACACGGTAACCACTTCGAGCAATGGTTACGTGCTAAACACGGAAGTGATTTATTATAAAACCGATGACCGATCCATCGATGGCCCTGAGGAAGTGACCTTGGTGGGCCCGCCCGATCAAAAAGGTGATGGCGGTCCTTTGCATATGCGCGCCGATCATTTTGACGCCAATTTAACCACCAATATTATCAATTTAAAAGACAACGTGAAGGGCCGCAAAAAAATGAGCGGTGGTCGCAACATGAAAATCCGCAGCCGCGAGGCCTTGTTTAGTGGTGCCAGCAACTTTGTGCTTTTTAAAAAAGATGTGGTGATTGATGTCGACACTATGACCATCACTGGCCCGCGCGCCAAATTCATTTACAAAGATGGCAATTTGCACTCAATGTTTATCGACGGCGGTGTCAAAGTGAAAGACATTGGTCGGTGGGGCATCGCCGGCGAGGCCGAAGTTTTTTTTCAGGAAGACAAGTATATTTTTAGAGACAGTCCTAAGGTGGTTGAAGGGGAAAATCAACTGGTCGGTGATGAGATCATCGCTTATGATGGAGGAGATCGCATCGTTGTTCGCAAGGGCAGCACCCGGTACAACACCAATAAAGAAGAAGGGGACGCTAAGAATTGAGCAAGCTGGTTGTCAAAAACATTCATAAAAGTTTTAAGCATCGGCATGTGGTCAAAGGCGTTTCCCTTGAGGTCAGCTCGACCTCAGTCGTGGGGTTGCTGGGACCGAACGGTGCCGGGAAGACGACCAGTTTTTATATGGTGGTGGGGTTGGTGACGCCGGACGAAGGCTCCATTCAATTGGATGGCGAAGAGATCGTTGGCCTACCCATTTACCAGCGGGCTCGGCTGGGAATCAGTTACCTGCCGCAAGAGCCCAGTGTGTTTCGTAAGCTCACGGTGCGCGAGAATATTCAGGTGGCACTGGATGCTCAAAACATCACCGGATCGCAAAAACAAGAAACCCTGGAACGTTTGGTGAATGAATTCAGTTTGAATCACATCACCGAAAGTTACGGTTACGCCTTGTCGGGTGGAGAACGCCGGCGCGTTGAAATCGCCCGGTCCTTGGTCGGTCGACCAAAGTTTTTACTTCTAGACGAGCCTTTTGCAGGGATCGATCCGATTGCGGTTTATGATATTCAGCAAATCATAAAAAAATTGCGCGACCAAGGTATCGGAATTCTCATAACAGACCACAATGTGCGAGAAACACTCGGAATTTGTGATTTTAGCTATATAATGAAAGACGGAGCTGTCCAAGTGAAAGGCACTCCAGAAGCCATCACCAAGTCAGACTTGGCTAAAAAGTTTTATCTTGGTGAAAATTTTAGACTGTAAATAGATTAAAAAAGTAAAGGGAGAACAATGGCTGTCAGCATGAAACAAAGTTTAGCCTTGAAGCAGGCGCTGCGCATGACGCCGCAGTTGCAGCAAGCCATTAAACTTTTGCAGCTTTCTCGCCTTGAACTCGAAACTGAAATTCGCAAAGAGCTGGTAGAAAACCCCGTCCTTGAAGAAGGCATGGAAGTGGCCAACGAAGATGTGGCCAAAGAATCCGAAACGCCCCAGCAAGACGCCGATATGCAGGACCCTCGCAAACAAGATGAGTTCGAGTGGGACGATTATTTCGAAAAACAACAGAAATCCAGAGAAACCAATTTTGCTCGTAACAATGATGAGATCATGAATTATGAAAACATCATTGCTTCGAAAGAAACGCTGCACGATCACCTGAATTGGCAAGCCGGACTGTATGGCTTTAACGAGGAAGAACTTGAGCAGGCTATGATCATCATCGAGTATGTCAATGATGATGGTTATCTGGGCGCACCTCTTAGTGAGATTGCAAGCGACGAAGGGGTTTCTGAAAAAGATTTAGAAGAAACCTTACAGATGGTGCAAGAGTTCGATCCCCCCGGAGTGGCAGCGCGCGACCTTAAAGAGTGCTTGTTGATCCAAGCCAAGCATGTGCAAGAAGACACTCACGATTTTGTGCACCTGATTTCCAATCATATGCACGACCTGGAAAAAAAGAATTACCAGGGAATTGCCAAAGCCATGGAGATCTCGGTCGAAGAAGTGATCGACATGTGCAAGATTATTAATACCATGGAACCGAAGCCGGGTCGTATTTTCGCCCAGAACGACACCCATTATGTGACTCCCGATGTGTATGTCTACAAAGTCGGAGAAGAGTATGTGGTTTCTTTGAATGAAGATGGTTTGCCAAAATTACGAATCTCCAATTTTTATAAAAACATGCTGGCCGACGAAGAAAAGAAAAAAGAAAAGGGTAAAAGCGCCAGCGAAGCCCAAGACTATGTGCAAGACAAACTGCGCTCGGCGGTTTGGTTGATCAAGTCCATTCATCAAAGACAGCGCACCATTTATAAAGTCTCTGAGAGTATCGTCAAACACCAACAAGAGTTTTTTGAAAAAGGCCCGGCCTTTATTCGACCTATGATTCTTCGCGATATCGCCAATGATATCGAAATGCATGAATCGACGGTGTCACGAGTGACCACAGCCAAGTATATGCACACACCTCAGGGTATTTTTGAACTTAAATATTTTTTCAACTCGGGAATCAATACCACCAGTGGTGGCTCTTTGGCCTCGGAGTCTGTCAAAATGAAGATCAAAGATTTGGTGGACGAGGAAGATCCTAAAAAACCTCTTTCTGATCAAAAGCTGGTGGAGCTGTTAAAGAAAGACGGCATTAAAATCGCTCGCAGAACAGTCGCCAAGTACCGTGATGTCTTAAAGATTCTTCCTTCTAGCAAACGCAAAAAGTACTTTTGATTGCTGTCTGCGACCATTGACTGACGAAGTCCTGTGGGGGAGAATTTCCCCATGCTTCATCTTCTTTCAATTTTGTGTTCGATTTTTACCTTAGCGACTCCGGCTGAGGAAAACCTGATTGCCATAGGCCAAGGGGTGTCTTCCCCCAATGTCACCTCGTTGATCAACCTCTCCCGTGGCTACGCTCCTGAAAACCCGGCCGGTGTGATGTATCAAGGTGGGTTTCGAGGCAGTCTTCAGTATATTAAAAATGGGGACACCGATTTGGGCTTTGAGGCCGGCTATTCTGGTAAAGAGTGGGGGATGGCCGCCGGACTCTTACAGCCCGGCTGTGACGGCTGCGAAGATGTGGCCGCTGGCGCCCTGGGATTTAGTATGGGCGAAAAAATATGGGTGGGTCTGCGCTACGAAGACGAACAAACCTACGCCGCCGGTTTTCTATTCAACCCCGAGGGAAAACACCGCCTTGGCTTGGTCGGTGAAATGATCGACCTTGAAGGCCCCAACAACAATCGCAACAACTACGGGATTGGCTATTCTTATGTGAACAAAAAGAACACCTTTGCCGTGGACTACTCTTTGATCGAATACGAAAACCCCAACACCGTCAATGAAATCACGATTTTATCACCCTCGTTCAGCCACCGCGAGGGTCCGATGCAAGTGTCTCTGGGTTACGAAATTCGTCAAGGCGACCCCAACGAAAACAATGATCGCTTTTGGATGGGCGCGGGTTTCGGCGGCCGCAAGTGGCATTTTTCGGCTTACGCCGCCTACAGTAGAGAGGTCATGTTGACTCTTTCCGGCTTTTATTAGTGACGACGATGGGATAAAAATCGGACCCTGAGTAAGGAGGCCGAATGACCATTTTTGAAGTTCCTTTTTTTCAAAACAGTTTGCGAGTCACCACCTCCGACCAAGGGGTCACCGAGATCCTCTGGCAAAAGAAAAAAGCCCGAGAAAGTGCCAAACCCTGTTTCATCGAAAAGAAATTTCGCAAAGCTTTAGATAACTTCTTAGACGGTCATGGCTCGCTGGAAGTCCCCATTGACTGGAGCCATTTGGACGGTACGGATTTTCAAATCCAAGTTTGGAAAAAAATGTGGAAGATTCCCTTTGGCCAAACCAAATCTTACGGTGCCATCGCAAAGTCTTTAAGAAAACCAGGGGCGGCTCGCGCTGTTGGCACCGCTTGCGGAAAAAACCCGCTGCTGTTAGCCATCCCTTGCCACCGCGTGGTTGGTACCAGCGGCTTAGGGGGCTTCTCTGGCGGCGGCCTGCCAGTGAAAAAAAAGCTGTTAGAAATCGAAGGCTGTCGCTCTGTATGAAAAAGCCTGACTGTTCACACTTGAAACTTTAAATATCAAAGATTTCCGACACAAGCGACGGGGAAGTCCCCTTCTTTGCCCCTGTGGAGCTAGTTTCGCGCAGCATTAGGTGGGAAAGGGAGCATACATTGACAGTCTTCCTTAATTCAGGGCAATTTGTAGGACTTCCAACTTTTGACCCAAGGGGAAACTATGAAAGATTATTTTTTTACCAGTGAATCTGTGTCCGAAGGCCATCCGGATAAAATGGCCGACCAAATCAGTGATGGCGTTCTTGATGCGATTCTGACGGATGACCCCAACGGGCGTGTGGCCGCTGAAACCATGATCACAACCGGAATGGCTGTTGTGGCAGGTGAAATCTCCACCAAAACATATGTTGAAATTCCTGAGATTGTGCGCCAAGTGATCAAAGACATTGGCTACGATGATTCCGCCAAAGGTTTTGATTATCAAACCTGTGCCGTTTTAACTTCCATTGATCAGCAAAGCCCGGACATCGCCATGGGTGTCAACGAGGGAACAGGCACTGACTTAGAGCAAGGTGCTGGCGACCAGGGGATCATGTTTGGTTATGCCATCAACGAAACCCCAGAACTGATGCCATTGACCACGTCTCTGTCTCACAAGTTGGTCAAAACCTTAGCTAACAAACGCAAAACCAACGTGGTCAATTGGTTGCGACCCGACAGTAAATCGCAAGTGACATTTGAATACGTGGATGGAATGCCCACCCGCGTGGATTCGGTGGTGATCTCAACCCAACACGGTCCCGACGTGACTCACGCTCAGATTCGCGAGTTTGTTATCGATGGTGTGATTCGCGAAGTGATCGATGCCAAATGGATGGATGAAAAAACGAAATTTTATATCAATCCCACTGGTCAATTTATCATTGGTGGTCCTCAGGGGGACTGCGGATTGACGGGGCGAAAAATCATCGTCGATACCTATGGTGGACACGGTGCACATGGTGGCGGCGCATTCTCGGGCAAAGACCCCTCTAAGGTGGATCGCTCGGCCGCTTATGCAGGACGCCATGTGGCGAAAAATATCGTCGCTGCGGGACTGGCCGACCGTTGCTTGGTGCAGCTGGCTTATGCCATCGGTGTTTCCGAGCCAATGAGCATCATGGTTGATGATTACGGAACAGGCAAGGTGCCTGCTGAGGAGCTATCCAAGGCGGTTAGAGAGCTTTGGGGCTTAAAACCTTCACAGATTGTTAGCTATTTTGACCTCCTAAAACCGAGATATCGTCAAACAGCAGCGTATGGTCATTTCGGCCGTGAAGAAGAAGGTTTCACCTGGGAAAAAACAGATAAAGTTGACGCTCTGAAATCCTACTTCAAAATGTAATAGAACCCTTTCAATAAATCCCTGGCCTCTAAAAGAATCTGACGATTTTTTTCTGAGGCCATGTTAAGTTCACGGCAATTATGGACGCTTCTCATATTCGCAATTTCTCGATTATTGCCCATATTGACCACGGAAAATCCACATTGGCCGATGGCTTGATTCATATGACCGGTGGTCTGAGCGACCGAGAAATGAAAGAACAAGTTTTAGACTCCATGGACATCGAGCGAGAGCGTGGAATCACCATCAAAGCCCAAACTGTGCGCTTGCACTTTAAAGCGGCCGATGGCGAAACCTATCAGCTGAATCTCATCGACACCCCTGGACATGTGGACTTTAGTTATGAAGTGTCTCGATCACTGGCCGCCTGTGAAGGCGCTTTGTTGGTGGTGGATGCGGCTCAAGGTGTTGAGGCCCAAACCTTGGCCAACGTTTATTTGGCTTTGGACAACAATTTAGAAATCCTCCCTGTTTTAAATAAGATTGATTTGCCGGCGGCCGATCCAGAAGCGGTAAAGCGACAAATTGAAGACGGAATCGGCATCGATTGCTCGGAAGCAATCAGTGCCAGTGCCAAAGAAAAAATCGGCATAAAAGAAATCCTCCAACAGGTGGTAGATAAGTTCCCTCCACCGAAAGCCGACCGCACGCTGCCGTTGCGAGCTCTGGTGTTTGATTCTTGGTTTGATGTTTACCAAGGCGTCGTCGTTTTGTGCCGAATGGTGGATGGTCAGGTCAAGAAGGGTGATAAGATCAAATTTATGTCTTCCGACTCGGAATATGAAGTTTTGAAATTGGGATACTTTGCGCCCCAACCCTTCGCAGTCAATGAACTCTTTGCCGGCGAAGTGGGTTTTTTAATTTGTGGAATTAAAAGCATTCGCGATGTTCGTGTGGGAGACACCATCACTTGGGCCAAAAAAGGGGCCGACAAGCCTTTGCCTGGTTTTCAAAAAATCAAACCCATGGTGTTCGCGGGAATTTTTCCAGTGGAGTCTCCTGACTTTAAAGAATTAGAAGTGGCCCTAGAAAAGTTAGCACTCAACGATTCCAGTTTAAGCTTTGAGGTTGAAACCTCGGCGGCTTTGGGTTTTGGCTTTCGTTGTGGATTTTTAGGTTTGTTGCATATGGAGATCGTGCAAGAAAGGTTGGAGCGAGAATTTAACCTCAATTTGATTACCACAGCTCCGACCGTTGTTTATCGCATCTTCGATCAAAAGCTGAATATGAAAGAATTGGAGAATCCCTCTGACTTACCGGACCCAACCCGTATTGATCATATCGAAGAGCCAATTGTAAAAATCACGTTGCACACGCCCTCGGAGTACATCGGTGGAATTCTCAAGCTTTGTGAAGCCAAACGTGGTGTGCAAATCTCTATGGATTACATTTCAGACAACAAAGTGGTGATTGTATATAACCTTCCCATGAGCGAGATGGTGGTGGATTTCTACGATCGACTGAAGACGATCTCGCGCGGTTATGCCTCGATGGAGTATGAAGTCTCCGAGTACCAGACGGCCGACTTGGTCAAATTGGATATCATGATCAACGGAGAGGCTGTCGACGCTTTGTCGGTGATCACCCATCGGGCCAATGCCGATTACAAAGGCCGAGCCCTTTGTAAAAAAATGAAAGAGCTGATTCCTAAGCAGCAGTTTCAAATCGCGATTCAAGCAGCCATTGGTTCTAAGATTATTGCCAGAGAAAACATCTCGGCTCTCAGAAAAGATGTGACAGCCAAGTGTTATGGTGGTGACATCACACGTAAGCGAAAACTTTTAGAAAAGCAGAAGGCGGGTAAAAAACGCATGAAGCAGATTGGAACGGTGGAAGTGCCGCAAGAGGCTTTTCTTGCCGTGTTAAAGGTGGAGGATTAATGTTTAATAAAAGATTCTGGACACATGGCTTAGGATCCTACGCTCTAGCCATCGGTGTGGCCTTAACCATTCGTTGGGCTTTTATGGAAGCTTATGTGATTCCGTCACAAAGTATGCTTCCTTCGCTTTTGATTCACGACCATATTTTTGTCAATAAATCGATCTATGGAATTCGTCTGCCCTTCAGCGAAAAGTGGCTTTTCGAGTTCGGAGCGCCTAAGCGGGGAGAGGTCATTGTTTTTAAATACCCGCGCGATCTCAGCACATTTTATATCAAGCGCGTGGTCGGTGTTCCTGGCGACAAAATCTATTACGAAGATGGTAAACTCTTTGTAAATGATAAAGAGATGCCATTAGAGCCAGCAGAAGAGCCAGGCCCCTTTGGTTATGTGCGCGATGTGGATTTGCAAAGTGAAGGTGCCAACCCCTTTGAAACCAAAGCCGATTTTGAGCACTATATTGAAGATCTAGAAGGGGTCAAACACCATGTGCTTTTGCGAAAAGGCGAATATATGGGGGACTCCTTCGGCCCGATCGTGGTCCCGGAGGGACAATTGTTCGCAATGGGTGACAATCGCAATCGGTCTCATGACTCGCGCAAATGGGGGTTTGTTCCCCATGAATACGTTTTGGGGCGAGCCATGTTTGTTTGGTTGTCTTGTGACGAAATGCTACCCGTGATCAGTGTGATTTGTAATCCGCTCACCATACGCGGCACCCGCTTTTTCCACCAAGTTCGATAGTCACGATGGGCCTTTTGTATCGCCAAGACCCCAGTGATAAACGCGGTAAGTGGACCGACGTCATCAAATCCTTACTGATCATCGTCGTTGCTTATATGAGCTTCCGTTGGATCCTGTGGGAGCCCTTTGTCATTCCTTCTGGAAGTATGGAGACCAGCCTTTTGGTGCAAGACTATGTGGTCGTGCAAAAGTGGGTTTATGGATTGCGTCTGCCCTTCACTGAGAAATGGTTGTGGGGTCCGTTTCAACCCACCCGGGGCGACATCGTGGTTTTTAAAAGCACCAACGAAGAGTCTGGGCACTTTATAGTCAAAAGGGTGATCGGATTGCCAGGGGATGAGATCCGCATCAATGAAAAGGGCTTTATTCAGGTCAACGACGACCCCTTCGTCTATCAAGAAATGCCTCAGTCAGATCAAAATTTCACCGTCTATCAGGAAGACAATGGCGTTAAACAATATTTGGTCCAGTTTTCTGTTGGGGTCGAGCAAAATGCCCACGAAATCAAAGTTCCTGAGGGCCATTTGTTTATGATGGGCGACAATCGCAACCATTCTTACGATAGTCGGTTTTGGGGGGCTTTACCAATGGACCGGATCATGGGAAAATTATCCATGATTTGGATCAGCTGTGAAGAATCGGAGAGTTACTCTAGTTTTTTGTGCTCTGTCGACGACCTTCGCAAGGATCGATTGTTTAAATCCGTCGATTGAGGAATGCCATTGAAATACCCAATTCAAGTTTTGTTTCGAGAGTACTTTGAGGGAATTTTGGCGGCTATTTTTTTAGCCCTTTTCCTGAGATTTTTCGTTTTAAGTGTCCTCTACATTCCCACTGAAAATATGGAGCCGGGCCTGATTCGAGGCGACTTTGTTTTGGGTTGGCGCCTTTCCTACGGATTTCCACTTCCATTGATGAAGGGCGAAAGGCTCAATTTTAAGGCCCCACAACGGGGAGACTTGATCGCTTTTCGCTTTCCTGGTGATGACGAGCAAATCATTATTCGGCGGGTGGTTGGCCTTCCTGGAGACACCGTGGAGGTTCGCCAGGGACAAATATGGCTCAACAACAAGGCTCTGGTCTATCGAAGTGTGGACGAGAGACGTTGGTTCGAGCAGGCGGCCGGTGCTCGGACGTCTTATTCCATTGTCCCCAATTCGCAACTGAATGTGGACATCATCAAGGTGCCCAAGGATGGACTTTACGTCTTATCGGACAATCGCACCCGCGCCGACGATTCTCGAGATTGGGGCTTTGTTCCTTTTAAGAATGTTGAAAGCGAAATAGCGCTGATCTGGCTATCGATCGACAATAATGAAAAGGGTTTTAAGGTTCTGTGGGAGCGGATTTTCAGTCGAGTTCCATAATTATTTCTTAAACTCCGGGCTTCCCTTGACATTCCTAGAGGCCAATGGAAATGTCTGTTTTTAATGAGTTCCTATAAATCACGCTCTTATCTCTGGGTCGATGATCTTTCGCCGGAAAGAACTCTACAACTTTTTTCTCAAGCCACTCAAATCAAGAAGAATATCAAAAACGGCATTCATCCACGATTTCTCGAGAATAAGCAGGTCGCCTTGGTGTTTAGCGAGGCTTCCACCCGCACCAAAATGTCGTTTCAACTGGCTGCCCAAAGGCTGGGCGCTCAATGTTTGGTCATCGACAATGTGAAAAGCTCTAGTATGAGCAAAGGCGAGACTTTCTTCGACACCTTTTGGACCATGCACGCCATTCGCCCCGATCTCTTCGTTATCCGTTGTGGCGGCGACGACCCCTTGCCAGAGGTCACTGCGCAAAGTGACGTGCCGGTGATAAATGCTGGGTTTGGTTCTCAGTCCCATCCGACCCAGGCGCTTTTGGATGCGTTTACAATCCAAGAGAAATTTGGTCGCTTTCAAGGCTTGAAAGTTTTGTTCGTGGGCGATATCGATCACAGTCGAGTGGCTCATTCGGACATCAAGCTTTTGCAATCTTTTGGTGCCGATGTCAAAATTTGCGCCCCAGAAAACTTTCGAATGAAACAAGAATTGGGCGCAGAAAACATCGAAACACTCGATGAAGCCATCCGGTGGTGTGATGTCTACGTGGGTTTGCGTGTGCAATTTGAAAGACACGGTGGCGACACCTTGGGCAGTCTGTCGCGCGAAGACTTTGTTCAAAACTACACTTTGGATGCCGAAGGCTTACAGAAACTATCGAAGCAGGCCATCATCATGCACCCTGGTCCGGTTAATTGGGGTGTGGAGTTCCAAAACTGCGTTCAGGAAGACAAGCGCTTGGTGATGTGGCAACAAAAAGAAAATGGCGTCTACACCCGAGCCGCTCTGATGCAAGAACTTTTGAGAGGTTGAGTATGAAACAAGGATATTTGGTTTTAGAAAGTGGTGAAACCTTCAAAGGAAACTGGCTGGTTGGAGACGACTCTGTGGGCGAGGTGGTTTTTAATACCTCTCACAACGGCTATGAGGAAATCGCAACAGACCCTTCTTACTTTGGCCAGATTATGGTGATGTCTGCTCCTCAACAGGGTAACTATGGCGTCGACAAAAGTTTTTGGGAGTCACGCAAATTATGGATTAAGGGCTTCATCGCTCTTGAGATTCAAAACAGCGAAGAAAACAAAGAATGGTTGGATCGATTACAAGAAAACGGAATTCCGGCCATCGACTCGATGGACACCCGCAAACTCGTCCTGTCCTTGCGAGAATCAGGAACTCAGCTGGGTGCCATGGTCACGGCCGCAAGCGAAGCCGAGGCCAAACAAAAAGCCGCAGCCCATTTTGTGCCTTTCAGAGACCAGCCAAAAGATTGGACTTTCCAGGTCAGTCGCAAGCAACCAGAAACCATTCAAGGAGCCCAAGCCACTGGGCCTCGGGTGGCGGTCTTAGATTTTGGCTGTAAACAAAATATTATTCGAGAGCTCATAAAGCGTTGTCGTGAAATTCAGATTTTTCCGTCTCGCACCTCAGCCAGTGAGATTCTAGATTGGAAGCCAGAGGGAGTGCTGTTAAGTAACGGCCCTGGGGACCCCGAGAATGTGGAAGTGGCAGTTGAAAACATTCAACACTTGCTTGGCAACACAACGGTGTTTGGTATTTGCATGGGCCATCAACTTTTAGGTCGAGCCTTAGGTGGAGAAACCTTTAAATTGAAATTTGGGCACCGGGGAGCCAATCATCCGATTAAGAATATGGAAACAGGTCAAGTCTACATGACCTCGCAAAACCATGGCTATGCCATCAAACCAGAGTCTCTCGGCCCTGAGATCACGGTCACCCATATGAATCTCAATGACCAAACAATTTCTGGGATCGCCTGTCCGTCGATGAAGTGTTTTAGTGTACAATATCACCCCGAAAGTCATCCGGGGCCTCGCGATGCTACAACTCTTTTTGACCAGTTTATTGATTGGATCAAAAAATGAATTACGGCGATGCCATTGAAAAACTTTCGGTCTACTTTTCGTCGCCGACCTACGAATCTGAAGTTTTGAAAGCCAAATCGACATTTTTTGCCGATGTGGGTGTGGATGATAAAGAAAGCGAACGCTACGAGCAGTGGATGAATATTTTTTTCGATTGGTATTTGTTCACCCGCCCCATTTCTGGAACCACCCTGCCGCCGGCTCAGTACGCCCTTGAAATTGATGAATTTCAGCAGCTGCACGGTGACGAGAAAAGGGTGTTTTCCAATTTGGCAAAGTCGGAGCACAGTTTGTTGCAATTTATTAAGGTTAAAGGCGACTTTGTTTTTTTCAAAGATTTATTTCGCAAAAAGAAAGTGAAAGTGGTTAATAATGAATTTGTTCTAACCTTGGAAAAGGGCGACATCTGCGATGCCCGCCTGATTCCTGACGAGGATCATTATTTCTTTACCAAAGGTTTTTGCAACCACCCCATCGAGGCCAATAAATTTATTTTAAAAGAAGTAAAGATTCTAAAAAAAGCCGAGGCCAACGAGCAACAGGCCTTTCAATTGGAGCTGCTTCGAATGTTTTTTAAAATGGAACAATACAGCCATTTAAAGTGCGATCAAATTTACACTCGTGACAGCAAAGTGAGGTTTTAATGCCTAGAATAGAGAAGTATAAAAAGATTCTAATTTTAGGAAGTGGACCAATCGTGATTGGGCAAGCCTGTGAGTTTGACTACTCTGGTACCCAGGCTTGTAAGGCCTTGGTGGCTGAAGGCATCGAAGTCGTGTTGGTGAACTCGAATCCGGCGACGATCATGACGGATCCCGACATCGCTTCCAAAGTTTATGTCGAACCTTTGCAAAAAGAATTTCTGGAAAAAATTATCGCGAAAGAAAAACCCGACGCCATCATACCCACCCTGGGTGGGCAAACCGCTTTGAATCTTGGGCTAGAGCTAGATCGGACCGGTATCCTTAAAAAATACGATGTGGAAATGATCGGAGCCACTCCTGAAATTATAAAGTCCGCTGAAGATCGAGAAATTTTTAATAAGCTTTTAGGTCAGGTCGGAGCCGCCCACACTCGTAGCCAAATGGTGCGTGAGTTCAAAGAGGGGTTGAAGGTGGCTGATGAAATCGGCTTTCCCATTATTCTGCGGCCCAATTACACCTTGGGCGGCGGCGGTGGTGGTGTCGCTTACTCCCGCGAAGAGTACGAAAATATGTTGGCTCGAGCCTTGGGTGAAAGCCCGACTTCCGAGGTTCTTGTCGAAGAGAGCATTCTGGGTTGGAAAGAGTATGAACTGGAAGTCATGCGCGATCGCACCGGCACCTTTGTAGTGATCTGTTCCATTGAAAACTTTGACCCCTGTGGTGTTCACACCGGAGATTCGATCACGGTGGCTCCTCAGCAGACTCTTTCGGAAAGCGAATACCAAGATATGCGAGACGAAGCCCGCAAGATCTTGGATGCTGTTGGCCTTGAATGCGGAGGTGCCAACATCCAGTTTGCGGTGGACCCGGTGACCAAAAAACGGGTGGTGATCGAAATGAATCCGCGCGTGTCCCGCTCTTCTGCCTTAGCCAGTAAAGCCACCGGATTTCCCATCGCTAAAATTGCGGCTTTGCTTGCGATCGGTTACCGGCTAGATGAAATCCGCAATGATATTACCAAAACCACGCCGTCTTGTTACGAGCCGGCCCTTGACTATGTGGTCACTAAAATTCCTCGTTTTACTTTCGAAAAATTTTTAGGGGCGAAAGATCAGCTTTCCACTCAAATGAAAAGTGTGGGCGAGGTCATGAGTATCGGCCGAACATTTAAAGAGAGTTTTCAAAAAGCTTTGTGTTCGCAAGAGTTCTCGGACGGATTTGACCCGGTGGAGTTTGATAAAGAAAAACTGTCGTTCCCCAGCAGTCATCGCATTTATCAAGTCGCACAGGCTTTCCGGGAAGGAGAAACTCTGGAAGAAGTCGAGCGTTTGACTCAAATCAACACTTGGTTTTTACAACAGATTCGCGATTTGATGGATTTAGAAAAAGAAATTCGAACGGGCGATTGGACGCCAGAGCTGATTCTAAAAGCCAAACGAAACGGATTCTCTGACTTAAGATTGGCAGAAATTCGTGAAACTGAAGTCTCTGAGATTCGAAAATCTCGTTTGGATCAGGGGATTCGTCCGGCCTATTTTCAGGTCGACACTTGCGCCGGCGAGTTCGCTTCTGAGACCCCTTACTACTACTCCACCTACTGGGGAGAACCGACCGATATCCCTAAGAATAACAAGCGGGTTGTCATTATAGGCAGCGGACCCAATCGAATCGGTCAAGGGATCGAATTTGACTATTGCTGTGTTCGTGGAGTCAAACAGTTGCAAAAAATGGGTTACGAAGTGGTTATGGTCAACTCCAATCCCGAAACCGTTTCCACCGATTACGATACGTCGGACCAATTGTACTTTGAACCTCTTAACACCGAACGAGTTTTAGATGTTCTTCAGCATGTGCAGCCACTGGGTGTGGTTTTGCAATTGGGCGGGCAAACGCCGTTGTCCTTGGTGCACGACCTCAGTTCGTTTGGATTCAATATTTTAGGTTCCTCTGTCGAGACTATTGATTTGGCTGAAGATCGGTCCAGCTTTTCTAAGGTGGCCGCCGGAATCGGCTTTGAAATCCCTGAATCAGGCTTGGCGTCTGACGTAGAACAAGCCAAAGAATGCGCCAGCCGTATTGGTTTTCCGCTCATTTGTCGCCCCAGTTATGTGCTGGGTGGTCGTCGAATGGAGATTATTGAGTACGAAGATGAACTGATCAAATATTTCAAAAAATACGCCTCCGACATCACTGCAAAAGCGCCTTGCTTTATGGATCAGTTTTTAGACGGGGCATTGGAAGTGGACGTTGATATCGTCCGCGGCCAGGACTGGAGCCTGATTGGTGGAGTGATCGAGCACATCGAAGCCGCCGGAGTCCATTCGGGCGATTCAATGGGTGTGATCCCGCCGCAAAGATTGAAAAAAGATATTTTGCTAAGGATTGAAACCAGCTGTTTGCAGTTGGCCGATAAGTTGAATGTGATTGGACATCTGAATGTTCAGTTGGCCGTGAAAGACGATATGGTTTACATCATCGAGGCCAATCCTCGCTGCTCACGCACGGTGCCTTTCTTGGCAAAGGCCGCGGCGGTTCCTTTGGTCGACTTGGGCATCCAAGCTATGATGGGATTGAAGAAAAACGAAGTTGAAATTGAAAAATACGATTGGAAGAAAATCGAATTGGTAGCGGTTAAAGGTGTGGTCTTTCCTTTCAAAAAATTTCCAGAAGCCGATTCCATTTTAGGCCCTGAGATGAAGTCGACGGGTGAAAGTATGGGGCGAGGTGCCGGCTACTCGGAAGCTTTGATGAAAGCTTTTATTGCCAGTCAGGTGCATTTACCCGAGAAGGGCGAAGTCTTTCTTTCTTTACGCGAGAAAGATAAAAAAGTGCTCTTACCAACGGCAAAACGAATCGTTGATCTTGGATTCACCTTATCGGCCACAGCAGGGACGGCGAGCTTTCTCTACGAGAATGGAGTTGACTGTATTCCGGTCAAGAAAGTTCACGAGGGACGACCCCATTGTGTGGACCGTATCCGTTCGGGGCGGGTGGATTTGGTTATCAATACCACATCAGGCCGTCAGGCACTGGAGGCGAGTTTTTCCATTCGTCGCAGCTGTACTGACTACGCTGTTCCTTGCATCACCGAGGATCATGCGGCCGAGGCCTTAGTTTTGGCCATGGACAAGAAAAAGTCCGGTGAATTTGATGTCTACCCTCTAGGCTAGACCTTTCAGATTGAGATAAGCGGCGCGTAATACCTTTTGATCATCACTTTGTATTCCTTCTGTTTTTCCATACAATTGAAGAGTTGGAAAAACAGAGAGGACGCCATGATATTAAAAGTCGACAAATTGAACAAAAGCTTTCGGCACCCCTGGAGCTTGCAGGCCATCCAAGTCCTTTTTGATGTCAGTTTCCAAATTGAAAAAAAGTCCATAGTCGGTTTTTTAGGAGCCAATGGAACCGGAAAAACGACCAGCATCAAATGTTTGATTGGCCTTTTAACCTACCAATCGGGCCAGCTAGAAATCTTTGGTAAACACCATTTAGACAATAGCGTTAAAAAGCAAATTGGCTATTTGCCAGAGCGACCTTATTTTTATCAATACCTTACCGCTGAAGAATTTTTAACTTTCTATGGTCAGCTGAGTGGCATGAAAGGGAAAGAGCTGGATAAAAGGATCACCCATCTTCTTGAAATGGTGGGCTTGAGTCATGCTCGTAAAATGTATTTGAAGCAATTTTCTAAGGGAATGTTGCAGCGGGTGGGGATGGCTCAATCCTTGATTCATAAACCAAAACTGCTGATTCTTGATGAACCCCTGTCTGGGTTGGATCCCGATGGTCGCCGACAACTGGTACGGATTATTCAAAATACATTTGATGAAGAAGACACAACCATTTTTTTCTCAAGTCATCTTCTCGATGATATTGATCGTCTGTGCCAAGATTTAGTGGTCATTCGTGCAGGTAAAGTCCGGTTTAATGGCGCAAAAAATGATTTTGTGGATATTGGGCCTCGTCATTTCCTTATTCAGTACAATGAAAAAGATAAAGGTACAGAGACATTAAAGATCGACAACATTGAAAAACTACAAACCACCATTGATAGTCTACGCGGGCAAGGTAAGGAAATTTTTTCGGTCGAACAAGAAAAAGTCAGTTTAGACCGGGCCTTCAGCGAGTTTAATAACCGAGAGGTGAACTTATGAATTATGCCACTTACGTCGTAGCTAAGAACACCTATATTGAAATGATTCGAGATCGAGTTCTTTACTTTGTGATCATTTTCTCGATTTTGTTTATGGCTCTGTGTTTCGCCCTAGGGCAACTCTCTTACAAAGAAATTTTTCGTCTCTCCGTTTCCTTAGGCTTGGGCGGGATTCACTTTTGTTTTGCTGGACTCACAATTTTTTTAGGATGTAGCGTGTTCTTTCGAGAGATCGAAAAGAAGACGATCTACACGTTGCTGGCCCGTCCAATTTCGCGCGGGCAATATTTGTTTGGCAAATACTTGGGCTTGCTTTCCCTTCTTTTTACTCTTCTTATCGGTTTTTTACTGTGTTTCACGGGGATTCAGCTTCTTTTAGGCTTATCAATTGAGCTCACCTCTTACTACGCATTTATTGGGTTCTTTTTTGAGTCTTCCATTCTGTTAGCGGTGACTTTTTTGTTTTCTAGCTTTGCCAAACCCTTTTTGTCGATCAGCGGCTCCCTCGCCTTTTTTCTGATTGGACATTGGGTGGGAAATTTCGACTCTATTTTGCAGTCAAAACACACCATGACTTTTTTAGTGACCACAAAAATCATTGAACGAATCTTTCCTGACCTTGAGACATTGAATTGGCGTCAATTTGCCATTGCAAAGTCCCATGTTCCCCTCTATGAGCTTGGTTTTTCGGTGGGTGTAGCGACCTTGTGGGCCGCCTTTTTCTTTTTAGCGGCCCTCATTGTTTTTCGGAGAAAAGATTTTGAGTGAGCATGATCTCTATACAATTTTTGCGTTTTGGTTTGGAGCCATCTGGGGGAGTTTCGCTAATGTGGTCATTGTGCGGCTTCCGAAAAATGAAAATGTCGCAATTCCCAGAAGTCACTGTCCCCAGTGTAAAAAGAGCATTCCTTGGTTCTTAAATATCCCCATAGTTTCTTGGCTAGTGCTAAGGGGGAAGTGTCGAAACTGTAAAAAACCGATCTCTATGCGTTATCCTATCGTTGAGTTTCTGATGGGATTATTTTTTGCGGCCATTTATTATCGGTATGGACTGTCAATTTCGACTCTCGAGTATTTGATTTTTACATTTTTTGTAGTCACATCCAGTTTTATCGATCTTGACCATATGATTCTTCCCGATCGTTTTACCCTGTCCGGAATAGTGATGGGTTTGATTGGAGCAGCAATCAACCCTGACCGAGCCTTTATGGATGCGTTGTGGGGCGTTCTTCTTGGCGGCGGCTTTCTATTGGGGGTTGCCTACCTGTATTTTGCGGTCCGGAAAATTGAGGGCATGGGTGGGGGAGACATCAAACTTTTGGGTTGGATCGGCGCAGTCTGTGGCGTTCAATCCATCCTTTTCGTGATTTTTGCTTCCAGTATTTTAGGTTTAATGATCGGTGGGACCTATCTTTTGGTCTCAAAAGCCGGTTTAAAAACAGGAATTCCTTTTGGTCCTTACTTAGCCCTTGCTGCATTAATTTACATAATTTTCGATGTTTCACCCTTGATGCAATTCTTTATTCCGATTCCAAGTTAACTAACGTCGAGGTCTAGTACGCCTTTTGTCTAGGGGATAAAAGGCAAAGTCCAGGTCGCTCGGGTGTTAGCTTGTAAATGATTGAAGATATTAAAAAACTTGGAAGAATCGGACTTTCGGCGGTTTGACTTTAGTTCATGGCTTGGATTTAATTTTAAGATAGGAAAGTAGTGGAAAGGTCCAGCTAGAGAAGGTTTCATGATTTTTGGCAGCAAACAAGTTATAGGTCTCGACCTTGGCTCCAGTTCCATCAAGATGGTCGAGTTAAAACAAACGGGACGCTCATTCAAGTTGATGAACTTTGGAATGTCAGCCATTCCAGAGGGACTTGTCGATGGCGGTGAGATCATTGACCCGTCGGCCTTGTCACAAATCATTATGGCTTTGCATAAAGAACTGGGATTGAAAACAAAGGCGGTTTGTACCGGGATGTTTGGTGGAGCTGTTATTGTTAAAAAAATCTCGATGCCACGAATCGACCCCAAGTTGATCTCCGAGCAAATCCAGTGGGAAGCCGAGCAATACATTCCATTTGACTTGAGTGAGGTCAATCTTGACTATCACCTGTTGCCGACGTCCAATCCCGCCGCCGAAACCATGGACATTCTTTTGGTGGCGGCTAAACATGATTATATCATTCGATACTTTGAAGCGATTGAGATCGCAGGCTTAAAGTGTGCCCTTATTGATGTGAATGGGTTCTCTCTTGCGAACTGCTTTGAGATGAACTATGGACGACGAAACCAGACCTTGGCGTTAATCAATATCGGCGCTGGCGTAACCAATCTTGTGGTTGTGGAAAATGGTGGCGTTGTGTTTTGCCGGGATATTCCTATCGGTGGAAATATCTACAACATGGAAATCTCAAGAGAACTGGGTGTCAGTAGCCAAGAAGCTGAAGAGTTAAAAATTGGCTTTGCCCAAACTCAATCCAGTCCGACCGAACTGGCGAATGTGATCAGTGCCACCAATGAAATGATTTGCGAGGAAATCAAAGACAGCTTTAGTTTCTACGAGCAATCAAAAAGTGGATCCGACGTCTCTGAAATTTTCCTTAGTGGAGGGTCGATCAAAGTACCGAACCTCATTGAAGCCATTGCCAGTACTACCGGTTTAAGTTGTCAGGTGATGAATCCTTTGCAGAAAATTTCAGTAAACAAAAAGGGATTCTCCGATCAATTTTTAAATGATATTATTCCCTTCCTTCCCTGCGTTCTTGGTTTTGGATCTCGCAAGGTGGGTGATTCATGATTCGTGTTAATCTAGCGAAAACCCACAACTACACATCGACGGGCACACAAACCGCCATCGCTATGGATCAAGCCGCAGCGATGTCATTGTCCGGGCCTCACCCTGCTGTCAAAGTGGCACTGATGGTGATTATGCCGATTTTACTTTACGGCTATGAATCTTACAATCTCACTCAGAAAAACATTGTCCTTTCTCGAGAAAAAGCAAAAGCCCAACAAGTTGAAGCTGAAGTCAGTCAATTTGGATCAGTGAAAAGTGTGGTTGAAGACTTGGTTAAAGAGAAAGAAAAGTTGGATGAACAGTTAACCGTCATTAAAAAGATTTCTCAGAAACGGGCTTACAAGTTACAAGCGATTCAAGTGGTACAAAGAAGTCTGCTCGATGATTTGTGGTTGGATGAAATGGTGGTTGATCAATCGACATTAAATTTTAAAGGCTTTTCTCGAAGCCCGACCTCGGTGCAAGAGATTGTGCAGAACTTAACGAGTCATGATTTTATCCTCTCTGCCTTTAACAAAAAAATGGAGCGTGTGAAGTCGGGAAAAGAAAATTTAAATTCCTTCGAAATTGAAGCAAAGGTGAAAAACTAATGGACTTGATGGAAGAGTTTAATAAATTGGACCTTCAAAAGTGCTTCTTGGTTGGAATCGCCCTGGTTTTTTTCTATTGGTTGTTGCTTTATGATGCTGGAACCTCGATTGATGTGCAGATCGTCCAGCAAAAACAAAGTCAGCAAAAGAATTCAGAAGCTTTGAAAAGGGTTCGAAAAGCTTTGGACGATAAAGTTCGATTTGAGGAAGAGATTCAAACAATCAGCGCCAACATGAAAGACTTTCAAACTTATTTCTCACCCGAGGGAATGGACATCAATGTTCTTCAGGGACGTGTTTCTAAGTTAGCCGAAGACCACTCACTTATAGTCAACAAGATGTCTCCCGAAGAAAGATCAAGCGAATTCCCCAAATACGGAGAAACTGCCGTCAAATTTAGCATCGAAGGTCCTTTTCACAATATTATGGAATTTGTTTCGAGCTTAACCAAGCAAGAGAGAGCGCTTGATTTCAGCGAAATGAAATTTAAAACAACAGTCAAAGGTGACTACCCATTGGTCGAATTGCAAACGGTTTTGGTCGTTTATACATCTAAGGATGTTGGAGGAGATCAAAAAGGTGGTTAAGGTCGTCAGTTTCGTATTCTCTTTTTTAATAGTCAGCGTGGCCTGGGGACAGACCCCTACAGGCAAGCCAGCCAATCCAGGAGCAACTGTCCAACCTGGGGCTGAGCCTGCAGAGCCTGAGGTTTCAGGCAAAGAAAGAGTCTCAGAAATCAAAAGTTTTTTACAACCTTTTCGATACATTCGCGATGAGTTCCGAGACCCCTTTGAAACCCAAGGCGCTGGAAACCCACTGAAGCCGGGTCAAGTTTACGGTCCTTTTTTACCTTTGCAAACGGTTCGTCTAGCAAAATTTAAACTGAAAGGTCTGTTGTGGGGGACTAAAGATCCTGTGGCGATTTTTTTAGCTCCTGACGGGCAAGAACATCGGCTAGGTATCAAAGACTACATTGGAGAAAATTTTGGTTACATTGCCACAATAAGAGAAAAAGAAGTGGTGATCATTCAAACGATTGAAGAGAATCAAAGGCGATACTCGACAACAAAAGTGGTTTTTCTAGAATAAAAAACCGGGAGACAAACATGACAAGGATGTTATGGAAGTTTTTATTAGCACTAACAATGACCTCAGTGATTGGAGGTTGTTCCCTCTTTAGCGGAGATGACAGCGGAGTGCCGGCCGATTTCGAAACCGAGAGTGTTTCTGGTGGCGTTGTTCTTGATACCGAAGATGAGATGTTAGAAGAGAGTGCAAACCTAGTGGCTGGGGCTGAAGAGGACTTTGGCGGTGATGGTTTTGGCGAAGCAGAAGCGGTCAGTGATGAGGTCAGCCTAGAGCCCGACTCTGCGTTAACCACGCAAGAGGCTCTTGATAACGAGTTTGAAGCGGCCGAGTTAGGTGGTGGTGATGAATTCGCCGAGGAAGGTTTTGCCGATGACGATTTGGGCGGTGAGGAGTTTTCAGATGAAGGAATGGAAATCAGTGGCACCAACTCTGATCAAGTGGATCAAGGTTTAGCCTCTGGTGAGCTTGGTGAAGATCCGTTCAGTGAGTTTGATGAAGAACAGCCCCTGCAAGATGAATTCGCCTTGGAGACCCAGCCCATCGAGGATGAGTTTACAGATGCTGCCATTGTGGATGTCCCTCAGGACGCTAGCAGCATGGCCAATCAGGTGACCAACCTGGAGTATAAGTCTTTTGAAAACGGTGGCACGGTTGTCATAGAAACTTCAAGTCCGGCTCAGTTTGAAAAGATTGTGGATCCTGAACTGAATCAGCTAGTGATTCAAGTCAATGATGTGTTTTTGCCAGAACGGTTCAAGCGTCCCTATGTCACTAAAGATTTCAAACAGGACATTGCAACCATCAATGCTTACTCCGATGTGACTGGGTCGGCTCGGTTTGTAATTCAATTAAAACGCCCGATCGATCCCTCCGTCCAACAGGCGGGTAATTCGATACTAGTGATGACGGCCACCGGAGTTCCTATGCAACAAGCCGCCGCCGATCCGTTGGCTGATCCTGGGCCTGCCGAGCAACCCTTAGATCAATTGGTAGCCGATAACGAAATGCAAATCCAAACCGAGGCTGACCCTCTCAATGCGGAGTTCGGTCAGTCCCCCGCCCGGCAAACCATTCAAGGCGGAATGACCTCGGCGCAATCTTCGCAAGGGTCAAGTTTAGACTCCTCTTTTGGTGGGGTCGAAAAATCCGGTCTTTCTTTAGGGGCTGGAACTTTTTCTGGAGAAAAAATAAATCTAGAGTTTGTTGATCAAGATGTGCGCACGATTATTGAAGTGATTGCTGACCGCAGCGGAGTCAACCTGATCATGGACAAAGAGGTGGATGGAAAAACAAGCATCAAGCTTCGCGACGTGCCTTGGGATCAAGCCCTACAAGTGCTCCTTCGCTCTCAAGGCCTTGGCTATGTCAAGCAAGGATCGGTCCTCCGAATCTCAAAGCAGTCCACCTTAAGTAAAGAAGCACAGGCTGTTAGTGAGCAAATTCAAAGTGAAAAGAAAGCGCAATTGTTGTCGGGCGGGATCAAAGTTAAGTACATTCCTGTCAGTTATGCCAAGGTCAGTGAGCTGGCTAAAAAGCTCAAAGACTTTACTAGTAAAGAGGGAAAGGTGGCCTCAGACGACCGAACCAGCTCGCTAGTGATCACCGACTACGGAGAGTATATTGATCGGATCGCAGATTTGGTAAAGGCCTTGGACACTGCTCCGATGCAGGTCGAAATCGAATCGAAATTAATTGAGGCGCGAGAGACTTTTATTCGCGAGTCGGGAATCAATTGGGATATCGCGGGTCAGGCCTTTCCGTTCGGTGATCAAAGTGCCACGGTCAACGCCGGTCTTGGTGGTAACCTGAACACCAACGGTTTCAGTTTGGATTTGAATATTGGAACCTTCGATATCTTTGGTGAACTTACTGCGGCCCTATCGGTTTTTGAAAGCAACGACAAGATCAAAGTCCTTTCTCAACCTCGTATCGTAACCATGAACAAAGTTCCGGCCGAGATTCGACAAACTTTGCAGGTGCCT
Source organism: uncultured Pseudobdellovibrionaceae bacterium (assembly GCA_964351315.1). Taxonomy (GTDB): domain Bacteria; phylum Bdellovibrionota; class Bdellovibrionia; order Bdellovibrionales; family JAGQZY01; genus JAGQZY01. The sequence goes on from CAYGNH010000003.1 coordinate 279,587, forward strand.
TTTCAAAAATCTGTGATTCCTGTTGCGGGTCCACCGATCATTACTTTTGAGCTTTTGGATGTGATTTTAAGTTTAAAAGTCACACCACAAATCACCTTCAAGGGGGATGTTATTCTTGAGGTGGAAGTGCAAAGAGATTTCGCTGGTGCTCAGAACCAGGATGGGTCTCGAGAGCTTAACAAAAGGTTTGCTAAATCCACGGTCATGGTAAAAAACGGAAAAACCGCTGTTATTGGTGGTATCTACCAATTGGATGATGGCGATATCGAGCGAGGCATTCCTATTTTAAAAGACATTCCTTTGTTGGGAAATCTGTTTAGGCAGAACCGCGATGAGAAAATCAAGAGTGAGCTCTTGCTCTTCTTAAAGCCAAAAATATTGCGCGAAATCGATGGACCCTTGGTCAGTAAGGCGGCCACCCCAGGTGCCAATTATGACCCCTTCGAGGAGCTTTCTTTGGACGAGGGAAACCGGTCGGAAAGTCTCGATCAGCCCGTTCAGCAAGAGGATTCAAGTGAGTTTGAAGGGGAGGGGGGCGGCTCGTTTGATGCTGACGACAGCTTTGAAGACGAGTTAGACTCTCTTTCTTTTTAACGCAGCTTTACAAGTTGGCAGGTCTCTGGGCCTATAGTATCCCAGAGACTTATGGACCTGTTTCAATCGCAGAACAACTTACAAGATCAACCTTTGGCCGAGCGCCTGCGCCCCCAGTCTTTTTCGGACCTTATTGGTCAGGAAAAAAGTTTTGCTGAAAATCGCAACCTCCTAAAAAAAATTAAACAAGGGCAGCTACAAAGCTTGATCCTGTGGGGGCCTCCAGGCTGTGGCAAAACCTCGTTCGCAAACGCCTTAATCAACGAAGTGCAGGCCGAAATTTTTCAAGAAAATGCGATCGACCTAGGGACAAAAAAAATTCGTGAGATCGGCGAAAAAGCCAAACGCTTGCGTTATGAGTACCAAAAAAAATCCATCCTCTTTGTCGATGAAATTCATCGTCTCAACCGGGGCCAACAAGATGTGCTTCTGCCTTTCGTTGAAAAATCTTACTTTTACCTGATTGGCGCGACTACCGAAAACCCGAGCTACCAGTTGAATGCCGCCTTGGTCAGTCGCTGTCGCCTGGTCGTTTTCGAGCCTCTGCAAGAGTCCGACTTGCAAGCATTGGTGTTGCGAGCCCTAGAAACCGAAAACCTAAGTTTAGACAAGATTCTCTCGGCCGGGGGCTTGGCACAGTTGCTGGCGACCAGTCATGGCGACGCCCGCCAGCTTTTAAACTTGGTTGAAGAGCTGATCTTTGCCTTTCGCAATGGCGAAACCGACCTCTTCCCTCTCGACGAACAGGGCCTGAATAAAACCTTTGAATCCTCTGGTATCCGCTTTGATAAAAAAGGCGACGAGCACTACGACACGATTTCTGTTTTTATCAAATCCATTCGAGGCAGCGATCCTGATGCAGCCATTTACTATTTGGCTCGCATGCTAGAAGGGGGCGAAGATCCTTTGTTTATCGCCCGTCGGCTGGTGATCTTAGCTTCCGAAGACGTGGGCAATGCCGATCCCCAGGCCCTTGGTGTCGCGGTCAACACATTGCATGCGGTCGAGCTGGTGGGGATGCCGGAAGGGCGCATCAACCTGGCCCAAGCCGTGACCTATTTAGCATCGGCTCCCAAATCCAATCGCAGCTACCAGGCCATTAACAAGGCCCAGGCGGTGGTCAAGCAAACCGGGCCTTTGCCGGTCCCCAAAGCCTTTCGATCGGCGCAAACCCAACTGATGAAGAACTTAGGTTACGGTGAGGGGTACCAGTATTCTCACGAAGGGGAAACGGGTTGGTTGCCGCAAGACTATTTTCCCGAACAATTACAAGAAAGAGAGTTCTACCAGCCCGCCGATCGAGGCTTTGAGAAGCGCATCCGCGAATATTTGGATTGGATGCGAGGAAAGCATAAAAAATAAACTAAAAGGGCTTGTTGGCCACAATACAAAGACAGGGCCGCTCGCCAAGGACTTTTTGTGAGTGCTTGGTGTTCGAGGGGACCACAATTTTGTCCCCTGAACGCAAGAGCAACTGATTGCCATTGATATTCATGGAAAGCTCGCCATCCAAGACCATGCGAACCTCATCCAAGGGGTGTTTGTGTTCAGGGTAGGTTTCTTCGTGAGTCAGTAATTCCTCACGAGGGTTTAAATCTTCGGCTCTGAAGATCATAATGGCTTGCTCTTTGGTTGGCCGAAGTGGGGCCTGCCATCGAATCACTATCATATCTACTCTCCACAAACAGCCTTCAACGGCTTCTCAACAAGTATGGGACTCACGGCACTAAAGTCAAGTCTCTGGATCAAGGGTTTGTCAATGATTTAGAGGATTTCCCTAGTTCTTCGACAATTTTCTGATCACCTCGTTCGGCTTTGAGACAGAGCGGGCTCATATTGAGAACTTATTGATTTTGCAAAGTTTTTTGTAAAGTTCGATCCGGGTACAGACGATAAGTTTTTATCTGAAGAGAATAACGTTGGAGGACACTTGAACAACTCAGACACGCTCGGAAGCAGCGACAAATTGTTAGAGCAGATTTTTAAATATGTAGATGGGTCAGACGCCCTAAACTTCGTAAGTAGCGATTTGTCTGATTACTTCGTGATCGAGCAAAAAATGGATCGCCGTCAAATTACGGTGAACAAGTTCGATGTCGAAGAAGTCCTTAGTCGGACCGACGAAGAAGGCCAAGAGTTTCTACAAGTGAATTTCGTCTCGGGTAAAAAGATCCTTCTGACTAGCAAATTGGTCGGCTTCCGTCCCCTAACTATGTATGGGTTGGATATGGACAAGTTGCCAAAAGTGGTGACCACCCCTGATATCATGAACATTTTCGATGCCATCCAAGAAAGTCTTTGCCACGAGGACAATAGTGACGAAGAGCTGGAAGTCCTGCGCAAGGTTTATGACTCTGTTGTATGCGGCGGGGAGTCAGTGGGGTTTGATATGGCTGAGGAAAGAGCCCTATTTTCTCGCATTCCCACTCAAATTTTACGCAGAAGCGCCTAATTAATTGACCCTCTCCTAATTTTTCGAGATAAGAGCTTCTTTACCCGTGTGGGGGTATAGCTCAGTTGGGAGAGCATCTGATTTGCATTCAGAAGGTCGCAGGTTCGATCCCTGTTACCTCCACCAAAATCCTTTTAATTTCAATCGTTTATAGTGGCGCACCCAAGATGTGATTCCATTGTACCAATTGCGCTAGCAATACGCTAGCATTTGAAGTCCCAAATTTTGCAATCTGATTGAGAAATCAAATGGAAATGCTGACTAGTGATAATGCGTTTGAATCTGCCGTTAATCATTTTTGATTTGCGTTTTGGCATCTACTTATTCGCTGTCTAGCGCCTCAGAATTATTAGCGTCTTCATCATTTTCATAGGTGTCTCCAAAGCCCTCAACGATTGTTTCACCGGCTCTTAAGAACGACATATGTAAATCAACATCAAAACAGGACATTGAAGTGATTTCAGCTGTTGGAAAAATCATATCAATCTTGGTGTCTTCACCTAATTCTGGGGTTTTCATAAGGTACTTTACGTTAAAGATGACCTTTTTATCCTCTGATCGCCTGTACCCACTAATGGCTGGAGTTATTTTTATATACCTTTGGGACTCGTTCAAATCCTCGGTGTATTCCAGCAGGAGCCCAACATAGACTTTGCCACTTTTGGTTGAAATAAGGATGAAGTTTCCAAGGAGTTCTTCAAGATAATTAAAAAAAGTATCCTCATACGACTTCGTAAAAATATTCGTAAGAAAATAAAGGATATATTTTGAGCAAGAATGAATTGGAATTGAAATAATGCCGAGGAAAGGCGCTATAAAGGTAAACCCAAATAGAAGTTTCAACGGAAGAATAGGAAGTAGTGATCGCCAAGTGTCTGAAACAAGCTGGACCGATTCGGGGCAAAAGTAATATAGCCCGACAGCGAAAACTTCAGTTAATGCAAAGCAAGCGGCAGAAAAAAAGCCGACATGGACAACAAAATCCCATCCAGCCCGTTTCCTCGTCGGCCTTTTAAGGTTGTGAATATTTAGTGAAATGGAACCAATCAGTCCCCAGATAATTACTTGTAGAGTCATTAGTCGGAATTATTACTTTTATTTGGTTTCCGAGAGGGGGATGGTCTTTTTTGAACGTACTTATCGTAAGACCTTAGGATTTTCTTCAATTGATCCTGATTAGACCTGATCGCTTCTGACCTGTCTACAAACACACGAGAGCCTTCGTGTTTCTTGTCAATTTTTGAATTTGAATCTCGACCATTCATGCTTTCATTCTATCAAGAGTAGTCAAAATAGTAAATCTACAAGATTTAGTGCTGAATAAACTCAAAAGTTTAGGTAAAAAGTCAGTATTTTTAGTATTTTATGAGAATTGACTTTTAAAGTAGTGCTATCGTAAAGGTTACTCATTGGGAGTCCTGTAAATTGAAATTTACTGGGATTTTATCTTAGTTGCAAGTAAAGACAATTTCAGCACTTGGGTAATTTCCTAAAATATAAGGAGGCTTACTTAATTTCTCCTCGATAATTTCAACCTCTTTCTCTTTTTCAGTGCAGAAGCGTCCGGCCTGTTTCATTGCGCTTACCTTTTGCGCACCGGGATTCGAAAAGCTTGATCCACCTTGTTCATAAATACTAAATTTATTTTTCCCAATTGAAATGACACCAGAACTTGTAGCACAACTACTTAGAAGGCACATTTGAATTAAGAATTGCATTTTATATTTCATGATCTACCTATCGGAATAGAATTTGTATTCTTGAACAACTCCCTTTTTAATACACTTGTACGCATAATAAACTATTTAACTAGCCGTTTGCCTCGAAATAAAATCTATTTACTTTCCGATACATAAATCTATGGCCGAATTAATTCTATCATTCAATGGTGACTGTCAAAGTTTTACTCAAAGAGCCTTCAAAAAGTCAGACCATAAAGACCGATGTGGAAGTTAATTTTGCCGGGCAAACAAAAATTTATAAAAATGTGCCAATCAAAGTGGAAATGGCGTCTTCACAAAAAGCCAAAGTCAGTGGCCAGGTTCCCCTTCACCTCTCCCATTTCAAAGTAGAAAAGCCGTCATTGTTGGGAATGGCGATCAGTGACAATGTGGAGGTCGACTTCAATATGACGTGGGCGCAGGCCTCACCTTAATATTTTTATGTCACCAGATTCGCAGTGAGGATCCTATCCGTCCTAGCCACTATTAATCTAATTTAAGGTATAGCGGCCATTTCTTCGGTCAGATCCTGATCTTCAATTGCTAAATCGGAATGATCACCAGGAAATTCGGTGGAAAGTGCCTGGTCGAGTGATTGTTCACTGGCAACCTCATTGAGCAGGCGAATCAGACGCCCACTGCACTCTCTCTTTGAGGGTCTTCGTCGCAGTGAACTTGAAACATTGGCAATAAGGATTCGCCGGCCCTGATTGTGGTCGTGAGCTGAAAGACCAATTTGATTGCTCGAGAAATGAATCATAGGATGACTGAGCATCCCATCCTGATTAGAGTTGTTATAAATTTGTTCTAATGATGCATCAAAAGTCCCGTCCAAGATGTCGTTCATAATATATTGGAAACAAGGATGGAAATTAGGTCTATTTGGTTGATCTGCTAAGAGGTCACGCCACCAATCTGGTTCCTGAAATATCTCACCGTAGGGGGCTATTTGAGATTGGTGGTACGAGATCGTAGCCCCTTTAACCCCCCCTCCAGTGCGGCCATTACCAAAAACAGATGTTGGTAGCAGTGAAAGTGTAGAAAGAATTAAAACTATTGATTTCATCATCACTCCAGGGTCTAGACTCCTTGGACAAGTAGAAAATGCAAGGTGAGTGCCGGGTGATATGAATGAGGTGTCGATTTTAGGCGTCCAAAAAAATCAGTCAACAATTTTGGTTGATCACCTGTCAAAGTATTTGACAGCTTGTACCTGAGGATTGGTGATCTCTGTAGCCGTGTAAATATAAGCATTCTGTAATTGTATAAATAATTGTTACATAAAAATTCACTAAAAATGAAAGCTTGAGCCTATCGGCGGCAAAAGGCCGCCCCCTTTGGTTGGTCAGGGAGGGAGTTATACTTTTTAAACCCATATATCCTTCCTAGCCAAAAAAATGCATTAATTGTTTTCCTATTGTTTTCCTTCCAATCACTCGGCGTAAATGAACTTTTGAATCATATAAATGCGGTCAACCTCTTGGTTTTGTAAGAACAGTAAACCCGTCACACCAGAACCACCCATATAATTTTCGTAGAACTCACCCATCCACAGGTCTTTATGCATGCTGGGCGAGGTGTAGAGCTCAACCAGTTTTTCAATCTGCTCGGGCTCCCACGGCTCGTCACCATCGCTGGTTGAGTAGTCCTCTTCTAAGAAAACGATAGCGGAATCAATATCCGATTCGGCGTAATACATATCATTAAACTCTAGCCCCGCGGACTCCACATCTTCACGAATCCAATCCTCGATGGCTTTAAAAACTTGGGTGTGGCTCTCGCAAGCTGAAATGTCAAAAACATCCACTTCAATATCGGAATTTTGTGAGAAAGGATTTTCTCCGCTGACTCGAGTTCCACACTCAACCCTGCTCTCAGCTGTCGCTGTTTGCACCAATAGCATAGCAAAAATGTAAACAAATGTGCGTTTCATAGACCCTCCAAAAGGTATAATTTTTACTACCCCCCTTATGTTGGCTCGTGATCGGGAAGTCAAATCAAGTCGTTGTCAGGACGAGGGGTAAGTGTCAATTTGAAAAAAATCCACGAAAAGATTTACAAGAAACTAAAATTGACCCCCGAGGTAGCGCTGTCTTTTGGCTTCTGGGCAGCGTTCGATGGCGTAGCGAAGCATGGTGCGTGGCATTTTTTGGCAATGCTGCTTTAGAAAGGATTCCGTTTTTTTAGGTCTTTTTTGGCGGCCTCTCGCAACATCCAGCTATAATTGTATAAATGATTTTTACATAAAAATTCACTAAAAATGAAAGCCTGAGCTTATCGGCTGGAAAAGGTCGCCCCCTTTGGTTGGTCAGGGAGGGATTCATACTTTTTAAACCCATTTATCCTTCCTAGCCACAATCTTATTTTTATGTGTCGCTAACTCAGCAAGAAGTCAGATGGCCGAAGGTATAGCCAAGCAGCATTTCCCTGAGGCCCAAATCGAAAGTGCCTGTTCCGAACCTTCGGGACGTGTCCCTCCCCGGCGTCCGATGCTAGAAGACTCCACTGGGGTCCTACGGACCTCTCTTCAATTGAAGACTTTTTGACTTCAGTTTGTAAAAATTCTGTTGTGTTTCCTGACGATGAAACAGCTTCTTATCGAAATTAGATGGGCTTCACCCAAAAATGAGCTGTTGGTGATATTCTTGCGGCAGTTCAAAGTTTTCAGCCCTTCAAGGAGATTGTATGAAATACTTAATAGCCCTAACTGTGTTCTCGATCGTTTCATTCGCCCAAGCCGGTCCCGGTCAATTTGTCGGACGGACCTGGAACTGTGCCGGACTCAACACAACCGGTTTTGCTAGTGTCGAAGCCTCAGTGTCCGAGTTAATCATTATCAAAGCCAACGGTGAAGAGGAAACCGACTACCGTCTTCAGGTCGGTGACGACGTCTTCGATGCTAGTCAAAAATGTGCCAATGGTGAATCTCTGTTCCAGTTCAATCCCGAGACCTCGCTACAAGAAACCGATCACACCCAGGTCTACCGCCTGGAAACCGCTGTCAGCTGTGAATCAGAAATCTATTACGATTTATATTTGCACTGCACGCAAGAAGAGCTGCGTTAGACGTAACCTGCATTTTTGGCCATCTTTGGACCTTTAATGTGGTGGTCAGCCGAACCATTGAGGGTTTCAATCTGATGGGCCGGACGACCATCAGGACGCCCCTCTCAAGGACGGAAAGACCACACGCTAGCAAGAACCAGTGATCTGCAGAAAGCGGCGAATTCCACTGCCTCAAACCGAGAAAACCATTGAGAAATTCGCGAAAATTCCGAAGAGTACCCATGGTCCGTTTTGCGCTCTTCGCAAGTCTCATATTAACTTCCCACTCGGGTCAAGCCCAAGTGGCCGGAACCATCGAGTACAATACCAGTGGCAATGTCTTTGAGTTTTACGACGGCACCGCTTGGGTCTCCATGGACAACGGCGACACCGCCGCCCCTTGCACCACTCTCGGCACCTTGAACTACAGCTACTTGGATAGTCGCATGGAGTTTTGCGATGGCGCCACCTGGCGCTCGATGATGGGTGAGGACACCCTAGCGGTGTGCACCACCGAAGGAGAGTTGTCCTACAACACCACCGAGAATGAATTTGAGATTTGCAATGGGTCCACCCTTTGGAGTGTGACGGCAGCCGTGGCAAGCTTGTTGCCGGTGGAGGTCGTTAAAATCACCGCCAGTGATGCTGACATCAATGATCGGTTTGGAAATAGTGTCGGGATTAGTGGCAACACGGCGATCATTGGAGCTTATCGAAATAGTGATGCTGGGGGAAGTTCTGGTTCCGCTTATATTTATGAGTTTGACCCCTCGAGTAACTCTTGGACTGCGACCCAAAAACTCACCGCCAGTGATGCTGCCGCCGATGACCAGTTTGGGTTTAGTGTAGCCATCAGTGGCAATACGGCCATTATTGGTGCCCAAAGGAATGACGACGCTGGAACTTCCAGTGGCTCCGCTTATATTTTTGAGTTCGACCCCTCGAGCAACACTTGGACTCAAACTCATAAACTCACTGCCAGTGATGCTGCAGGAGGTGACCAATTTGGCTTTAGTGTCGCCATTAGCGGCAATACGGCCATTATTGGTGCTATCCTTAATGATGATGGTGGTTCCAATTCTGGTTCCGCCTACATCTTTGAGTTTGACCCCTCAAGCAACACTTGGACCCAAACCCAAAAACTGATCGCCAGTGACGATGCGTCTGATGACCGGTTTGGTTACAGTGTTGGAATAAGTGGCAACACTGCCATTGTCGGCGCCTATTTTAATGATGATGCAGGCAGCGCGTCTGGCTCGGCCTATATCTTTGAGCTTGACCCATCAAGCAACACTTGGACTGAAACCCAAAAACTCACAGCCAGTGATGCTGCCACTGATGATCAGTTTGGCTTTACCGTAGCTGTCAGTGGAAATACTGCTCTCGTTGGGGCGGTCTACAATGATGATGCTGGATCCAGCTCCGGTTCTGCCTACATTTTTGAGTTTGACCCATCAAGCAACACTTGGACTGAAACCGAGAAACTGACAGCGAGTGACGCGGCTGCGGGTGATCGATTTGGTCACAGTGTTGCTATAAGCGGTAACACCCTTATCATTGGAGCGGATTACAATAGTGATGATGGAGTCGGTTCCGGCTCCGCCTACATCTTCGAGTTGGATCCGTCGAGCAACGCGTGGACCGAGACTCAAAAACTCACTGCCAGCGACGCGGACGCTGGAGATGCCTTTGGCACAAGTGTGGCAATCGATGGCAACACCGCTCTTGTCGGTGCAGACACGAACAATGATGGAGGAACATTTTCCGGCTCCGCCTACTTCTTCGATCTCCCCAAAGTCGCCGAGGGGGGCGAGGTGAAAATCACCGCCAGTGACGCCGCAGCCTCGGATTTGCTTGGCGCCAGTGTGGCGATCAGTGGCAGCACTGCCATTGTGGGAGCTACTGGAAATTCAGATGCAGGGAGTGGCAGTGGCTCTGTTTATATTTTGGAGTTTGACCCCTCAACAAACTCTTGGGCGGAGACCCAAAAACTAACAGCGAGTGACGCGGCAGCAGGTGACCGATTTGGCTACAGTGTCGCGATCAGTGGGAATACCGTTGTTGTGGGAGCTGATAGGAACGACGACAGTGGGAGCAATTCGGGATCCGCTTACATTTTTGAATTGGACCCTTCGACCAATACGTGGACCCAGACTCAAAAACTCACCGCATCTGATGCTGCAGCGGGGGACGTTTTCGGAACCAGTGTCTCTGTTAGCGGCAATACGGCCATTGTGGGCGCTAGTGGAAACGCGGATGCCGGGGCTGCGAGTGGCTCGGCCTATATCTTTGAATTGGATCCTTCGAGCAACACATGGACTCAGACCCAAAAACTCACCGCATCGGACGCCGCACTTGGAGATTCTTTTGGTATGGTTGTCGCGATCAGTGGCAACACCGCTATCATAGGAGCGCGAGGAGATGATGATGGGGGCATAGATAGCGGCTCGGCCTATATCTTTGAATTGGATCCTTCGAGCAACACATGGACTCAGACCCAAAAACTCACCGCATCGGACGCCGCACTTGGAGATTCTTTTGGTATGGTTGTCGCGATCAGTGGCAACACCGCTATCATAGGAGCGCGAGGAGATGATGATGGGGGCATAGATAGCGGCTCGGCCTATATCTTTGAATTGGATCCCTCGAGCAATACTTGGACACAGACCCAAAAACTTACGGCCTTTGATGCGGCCGAATATGACTATTTTGCACAAAGTATCGCGATCAGTGGCAACACTGCTATTGTGGGAGCCGATGGGGACTCTGATGCGGGGAGTGGCAGTGGCTCAGCTTATATCTTTGAATTGGACCCTTCGAGCAACACGTGGACTCAGACCCAAAA
>CAYGNH010000003.1:290343-307912 GCA_964351315.1 uncultured Pseudobdellovibrionaceae bacterium
AACACGTGGACTCAGACCCAAAAACTCACCGCTAGTGACGCCGCAGGCGGTGACCAATTTGGTTACAGTGTGTCGGTCAGTGGTAACAACGCCTTAACAGGAGCTTTGGGAGATGATGACGGCGGGGGTACTTCGGGATCAGCCTACTTCTACAACACAAAAAACTACCCATAAATCACATTATGATCCCAAAATGACACAACCCTGATGGGCCGGACGCCCCTCTCAAGGACGGAAAGACCACACGCCAGCAAGGTCCGGAGATCGTGCAGAAAGCGGCGAATTCCACTGCCCCAAACCGAGAAAACCATTGAGAAATTCGCGAAATTTCTGAAGAAAACCCATGGTCCGTTTTTCGACAATGCGGGCATTAGAAAGGAACTGCCAACCAAGAAAGTTAAAGCCTTTGCGAGCTTGGCGGTGTCACTGTTTTTCACCGGCTGGGCAGGTAGGTAGTTTCCTTTTTCTTTGCTTCCTGCGTTCAATTCTTTATTTGGTGAATCCCTATTAGTGGTGGGGATCGCCACAATGGAGGTGACTCACTCCAATCTGCCTTTGCCTGCCACATGTATCCATTGTCCAACGTGATTTACCCCTGCAGAAATAATGGGAATGAACACATTTCTTCACGGGCTTTGCCACAGGTAGTGAGGCCGGCATTCGAGATACCTGGCTTGAGGATGCCGTTGGAGATACTTTTGGTTCTTTCTCGGCCACCATGGCATTCATGTCATCTAAAAGAATTTGTAGGTGGTTTTCAACTTTGGCCACTTCTTTTTTAGATTTTCGAACGTCGTCAACCTTTGCAATTTTAAGTGCTTCCACGACTTGGTTGTTTTTAACTTCGCAATAGAACAACGTCTCACTTCCTCGTGTACCATCGGGATACAACAAATAGCGTCCGCTGAGCATGTTACTGTCTGTCCAAAGTAAATCACCACAGCTATAACTATTGTTATCAGTAGCTATGATTTGACTTAAACGGCGAATGTGAGCCTCTAAAATACCGCGTGCGTTCTCGCCTTTAACCAGACGACGATCAATGGCGGAGCGAGCTCTGTCAGAATCGCTAAGAGCCTTGGTTGTGATCTCACTATGCTTTACCGGTTGAAATAACCAACTAGGGAAAAACCCCATGTTAACAGTGAATAACATAATAAACGCCATCGATCCCATGATAAACGGTACTGCAGTGCTTTTTTGCCTTAATAAACTCATAACCCCTCCCTTACAGCCAACTCAAGAAAGTCATCCATCGTATTGTCCAGAAGATCTAGTGTTTCGCTCTCTCGAAGTATGATGGCAATTTGGGCGGCATCCAATCGGGTCACCTCTGGATAATTAGAGGTCCCTCCATTTCGAAAAATATTTTCCGCCAGTACAGCAAGTGAGTTGTTCCCCTCAGATCGCATCGAAGACATCTCTGTTAAGAGTGTAAAATATCGATCATTTTCAACAAACTGTGGAGAGATCTCTCGAAGTCTCTCAACAGTTGCATCATCGAGGTGGTCCACTTCCCCCTCACCATTAAAGTAAGGCTGTACTCCTTGGAATTCACGATCAACGATCCGGTTTCGAAACGAGAGGACTGTTAATATTTGCGTATTGACGACCGTTTTCAACTCTTCTTCTGAAAAAGGACAGTCTCCCCCATTGTCACAACTATCCCTAATCTCAGTAGACATCCTTGCCATGTTTGAACCTGCTGAGTGTTGCAGTTCATGGCGGAGGAAGGATTCAAACATCTCGTCGGCATTTCGAAATTCAATTGCTGGCGGGTCAGCGGACACAACGGTCACAGACATGTAGTCTATGCCTCCTGGAAAATGGGTTCCGAAAATTCTTGATGAGTCGTAGTTAGGGTCGAAGGGTTCAACCACATGACCGATAGTATCACCAGGCCCAATTATGAGGACCGTATTCTCCAATCCAAAACGTTGGATGGGGCTCAATCCCTCTAAGATGTCTCCGGTAAATGGTCTTTCAGGTGTGGAAACGATAATCTCGCCCTCACGAGCAGCCGCATCTATTCGTGCCGCCATTTCGATATCGTGGAAACTGTTCGGCAGTGATCCCTCAATTGACATTCTCGCGGCCATGGGGCCCGTTGGAACTTCGGCATTTAGTAATTGCCAAGGCTCGACACCTTCCCTTAGGTAAAAGCTTGCGGCTCCCTCGTAAAAATTATTGAGGTAGTCGTTGTTATAGTTACCATTTGTGAAGTATTCAGTGTCGTTTTCCGGAATCGGGGTGTTTTCGGCATTTTGAAAGGCTCTTAGTACCGCGGCTCTTGAATCTGTTGGAATCGGCGTAAAACTTGCTTCGCGATTTTGAAATTCTCTTAATACGTCTTGAATTGAAGGCGTGCGTCCGTGATCCTGTGCTCCTCTTGGAATTGGAAATAAGCTTGTGGCGGGAGCAGCAGTACTATCTCCTGCCGTTTGCCCACGCAAAATTTGACCTTGATCACCTATTGGGCCATCGCCTTTTGGTTGTGGATCTAAGCTCCCAATCGATCCTTGCTGTTGATTTTTTTCTTTTTGTTCATCGGACTGAGCTCGACTCCCAACATTTTGTAGTGGAGCTGGTTCAGGCTTCGGCTTTGGTTGACTGTAGCCTAGACTCGTCGAGTTCTTTTTCTCGTCTTTATTTTCATGAGGAGAAGGTCCATTGTTGCTGCTTCTTGAAGGGCTTGAGGATGTAGGTCCACTTGCAACACTGCCACCAGAGGATCTCGATGAATAGGAACTACTGGGTTTATCTTTTTCTTTTGATGAGCTTCCTGAAGAAGATTGGCTCGATCCACTTTTCCCATTATCTTTCGAGGAGCTTCTGCTCGATGTATACCCGGTACCATACTGAGCTAAGGCGGTATTGATTCCGAAAAAAGTAAGACTAAAAAATAAAGTGAATTGTATAGACTTGTTAAGTGAATAACCCTGCATCTGTTGCCCCCCATCCTTGTAGTTTGAGGTTGCAAATTGAAGGCCACCGAAAATTCCAGTAAATTATTTCGATATGAGATTTTTTTTATAGAAGCGCCAATGACTGCTGTTGACTGTACAATCTATCGACGCCTCAAATTGGGATCTGACTTTTCTTAATCTCTTCAGCTTGACCGTCTCCCCGAATTGATCCCAACTTAACAGTCAGTCTTGGCTACCTTTGATAAAATAAGTAATTACAATTATTGAGACTCTTTTCGATTGAACCAGGGACTTCACTTAATCGAGTGATAAAGGGAAAGGTGGAGGGAACTCACCTATGTGAGCTTTGAAAGCCTCTCCGCCACAAATTGTGCAATTGTATAAATGATTGTTACATATTAATTCACTAAAAATGAAAGCTTGAGCCTATCGGCTGTAAAAGGCCGCCCCCTTTGGTTGGTAAGGGAGGGAGTCATACTTTTTAAACCCGTTTATCCTTCCTAGCCACGTGTTCGAAGTCAGAGTTCGTCCGGAACCTTGAAATTGATAGCTGAAGCCGCGTTCACGTCGGCGACAGGTCAAAGTTTTTCTGGTTTCCAACATAGGTCAATCGCCAGTTTAAGGAATGCCGGTGCGTTTTTTAGCTTTTAGATTTAGTGTTGGTGGCGTTCTTGCCACCACGGAGGGTGCAGTTTTTTGCAAACCTTGCAAACATCTGTAATTAAAGTGAATTACTGCATTGCTCGCAGGTTTTCACTCGCGAAAAAAGCCACTTCTATGATTCGTTTTTCTCGTGTGACACCAGTTTTTGCCGACAGAATCCAATGCAATAGAACTTTCTTTGTGCTGGGAGGGAAGTTATCAAAATAGAACTGAGCGTTCTCATAGTTTGCCAGCTCGTCGATAAAATCCTTTGGAACTTGCAGGTTCTCAATGACATCGAGTGCGTACCAACTACCGTTCTTCTTGGCTGCGGCAATAGCTTGTAGACCGGCGGGAGTGATTTGATTGGTTTTCTTTAAAATTTTAACTTTATCTTTATTGACTCGAGACCAGCCACTTTTAGGGTTTCGTGATGAAATCAAGTGCATCGTTCGTCGTTCATCGAGTTTGCGAGGTCGACTATCAATCCAACCGAAGCACAGCAGTTGATCGACAATGTCGGAGTAGGAAACGTAATACTCAGGAGCCGTTTTCCTGTAGTGGATAAGCCAGTGGCTATTTGTTAAGTGGTGGTTTTTCTTCAACCATTTTCTAAGATCTTCAGGCGAGCGGATCTCAAATTTAGGCAAATCGTCAAGTTTTCCCATGGCGCCTTCTAATGCTATAAAGCGGAGTTTACACGTTTTAAGACACAGAAAAAATAAAAATTTGGCATAGCCAAACTATCATTTTTATTGAGCTTCTAAAGGTGAGATATTTATACTCCCAGGTGCTAATAGATACAAGATTTGTTGTAAACAGAACATAGCGGATCGTGAAATAGGGCAGTGGGTACCCGCCCAGAAGACTCTTGCGAAATGCCGCGCCCATTAGTGACGGGAACCAATACTGTAGATTTTGAGTGAAAGTTATAAGCCATTCATTGAAAAACAGTTGCGCCGTATTAGCTCAAGTCATTTAATATTTTGGGGATTTAGGCTTAAACTAGTCTCGCACTCGGAATCGAAGAAATTTATTAAAGTCCTCTCCTGGAAAGAGGTCCTCTTGGATGTCTTCGGTGGTCTCGTCATCTTCGCCAGCAAACCAGCCGAAAAACTCAACATCAACCAAATAATTTGGGTTTTCTCCGTCAGGAAGACCATCAACAAAGGCAACGATGGGGCCAAACGAAGCGCCGGGTGCAACCACAGCAACCACAGGATTGTCGCCAACGATATCAGGAGTCCACTCCACGGTTTGTTCGAGACCGTTGGCATTATCACCCGTTGCCGTCACCACAAAGTTAGAGATAGTCAGTTCTTTATCAGAAAAGTTAGTACCATAAAGTGTGAGTCGGAATGAAGGGCCTGAAACGACAATGGTGTCGAATGTTCCGGGTAAGGCGACACTGTAGTCAACGGCAATGACTTGGGCCACCTTGTAGTTAATTGCAACCGGATTCGCGTCGTTTTCGGGTTCGCTACAACTTAGAATTCCGAAGGTAAGAATAGAAAATAAAAGGGTTTTTAATAGTTTCGTCACCCCCAAATTATAATTAAAAGCGAATGATCTAAGTAGCCTGTTTGTTTTAAACCCTACTTAAGGTCAGTTCAATGGAGGAAAATGAGACAAAGGTCTCAGAATTGGATTTTTAAACGAGACACTTCGCCCACACTTTTTAAATAGGCGAGAACATGAGCCTTACTTTCGAGGTGACTCAGTCAAACTTCGAGCCGGCTAATCCAAAAATTTTAGATAGAAATCGGGGTTACAGTCCAATTCAAAAGAATTTTTACAACTTGGAAATTCGCTACAATCCGAAACTTCCATTGAGGCCACCACATTGTGTATTTCCGAGCGAATCGAATCGGTATTTCTTAATATTTTAAAAGTGCGGTTGCATCGGTCGCAGAAGATGGGAACAAAAAGGGTTGAAACTTTCGCGTTCTTCGGCAGAAATCCCTTTACCAGATTTATTTGATCGATCACTTGTTTCGAGCAATTTTTATATTCAATTTCTAAATGAGGAAAGGCTTCTAATTGACCTGAAAAATTGACCCAGGCTTTCACTCCCATTGAGAGAATGGCGTTGACTCGTCCAAAATTAATAATCAAACGTCGAAAATCCTTAAAGCGCTCTGCTTCCGGTAGTAGGGTTTGTTCGTCCATGTAGCCGATCAACACAAGTTCGATGCCCTGTTTACCCAGGTCTCTCAAGTCATAAGAGAAATCAATCATCATTCACCTCTAAATGCAGAATTCAGAGTAATCCACACGGCGAAGGTCGTCACTCAAACGAGGATGGACACATTGCTTCATTGGGCCAAAGAATAGTTTTCTTGGCAGATTGTTTTCTAGTCGAAAAAAGACCTGTTGTTTGTTTCATATTGAGACATTGAGTTTGAAGTCTTGGTTATAAAACCGATAAGAAATTGAAAACCATGATGTATAGATATTTTGTTTTTTTATTCTTTTTGCCATTCTTAGGATGCGGAGGAACGGATCTTGGCGATGGGGTCGCCATTGGGGGTTCCTCGTCTGACCCGATTCCTCAGACCGAAGTGCCCGTACTCATTGCGACAACCCCCGCTTCTCCAGCCTTGACCCCATTGCCAACCTTCAACGGACAGACACAAGCTAATGCGGTCGTTGAGATTTTTTCGGACAGCACCTGCACCACACCGGTTGCAACAGGCGTGGCTGATACCAATGGCGATTTCTCCATTTTAATTTCTGAGGCCATGGAAGGGGGAACAGAGCAAAGCTTTTGGGCTCAAGCTACGGCTCCGGATGCAACGGTTTCGGAGTGCTCTTCGACTTCGGTGTCTTATCGTAACACAACAATTCGACCCGGTCTCGCGACTCTCAATGGCACGCAGACCAGAGCGCCGGTCTCTCCCACCCAAGTCAATCAGGCCACGGCCTACCCTATCGATTGGAGTCAAAGCGAATTTGACAGCCATTACTTCAGTCACTCCACAACCATCAATTCTGAGATATTAACCATAGAACAAAACGGAGACTACTGGATGTCGGCGACACTCCCTCTTTTAATGACGGCCGGAACTTACCGTCCTTGTGTGCGCCTGGAGATTCGGGTCAATGGAAGTCTAGTGACTGGAGGAATTGGACAGTCGACCTACATTCGCTTTGATGGAGCCACCGGCAATTCCGAGTCCTCGGGACATGTGACAACTTTGGTTCGAGGCCTTGCCGTCGGTGACCAAGTGGAAGTCTACTTACAAGAAACCGCTGGGGAAGATGGCAATGAGGTGGTTGGGATTTCAAGTGTCGCCAGCTTGTTTGTAGAATACGCTTCCAACAGCCGAGACATTTTTCACGGAACCGCGACACGCACGGTGGCCAGTACCAATATCAATGCAGCCAGTTCGGCCTTCGAGTGGACCGAAGACCGCAAAGATACCAGTTTTACTCACGATGATGGGGGCAGCCCCCATGAAATCACCTTGGCGGCAGGCGTTTACCTGGCCTATATCAATGTGCCGATTAGCGGGACGGTCACTCGGGGGGCGCCGCGAATGTTAGTTCGTTTGAATGGAGCCCTTGTCAATGGGGGGCAGGCCTCTCAAGGGTATATGCGCAACGATTCGGGACACAATGATGCCAGCCTACACTGGTTTGGCTACTTTTCCGCCAGCAACGGAGACATTTTAACGGTGACCTCCGAACAAGAAGCCGGGGCCGGGACTATCAATGTACAAGCCGGGCAGGCTGCCACCCTCAACTTAGAAAAATTAGGATCAAACTCTGGATTTATTGGTTTGCGAGCCAGTCAGTTAAGTGCAGGAGTGGATTGGAATATCGCTGGCGGCAGCACCATCGCGTGGGACACCAGCGATATTCATGATACCACGACTTACACCCACTCCACTTTAGCCAACCCCCATCAAATTCAAGTCGATGTTCCAGGAGATTTTGTTTTAACTTATAACGATTCACTTTCAGGATCGAACGACCGCGTGAGTCCCATCATAAAGGTGCAAGTCAATGGAGTCGACGTGGCCGGTGCCGAAACAAAAACCCACTACATTAGAAACACCAGCGGACACAACGAAAGTTCAGCCGCTCTGACTTTTCTACTAAGAAACCTATCGGCTGGAGACATTATCACACTCTCCTCCCAGCCCGACGTTGGTGCAGGCGTTGTTCCCGTAATCGAAGATGCCTTGATTTCGATATTGCGGAAATGAAAAATACGGACGATGGTCCTTAACGATTTGATAAAGTCACTAGAATCATGGTGTTTTTTTTTTAAATTATCTCATTTTGAACCGATAAGTTTTTGTGAGTGATCGTTTAAAAATTCTTTTTTGTTTTTTCAGCTTTTTTTGGGGATGTCTCTCGCTTTCATGGGCGGGCAGCAATTTTAACACTTCGTTAACGATTAGTTCACATCTAGAGCCCGAACAGTATTTAAAACACACACTGCGCAAGGGTGATGCCCCTGCCTATATTGTGCGTCGGCTCAACCTCACTCCGATCACTTCCCGTGGAGGTTCGCTCCATCACTTTTATCGTCTCAATCCACAGCTTTTGGAACACGAAAGAATCCCGCCCGGCACAGTGATCACTCTGCCGATTACAGAGTTGCCCAAAAATGATCGAGCCAATAAATTTTTCTGGCGGCAGCGAAAAGGCTTTGTGTTTTTTGCCGCCAACCCTCGATGGAATTCTGATCGAATGCCCGCTTCTGAGGACAAGAACTATCAATTCGGTCGCGCCAAAATGAAAATCAAAGTCAGCCAAAACTCTAAAATCGTCAGAGATTTTATTGCCGAGGGCTTGGTTGCAAACAGTGAGATCAAAGGTCCGGTAATTATCGAAATTCCTGTTCAGGACCCTAATCAGAACAACAACAGTTTTCGGTCTCCAGCAACGGCCACATTGACTTCGAAAACAGACCAGAGTCAAAAATTTGCTTTAAAAGTCGGGACCCAGGTCCTTTCCCGTCAGTATGAAATATCAGCGGGAGCAGGCGGCGGCGGAACCATTTCATCTACGAGCTTAGTCGGACTTTCCTTCGGAGCCAACTACCGTCGATCTTGGTTGAATTTGGCTGTCGATGTCAGTTTCGAAAACGAAAAGATGGAATCTTCGTCCACTGTTGCCATTGAACAGGTGAAAAACACTCGGATGGATTTTTCGATTAAACAACAGTTTACAAATTCCAATTGGAATGTTGGTTTTGGTGGAGGCGCTGCTGATACCACGGTTTTCTCATCGCAAAGCCCGACCTTGCTGTTAGCCGACTATTTACTCAACCCTTACTTAGTCGCTCAAGTCACTCGCACCTTACCGATCTTTAAAAACATTAAAACATTGATGAATCTTGAAGGTCGCTATTTTCTGGGGGCTGAAACCAGCACACTGCAATTAAATTCGGGCTATCAAGGGCGCTTAGGGTTGCAATCCGTTTACGACTATTCCGATCTTTTGCAGTTCACTGGGCAAGGGCAGCTGGTCTATCAAGATGCCAATCCCGCCTTTTACACCCAAAAATCTTTGGGCGCTCAGCTGGCGTTGGGGCTTATTTGGAATTTTTAGAGTTGCCAAACGAAGCGTTTAAAACTCGTCGACTACCAGACTAAATGGCTTCTGCTGACTGTTGAGTTTGAATACCCTTGAGAGCCTTAAAAAAGTCAGCAAGATCACGACCTTCAAAAGATTGTTCCCAATGTTGACGGATTTGGGTTAGCAATTGTTTGCCCGCATCTGTTTTTGCGATTTTGTCGAAATCGACATCGGGTTTCTGAGCCTCTTCAATAAAAATTTGCACCTGGTTGTAGGTGATTCCTTCTTGAATAATAAAAACCGTAATTTTTTGCACAATCTCGTCGAACTCGGTTCGCATTAAAACCGGCTCGCGAAGAGAGCGAACAGCGTTGGCAGCTTTAGTTTTTGCAATTTCTTTTCGAGTCATGACTTTTCCACCAAGGGATCTTAAGAGTGGACCATATTGGTCATTCATCGAGTTCAACACTTTATTTGTACTAATGCCCATAGCCTGCACGACGTTTCTCTCGATCGAGTAGGGATTGAACCAAGTGGTTTTAATTTCAGGAATTCCAGCTTTTAGTGCCTTCAAAGCATAAGTCACACAGCTCGCAAACACGGTGTTGTAGATACTAAGTTCTTGCTCACTATCCGAATCGACAATGGCTTTCACCAGGACTGCCTTGGTTTTTTTACCCACCTCTCGTTTTTCTGCCGCTGTCATGTTTTCGTCTATTTTAAGAACAGTCAGTCCATCAATCACAGAGCGACTGATCTGATCCAGGGCCAGAGTGCGAGTGTCAAAAAGTTGTAAGGCGTTGCTAAACTCTCCCATCACTCCTTTTAACGGGGCCCAATCCTGCTCAGCCCCTTGAATACGAGCGGCCTGCAAAGCATAGGTCAGATCGCCTTTTCCGTTATAGTCAAAAACAAAAGGGGTGTGCGTGTGGGCCGATTGGGGAATAGCCACTACCGGGGTATCTAGAATCAATCGCACTTGATTGTGACCGCCAGCTCCAGTCCCAAACCACTCTGTTTGCAGGATCACTTCTTCAACCACCACATCGTGGGGGATCACTGCGACAAACCACTCTGACGGTGCGCCAGCCGATTGTGAGGCTTCATAGTTGGCTAGGACATAAAAGTTCTCAACACCTGGTTTAGAGTACTCAATTCCAATTTCTTTAAGGGCTTCAGACTTATTGTTGACGACCTCTTGAATGGCCATCTTCAAGCTCTCATCGACTTGATTCAAGTCTGATTCTTCCAAAAGAACGATGCTTCGTTTTCCTTGCAGCTGTAAAGACTTTCCAGCATGAGGAGTGTTCAAAGTGAGCGCGGAAATTTTTTCCCCTGGATTCAGTCCATTGATTTCCTCTCCGAGATCAATAGATTGAGTGGCCGGAAGGTAAGCATTGTCTCCCGTCATTCTTTGTAGAATGGAGCGATCGGAATCCAATTGATTGGCGAGCAAAAAGCTCGAGGATAAAAAGACACTTAAAAATAAAAATGCAAACGATTTCAACGGGCAGCTCCTGTTGGTTCAATAATTCAACGTCTCACATTGATACAAGGAATATGCCAGGCTCAGATTGAATAAATTACAGATAGAGCTCAACCGGGCGTTTAATTTTTTTTTTTCCTGACAAAAATGCGCAACCTAATAAATGGTTGAAAAATCATAAGTATCAAGGTGGCATGTCGATATTGTTGCCAATTAACGGCACGTTTAGACACTTTTTGCGCGTGAAATCAAACCAATGCGTCTTCCTTGGTTTAGCGGGTTGGTATGCACTTTGCTCTATATATTCCCAACAGGAGAGAGGTTATGAAGGGTTTAAAATTATTAACTATATTTTTGGTAAGTGGCCTATTGAGTTCATCAATGGCTTTGGCAGACATCTCTGACTTGAATCAAGAACTGATTGAAGCAGACGCAATCGGAGCCGATTCCGAAGCGGCGATTATAGAATCGCAAGAGCTACAGAAAGAGCTGGCGGAGGAGCGCGCTGAAGAAAAGCGTATGCAGGCTCAGTTGGAGCGCGAGAAACAGGACGCGAAAAGAAAGCGTGAGCGCGCCGAGAAAAGAATTAAAGACACAGAAAAGAAAATTGCCGATTCACGGACCGCAAAAGATAAAATGCAGAAAGAACTTCTGAAGATTAATGCCGAACAAGAAAAGCTTCGTAAGAAGAGCGAGAAAGTTGAAGCTGAGCTGGCCTTGATTAAATCGGATGAAGATAGAGTCACCGGAGAAAAACAACGGGAAGAAGAAGATCTTCGCAAAATGCAAACCGACCACCGTCGAATGAAAGTCGCGGCTAAACAAACCGCAGCTCGTGTGAGTGCTATTCGTTCGGATGTGAAAAAGGCTCGAAAATCCATAGCCAGCACTTATCGTGACCTTAAAAAAGATAGCGACGAATATAAGAACATGATTGCAATCTTCAGAAAGTCGTTGGGTAAAGCGGGCCGCATGTTAGACGAGCTTGAAATGGCGATTGAAGTTGATCAAGCTTACGATCAAAAATTGGCTGAAATGGGTAAGTTACCAAAAGGATACCGAACTGTATCAGGTTTGAATCGCCAGCGAGTGGCTAAGGTTTCAACTCAGTCTTGCAATGTTCGTAGCTATCCATCGACTAAAGCTGAGATTTTAGATACCTATCGAGGTGGAAAAGAAGTGAATATGAAGTATCACAGCAAGTCTTGGTACACCGTCATTCACGGTGGGGAAAAAGCCTTTCTTGGGAAATCCTGCTTTAGAAACTAACGGAAGTTCAAAACAATCTCTTTTCGAAAAAGGTCACTTTTAAAGTGACCTTTTTTTATGTAAAAAAAGCCCTCGCTGTTACGAGGGCTCAACCATTAAGAGAATATTGAACTTAAATACCTGGCTTGAACCAGCAGCGAGGACGCAAGCCCTCGTTGAACTGCGCAAAGGAAGTGCAGGTGAACTTTGCTGATTCTTTTTCTGCATCGACTCCGAAAGGATCGGATAGACTTTTCCCGGGGATAGTTTCGGGGTCAAATTCCGCAACACACAAAGAGGCGGAGTAAGTGGTGTCCAGTCGACACTGAGCCTTGGGGTGTTTGTCATCTACCTGAGTCACCTGGTTGGCAGACGGAGTGTCGAACTGTGGAGCCACTGGATCTTCTGAAAGGGCAGACAGCACTCGAGCTAATGAGTCTCCACCAGCGTTGATTCGGTAGCAAAGATCGCGCTCTTCTTGGGTTTGCCAGATGGAGTCGCAACGGGCAACAACGCTCTCAGGGATCTCCGTTTTAAAAGTGGCGTTCAGTTCTGTTTCGTCTTTCCACAGCTCTCGCGCACAGGAGTGGGCCGCAAAGTAATCGGATTGACCTTCATTGGCCGCCCAAGTTCCGCCAAAGCCGCCAAAACCTTTACGGAAAGTAAAACCGGCAAGGTGATGTCCTATTTCATGGCATAAAACCATTGCGAAACCATCAAGGCTCATCTCTGGGTGGCGAGCCAACCCACCGTACATGTTGACTGTCCAAGTTCCAAAAAGCTGCATAGCACTCGCATTTAGTGTGTCGTCGTCCCATTTGGCGTTGACCACCAATCGACCGCCATGAGAGGCAATGATAGGTTCGTAAAAGGATTTCGCCTTTGCGATGACGGCATTGAACTCAGCCTGTGTCATGTTCGCGTCACGCTCGCTAAAAACTTGATACGGGTTTTTGATATCTTTCGGATCAATAAAAGTTCCAAAAGCGGCTTGAGAAATTAACAGGACTCCAACCGTGGCCCCTAATAAAGATAATGTCTTCCTTAACATTATTCCCCCTCTAAAATTGTTTATTTTTTAAGTCCAAGGTGAAACACCCAGTACTTAGTCCCATAGTGCAAATAGAAGGTTATCACAGGCAAGGGGTTGATTTTTAACCCAAAATATTCAGAAAAATGCTTGGCAATAAAAGATCTGAAAGACGATTGGATTTAAGTCCAGACAAACTTTGGGCCTGTTGCAGACAGATTTGATTTCAGGCTGCGGAGTCGGCAAAAAACTGAAAAAAAGTGAGATTTTTCTCATATTGATACAGAAAAATCTAGACCTAGGCCTAATGTCTCAAAGCAAGGAGCCGATAAGATATATAGAACGGTCATCCGTTCATACCGGGGGGATATATGTTTAACTCGTGGCATTTCAAATATGCTCTGATGATGTCAGGTCTATTTGCAATTACTGTTGGTTACAATGCTTGTTCTGAAGATGCAGGTTTCAACCTCATTCAAGGCGTTGACAGCATTGAAGAGTATAACAGTGAACAATCCGCAGACGACAATGCTCAACCAAAGCCAAGTGTGCTCATTAACAATGACTCTGAGTACACGCAAGAGGCTGTGGTCAATCTGTCTTTGAATCCGGATGGACTCGCGGATCAGATGTTGATTAGTAACGACTCGGATTGTTCCAGCGGGCAATGGGAAGCCTACCAGCAAAACAAACTTTGGACTTTAAACCGTCTAAATCAAGACACATCGGTCTTTGTTAAGTACAAATTTCAAGACGACCCAGAAACAGAGTGTGTTATGGATAGTATCGTTCACGACGATATTCCGCCAAACATTCAATTCACCCAAGGGGTCGGCACCTTATGGATTAGCTCGAGCAGTATTAGTATTCTATACCAAGTCACCGACTCTGGCAGTGGTGTCCGCGAGATTCAATGTGACCGCAGTGGTTCCGGAAATTTTCAAGCCTGTGGTAACAATGTTTCTTATTCCAATCTTTCTGAAAATGCGAACTATCTGCTTGTTGTGCAAGCCTTTGATAAGGCCGGCAACAAGGCGGATCCGCAACAGTTGAACTGGCGCCCGGACTACACCGCTCCGACCGTGACCTTCAACAGCACTCCGGCCGCAATCACTGCCGACATCACTCCTGACTTCTCTTTTAGTGGAACTGACTTGGGTTCAGGGATTGCCTTTTACGAGTGTAAGGTCGATGCCGCGGCCTATACCAATTGCTCAAGTCCGACCAGCCTTAGTGGGTTGGCCGACGGTCCTCATACTTTTTCAGTGCGGGCCACCGACCAAGTCGGTCTTGTCTCAGCTCCAGCGACTTACAACTGGATACAAGACACCCAAGCTCCAACTATTGCGTTCACTCAAACTCCGAACCCCATAGAAAATTCGGGCAACGCGGCCTTTGCCTTTCAGGTGGTCGCAGGAGACCTCGCAAGTTACGAGTGTCGAATCGACGGAGGTCCCTATCAAGTTTGTACAAGCCCTCGCAATTTAATGGGCCTGGCTGATGGCAACCATTCGTTTTCGGTGATTGGTCGCGATTCGGCAGGCAATGCTTCTGGCGCGATCACCTACAATTGGTTGATTGACTCCACGGCGCCGACTATTGCCTTTTCAGAAACTCCCAGTTCGGTGGAAAGCAGTACCTCGGCTCGTTTCAGTTTCGTCGCTCAAGATGCCGGCTCTGGAATCAATCGGGTGGATTGCCGTTTGGATGGAGGCAGCTTTGCGCCTTGCCAAACCACAATGACCTTTAACAACTTAACTGCCAACAATCACACTTTGCAGGCTCGCTCGCTGGACAATGCAGGAAATTACTCCGCTGTTATTTCCTATAATTGGATGGTGGACAATGTGGCACCGACGGTCCAAATCACCTCGACACCGGCCAATCCCACCAATCAAACTTCCGCTAATTTCACTTTCTCGGCGACGGACAATGGCAGTGGGATCAGTTTCAGTGAGTGTCGGATTGATGGAGCACCTTACGCCTCTTGCACCAGTCCAGCGGCCTTTGCAAACTTAACTGATGGGCAGCACAACTTTTCTGTTCGGGCTCGTGACAACGCTGGCAACTTGTCGGCGGTTGCTTCTTACCAATGGTTGGTGGATACAACGCCTCCGACTTTAAACTTCGTTCTTCGGCCAAATGCCGTAGAATATATTGGCAGCACCCCTCGTATTCAGTTTATTGCCGATGACGGCAATGGTTCGGGCGTGGCTTCCTTTGCTTGTCTTCACAACGCCCAGGTTTATACTTGTGACCAAAATTTGGCCTATGATTTTCCAGCTGTTGCCGAATCGAACCAGGCTTTTCAGGTCACCGTGACCGACAACGTTGGCAATAGCTCAAGTCAAACCCTGACTTGGCAAGTTCGCTACCAGGTCGTGGATAAACAAGTCGATGTGCAAATTGAAGGCGATCGTCCGGTCGATATTTTATTTGTTGTCGACAACTCCGGTTCGATGAACAACGAACGCGCCAACCTGGCTCAAAGAATCGACGGTTTTATCGGAAAAATTGATGGGTTGGATTGGCAGTTAGCCGTGACCTCTACGGACGTCAGTGGCTCCTATGATTGGGAAAATGGACGAATTGTCGACTTCGACGGCAATGGCCTTCATATTCTAACCCCCGCACTCGACCCCTCACTTTCGCAGACTCTTTTTGGGAACAAGGTTCAGGCTTATCATAGAAACTCGAATCCTGATGGGATTCGCGAAGGCTCTGGTGCCGAGCAAGGAATATACGCGACTGTTAAAGTTCTCAATCGCGACCTGAGCGGCCAACCCGGAGATGCCGCCAACGCCGAATTTATTCGTGAGGGAGCTGACCTTGCAGTCGTCGTTCTATCGGATGAGGATGAAAACTCAAGTGGAAGTAACGTGCAGTATACGCCTCAACAATTTCTTGATTTTGTAAATCAGTCTTATCAAGGAACCAAAACCATCACCTGGCACAGCATTGTGACAATGTCAGGAGACCAGGCTTGTAAAAATGCCGGGTATTCTTACTACGGTGTTAATTACGAAGAACTGTCTCGATTGACCGGGCACGGTCAGCCTGGGGGTGCTATTATTGGTTCGGTCTGTGCCAATGATTACACCAGTCAACTGCAGGATATTGGTCAGTCGGTGCAAGATATGCAAAAGACCTTTTCTTTGGGTTGCGCTCCTTTAGACACCGACGCTGATGGCAATCCTGAAATGGCGGTGGAATACATGCCCATGGGCGGAAGCACCTACTCCGCTTATTCTCAGTCTTTCACGATCCAGGGACAGAAAATCATTTTTGATGATTTTCTGCCTCCGGGAAATTTTCGGTTTAATTTTCAGTGTAACAATTGACCCGAGTTTCAATCTGATGGACGCGAAAAAAAAGGGGGGGCTGATGAGTCTCCCTTTTTTTATAACATTCCACTCCCGACCCCAGAGACTGGCCCGAGGTTCTTGTTCGTCATCGAACAAGGAGGAATTGTAAAGTCCCAAATATTTTTTTAAAATACGAATGACGAAGGATTAAAAATTTTTTAGACTTTGCCCTATGAAGTACTCTATTTTTTTGGTCGTCGTTCTTTGGTGTTGGCAAAGTCAAGCTCAGTTGGTTGGATCCATTCAAACCGGCCGTCCTGGTCAAGCCATAGGCGGTGGTGTCGTCGGTGCCGGAGTTTCTCAAATTCAAACTGGAATCGACCTACAAACATTTGATCAAAACCTTGTTAAAACCACCAACCGCACACTCAACAATATTTTCCGCTTGGGTTTAACAGATCGCTTTGAAATCAGCTCAGTGGTTGATTACAGTCAAGACACAGTCGAAACCAACACTCTTTCTCAGGACTTTTCAGGAATCAGTCAGTTCCAGTTGGGCTTTCGCTACAACTTGATTCCCGCCGCAGACGACTGGCTGCCAACTCTTGGTTTGCAAACCCGATTTCGTTTAAAAAACGTGAGCAATCACTATCAACGAGATGAGCTCGCTCCCATCTTTGTGCTTTCGGCAGTGAAGCCCATCGACGACCAATGGACTTTGACTGGAAACTACGGAATTGCCTATGATGGCATTTCCCCCTCTCCAACCTACAATTGGGTGCTCAGCGTCTCTAAAAGTTTGACCGAGAATTGGGGAACAGTGGGAGAAATCTATGGAAGTCAGGCGGGTGACCAAGGGGCCACCTTTTATGGCGCCGGTTTGGCCTATTTGGTGAACAGCAATTTACAGCTGGATACCTACCTAAGTGCTGGAGAAAACAGGGGAATCAGGATGTTTTATGGCACCCTCGGGGTCTCCTGGCGCACACTGGCCTTTTTCAAAACCCGAAAGATCTATTGATAGTAAAGGGGTTTTTGAGCCCCATTTTGGCCCCAGTCCTCTTATAATATGTTCATAAACTGAACGCTTTTTAGGCGCTTTATGTGTCTGAAATTTATATGAAAAAAAAAGTGTCTTTATTTATTTTTCCCTATTGACTCCACCAGGGTCATCCCTTAGAACCTCAAGTCTTGCGTTTACGAACGAGACTCTTTGAAAACTGAATAGCTAGTTAATTACACTTTTGTGAGGTCTCAATAAGTTTTTCTTATTGAGTTTTAATTTTTAATTTTTATTTAAGTAAATTAGCTTTAAGCAAAGTATTTGTTTAGAGATCTAGAATCTTAAACTGGAGAGTTTGATTCTGGCTCAGAACGAACGCTTGCGGCGCGCCTAATA